>JADFXP010000017.1:576-57848 GCA_015233465.1 Candidatus Magnetominusculus dajiuhuensis
TTTTTCTCCAATTATTAACATAAGGGAAACACTCCTTTATCCTAAGATTTATATAAATGACCTCATTTAAGATTATTCGGGTGAATTCTCAGGTTTCACCAGTTAGACGACTGTTATAATAATGCCGTCTAAAGTTACAAGTTTAGGAAACTCTGAAAATATATCACATTTTTATTTTCTATGTAAAGGCTTTTTTTTTAAAAATTTTATTTTGATGAAAAAAAAGTATCTTAAACCAATAAAAAGATACAAACTATCTTATAATGTATTTATATCTATAACAATTTACATTGAAGATTTGAATTAAAAATATTTAAGTAAAGATGTAATTCATAATAAATTTTGACATTAATATATATATAATGATAAATTAATACATGAAAATTGCAATTACAGGTAAAGGCGGAGTTGGGAAGACCACATTGTCTGCTATATTATCCCATCTTTTTTCAAGGGACGGCAAAACGGTGATAGCAGTTGACGCAGACCCAGACGCTAATCTTGCAGCAGCCCTTGGCATTTCTGAAAGTGACCTTGAAGGAATAAGACCAATTGCTGAGATGGCAGATCTAATTGAGCAGCGAACAGGGGCGCGGCCAGGGAGCGCTGGTGGAATCTTTAAACTCAATCCAAAGGTTGATGATATTCCAGATGCCTGCAGCAGACAGATAGATGGAATCAAACTTTTGGTAATGGGAAAATCTAAAGAGGCATCTTCTGGATGTTTTTGCCCAGAGAGTGTATTTTTAAAACATCTGCTTAGACACATAATATTAAATAGAGACGATGTGGTTATTGTAGATATGGAGGCAGGGATAGAACATCTTACAAGAGGTACAGCTGAGGCGGTTGATTTCTTTATTGTAGTCGTTGAACCCGGTAAACGCAGCATCCAGACAGCACTCCATGTCAGAGAACTTGCAAAGGGGCTTGGGATTAAGGATGTGTTTGTTGTTGCAAATAAGATTAAGGAAGATGCAAATATCACATTTATAAAAGATAATATTGAAGATATGAAACTGATTGGCTCAATCTCATATAATCAGGATATTATTGACGCTGATATTAAAGGAATATCGCCGTTTGGCACATCGCAAAAAACGGTAGATGAGATTAGAAAGATTAAAGAATCCTTAGATACTTATTAAATTACCTTCTAATAAAACCACTCTACACTGACTTTATTTACTTATCTTTATATAATCCATCCTATTGTAAAGTATAATTTACGTTGCCTTATTTATTCTAAAATAGTTAAATTAGATTAATATAAGACTAAGCTGGTCTTATAAGTAAATCACTGCAATTAAATTATATGTACGAAGGAGGTTAATCTTGAAATCTCAGCAAAGTGTTAAATCTTACAACTCGTTTACCAATGATTTAATATTAACGGCAGTCCCAAATAATTTGATTAATACTAAAGAGGCAGCAAGTTCAAATTCTGTCTTTGATAGTGAAAACGATTCCAATGATTTAACTATAGTATATGCTGCATATGCTCCATGTCTGCTCATTGATTCCGGTGAACATTCCTTAGACATATTTCCAATTGAAGAAGGCAGAATATTAATTGGACGCTCAAATACCTGCAATCTTATTTTTTCAAATAATTATATTTCAAGAGAACATGCTGCCCTTACATTCAAAGAAAATTCTATGACAATTGAAGACCTTAAAAGCACTATGGGAGTAATTGTTAATGGGTCAAAGATTATAAAGACATCGTTAAAAAATGGCGATGAAATATTACTTGGATCAATTAAACTCACGCTTATTGCCAATTTTGAAGCGAAAACTACTAAAAATACTCCTTCTCCGTCATTAAAAAATATGGCAGGCACAATTGATCTTTCTCTATTTAAAAAAGGCATTGAAGAGAGCAATCAATTAAAACATGCAGAATCTCTCAGAGAAAATGATGAATTCTTTGATTTATTTGTATTATGTGAGACATCCTCTGAGATTAAATCTCTTGATAATATTAGAAATAACCTCAATGATAAATTAATCTCTGAAGCAAGGATTTCAACTAAATTTAATAACAAAGATGCCTATTGGTTTTATAAAGATTCTATATCTATTGGAAGGACTACAGAAGCAGACCACCTTCTCTCTAATAAAGCATTTTCACGAATACCTATTGAAATCTTTATGAAAAAGGGTGAAGGGTTTTTTATAAAAATTAACTGCAGTAGTGACATGCAGATAAAACCTATAGAAATTGATAATGACTTTAATAAACAGCAGCTTGTACCAAATACATCTTATCCGCTTGGTAAAAGTGGATTTATAATATTTTCTCTTTGTTTCCCAATAGAATATAGAATATATAAAGATAGATTTCTGATAATGGATTTTCTCGATCCAACAGATTGTATAAAGAAAAATTATAACTTTGAGTTAAATTTAGTTTGGAAGGAATTTAGAGAAGAGACTAAGAGGACACTGATCTTAGGGAAATAACGAATGACTTTTAATGAACTTTATCGGCAGCTAACATAGCCGCACATTTACTACATTTTAGGTTGATTTATATTTAAGAGAGACATTTGTTGGGATTTAGGCTTGGGTTTCTTAAGCCAAGCAGATAGGAGATATGGAAGGTAAAATATAATGTCTAATATAATCATTATAAAAAAGGTGATAATGGACATAGGTATAAAACCACCTAACAATAAAATAAAAATAGCGATAAAAAAAGAATCTATAATGTCAGACCCATGGTAAACATAATAAGACATAATTAACGATATGCTTATAAAAATTGATATATTCACAACTTTAGCAATGCCGTCTGAAGTATTAGTCAATATTGCCAAACTATAGTATTTCATTTTTTACAATAACACAAAAGAAAAATATGTTCAAGGTCTAATCAACGGTCTATTTTCATTACTAGCTTTATAAATACGTATTCCTCAAAAGCAGTTTACTAAAATAATTAGCCAGAAAATGAGAATTATACTAATTAATTGTTAATGATACGGCTTAGCTTATCATCAGATTAAGGAGGGATTCCCTGGAGTCATCCCGAGGGGTGGGGGAATTTTCCAGGGAATTGTTGGAAAAAATGCTACTCGAAAATCTATTTATACTGCCATTACCGCATTATTAACATGTAATCTGAGATTTGGAGCTACTTGATTTCTGCCGTTTTCCTTTGCGAAATACAGCATCTTATCCGCTTCTTTCATCATTTTGGAGACATCAGAATCCTCTTTTGATGATGCGATTCCAAAACTTGATGTAACAGAGATTATCTCATTACATGTATCTATCTGTAACTCTTCAATCCTTACACGCAGTTTTTCTGCCATCTCTATTGCAGAAGAAATCTTTGTGTCAGGCAGTACTATAACAAACTCCTCTCCGCCATATCTAGCAATATAGTCGCTCTTTCTAAAAGAGTGTTTAACAACATCAGAGAGTTTCTTTAATACTACATCTCCTGCATGATGACCATAAGTGTCATTAACCTTTTTGAAATGATCAATGTCAAACATTATAATAGACATCGTACTTTCATGTCTTACGGCATTAGCAAGGTCGTGTTCAATATATTTAAATAATGCGCGCCTATTATAAACTCCTGTTAATGGGTCAATCGTTGCCTCATCTTTTAATCTATTTAGATTCAAGGTATTGTTAATAGCAATATTTAAGGTCTTAGCAATAAGCTGCATTATCTTTTCATGATAATTCAACATCTTCCTTACAGGCATTATATAGAGACGCGCCTTAAAGTCTTCGTCCAATACCTGATAAGAAATCAACCTTGCGCTATTAAATATCCCTGTACCTTGAAATTTATCAATCTCTTTACAGTCTAGATAATTGATTTGAATATCAGGGCTAAGATAATTAAAATCATCTCTAATTATCTTCTCAAGGTGTGCAGAATGAACCCTTGGGTCTATCCAAATATTCAAGCAGTCACTTGATAAAAGGGCAAACCCAAATAACTCATAATTCAATATAGCCTTTACACACTTGGCTGCCTCAAATAAAATCCTGTCTATATCATGAACTTGATTTATCTTCAATATATAATGGCTTAACTGCTTATAGTCAATACCCTTTGCAGTTTCATAAACCATCTCTACAGCAATCTTTGTCTTCACAACCATACTCTTTATTTTATAAAACATTTTTTCTACCTCCTTATCACTATGTTAGCTGATATTACAAATGCAATTAACATGCCAATTTGACTCAAAGCAGAACAAGCCTGTGTTCTAATGGCGAGGTGGAGCTACAGTGAGAAAAATATTCCCAAACATTGATTTGAGTCATAGGTCTTTACCTCCATGTAATCAATAATATATAACATCATCCTGATGTTAACTTAGCGAGCAGGAGCAATGTTTAATTGCCCCCTGCTCTTTACCTTGGCTCTTGGTATTCTTATCGGAAATGAAAATGTAAATCTTTAGCACTTAGATTAAATAATTCAAAATAGTTTCTAAGCGTCAAGTTTTTGAAGCATCTTGTCAATTCTATGAAGTAACCAATGATTGAAAAAATGTTAAGAAATGCTTTAATATGTATATATGGAATCAGAAAACAATATAACCGTCTCAAGAGATTATTTAACAGAGCTGGAAAAAAAGGTAGAAGACCTTCAGAGTCTTATCACTGTTTCAGCAATGATTTCCTCTGTACATAATTTTAAAGACCTGACTGGACTTGTCCTTGATATGGCAAAAAATGTCATGGATGCTGAGGCTTGTTCTTTACTTTTATTTAATAGAGAGACCCGCAAACTGGAGTTTTTAGTTGCAAGGTCAAAAGATGAGGCAACAGAAAATATTCTCCATAACAACATTACCCTTGATATTGGGCAAGGAATTGCTGGAATGGCTGCAAAAAATCTCCAAACCCTGCTTGTAAAAGATGTTAGAAATGACAGCCGTTTTTTGAGTTTAGTTGATGAAAAAACTGGATTTATTACAAAAAGTATTATCGCAGTACCTTTGACAGGAAGAGAGGGGCTGATTGGGGTTGCTGAGATTATCAATCCGATGAGTAAGAGTTTTTTTAACACTTACGATTCAGAACTATTTGAGAGTTTTTGCAGACAGGTTTCAGTTGCACTTGAAAATTCAAAATATTATGATGAGGCCCTTAAAAGAGAGCGTCTTGGAAAAGAACTCGAACTTGCTGCAGTAGTCCAAAAGAGTTTTCTTCCTGAATGGCCAACAATTTCAAAAGGAAATCTTACAGTTAAGGCATTAAATATTTCTGCAGCAAATGTCGGCGGAGATGTTTATGATTTCATGGAAAACTGTGAAGGCAAGGTCGGCGTATTAATCGGCGATGTCTCTGGAAAAGGTGTGTCTGCTGCCCTTTATATGGCAAAATTTATCAGTGATTTTAGATATACTGCTATTAGATGCGAGGCACCTGAGCAAACCTTACAATCCCTTAACACAAGCCTTTCAAAAGGTCCAAGAGGGATGTTTATTACTGCAATGTATATCATTATGAATGTATATACAGGAAAAGGTATGGTCGCAGCTGCAGGTCATCCTCCATTCCTTAAACACTCCAAAGATGGTGTTATAAAGGTTATACCTCCATCAGGTCCGCCTTTAGGTATAATGCCAACTGATTATCCTGCTTCTGAGGTTGAAATCTCTTCTGGCGAGAGTATTTTATTTATGACAGACGGAGTATTTGAGGCAAAAAATGAAGCTGGCCAAAGGATTGGATTTGAAAAAATCGTGGATTTTGTTTCTACTTTAGATGCAGGCGATGATTTAGTAGAGTCTGTGGCTAAATATGTAAATAATTTTATCGGTAAAATGGAAATGGCTGATGATTTAACATTAGTCCAGATAAGTTATAAGGATGCCGCATGATCAATCCATCCCTTAAAATTCCTTCAAACCCAAAATATTTAAGACTTATAAGGGCTGTTGTGTCAACAATTGGACAAATGAGCTCCTTATCGGATGATTCAATAGATCAAGTGATGCTTGCAGTTGATGAGGCATGTACAAATATCATACGCCATGCTTATAATAATGACTTTAATAAGGAGATTATTTTACAATTTAATTACAGCAATGATTTTTTTGAAGTTATAATAGAAGATTTCGGGAAAAAGGCAGAACCAGATTACTTTAATTGTCAACCCATCGGTGAAATCAGGACTGGAGGTTATGGTCTGCATTTGATAAGACGCGCATTTGATGTATTAAACTATGATAAAACTATGGAAAATGGAAATAGACTGAAGTTATTGAGGTATAAGAAGAAAGATGAAAATCGTAACGGATAGCTTTAAAAGCGGCATTATCGTCAGATTATCTGGAGACATAGACTTAGAAACATCTCCTGAACTAAGAACAGAATTGATTTCTCATATTACTAAAAAAGTGAATCCAATATTTGTTGATTTTGAGGCTGTTTCATACGTTGACAGTTCAGGCATCGCTACTTTAGTTGAGGCATTAAAGTTAATAAAGGGATATAACGGCTCTCTTAAGCTGATAGCAATTCCAAAGAGCGTTATAGAGATATTTAATTTCTTAAAATTAGAAAAGGTCTTTGAGATATATACTGACGCTTCATCATGCGGATAATGAGATAAATTATGGGATCATACGGCCAGACTATTTTTGGATTAACAGGAAGAATGACTATCGCCTTTTTTACAGAATTAAGGATATTGTCAAGGCTCATTAATAATACAGCTTATTGGACATTTGTAGCCCCTTTTATTCAAAAGAGATTCCGAGTCAAACAAAGTATTTCAGAGATTGTCAAGGTTGGTTATAATTCTATACCAATAGTTTGTGTAATCTCATTTTTTTTAGGATTGATACTTGCCCTTCAAGCAGCATATCAATTGAGGCGCTTTGGGGCAATGATATATGTTGCAAATCTTGTAGGCGTTTCTATTACACGTGAATTAGGACCTATCATTACAGCAATAATAGCCTCAGGCAGGAGCGGTTCTGCATTTGCTGCTGAAATCGGGTCAATGAAAGCAGCTGAAGAGGTTGATGCCCTTATTGGCATGGGGATAAATCCAGTAAGTTATCTTGTGGTTCCAAAGTTAATTGCCATGATAATTATGATGCCTGCCCTTACAATCTTTGCTGATTGTGTCGGGATATTAGGCGGAACTATTTTATCTGTAACCCTGCTTGAAATACAACCAAATGCCTATTTAAATCAAACTATTAATGCATTATTAGTAAGAGATGTTGTTACTGGATTAATTAAGGCAGTGGCTTTTGGTATCAGCATAACAATAGTTGGCGTATATCAAGGATTTAAGGTTACAGCAGGAGCTGAAGAAGTTGGAATGAGGACAACAGCCTCTGTTGTTTCTTCAATATTTATGATAATCTTGCTTGATCTATTTTTTACCGTATTGTTTTATTTCTTAACATAATGGAAAACGCAATCAATATAAGCCATTTAGATACACATTACGGCAATTATAAGGTATTGAAGGATATAACAGTCTCAATCCCCCGCGGGAAGACGACAGTTATACTTGGCGGGAGCGGATGCGGGAAAAGCACCCTCCTTAAGCATCTTATTGGATTACTTCGTCCAACAAATGGAACAATATTAATAAATGATAAAGATATTACCTTGATGAATGAGTTTCAGTTAAATGATATTAGAAGACATATAGGAATACTATTTCAAGGTGCAGCCCTTTTAAATTCAATGACAATTGCTGACAATGTTGCCCTTCCGTTAAAAGAGCATACAAGACTTAATCCAGAGACAATAAATATTATGGTCAGGATGAAACTTGATCTAGTTGGATTAAGCGGATTTGATCATTTCTTTCCTGCACAGCTCTCAGGAGGGATGAAAAAACGCGCAGGTATTGCCAGAGCAATGGCCCTTGATCCAGAATTACTATTTTTTGATGAGCCCTCAGCAGGGCTTGACCCTGTGACTGCTGCTGGAATAGATGATCTAATATTAAGACTTAAAAGTGTATTTAAGATGACTATTACTGTAATAACACATGAATTGCCTAGTGTATTCATGATAGCAGATTATGTTATAATGTTGGAAAAGGGAGAGATGCTTTTTGCAGGGACGTTGGATGAATTAAAGGCATCAAGTCATCCTGCAATCAGAAGGTTTCTGGAAAGGAAACCTGATACTGCTGCAGTCTCTCCTGATGATTATTTTGATATTATAGCAGGTCGTATATAAAAACTATTGAAAAATTAAAAGTGAAAAGTTATTAAGGAAAAGATTTAATTTATAATAAAGTTATGAAAATTTTATTTAACTGCTCTTAACTTTTAGTTTTTCACTTTTAACTTTAATAAGGAGAATGTCTTGCCATATTTAAAGGAAGAAATAAAGGCTGGGTTTATAATAGTTTCCGCTTTTTTGATCTTGAGTATAGTAATTATTGTAATTGGCGGAAAGCATTTTCTAAAAAGTTATGATTATTATTATATAAAGGTAAAAAATGTCACAGGCATTGACGTAGGTTCTCAGGTAAAGTTAGCAGGTGTGACGGTTGGAAGTATTGTAGATATTATGCCTCCGCAGTCTCCAGGTGATTTTGTCACAATAAAGATTGGTTTAAAAAAGGGGACTAAATTATTTAAAGGAACACAAGCTATGATCTCTCAAATAGGTTTTATTGGGGATATATTTTTATTGCTTGCCGTAGATAATACATTAAATGACCCCATTGTTCCCGGCTCTATTATACCATCATCTGAGCATATGCAGTTTACAACATTAATGAGCAAACTTGATGAATTATCTCATTCTGTAAATAATCTTGTTACAGATATGGATAAGGTCTTTAGTCCTAAAAACCTATCTCATATTGATGGTATTTTGGAAAATACCAATACTTTAATGGGCGGTGCATCATCAAATATTAATAAAATATCAACTTCTTTGCATGATGTAACAGATCAGCTTTCAACCGTTCTTAAAGAGATGCAAGGTCTTGTTAAGGACAGTAAGGGCGGGATTAATGATATATTAAAAAAATCATCAGCAGACCTTGAGAAAACAGGCGATATGATAAAGGCAATAGAACAAGCAGCTAATAGTGTGGGAAAGACATCACGCAGCGTGGATAGGGCAATTAATGCGCAAAACAATAATATTGATGAACTGCTTAGATCCATGACAAAGACAGCAGAAAATATGCAGGAAGTTCTGCAGGAATTCAAACATCGTCCTTGGAGTATCATCTATAAAGAAGGTAAAGGAGAAGAAGAGAGATGATCACAAAGAATTTTTTTACTCGCACCCTAATATGGGTTACGGCTGTCACTTTGATATTGATTGGATGTTCTATGTCAATACCGCCAACTCTTATTTATAATCTCTATATACCGTCAAAATCTGAGACAAAGGTAAATAATGGCGCTATAACTCCAGCGAGTCAGTCACTATCTATTGCAATAGAGTCTCCAAATTATCTCTCACAGCCATATATCGCATATCGCGATTCACAATATAAGGTTGAATCCTCTAAATATGCAAGATGGGATTTTGCCCCAGATAAACTTATCTCTGAAGCGTTTAGATATATACTATCAAAGTCTAAGGCATTTGAAAATGTAAGACAGACAATATCTAATCATTCGAGATATATTTCCGATAAAGATTCTGAGGGTTTTCTCCTCAATATTTATCTAAAGAGATTTGAACGTGTAGATGAGGGAATCCTGTCATATGCAGAACTTGATTTTGATTATGACATAACGCTTCCTAAAGGTTTAAAACCAATTTATTCAGCCACATTTTATAGAAAAAATAAAATTGCAGACAGGAGTTATTTAGAATTAGCTAAAGGCTTAAGTTCTGCCATTGATGAAGGGATACAAGAGGTTCAGGAAAAATTATCAAAGGTTGTTAAAGAAGTAAATTAAACATCTTGAAATTAAGAAAAAGTCAGCATTATTAAATATTTTTGAAATGTATTATGGAACCCATGGTAATATTTCTGTTTATTAAAGAGCGTTATCAATTATAGAAGAAATATCAGAGGAGTTAAAGCTGTAGTAACCCATGATTACTATACAAGATGTGAAAAGTGGACTGATAATATTGGCTGCTTACAATCCCCCATGGTTTTTATCTGAGCTTTAATCTGGTAAGATATTGGGACTGGTTGAAAGTCCTGCATCATTTCGCAGCAGGGATATATTTGTAGGTAAGGATTTTTTGTTTAGAGTATGAAATATCACACAACAGAACCTGCAATATCCAGCTCAATGGTAAACATTGCCCCTTTTTCAAAATTTACTGCTGATAATATGCCGCCCATATTTTTCTCTATTATCACCTTAGACATATAAAGCCCAATCCCTGTGCCTTCTTTTTTAGAGGTAACATATGAGGCAAATATATTTTCAATCAATTCCTTAGGGATTCCGCCTCCATTATCTATAAACTTAATTATTGCCCTGCCATTATCACTGGATATCACGATATTTATAAATGGACTTTCATCGTCAAGATATAAACTATTTTTCTGTTTGTCAATAATCGCGTCCCTTGCGTTAGTTAATATGTTTAAAACCGCCTGTTTAAATTCATTTGGATACCCAAAGGCTGAAAGTTCCGGGCTGCACGTACATATCTCGTTTTTTTCGCAGTTTGTGTTTAGTTTTACTGCCCCGGCATATGTACAGCTTAAACTTATAGATATATTAGATTTGACTATTTGCTCATAGAGAAGATAGATAACCTCTTTTATTATAGAATTAATCTTAAATAATATTTTCTCCTTATCCTGTTTAAAGAAATTTCTAAAATCATCAATGGTATTGGACATAAATGTAACCTGTTTCACAATATCCATTACGGAGTTCCCAAGATATTCCCTATTTAATTCTCCATAATCAAAAGCGCTTACCAAGTCTTGAGCTATAAGATTGATAGCATTAAGGGGCTGTCTCCATTGATGCGCAATTGCCCCTATCATCTCGCCCATAGCAGCCATCTTAGATTGCTGAATTAATAATTTCTTATTCTGTTTGATAACTTCATAATTTGCGCATGAGTTTTTAACCGTTATTAATAATTTATTTATATCAGCAGGCTTTGTTAAAAAATCATAAGCTCCATGTGTCAATGTCTCTACTGCTGTTGATATACTATAATTGGCAGTTATCATTATTACAGGAATATCTGCATCAATATTTTTTATATATTTTAATACCTCTATACCATTCATGCCAGGCATATTAATATCAAGAAGTATAGTATCAGGCTGTTCTGTTTCGAACAACCTAATTGCTTCCTCTCCATCAAAGGCGGAGATGCTCTGATAACCTTTAGAGCAAATAACTGCGCTTATGGAATTTTGTACAGAACGATCATCATCAACGATTAATATTTTATTCATCACTCAACAATTAATATCTTTATTGGTTTTTTTCATAAATATCAATAAACAATTTATAAACCCTCTTAAAAGCAGTTAAAACAGCTGGATCAAAATGCTGGGGGATTGTCCTGCCGTCTCCAGTAGTTATAATCTCTACAACCTTTCCAGCAGGTAATGCAGGCTTATAAGGACGTCTCATTATTAGAGCATCAAACTGATCGCAAATATTGATTATCCTTGCTTCTATTGGAATTTCTTCCCCTTTTAGATTATTAGGATACCCAGAGCCATCCCATCTTTCATGGTGATTAAGGGCAATGGAAGCTGCCATTTGTATCATCTTATAAGTTGACCCAGTCAAGATTGAATGCCCAATTATAGGATGTTTTTTTATCACTTCAAATTCCTCAAAGGTTAATCCACAAGTTTTTAATAAGATATTATCTGGAATCCCTATCTTTCCAATATCATGAAGCTGACTGGCAAAAGATATTTCTTCTATAAAATCAGAAGACATCTTTAATTCCTCTGATAATACCTTTGTGTATAATCCAATCCTTACAATATGTTCGCCAGTGTCTGAATCTCTATATTCAGCTGCAGCAGTCATTTTTTTTGTGATCTCAATATTGATATTTTTAATCGTTTTAAGGGCATCAGTTAATTCACGAGTTTTAATTGTAACTTCTTTCTCAAGGGTAGCCTTATAATTTTTTTCAAGATAGAGAGCCTTGCTATGAACGAGAGCCTTTTCTACAGAATTCAAAAAAAGCTCAGCGGTTAAAGGTTTTAAGGCAAAATCAAATGCGCCAATGTTTATCGCAGATACGGCATTTTCAAGATCTGTATAACCTGTCATAATTATAACAGGCAGTTCAGGATATTTCTTTTTGACTATATTAAGCAGTTCTATACCAGATAACCAAGGCATTTTAATGTCGCTTATCATGACATCAAACCTTCGTTTTTCTAACCATACTAATGCCTTTGCGCCATTTTCACACGCTATATAGTCATATCCCCTAAATCCCATTATCGCTGATAGTGATTCTCTTACGTTTATATCATCATCTACAATAAGAACGTGCATTTTCTTATTATCATTCATATATTTACCTTAACATATAGCAAGAATTACAAATAATATTTTTATTCTACAACTATTTATTTAATATTTCATCTATTGATTTTAAAAATAGACTTGGAAGAATCGGCTTAGAAAGCAGATGAAAATCATCTTTTAAAATTCCCCTTTCATCTATTATATCATCTGTATAACCGCTTATAAACAATACTTTCATATCTGGTTTTACCTTGATTATCTCATCATATACAGCTTTTCCATTTTTACCCGGCATTATTACATCTAAGATAACTAATTCTATCTCATCCTTATATTCGTTAAACAATTTTACTGCAATATTCCCATCTTCTGCAATTATAACAGTATATCCAGTATTTTCAAGAAGCAATTTGGTAGATTCAATAGAAGCCTGCTCGTCTTCAGCAAGCAGTATCGTTGCTGACCCTGTATAAACATCAGTTTGTGCTGTACTAATATACTCAACTTGAGCTGTATCAATCAGTGGAAAGTAGATCTTAAATGTAGTTCCTACGTCTAATTCACTGTATAGATTAATGTATCCATTATTTTGCTTAACAGCCCCAAAAACCGTTGATAACCCAAGCCCAGTTCCCTTGCCAACCTCCTTTGTGGTAAAAAATGGTTCAAATACCTTTTTTTGAATATCTTTGCTCATACCTACGCCTGTATCTGAAAAACTTATAACGCCATACATGCCTGATTTCAATGTCTCAAGCTCACTTTGAGATTCTGAGTCATGCCTTAACTTAAATGTAGCTATACTTATTAAACCGCCATCTTGCATAGCATCCCTTGCATTTGTTGTAAGATTCAATAAAATTTGGTCAAACTGCGAACTGTCTGCCTTTATATTCAGAGGTTCTGGAGACAGATCTGTCTTTATCTTAATGTCCTCTGAAATAAGCCTTTTTAACATCTTTTCAATATCTCTAATTGCAGTATTTATATCCATTTGAGCAGGATTTATTATCTGTTTCTTGCTAAATGCAAGCAGCCCTTGAGTCAATTTTGCTCCCCTGTCTGTAGAGGATTGTATCCCTTCTATGTAATTAGTTAATATACTGACTTCACCTGATTTCATTTTGATCAAATAGGCATAATTACTTATTGCATATAAGATATTATTAAAATCATGGGCAACGCCTGCAGCAAGCTGGCCAATAGCCTCCATCTTTTGTGATTGATAGAGTTTATTCTCTAGTTGCCGTCTTTCTGTAATATCTATTGAGACCTTGAGGAAGTTTATAATCTCTCCATTATCTCCCCTTAAAGGCAGAATTGTCGCATACTCCCAATAAAGCTCGCCGTCTTTTTTCTTATTGCAAAACTCGCCGCTCCATTCATGGCCATCATAAATTTTACTCCAAAGTAATTTATATTCATCATCGCTTGTAATCCCTGACTTAAGTATTCTTGTATGTTTCCCAATAGCTTCTTCAAGTGAATATTGAGTGCATTGAGTAAATGCCTTATTTACATATTCTATATTGCCAAGTTTATCAGTAATTACCACAATGGATGGACTCTGCTCTACTACTTTAGATAACTTTTCTATCTGTTCTCGAATTATTTTATTTTTATTTTCCTTTTCAATAAGCTCCATAGCAAGCGAAATATCATTAGAAATTAAACTAAGAACTTCAACCTCTGAATCTGTAAAATAAAATTTTTCATCTGAATAAAAAGCAATAATACCAACTATTTTATCGTTAATGTGCAGAGGGAAAGACGCTGATGATTTAAATCCACATTCTATGGCAATATTTTTCCATGTTTTCATTGAATCATCTTTTTCAATATCACTTGACACAATTGGTTGATTTAAACGAATAGATGTGCCGCAAGGGCCTTGACCTTGCGGAATATCTAGAGTAGAAATTGTAATATTATCAAGATAACCATGACCCTTGCCATATTGAGCTTTTGGAATAACTATTGATGTCTCAAAATCTATAGCACCTACCCAAGCAAAGAGGAGTCCAGTTATATCTACTACGATTCTACAGACATGATTAAATAATTCATCCATGTTCCTTGTATGATTAATAATTTGATTTATTTCGCTTCTTACAGTTAAAACTTTATTTAAACGAATAATTTGTTCTTCAGCAGCCTTGCGAATATTTACCTCATGCTCTTTTTGTTGTATTTCAAATAGTAATTTTTTATTAGACTCCATTATCTCAAATGTCTTAGCCTTTACCTTTTCAGTCATATGAGTAAATGAATTCGCTAATGAGCCAATCTCATCATCTGAATATATATTAGTCTTATTTTCAGGCAGATCATCCGCAAACCCATTTACGGTTTTTTTTAAGAAATATAATGGAGTAGTAATGCTTCTGATAATATAAATGGCAAAGATAATTACACTCACCAGATATACAAAGAGCATAGAGTATAAAAGCCTATGTGTACGCGATTTAACTGCAATTGATTGTAGTTGAAATTCCTTTGCCTTGCCTTTAGCAAAAGACCTGACATCTTGTATTGTATCAGAAAATATTTTTCTCAAAATGTGTTCTTTTGTATTTTTTATCCTTTGAGCCTCAATAAATTGTCCTGAGCGAATTAATCTTAGAAACTCAAGATTAGCGGCATTCCATTGAACGTTAATCTCCTTTATTTTAATTATCAACTCAATGCTGCCCAAAAATTGAGCAGATAAAATATCAATTTTTTTGGAAATATCATCTGTATATCTATCTAACACATCTATGCGTTCTTGAAGCTTATTGACGTCCTTCAACCCTATTAAATTATCTTGTTCAATATCAATACTTAAAATATCAGAATTAATATCTCCAGATGCTTGGAGAACTTTAAATGGATGTTCATAAAGCTTATTTGTTATCTCAACCATATAATTTTCTTGAGAAATAACAAAATAGATAGCACTTGAAAATAGCAAAAATAAAATGATAAATTCAAAATATAACTTTTTAGAAATAGTTAATCTCTTTAGCATCACAACCTCACTCTTTAACAATATTGGACGATCGAATTATTAAGATATTGTCACTTAAATATTAAGAAGATAATGTGATTGCGATTATGCGTATTATAGTCTTTAATACATTGATTAGATTTCATACCTCACCCATAAAAAATACTCATGATATTAAATAAGATTAATTTAGTGTTATTATATCATCTAAAATTTGGATTAGCAATGTAAAAAATATTTTACATTGCTAAAAATGGAGAATTATATTCTCAAAATATTTGAAATAGTAGATAATATCTCAAGACTGCCTTCAAAATCGTATCTTTCAATCAGGGTTTCAAACCGCCTGAATTCTTCCATTGAACTAATAGCAGGAAACTGTTCTTTAAGCCTTTGAATGTATTTTAAAGCCTGAGTATCGTCATCTTTTAAAAATTCTATAATCTTTTCAATCAATTCCTTTAGCTTTATGATGTCTATTTCTACATTTAGATTATATATTTGACTTTTCTTATTTCTTGATTGAAGGCTGCTGATGGATAGTAAAACAAAGTCTAATTCTCTTTTAACGATCGGCAGATAATAATTTACAGTATCAGTATCGCCTTTTGTTAAAGCATTTTCAAGAGCGCCTGCTACATCAAAGACCATTCCAGCGCCTATAGTCCCAGAAATTCCTTTTAATGTGTGGGCAAGACGAATTGCAAGTTCAAGATCACTTCTCTCAATAGCAGACTTAATATCTTCAATGGTATTTGCATGATTTACACTGAATTTATTTAATATTTCAATGTAGAATTCTTGATTTGAACCAACCCTTTGAAGACCTATTTTTGTATTTATTCCATTTAATTCTAAAATCCCATCTTTAGTTGGGGCAGGGGCTATAATTTGATTTGGTTGAGGGAAAACGCCTGACCATACATCAACAGTCTTTACCCATTTATTTAAAACTGTAAACAACTCAAGGGGATCAATTGGTTTTGAGATATGATCATTCATGCCGGCTTTTAAAGATTTCTCCTTATCTCCAGTCATAGCATTTGCAGTCATTGCCAATATTGGCAGATCTTTAAATTCTGGATCTTTCCTGATCTCTAATGTTGCAGTATATCCATCCATTACAGGCATCTGAATATCCATTAATACTGCGTCATACTTTATTTTCTTAACCATCAAAATCGCCTCTTTTCCATTTGATGCAGTCTCAACGATTAATCCAGTCTTTTCCATAATCTCTCTTGCAACCTGCTGATTAATCTCATTATCTTCAACTAAGAGTATCCTTATATCTTTATAATGAGGAGTTTGAGTCTCTGAATTGTAATTATTATCATATATCCCCCTTCTTTTTAGTGAAGAACTTTTTAGTCCATCATGACCAAAGACATCCATTATTGCATCAAATAAAATAGACTGCGTCACTGGTTTAACCAAAAACCCTTCAATCCCAGAGCTCTTTGCCTCCCTATAATTATCCTCACGTCCATTGACCGTTGACATGATTATTATAGGAATTGCAGTCAACTTTTTAATACGCTTTGCAGTTTCTATTCCGTCTAATTCAGGCATATTGCAATCCATTATTATTAAATTATAGGAACTATTTGAGAGAGAATCTTTTGCTAATTGAATTGCCTCTGCCCCGCTTAACGAAGATGATACATTAAATGAAAAAGATTTAAGGGTATTTATTATAATATCCGCAGAACTCTTATTATCATCCACAACAAGCACCTTCATATTGTGTAAATCAGGGGAAATATAAAATGGTTTTCTTTGAGCCATCACATTAAATCTTGCAGTGAAAATAAACTCACTTCCAACTCTATATTGACTTTTAACCATTATTCCGCCTTCCATCATCTCTATCAATCGCTTACATATTGTAAGACCAAGACCTGTGCCTCCATATTTTCTTGTGATAGAACCGTCTGCTTGTGTAAATGGTTTAAATAACGACTCTATCTGATCAGTCGTTAACCCAATCCCAGTATCTCGTATTGAAAAGCGCAGCGTTACTTTTTTGTCGTCATGCTGTACCAAGTCAATTGAGAGTACAATCTCGCCAATTTCAGTAAATTTAACCGCATTATTTACCAGATTAGTAAGCACTTGGCCAAGCCTCAAAGGGTCACCCATAAGAGAAATAGGCACATCAGGAGATATATTAAATAAAAGTTCCAACCCCTTTTCAGCAGCCTTTAAACTTACCATAGTTGATAGACTATCTAAGACATCATCCAAACTAAACTCCATATCTTCAATAGAGAGTTTTCCAGCCTCTATCTTTGAGAAATCCAAAATATCATTAATAATTCCAAGCAAGGATTTTGACGCTGTATCTATTTTATTAAGATAATCCCTCTGTTTTGTAGAAATCTCAGTCTGTAAACATAGATTAGTCATACCAATAATGGCATTCATTGGTGTTCTTATCTCATGACTCATGTTTGCTAAGAAATAACTTTTTGACTGATTAGCTTCCTCTGCCAGCTGTTTAGCAATCTTAAGCTGCTCCTCAGTGTGTTTACGGAATGTTACATCAGTCCCAATGCTTAGAATCTCAAAACCATCATTTTTTTCATCATAAATGATCTTATTTGTCCATGAAATCCATATTTTTTCACCATTTTTCAATATGCTGTGCTCATAGGTATTTAGCAGTGTTGGGCAGCTAACAATATCTTTTTTCAAAGACATAAACATCTCAAAGTCTTTATCTGTTTCAGATATGATAGTGCCAATTACATTTCTACCAACTACTTCTTGTTCAGTATAACCTAACAATTCTAAGGCATATTTATTTATAAAGGTAATAGTTCCATTGTTATCCCACCTTAATATTATACTCTTAGCGCTTTCTACAAGTTCTCTATATTTCTTTTCACTTTCAAGCAGTTTTTCTCTTATTAATTTATGTTCAGTTATGTCGTCAATAAAACCATCAAGCCAGATAAAATTACCTGATTCATCAAATCCAGGTCTAGCAAAAATATGTACCCATATTGGAGTATTATCTTTTTTCTTAAATATTAATTCTATTTTAATTACCTGCCCAGTATCAGATAATGCCTTAAGGAATTTCTCTCTGTCTTCAGGATGATAATAAAATTCCGTTACTGAATGCTGCATAACTTCTTCCACAGAATCATAACCAAGAATCTTTGCAAATGATATATTTGCTTTAAGCACCCTGCCCTTATCCTCAGGTGTAGTTCTAAATATTCCAACGCTTATATTATTAATGAGTGTGCGGTAATTTTCTTCACTTTCCTTAAGGGCATCTTCTGCCCGTCTGCGCTCTGTTATATCTTGAATGATTGAAAACAATAATTTTTTATCATTTACATCAATAAGCGCTGATCTTAATTCAACATCTTTAGTCTCTCCATTTTTAAGTTTGTGTTTAAATCCCACAAAACTCTTTGCCCCCCGCGCAATATATTCAATTTGATTTCTTACATACTCCATATATTCAGGGGACTTATCTGCATGAAGATCAAAGACATTTAATCTCTTAAACTCCTCCCTTGTATATCCATAAAACTTAATAGCAGCGCTGTTGACATCAACTGTCTTCATCTTTACAGGGTCAACCAATACCATAATGGAACTATGATTTTCAAACATAGATTTGAATTTATTTTCACTCTCAATTAAAGCCTCTTCTGCCTTTTTGCGTTCAGTTATATCCTCTCCAGAGCTGAATATTCCATAGATATTTCCAGAATCATCTTTAAGATAACTATTATGCCAAGCAATCAACCGCTGAGTCCCTCTTTTAGTGATTACAGGATTTTCATAGTACTCTGCTTGATCAATATGCCCATCCAACATTTTTTCAAATATAAATTTAACCGTTTCAACAATATCCATTGGCAGAGACAAATCAAACCAATTTTTACCAAGTATTTCAGACTCACTATATCCCAAAACCTCACACCCTTTTTTATTAATCAATGTAAGCCTTTGATCTTTATCAATTGCAATTAATATTGTTCCAGCGCAGTCAAGATACATCTGAGCGCGTTCTTTTTCCCTGATAAGCTCTGCTTCAGACTCTTTACGTTTAGATATATCTTCAGCAATCCAAATTGAACCTTCCATTGGTTTTGACGGATTAATTGCCTTGCCTCTCAGCAAACACCAATAAACATTTCTATCACTTTTACTCATCATTGTTTCAATTTGATAGGTCTGGCCTGAGGCTAAAATTGGATAAGCCTCTGTTCCAATCTTTTCATAGCTTTCAAGTGAAGGGTAAAATATCATTGAATCCATCCCAAGCACTTCTTCTCTGTTATAACCTGAAAATTCAGTAAATGAATTATTTGCCCATACAACCTTTCGGTTTTTTATAAGAAGTATCCCTAAAGATGCGCTTTCAAGAATAGTCTTTTGTTCAAGCAGAGTTTGAGCAAGCTGATCTTCTATTTTTTTACGGTCTGTATGATCCCTGATTATCATAACAGCGCCAGAAAACTCCTTTGTAATACTTGAAACAACTGCCTTTCCAATCTTCTCGTGTGGAAGAGCTATCTCGCCTTCAATCACATCCTGCCTGTCTTTTAATACTCTTTCTATAAGAGCGGTTAACTCATTGCTAAAGATGTCTTTACATTGTTTCGCAATTATCTCAGTCTGTGTTAGCTCAAACATTGTTAGTAATGCAGGATTATATTGAATAATCATACCTAATTCATCAGTTACAAGCAGTCCGTCTGCCATATTATTCATAATGGCTGTAAGAGAAGACAGTATCTGCTGATAATCGGTTTCAGTTTCTAAGAGGATGTCATCTTTTTCTATATAGGATTGAAATATTTCTTCTATAGCAGCAGTAGATTCGCCTAGTTTATGACAAATGGAATTAATTTTATCTTTGGCTTCAGTTGGAACGTCAATAGATTTTAACTGCTCAATATAATTTAAGAGATTTTTAACTATATTATCCATTATATTTTAAAACTAATGAATCTTATAAATAGAAAGAAAGGTCTCAGTTTGATTAATATTTGCCCCGCAAATATTCTCACTAAACGTTCCAAACCCAATCTTTGGTATATCTGGAAGCAGAGTATTATATAAACCTGCAATTTCATCAGTTTGATTCATCGAATTTCGCGCCAAATAACACAATATACAGTCAAATGAAACATAAGAAATAACATGTTTTTGATTGATTTTCTGGAGTAATTTTTTTCGATTTTCAACCTGATTTACAGCCTTATAAATATTAAAAACCGTTCCATCTACAACATCATTATAAGCAATTAACCCTTTTCCATTATTTTTTTTCATCAAACTTGTAATCAGAAGTTCCCCGTCTCCAGGGTCAATACCAAGCGTATAATTCGCAAAAACAGAAACGGTTAATTGATCAAAAGGGACCATTAATTTATCACAATACTCTAAAGCAGCCTCTCTATGATTAAATTCAAGTATATGCCTTGGACCATATAACCTTGTTACTTCAAGTTCAATGTCTTTCATTAGTTCAAAACAAGAAACCCTGCCTATCTCATATTCAAAATCCAAAGCCAGCCGTGCAGCCATAAATACGCCAATCTTACCTATCCCTAAATGACACATTACATTTGAATGAAGAAAATCAGTCTTGCCTCCAGAGCTTCCGCCAACACTATGAAGCATCATACTGGCTTGTGTCTGCCCCTCAAGAAACGGTGTTGCAGAATTAAGTCCATATAGCAAATTAACGATAAACTCCTTTTTCATATTCGGATTTGCCAGATCAAGAGAAATAGCTTCAGCAGCCTTTATTAATTCTTTTAAAGAATCAGCCCTTATTTTATCATAAGAGATATCTTCAGACATATTAACAATACCAAACGTTATTGATTCAAAAAGATGCTTAGAAAAAGACATTACAGTTATTGAATGAGTATCTAATAAATAATTATCTTGACTCATTCGCGCATAGTCCATACATCCGATAAAATACCTTCCAGTTTTCTTTAATACATCAAATAAATTATCTGAATCAACATCAGCGCCATAAAATACAATCAATAATAATGTATCTTCATTGATAATATTTTTAACTATTTGACTTATATCAGTACCCGAAGAGTTTCTAACATAATTATTTTCCATAATTTGATGCCTATCCTTTTATTAAGTTTGGGATTATGATGCCCTCAATTAATTAATAAATTGGTCAAATTTAAATTTAGTAAGACCGAACTCAGGATTTTTCAACACATCTATAATTCTTAGAAACTCATCCTGTGAATCTATAGAGGTCTCAGAATACTTACTCATTGAAAGACCTGTCTTCAAGGTTAACTGGAGTTTAATGATGCGCTGATGGGCAAGGGCATCAATGCTGTCAATATTTTTAAATCTATACACTTCTTTAAGTAATTTTCTTACTATACCTTTTTCCATAATAATAAACCTTAAATCCCTGACTTGTTTGTTGTTTTTTCACGCCCTTGATATGATATTTTATCAAAATACTTAATATTAAAGAAAGTTAAATCACATTCAATGATAGTCTTTTTTACATAAGAAATATTATAATGATATAAAGGACAAACAGATGAGTAATAAGTCTCTTGAAAGAATGATATTTAAGACAGTGGATATACCTGCCCTGCCATCGGTAGTTGCCAAGTCATTATCTCTGCTCAGTAAAAATGATGTCTCAATTCAAGAACTTGAAGAAGCGGTAGCTGCTGATCAGGCATTTACTGCACGGTTACTGCGCGTTGCTAATTCTCCTTTTTATGGAATGTCAAGAGGGGTTGACACCATTTCTGGGGCAATTAAACTAGTTGGATTCAGCGCTGTAAAATCTATTATATTGAGTGTTTCATTTAAAGACCTGCATAGAAAGCAAAATGAAATAGATCAAATGTTATGGGGGCACAGCATTGCGGTTGCTGGGGCTTCAGTAGTTATCGCTCAACACAAGAAGCTGCATTTAAATGATGAGTTATTTGTTGCAGGTCTTATCCATGATATAGGAAAGACTATTATTAATCACAGTGATGCTGGCGTATATAAAGAAGTGCTTACGCTGATTAAGCGTGATGGGATGACTTTTCCCCAAGCAGAGAAAGAGATACTTGGCTTTGACCACTGCAACGTTGGCGGATATATAGCAAGAAAATGGAAACTTCCAAAGATTCTTGAAGATGTGATAGAATCTCACCACCTTGAAAGTGAACATTGGGAACAGCAAATCAAGAAACTCAATCAAACTGCCTCAACCCATCCTGAACAAGACGTTAATAATATCAAAGACCCTCAGACCCGTTTAGTTTGTGACATTATAAAGGCCGCTGATGCAATTTGCTGGGAGATGGGCATAGGAGTTGAAAAACCTATTGATTTTAAGATTCAAATCTCCGATTTTTTACAGTTGGAACCAGAAGAAATGGCGATGTTAAAGAAGAATATTATATCTGAATATGAAAAACAAAAAACCCTGTTTAATCAAGACTCTATGATATAAAACGTTTATATTTAATTGATTAATAATTTTGAACCATTGCCAAAATTCATCAGACTTGCTATAATATTGAAATCATGGCTTACTTATAATTTTAACTAATTTATATTTAATGTATACCTCTGATTTTTTGTTTATTAAGGAGGGGGAGTGTTTTAAATGACTGTACCATCTCATCCAGAAAAAAATCTATTTGATCAATTTAAAAAGGGAGTTTATTCCTTTATCTCTAAAATTGGCTTAGACGACGAAATAACTCCTGATATATCTGAGTGTAATTTACCTAAAGATGAAACTTTAAAGATAAAAAATATCCCAAAAGATATGGTCTGCATTGTTAATAAATTAGTAGAAGGAAGATGCCTTAACCCTGAAAAAATATCATTTAACCTTGAAGGTCAGGTTGAAGAATTAGTTATGAAATGCGAAAATTTCCCAAAGGATTTAAAGAATGTTAGTAATTTATTCTCAAATATAAAACAAAAAGAAATTGGAGATTTTCTTAAAGAATATATAAGCTTTATTTCATATGTTCGGATTAAAAAAGGGAAACTTTATGCCTTACACTTAAAGGATAAGGTAGAGACGTTGCCGTTTAATTTTAATCAAACTAATTGCCTTAAAGGTTTAACTTATATAAAGGCATTGGGGTTAAAGGTGTGTCCAAAAATTGATAAAACTTTATTGTTTAATCAATATGTTCATTATAGATTTAAGAAAGGTGAATGGATATCTGATGGTAAAGAAGTCGTTGGTTTTAATGGGCAAAAAGTAATTTATAGCAGCGTTGGCGATCCTGAAACTAATAGAAAGAAGACATTTCAAGTAGGGATTGATAATCAAAAATTAAGGTATTTCTGGGATGAAGAAGATAATAAATGGATTGAAGAAATCAGCGTAGATGACATGTCTAATGATGTTATTAAAGGCAATGCAATTTTAAACGTTGATGAACAGATTACTCAACTTATTAGTATTTTAAAGATAGATTTTGTTAGAGAAATTGAGCAGCAGGTTGAACGTCACTCTAATAAAATAATCGAAGAGCTTCTCAATCTTGTAGAAAATGGAATTTTGATTAAAGACAAATATTGTGATGTGCAGCTTGGACCTCTATTACTAAAAAATTTCAGGGTCATAGAAGCTAACAATATTGAAATAATATTAACTCGTTTGAAACCTGCTTTTTTAAAACTATATATAGATTTAACAGGAAAGGGGAATATGTATTTTATTCAAAATATTCTATTTGATAAAAAAAGGAATATCTTTATCAAAAGGCCCTATTGGATACCACTTTATAAATTAGACGACCTTATTAATATTCGGGATGTTGAAGAAATGACACAACATCAAGAAGATGCTTTAATCACGGAATTAAATCATCTTATAGATCAAATGGTTTTAGTTGAAGGCACTTTAGTAAATATTGAATTTCCTTATGGCAGAGTAGAAAAAAACTTGAAAGTTGAAGAAATACAAGACGGTAAACTAATACTCAACAGCACAAATAAGAGATTAATTCAATCTGTTCATATAAATTTAAACAAGAGAAATGCCTTTGTTGTATATGATTCAAGGGTAAGCGGACGCAACAATGGATTTGGGGGTAGTTTTTCCTATCTTATAAAGGGTATATCAATAGTTTCAGAATGATTTATCGTAATAGTTCATAACAGTATAACCTCAAAAACAATCATAAAATAAAATCGTCATAATATTCGTATTTACTTTATTAAAATAATTACTGTAGTATATAGTGATTTATTTAAGGAGATATTTTATGAGAAGTAAAAAACCTATATTATTGGTAGAAGACGATGAAGTTGATGCCATGACAGTACGGCGCGCCCTTAAAGAGATTCAGGTAACAAATAAACTACACCATGCAGGCAACGGAGAAGAGGCTTTAGAATTCTTACGTGATAAGGCAAATGAGAGGCCGTGCTTGATACTTTTAGACCTAAATATGCCAAGGATGAATGGTATAGAATTCCTAAAGGAAGTAAATGATGACGAAGGCATAAGGGCAATCCCTAAGGTAGTGCTTACAACATCTAAGGATGAACGAGACAGGGTGGAAAGTTTTAAACTCAACGCTGCTGGATATGTTGCAAAACCAGTTGACTATCATCAATTTGTAGAGGCAATGAAGACCGTAAACATGTATTGGACATTAAGTGAAACACCAGAATAAAAGTAATAGTTAAAACTGTTGTATTTTCACTTTTACTTAAATAGGAGTAAAAAGAAAACTGTCAGTGGGAAAAAATATCAAAGTCTTATTAGTAGAAGACGATTTAATTGATCAGATGGCATTTAAGCGTATGGTAAAAGACAGCGGACTGTCTTATGATTATGCTGTAGCTGGATGTGTTTCAGAGGCTAAAGAGATGTTAACTGCCAGTAATTTTGATGTAATTATAACTGACTATATGCTCCCAGACGGTTCAGCCTTTGATGTAATAAGCATAAAAACAGACGCTCCAATTATATTTGCCACAGGCGCAGGTGATGAAGGCACTGCAGTTAATGCAATGAAGGCAGGGGCTTATGATTATCTAATAAAAGACCACGAAAGAAATTATCTAAAAATCCTTCCAGTAACCGTTGAAAAGGCATTAAAAAGCAAAGAAGCTGAACAGAGGCTAAGACTTTTAAACGCAGCAGTAGAAAATGCAAATGATTCAATAATCATACTTGAGGCAGAACCTTCTGACCTTCCTGGGCGAAAGATATTATATGTAAATAAGGCATTCACAAGGATTACAGGATATGAAGCATATGAAGTACTTGGCAAGACTCTTCGTATGTTGAATGGAATAAATACAGACGCAGCAGAGCTTGCTAAGGCAAATTTAGCCTTTGAAGAGCGCAAACCAATTACTATTGAGATTGCAAATTACAAAAAGGACGGGACAGAGTTTTGGGTAGAATCCAATATTGTACCCTTTGCAGAAGAAAGAGGATGGTATGTGCACTGGGTCTCAGTCCAGAGAGATATAACACAGCGCAAGGAATTTGAAGACGCAATGAGACTCTCAAAAGAGGCTGCTGAAGAGGCAAGTCAGGCGAAATCAGATTTTCTATCCACTGTCTCTCATGAACTGCGAACACCTCTTACATCTGTTTTGGGATTTACGACTATCGTAAAAGAAGACCTTGAAGGGTTTATCTTCCCTAATATCAAAGAGAGAGACAATAAGATGGAACGAAAGATCCGGAATGTCTCTGAATCACTTGATATTATGGAAAAAGAGGCAATGAGGCTAACCAATTTAATAAATGATGTCCTTGATATAGCAAAGATAGAGGCTGGCAAGATAGATTGGAAGGACGATGAAATAGATATGAGAGATGTATTTTTAAGGGCGGTCTCTGCAACTGCGTCGCTTCACGAGCCAAAGGGAATAAAGATAGAAGAAGAACTGATTGGAGATGATTTTAAGTTCTTTGGAGATGGAGACAGGATGATTCAGGTCGCAACTAATCTCTTTAGCAATGCAATTAAATTCACTGAATCTGGAACAATCACTTACATGATTAAACATAGTGCTGATGAGTTAAGATGCGAGGTTATTGATACAGGGATAGGAATACCTGAGGATATGTTAGAGAAGGTTTTTGAGAAATTTAAGCAAATTGGCGATACATTGACATCAAAACCTCAAGGAACAGGCTTAGGGCTGCCGATTTGTAAAGAAATAATAGAGCATCATGGCGGTAAAATCTGGGCAGAAAGCAATTATGGAAAGGGGAGTACCTTTATTTTTACAATTCCTACAAGTACTAAAAAAGACAGTGAATTAGGTCAAAAAGACGCTTTACTCAAATCTATAAAGGATTTATCACGTTTTTAACTTGATAATACAATCTGCTCCCCTAACCCTGATAGCCATTAAGATAAAAATAACTATACATTATTATTATTTTATGTTATAGTTCCATAGTATTACTTCATTTGTGAACATATTATCTAAAAATATTATAATAGATTGGGAAAATATTAATAACGTTACTTTGAAAGCAGCAGGCTAATGCTTTATTGAGGGGGCATTAAATGATTAATGAAATGGATCAAATTAAGTTAAAAAAGATTATCTCCAAGAAAAAAATATCCAATATACTGACTGGAATTATTGAATCCATTAGTGACAACATTGGTATTTTAGATGCAGACGGCAAATTATTACTTGGAAGTTCTGATGGATCTAAAAAACATTCAATAGATATTGAAGGTAAGACAATAGGCTATGTAACAGGCGGAGACAAGGCTATAAAGGTATTAGATTTATTAATATATATTGCTGATACAGCTTTAGACAGCCATACACTTGCAAATGAAGCGCTTGATAAATATAAAGAAATATCTTTGTTATATGAGATGTCTGAAAAAATCTCCTCATCCCTTGATTCATCTAAGGTCTCTCAATTGATAATTGATGAGATAAAAGTACTTGTAAAGGCGGATAACGTATCAATATTCCGTATGAATGAGGAAATCAAAGAACTTGAATTAATAGCAGTAACAGGGAGCGAATACAGCCTCAGCACAAAGATTAAATCTGGGGAAGGTATAATAGGCAGTGTCTTTCTCTCTAAGAAATCAGAGATAGTAAATGATACAGCAAAAGATAATAGATATATAACCGGTTCATCAAAGGTTGCATCAATAATGTGTGTGCCAATGATGTTAAAACAAAGGGCAAGCGGTGTAATTAAGGTAAGCACCTTTAAACATACTGAGTATTCTGCTGAGGATTTAAAATTATTAGTAATACTAGCATCCCATGCTGCTGTTGCAGTAGAGAATGCTTGGCTTTATGATAGATTAGCAGAGACATTTTTCTCAACCATAAATACCCTTGCAGAGACCATTGAAAGAAGAAGTCCTGCAAGCGGCGGACATTCACAGAGGGTCTCAAAGGCAAGTTTATCTATTGGAAGGGCATTTGGGCTTTCGATGAAAGAGATGAGCGACCTGCGTTTGGCATCTGTGCTGCATGATATAGGCAAGATTGGGATACCTGACAGCATACTTTTAAAGAGCACTGAATTAACTGCTGAAGAGATGGGTATAATGGATAAACATTCAATAAACGGCGCTGACATACTAAAAAATATCAAGCAGCTTAAGGATGTAGTACCATGTGTTAGAGCCCATCATGAAAGATATGACGGAACAGGGATTCCAGATAAATTAAAAGGCGACAAGATTCCTATAGCTGCAAGGGTGCTGGCAGTTGCAAATGCCTATGATAATTATGTAAACGGTCATTATGGACATGCTTCGATGTCTTCAGATGATGCTGCTGAAAAAATAAGAAAGCTCTCAGGAACTGAATTTGATCCTGATGTAGTAAGGGCTTTTTATAAAATTTATAAAGATGGAAAATTATTATAAGAAATAGATTAGGAGGCTGATGATGTCTAAAAAAATATTAATTGTAGATGACGAACGTCCAATCAGAATATTGTTAGAAAGGACTTTAGAGAAATTTGAGGATTCTGGAGTGGAACTACTAACTGCTGAAAATGGTGAAGAAGGCCTTGAAACAATAAAAAAAGAACTGCCTAATCTTGTATTTTTAGATGTTATGATGCCAAAGATGGATGGTTTTACAGTTTGCAATACAGTTAAAAATGAATTAAAATTGAAAGATGTATATATAGTAATGCTTACAGCCAAAGGTCAGGAATTTGATAAACAAAAAGGTCATGATGTTGGAGCAGACATTTATATGACCAAACCATTTAACCCTTCAGATGTCGCTAAAAAAGCTGAAGAGGTATTAGGAATTAAGTTTTAATAAAAGATCAAGTTTTATCAAAAGACATCCCACATACTATAATCATACAGGGCAGTTAATAATACCTGCCCTACCCTTCATCTAAAAAATCATTATAGCCTTTATCATATTCATAGTTTACCCAATTTTACCTAGTAAAACCCCTCATTCTACTAATATCTTTTCTCTATTATTGCACAAAAAAACTCTGATACAATTAAATCATAAATACACATGAGGGTAATCGGGCTATAACACGAAATGGATTCTATGAAGATTAATAACAGACATACATTATCCATAAAACAAGTGATCTTTCCAACGATCTTGTCTCTATTATTATTTATTATCTTATTATCTGGATATTTCAAAGAAAAACAGCTTAATCAAAGGGAACAAGACTATTACTCACCAATATCTTGGACCGTGAAAGATGTTAAAATTTCAATTGAAACATTGATTGAAGAGTGCCGTTTCTCTCTTAATCTTATTCCTTCTATATTTAAGAATCAAAGGTTAGACAATCATAATCTTGACTCGACTTATCAGACACTCTTAAACAATGAACCATATTTACAAGGAATAGGTATAATGGATGCTTCTGGTAAAATTATATCTGAATCTGGGATAACTTTATCACAGAACTATAATTTTTCAGATTCTGATTGGTTAAAAAATAGCCGCACCTTTGGTTATGCAGTAAGTAATGTTTATTCTTATAATAATGATAACAAATTCTTTATTATTGCAGTAAACACTGAAAATGGAAAAACTGCTTATGCTGTAGTAAACATACAGGAACTAACAGATTATCTAAAAAATAAGATAAAGGATGGATTAATATTATCAGTAAACGCTTATCTCTTAGAGCAAAGCGCTGGAGATAAACCTTACAACCAGATACAGATTTTATCTAACAATACCAATTCATTCAATGCAATACAAAAAATTCCTGACATTCAACCTGAGGGCATATTAGTAGAATTAGAAAATCATCACTCAAATCCAACATATAAAGGTTTCGTAAAGATAGAAAATACACCTTGGACTCTTGCCGTTACACTCAGCATCCAAAAACAGCCTTTTCTGCCGCTGCTATTAAATAACAGTTTAACCTCAGTTATTTTAGGAATCATTCTACTGCTTATTTTGACTGATTATATATTCATATTAAAGAAAAGAAATATAATAATCGCAAAAACTGTAAAACAAACGCCTATAAAAAACATAGAAACCTTTACTAAAAAATCCTCAATAGGTCATCTTTCCGAAAGTATGGTTCATGAGATTAACAATCCTCTTGAGATTATTAACCAAAATGCAGGACTTTTAAAGGACATCCTTGATATGTCTTCAGAGGTCAACGCTGCTATTGATATTAAACTAAAAGATAAATTTATCAAACTGACGCAAGGCATACTTGAAGGAGTAGACAGAAGCAGAAAGGTAATGAATCGCTTCTTGAAATTTGCAAAAAATATAGAGAATGAAAAACTTGAAGCAGATGTATTTATCATGCTGCAAGACATAATTGATCTATGTAAAGAAGAGGCAATGTATAGAGATATTTTAATTGAACTTCGTCAAGGTCAATCTATACGTCATATAACAAAAGGCGCGCATTTAGCTCAGCACATTTTCTTTAATATTCTAAGTTTCATCATAAACGATGTACAAAAAGACACCTCAATTATAATATCTTTAGAACAAAAGGCGAATCTATTTATTAACGTTACATTTAACTATAACAAGATGATCAGCAATACAAATAAAAGAACAGATATTCTAGCCTCAAAGGCAAGAAGAGATGATGCGATTGAACAAAGTGATATTAAACTCTCAATATCAAGAGAATTTATTGAAAAGATTAATGGCAGGATGCAGGTAGTTGCTCAAGATGAAAATGGCGTATCTATAATCCTTACAATACCCATTTAAGAAGGAGAAACGGATGTCACAAATAAAGGTTATGTTAATTGATGACGAACTTGAGTTTACATCAATATTTAGCGAGCGTCTAATACTGCGTAATTTTGATGTAATTGCAGTAAATAAGGTAGAGGATGCCTTTACAAAATTAAGAGAAACGCTCCCTGATGTTATATTACTTGACCTAAAGATGCCTGGAATGAATGGAATTGAAATGTTAAAGATTATGAGAAGGTTTGACCCAACGATAGAGATTATAATAATTACAGGTCATGCCCTTGGTCTTGATAAAGAGGAGGCTGTTAGTATGGGGGCATTTGACAGGCTGCTTAAGCCTCTGGATATAAATGAAGTCATAAAAACAATTGAACAGGCTTATAAGAAAAAAAATCTGGAACAGAGGTTTCTTAAAAATAATACATTATGAATATAACAGACAATAAAACAACTCAGATGACAGGACTTGAGTACTACAGGTTATTTATAAAAAAAATGGTAATACTGCTGGTAATATTTTCACTAGTGCCGCTGCTTTTGATAAACACAGTCTTACGGCATTATTTCCTCTCATCTTATTCAGATAAGGTAATGGAACATATGACTGAGTTAATTCAGAAACACAAACAGAATATTGATAATTTTTTACAAGAGCGTCTAAACAATATCAGAGTCCTTGCAAGCTCAAACTCAATGGAACAGTTGACAAATGAAGACTTTTTAAAGAAAAACCTTGATATCTTACAAAAAGAGTATGATAACGCATTTGTAGACCTTGGGATTGTAGACATTAATGGGATTCAGATCGCTTATGCAGGCAAGTATAAACTGGTCAGCGCAAACTATAAAGACTCTACATGGTTTAATCAGGCATTAAAAAGCAAATATTATATAAGTGATGTATTTCTTGGTTTAAGGGGACAGCCGCACTTTATTGTAGCAGTGAAGAAACAATGGAATAATAAGGATTACATAATTCGAGCAACTATTGATTTTAATACCTTTAACTCAATGGTTGAAAAAATAAGAATAGGCGCAACTGGATTTGCATTTATTGTTAATAAAACTGGGCAGCTTCAAACAAGAAATATGTATAACCTTCAAACTATTAATGGTACATCAGTACTCGATTTCTTAAATAAAATTGACCTTCAGAAAGAGGATGTACATGCAGTTCAAAATCTTCAGTATAGGGGTAAAGAATTTATCTTTTTCATAGTTTCACTAAAAGAAGGTCAGTGGAGATTGATATTTCAACAAGAACAAGGCGACGCATTTTCAGAACTCTATAAGGCAAGACAGATGGGGATAATTATATTATTATGCGGAAGTATTGGAGTTATACTTATATATTATCTGATGTCAAGGAAGATGATAAGATTTATAGAGTTATCAGAGCAGCAAAGAGAGAAGATGAATGAGCAATTAATAGAATCAGGGAAACTTGCCTCAATTGGAGAGCTTGCGGCTGGGATAGCCCATGAGATAAACAATCCAGTTGCAATAATGGTAGAAGAGGCTGGCTGGATACAAGACCTTTTAAAAGAAGAAGATTTTAAAGATAGTGAAAATGTACAAGAATTTTCACGTTCATTGCTTCAGATAAAGTTGCAAGGCATGAGGTGTAAGGATATTACCTTTAAACTTTTAAGTTTTGCAAGAAAGACCGATCCAAGGGCTGTAAAGACACAGATAAATGATCTTATAGAAGAGATCGTAAAACTTTCAAAACAAAGGGCAAAATACAGTCATATTGAGATAAAAACCGAATTTGAACAAGACCTGCCTGAATTGATGGCATCACCATCAGAGTTGCAGCAGGTATTTCTAAACCTATTTAATAATGCTATAGATGCAATTGGAACAGCTAATGATGAAGGAATGGTTTCTATAGTCACTAAAAGGACTGGCGATACAGTCTTAATCAGCTTTAGCGATAACGGGCAAGGAATACCAAAGTCAAACATTGCTAGAATATTTGATCCGTTTTTCACAACAAAACCTATTGGTAAAGGCACTGGAATTGGGCTTTCAATATGTCATGGGATAATCAAGAAATTGGGCGGGGATATAACAGTATCAAGTGAAGTAGGTATTGGAACAACATTTGAATTGACTATCCCGCTGTTTTTAGAAAAAGATACTGAAACGCCATTGTTTAAAGAATTATAAGAGAGGATAAAGATATGTCAACATCACGGTTGTCAGAACAAATTACAATTCTCATAGTAGATGATGAAACTGCAATTACTGAATTAATGGCTGCAAGGTTTCTAACGCGTAATTTTAATGTTTTTAAGGCTAATAATGGTAATGATGCTCTTGACGTTCTTAATAAGAACAATATGATTGATGTGGTTATACTAGATGTCAAGATGCCTGGGCTTGATGGGCTTGAGACTCTTAAATTGATAAAGGAACAGCATCCGCTTGTAGAGGTAATCATGCTGACAGGTTTTCCAACAGTAAAGGATGCAATAGACAGCATGAAATTAGGAGCGTATGATTATCTCAAAAAAGTAGTAGATTTCGAGCAATTACTGACTATGATAAAACTGGCATCAGATAAGAAACTTAAACATGATAAAAAAATCATAGAAGCAAAAAATCTATAGGGGTAGATAAAGTGACAAATAAGTCAGAACCGTTAAAACTACTCTTGGTTGATGATGAGACAGGTTATGTTGAGATATTAAGCAAGAGGATGTCTAAACGAGGTATTGAAGTTACTGCAGCTTACAGTGGAGCTGAAGCAATCAGGGCAATGCGCGGGAGATATTTTGATGCAGCAGTGTTAGATTTAAAGATGGAAGATATGGATGGGATTGAGATTTTAAAGATTCTCAGGACAATGGACTCAAAGATGCCGGTGATAATGCTTACAGGGCATGGTTCTGAAAGGGCAGCAAGAGAGGGGATAAAATATGGAGCATATGATTATCTGACAAAGCCCTGTAATTTTGATGAACTGGTTACTAAGATCAAAACTGCAGGCATTGGTGATAATAGAGGTGATGGCGATGGAAAATAGCATTGTATTATTGGTAGACGATGAAGAGGATTTTATTACTCCAATTGCAAAAAAACTCAAAAAACGCCATATAGAGGTAGAAACTGCTCCAAATGGCGAGGCTGGACTAAAGAAATTGGCTGAAGGAAATATTGATGTAGTAGTGCTTGATGTTAAGATGCCGGGCATGGATGGGATTTCAACCCTGCGTGAGATAAAAATGAAATACCCCTTAGTAGAGGTAATAATGCTGACAGGACACGCAAATATGGAGGCAGCAGTTGACGGCATGAATCTTGGAGCATTTGATTATCTAATGAAACCAATGGAATTTGACGAATTGGTTTTTAAGTTACAAGACGCAGTTAAAACTAGGCGATTAGCTTTAGAGAAGATAAAAAAGTATTCTCAGGAGGTTTAAAATGGGCAGAAGAATATTCCAAATGTTTATGACAGCAGCTATGGCTCACGCAAAGTGGGACTATGAGACTTCATTAAACATTATTAACAACAAGAAAAAGGTGTGGATACTAATAGCTATGACAGTGCCAATCATCTTAATATCAGTAGCCTTTGCAGCAGGTCTTCCTGATATTATAGGCGGTGAAAAGGCATATGCTCCATCCTATTATAGTTTGAAGATATTTATTGCATCAATCTTCGTAGGACTTTGCGCAGGGCTGATAACTGGATGTATTGGAGCTGGCGGAGGATTCATAATTACTCCAGCGCTTATGACAGTAGGGGTAAAAGGAATCCTGGCAGTAGGAACAGATTTATTCCATATCTTTGCAAAGGCAATTATGGGCACAGCAGTTCACAAAAAACTTGGAAATATATCTGTAGGTCTTGCGGTATGGTTTTTGATAGGATCTGGACTAGGTGTAACAGGCGGTGGAGTTATAAATCGAACTCTTTATGAAATAAACCCTGTATTAAGCGATACATTTATTAGTATTATTTATGTTATATTGCTTGGATTTTTAGGATTTTATTCATTGATTGATTTCTTAAAGCTAAAAAATCAAGGAGGAGACGGTGATGCCCATGGCGGACACAGCAGTAGTTCAGGATCAGGGATAGGGCTTCCAGCAAGGATGCAGGCTATTAAACTTCCTCCAATGATAGTATTTGATCAAGACTTAGCTCCGGGTGGAAAGAGCATATCTGGGATATTTGTAGCATTATGCGGGGCAATTGTAGGATTTATGGCAGCTATTATGGGAGTTGGAGGCGGGTTTCTGACATTTCCAATGTTTGTATATATACTTGGGGTATCCTCATTTACAACTGTAGGAACGGATATTTTACAGATAATATTCACTGCTGGATATGCAGCGATTGCGCAATATGCAATATATGGATTTATATTTTATACATTGGCTATGGGCATGTTGATAGGGTCATTAATCGGAATACAGGTTGGAGCATTAACCACAAAGGTTGTAAAGGGAATATATATAAGGGGCTTTTATGCAACTGCTATTTTAGCAGGATTTGTAAATAGATTATTCACTCTTCCAAAGCAGCTTGTAGAGATGGATGTTCTAAAACTCTCCAAAGGCACAACACAGATATTAGACTTAATAGGTTCAATAACCTTTTTTATAACTATAGGAATTTTTGCGATTTGGGTTATCAGCAAATTCTTTGGAAATATTGGATTATTAAGAAAGGAGGACAAATAAATGTTGATCAGAGACAGCAAACATTTCTATATGGGATTTTTTATGGCACTGGTATTTGCCGGAGCGTTAGTCGTAATTTTCTCGCCAATCATAAATGGAGGCAATGCTTTAAAGGCATCTGATAACCTCTTTAATACTATATCAAAGGGTTCATCATATTATCTTGGCAAGCTGGAGACTAAAAATGCTAAGTTTTTCGATAAGGAAATTGAAGTCACAGTTGATATAGAAAAAAAGGAATTAATAGAAAAGTCAAAGATAATATTGTCTAAAAATGACTTCACAGTTAATGATGGAGAGGAATTAATAGTCAAGGGTTCGCTTGGAAAATTGCTTAGTGCTGCAATAAAAGATTCTGATGAGATGTATAATAATAGAGGAAGCGTAATAGCTGAAAAATATGGTATGCCTGAGAAAGAGGCGATGTATACGTTTTGGAATTTACTAAAGGGACTAGAAAAATCTCTGACAAAACAAAAGAGTTTCGCTGAGGCAGCATGGGTAAAGGAAGTAATGAAAAAGGCAGTAGAGATGAGTTATAACTATTACGGAATAACCCCTGAAAAGGCTTCAACAAAGGCAGGGATTCTTGGTTTTGCGCTTGTCTTTTATATCACATATACTCTATGGTGGGGATATGCTATATATTTTATGTTTGAGGGCATAGGGCTTACAATGAGTAAAGGACATAAAAAAGAGGTTTAGATACCTTTAATCTTATATATAAGTTAATAATTTGGGCTATCGCATAATTGCGATAGCCTTTTTTAATTGACAATGAAAATCAATATCTTGACAAATTAAAGATTTGTATGATATATTTAAACGTATTTCTGAATATCTTTAGTAATTTAAATTCTTGAAGGGATTAAACGTGCGTCCAGCTATTATAAATTGGTATAAGACGTTTTCTTGGACAACTTTACGCTCAGATCTAATTGCTGGAATAACAGTTGCCCCTGTAGTTATTCCTCAATCAATGGCTTATGCTCAATTAGCTGGAGTTCCAGCATATTATGGGCTTTATGCAGCGTTAGTGCCGCCTATTATTGCAGCAATGTTTGGCTCAAACAATCAGCTTTCAACTGGTCCAGTTGCAATGTCATCGCTTATGAGCGCAGCAATCATTTCAACTCTTGCAAGAAGCGGAAGCGCTGAGTTTATTGAATATTCGATACTTCTAGCCCTTATTGTAGGTATATTTATATTACTTATAGGATTATTGCGTCTTGGAATAGTGTTAAATCTTCTTTCTCATCCAGTAGTCGTTGGATTTACTAATGCGGCTGCAATAATCATTGGAACATCACAATTATCCAAATTCTTTAATGTATTTGTCGGCAGTTCAGAGCACAGTTATGAAACAGTGATAAATGTTGTTAAAGAAGCTATTCATAATACACATTATCCAAGTTTTTTAATAGCCTTATTAGCAATAGCTATTATTGCTGTATTTAAAAAGATTAATCCAAAACTGCCGGGCGTTCTTATCGCAATAATTGTAACAACTGTGATTGCATGGGCAACTGGTTTTGAAAATAATAAAACAGTAGATATATCCTCAATTATAGATACAAAAACTGTAGATTCCATAAAAGAATTCAATAAAGCAACTGCAGCCATAAATGAGTTTTCTGAGAAAAAAGTTGATGAACTCCTCCTGCTTAAAGATGCTCAAGAACAATATGGAAGATTTAGTCCAGCAGTCTTAGATTTAAAGATATATATAGACAAGCTGAATCAAAGTATTCATGAGTATCAAGAAACTACCCACTATTATAGGAAAATGATACGAGAATTTCGATATATAAAGGTTAATGATAATGGGGTATTAAAATTTTATCGTAAAGATAATCTTCCCTCTAATGTAAAAGACGACGGCGTGTCATGGCATCTTAAAATAGAACATAACCCAATTGACCCAAAGGCAGTATTTTTTATGGGCGGCGGCGAGGTAGTAGGAGTTGTACCAAAGGGAATTCCAAAATTCTCAATGCCTAAATTCAATTTATCTGTTATTTATGATGTAATTCCAGGCTCCATAATAATTTCATTATTAGGAATGATGGAAATAATTTCAGTAATAAAATCAACCTCAGTTAAGACTGGTCAGCGAGTTGATCTAAATCAAGAAATGATCGGTCAAGGACTTTCAAATATAGCAGGTTCATTTAGCAATTGCTGTGTTGTAAGCGGATCGTTTGCCCGCACAGCAGTTAATCTTCAGTCAGGAGCGCTTACAGGGATGTCAACCGTATTTACAAGCGGTATTGTAGCTCTAACGCTTATATTTTTCACTCCTCTTCTTTATTATCTTCCTCAGCCTGCACTAGCAGCCGTAATTGCAATGGCTGTTTTTAAACTTATGGATATTAGGGGAATAATTCATATATGGCGCGCTCAAAAATATGACGGCTCTGTTTGCATCGTGACTTTTATTTCAACTATTTTCTTTGCTCCTCATATAGAACATGGTATAATCTTTGGATTTATATTAACTATGATATTTCATTTATACCAAACGATGAAGCCTCGAGTAGCAGAATTATCGACTAATACTGCCACTACGTCAGAGTTGATAGACAATAATCTTCAAGATGCAGAGCTTAATAATCTTGATACCTGTGACTTTATCACAATAATTAGATTTGACGGCGCGTTGATATTTGCAAATACGTCTTACCTTGAGGATCAGGTCTTAAACTGTCTTATTGTCAAGCCGAGATTAAGTCATATAATCTTTGTAGGAGACGGTATCAATTACATTGATACAACAGGCGAAGAAATGCTAAAGCATCTTATCGTACGTTTACGAGAGAAAAACATAAATGTCTCTTTCTGCGGACTAAAAGATCAAGTATCAAAAATAATGAAGGTCACTGGGCTTGATGTAAAGATAACAGATAAAAACATATATAATACTTTGTCTCACGCGCTTTTATCCATTTATCCAAAAACTCATCAGCATGAAGAAGGCGGTTATGAAGAAACCGATTGCCCGCTAAAGAAACTAGTTTATTATAAGAGTATTGATACTGCAAAACGCTCAAGAGTATTACTTGTGGATGATGAAAAAGATTTTACAAGATTATTAACCAAACGTATGCAGGTCAGATCGCTTGATACAACCACTGCCTCAGATGGAATGGGAGCTCTTGATCTAGTAGAAACTGAAAGACCAGATGTTGTAGTTCTTGATCTAAATATGCCGGGTATTGATGGTCTTGAAATATTACGCATTATAAAAACAGTGCATCCGCAAATAGAGGTTATTATCCTTACAGGACAAAGTTCAGAAAAAAAGATACAAACAGCCTTTGAACTTGGAGCATTTGCATTTCTTAAAAAACCTATTGATATAAATATATTAGTAAAAACAGTTGAAGATGCTTATAGAAAAATTGCTGCAAAATCTCTCAATTAATATTTCATTTGAAACTACTTCATTATTATTAACATTTCCTTATTAAATAAAATATTTTTTTAATTACAAAAATATTTAAATCATGTTAGTATTATCAAAAATTGCGTTGTAATATTGTATATTATCAATGTTTTATATATAATCATAAATAATAAATATTGATTAAAGGAGAGATATAATTGATAAAGAGGATTTTTCCATTTCTGACATGGTTTGAGGATTTTAATATATCATCATTACGTTCTGATCTATTAGCAGGAATAACTGTAGCTATGGTACTTATTCCTCAGTCAATGGCTTATGCGCAATTAGCAGGGCTTCCTCCTTATTATGGATTATATGCAGCATTTCTTCCGCCTATGATTGCTGCGCTCTTTGGTTCAAGCCGTCAATTGGCTACAGGCCCAGTTGCAGTTGTTTCACTTATGACAGCAGCCTCTCTTGAACCACTTGCTACAGCTGGAAGTGAGGCTTTTATTGGCTATGCAATACTTCTAGCATTAATAGCTGGGTTATTTCAATTTTTATTAGGTATATTAAGATTAGGTGTTATAGTCAATTTCCTAGCCCACCCTGTAGTTATAGGATTTACAAATGCTGCTGCAATTATAATTGCAACATCCCAGCTTTCAAAGATATTTGGTGTCTCAGTTGATGAAGGACATCATCATTATGAAACTATAATAAACGTAATAAAGGCTGCAATAGACTATACACATTGGCCTACGTTTGCATTTGCAATAGCAGCATTCGCGATTATGTTTATCCTGAAAAAATCCGTTCCAAAGGCTCCAAATGTCTTGATAGCAGTTGCAATCACCACAATATTATCATGGCAGCTAGGATTTCAACAAACTACAAAGATAACTGTAGAACAAATTCAATCTCAAGAGACAATTCAACTTATAAACGATTTCAATTCAACCATAAAGGAAATAGAAACACTTGGAAAAGAACGAGTTGATCTTACCAAAGAATTATCTATAGCAGAAGAAGAACGTGGACAACGCAGCATAGAGGTATATGATCTAAATCAAAAGATAGGCAAGATAAACCTGTTGATGGATGAACAAAAGGAAAAGGCAGGAATCTATCGTCATACCCTTCGCAGGCTTAAATTTACTGCATCTGAAAAAGACGGAAAGCAGGCGTTTTATATACGCGGCACTATTCCAGTGCTTAAAGACGGCGACAATAGAGCATGGAGATTAAAGGTAGAAAATAAAACGCTCAAACTTGAATCACTTACAATGTCTGGCGGAGGCTCTGTTATTGGAGATGTACCAAAGGGTCTGCCTTCGTTAGGATTCCCAGCATTTAATTTTAATATAGCTCTAAAGATATTAACAGCGGCAATAATTATCTCATTACTAGGATTTATGGAGGCGATATCTATCGCTAAGGCGATGGCAAGTAAGACAGGTCAGCGTCTTGACCCTAATCAAGAATTGATAGGTCAAGGAATGGCTAATATAGTTGGTTCATTTGCTCAGAGTTATCCAGTCTCAGGGTCATTTTCCCGCTCAGCCGTAAATCTGCAGGCAGGAGCTGTGACTGGACTGTCAAGCGTATTTACAAGCTGCGTTGTTGTAATAACCTTGTTATTTTTAACTCCATTATTATATTTTCTGCCTCAATCAGTACTTGCAGCAGTAATAATGATGGCTGTAATTGGTCTGATTAATTTTGAAAAAATCAAGCATACTTGGCACGCTAATAGATATGATGGGGTCATAGTTGTCGTAACATTTGTCTTTACATTAATATTTGCCCCTCACCTTGATAAAGGCATTATGTTTGGATTTTTATTATCAATTATTTTCCATTTGTATCAAACAATGAAACCTCGAGTGGCAGAATTATCAACTGATACCGCAATTCCTTCAGACCTTATTGATAATACCTTACAGGATGCTGAGCTTTATAGTCTTAACAGTTGTGAATACATTACAATAGTTAGATTTGACGGCTCTCTGATATTTGCAAATACAAGTTATCTTGAAGAAGAGGTATTAAATTGTCTCAGCGTAAAACCTAAGTTAAATAATATTATCTTTGTTGCCGACGGTATAAATACACTTGATGCAACAGGTGAAGAGATGCTGTCAGGATTAATAGTGCGTCTGCGTGAGAGAAAGATAAATGTATCTTTTTGCGGATTAAAAGAACAGGTATCTAATATGATGAAACGTACTGGGCTTTATACTAAGATTGCTGAAGAAAACATCTTTAATACTGTATCGCATGCACTGTTATCCATCTACTCAAAGGCTCATACAACTGAAGAAGAAAAAGACTGCCCGTTAAAGAAATTGGTTTATTATAAGAGTTTTGACTTTGCAAAGCGTTCAAGGGTATTACTTGTTGATGATGAGAAGGATTTTACACGGATATTATCCAAACGTATGCAGGTCAGAGAACTTGAAACTTCCACTGCCTTTGACGGTAAAGGGGCTTTAGATTTAGTTGAATCTGAAAGACCAGATGTAGTGGTGCTTGACCTTAATATGCCCGGTCTTGATGGTATGGAGATTTTGAAAAAGATAAAGACAGACCATCCTCGTATTGAGGTTATTATCCTGACAGGTCATGGTTCAGAGGAAAAAGAGCAAATGGCTAAAAAACTTGGGGCATTTGCATTTCTCAAAAAGCCTATTGAAATAAATATATTAGTAAAAACTGTAGAGGATGCTTATAGGAAGATTGCGGCAAGAACGCAATAAAAATGAGGGCTCTGCCCTCAAACACCCGCAAAGGGACTCGTCCCTTTGAACCCATTATAAAAAAATCCCTCTGCTGGAGCCCTCATGATAAATTTCAAGCATTTTTTGTACATCCTCTGAATATTGTTTAGGCGCATCATAGAGAATAAGCGGGGTTTCTATCTTACATTGAGTCCTGCCCTCTTTTGCAGCCTCAATTAAAAACATCTTAGCCTCTGTCTTAATATCTGAATGTACGAATCTTATACGTTTTGGCTCAAGTCTATGTCTATTTAATAGTTCTATTACCTCTACAAAACGATCTGGATGATAGATAAAACAAAGCCTCCCCCTGCCGCGCAATAAACTAAAGGCAGCAGAAAATAAATGCTCAAGTGAAAAATCAACCTCTGCCCTTGCTGATGCCTTTTCAATATTTGGACAAAGCATACCTGATGTTGTCTTTCTAAAAGGCGGGTTTGAGACTACAAGATCAAATGAATTATTTAGCAGCATGGGATTTATTTTTATGTTTTTGATGTTTTCGTTTATTACAGTAATCTGTTCGTCAAGTCTATTTAACATAATGTTCTGGCTGCAAAGTTGAGAAAGGTCAGACTGCATCTCAACCATAGTGACCAAAGACTGAGGATAACGTCTGGCCAAAAGCATACCTATAATACCGCAGCCCGCGCCAAGGTCAATAATATTTTTCGGATACATCTGATTAATAAAACTGCTTAATAAAACTGCATCTATTGAAAATCTATATCCATCAGTCTTTTGAATAATATTAAGACCTTTGATTGAGTCTGTGGTAGTTTCCATGATTAAACTAAGACATCCTTTCCAAACAGTTGCTCATATTTAAGCGCAGATTTAAGCAGGACAATAAAATCAGACCGAGGAATCTCTTTTGCTCCAAAGCCAATAAGATAATCGGTCTTGACCTGACAATCAATTAATTTAAAACCACATCTTTGTAATTTTTGAACAAGATAAACAAATGCAGCCTTTGATGCCCCGCTTTCATAAAAAAACATTGATTCGCCAAAAAAAACTGCGCCCATACTAATCCCATATAATCCGCCGACAAGTCTTCCTTCATACCAACTCTCTACAGAATGAGCATGCCCTAACCTAAAAAGCTCAATATACGCCTGAGCCATTTCTGAAGTTATCCATGTGCCGTCTGAATCCCTGCCGCTTGCTTTTGAACAATTGTTAATAACTTGTTCAAAAGCTGTATCAATGGTTATTTTAAATTTATCCTTTTTAATTAACTGACGCAGACTTCGAGAAATATATAATTGATCTGGCAATAAAACAAGTCGCGGGTCAGGAGACCACCAAAGTATAGGCGAATCATCATTATACCAAGGAAATATTCCAAGACAGTATGCCTTTAATATCCGTTCTGGTTTTAGATCTCCGCCAATTGCAAGCAGCCCGTCACTCTCAGAAAGCTCTACATTAGGAAATATTATTTCTTCTGTTAATCGAAATATTGTCACAAAGATGTTAAATAAAATTACGTTTTTTATATATTAATCACTACAATTAATCTTAACATAAAAAAAACAGAAAAAGTGTTGAAAAAAGTTCAATTATTATGTATACTTAAAAACACTTGCTGAGAGAATCTGCTATTTTAATCTTTAAGCAAGCGGATTTTAGAGGGATAAACTGGGGTTAGCAGGGGTTTTTAATAACATTTCTTAATCAAAATTTTCAAAAGCAATATTTATGACTTTAAAAAGCAGAACATACAACAGAAAAGAAATGGGGAAAGATATATGAAGAAAATAAAAAAAATACTTGTGGGTTTATTTTCACCGATAACGGTGATGATTGTACCGCACAATAATAATAAACCTATTAACATTAAAATGCCGTCTGTCGGACTTATCTTAATAATTGCACTCTGGGCATCATTTACAGTATTTTTAGTATCTGTAGGTAAAACAACAATTCAATATTATGAACAAAAGGAAAAGATAGATTTTTATTATAATCAGTTTTTAGAACTTGGTTCAACGATAAAATCCCTTCAGAGATCTGAGACCCAATTCAGACAGATATTTGCATTTAAAAGCCGTGAAAAAATCCTTGAAAATATTGATGATACAGCATGGGGATCTCTTGACCCAGATGATATGAAGCGTATTAAGGCACAAATTGAAGAGACGGCAAATACTGTTGGTGAGATTAGAGATTATTTAAAGCAGGAAAGGGATATATATTTTGCTACCCCGCTTGGTTCGCCGATAAGTAATGGGTATATAAGTTCGCCTTTTGGGTGGAGGATACATCCTGTATCGCATAGAGAAGAATATCATAAAGGGCTTGATATTGCTGCATGGCCTGGAACTCCTGTTAAGGCTACGGCTGACGGCATCGTTGTATTTGCTGATAACAGAGGAGGCAGCGGTAATCTAGTAATTATAGCCCATGGTTTAGGTTTTTCAACATGTTATGCACATAATAGAAAGATATTGGTAGATGTAGGTCAGAAGGTTAAACGAGGTGATGTGATATCTTTGGTTGGTTCTACTGGAGATACAACTGGGCCGCATGTACATTATGAGGTTTGGGTAAATAAAAATCCCGTTGATCCAGAGCCGTATTATGCAAAAAGGATTGAAAGATGAGCAAAAAAAATAATTCAATGGATAGTATTATTGGAGTAAATTCAATAATAAAAGGCGAAGTTGAGGTTAAAGGCACTATACGGATTGACGGCAGATTTGAAGGTATAATTACTGCAGATTGGGTAATTATAGGCAAGACTGGATATGTTGAAGGCAAGGTCACAGCTTCTGCTGTAATGGTAAGCGGCCAAATTATTGGCAAGGTGAATTCTTCTGATTTTGTAGAGATCAAAGAGACTGGAAAGATGATTGGAGATATAGAAACTGATAGGATAATAATCCTTGAAGGCGGACGTTTTGAGGGTAAATCTATAGTAAAAAGAGATATGTCTAAAAAAAAGACTCCTGAGTTAATTTCTAATAATTGATCAATAAATTAGGCTCTGATTAACGTAGTTCCCAAGTGTTTGAAGCTAAATAATATAGGAAGATGCAGGGCTTTCCCTAAATAACTATATGCAATGGATTGCACCTGCTAATTTAGATGATTATTTCAAAAAATTTCTTAATATTAGTTGTTTACATGATTTTATTCCATGGGATTGGATTTGAAAGCAATATAGCATTTGCTGAAACCAAATCACATGCGCTTTCAAAAGAGACATCATTAACTCCTGATTTATTGTTATATGAAGGCGTAAAAAAAGACTATTTCATAACCGTCGAAAAATCTGCACAAAAACTCTACATCTTTGACGGAGATCAAAATATTCTAAAGACTTTTAAGATAACCACTGGTCAAAATGACGGCAATAAAATAGCTCAAGGTGATAAAAGAACACCAGAGGGAATTTATTTTGCTACAAATGTCTTAAAGGCTCAGGAATTAGCACCTGAATATGGAATAATGGCTATGCCAATGAATTATCCAAATCCTATAGATATTGAAAAAAAACACGGGGGTAAGGGTATTTGGATACACGCAACTAATCATTCAGATAGACTTCTAAAACCTTATGACACAAAGGGATGTGTGGTAACTGTAAATGGAGATATTTTAGAGATCGCCAGATATATAAATCTTGAGACAACCCCTATAATAATAACAAAAAAAATAAGTTATACTACTCCAGAAAAACTAAAACAAGAAGGAGAGACCTTAAAGACAATAATAGATGATTGGAAATCTTCATGGGAACAAAAGGATATTGATCTTTATATTTCACATTATTCTAAAGACTTTAAGTCTCAGGGGATGAATATAAATCAATGGAAGACACACAAAAATAGGCTCAACACTCAACATGATACTATAAAAGTTAAAATTGATGACCTAAGACTATTACATTATGATGGATATATAGTTGCAGTATTTAAACAGGAGTACAGCAGTGATTCATTAACAGATATTGGAGTAAAGAGGCTGTATCTAACGAAAAAAGACAGTGATTGGAAGATTTCTGCTGAGGAATGGACGCAGCTCCCTGAAAAAAGCCCTTCTAAGATGGTAGAGGAATATATCGCAAGCAATCATGTAACGGTTCCAGAAAAAATCATTCCTGAAAAAATCATTCCTAAACATGTTATCTCTGAAGACAAGATTGGCATTGAAGATTTAACCTATTCTTTTAAACCTCCATATGAATTTAGATTTAAACTTATAAACAAGACGGAAACTGATGAAAAACTTACTGGCAGGATTGCAGTGATTGCTCAAGTACATTCTCTTAAAGGACAATTGGCTTATAGTTCATATCCGCAAAACTTAGAGTTAAATAACGAAGAGACATTAGTTTCTTTTAAGGATGGAGAGTGGTATTCTATAAAGAAATTTAAGATCGTAACAGGACAAATTGAAAATATTGACGAAAATTCATCTATTGAGTCTATGAAGATATTGGTATATTCAAATAAAGGAGAATTGATGCTTACAAAAGATATTTCAAATAAGGCTGTCCAAAAATGAAGAAAAAAAAGAATATCACAATCATGTATTTTAAAAATAAGACTGGAAAGATTCATTCCTTTGAGGTAAACTCATTATCACTGATTACGATAGTTATTACTATTATGTCAAGCGTGTTAATATCATTGATTTCAATAATTTTTTTTACTCATCTTTATTTCCAGGATTATCAATTATTAAGTCAGCTTGGACTACCATTTATTGGTCATAAAGGGGAAATCACTCCTGAAACTAAGGTCGAAGTCCCTCATGAAGAGACAAAAAAAGAAGATACAATTCCTCTTCCTGTTACCAAATCAGATACAACTCCAAATGTAGATGCAACTCAAAAGCCTGATGTAGCTCAAAAGCCTGAAGAAATCAAGAAAGAAGATAGTTATCTTGCAATAGAAAATTTTAAATTAGAAGGTTCAAACCTTTACTATGAAATAGTAAGAAAAGATAATAAGAGTGATAAAATACCCGGGCTATCTATTATAGTATTAAAGGTTGATGATAATTTAGTAGCCCTTCCTCAAGGCATTATCTTAAAAGACGGCATACCAAAATGGAATAAAAAAGGGTTTTCATTTAATTTTAGATATAGAAAGCAGGTTGTGATAAGTATACCTAAACAAACAGGCACAATCACTGAAATAACAGTTTATTTATTTGATAATTCAGGCAAGCTGATTTTAAGCAGCACTAAAGCGCTCTGATAGTTCAATGATCCTTCATAAATTAAAGCGCGAAAATATGTCTAACAGATTATCCTCATATCAATGCACTTGCAATGTGGGTCTAAAACCATTTACCCTTTTTTTAAAATTTGTGCTTTCTAATATGCGAATGTTTCGTATATTTATTGTAATAAGCACATTAAATCTCATTTGTGCTACATTTGTTTACTCAGAAACACAGCTTCTCACCTATTTTAAAGATACAGAATATGAGTTAAATGTTTATAAGATAAAAGGCATTAGTCCTGGCCCAACCTTGATGATAATAGGAGGCATTCAAGGAGATGAACCCGGAGGGTATCTTTCAGCAGACCTTTATGCAGATATGGCTTTAGAAAAAGGGAGTCTAATCGTTGTCCCAAGGGCTAACTTACTATCCATAATAAAACACCGCCGCTTAATCAATAAAGATATGAACAGGCAATTTAGCATAACCGCAAAACAACATAGCTATGAAGACAAGGTGGTTGAGATACTTGAAGAATTGATTACAGAAAGTGATTATTTATTAAATCTCCATGAAGGTTCTGGATTTTATAGTGATCATTGGGAAAATAGTATGATTAATCCCATGAGATTTGGCCAGTCAATAATTGCAGATACGGATCAATATAAGACAAAAGACGGACGGACATTACGGCTTGGGAATATTGCAAGGACTGTGGCAGCTAATGTAAATAACAGAATCGAAAATAGCGGTCATCATTTTAAATTTAATAATCACAGGACTTTTGATAATAATACAAAACACCCTGAACAAAGGAGATCTGCAACATATTTTGCCCTATCATATCATGATATACCTGCATTTGGGATTGAAACATCTAAGGAAATTCACAACATTGAGACTAAGATTAAGTATCAAACAATGATCATAAATGAATTTATTAAGCAGCTTGGCTTAATATCTCCAAATCCAAAGATAACACTTGAGAGGCCAGCATTAAAATATATGATAGTTTCAGTAAATGGCGCAGATAAAATTGTAAGGAATTCTGAGATATTAAGAGTAAACATAGGTGATATTATATCTATATCTAAAGTTGAGGCAAATTATCCAAGGGGCTTAACTGTTGATATCTTGGAAAAAGGCAACCTTAGCGATCTTCATAAAAACTTTGAATTAACCAAACCTTTAAAGGCAATAGTAAGAAAAGACGGCGTGAATTGCGGGCAGATAAAGATAAATATAAATGATATAAATGGGACTGGAAAAAAACTACCAAAGGAATATAAACTAAAGTCAATAAGAGAAGATATAACAATTTAAAGTTAAACTCTTAAAATAAATAAGTCAATGCTTAAAGATGGGGAATTAATATTGAGGAGTTAAATGGACGAAAAGACAATATCTGTTAGATGTTCAAAATGTATGGCTCTTAACAAGTTATCGCCTGAGATGTTAAAGGCAAAGAGAACAAAATGCGGTAAATGCGGAAGAGATTTTGATTTTATAAAGGCACCTGTTCATGTTACAGCACAGAGCTTTAAGCAGGAGGTATTGTCTTGGCCTGATGTCGTATTAGTGGAATTCTGGGCAGAATGGTGCGGGGCATGCCGCATATTAGAACCTGCACTCAATGAGTTAGCGTTAAAAAAGGCTGGGCGGTTAAAGATTGCAAAGATTGACGTAGATCAGGAAAAGGCGCTTGTCAAACAATTCGGCATCAAGGCAACTCCTACTTTGATATTATATAACAAAGGACATAGACTAAATGAGGCAAAGGGAGCGCTCTCAATTGAACAGCTAGAGGATTGGGTTGATATTACAGATAACGGGTTATAATTATAAATAAAATATGGAAATAACGGTGAGAAAATGGCAAAATTTGGCGATATAACAAGATTTTTAACTGGCGTGGCAATACCAGTTTTTTCATTAAGGACAGAAGATAACTGCGGAGTAGGAGAGTTTTATGACCTTATCAAGTTAGGGCAATGGTGCAAAAAAACTGGGCTGGATATTATACAGATTCTTCCTGTTAATGATACAGGCGGAGATTCCTCGCCTTATAGCGCTCAAAGCGCATTTGCCTTAAATCCTCTGTATATGCGTCTCACAGAGATAGAAGGTATGAATGAATTTAGCAAAGAGATTGATAACGGCAGAATTCTTTATGACCCAGAGGTCAGGCTTAATTATTTAGAGATGTATAAATTTAAGGTATCAATATTAAAAAAATGTTTTGAATCAAATAAGGCCGCTATTATCAAAGACATTAAACTTAAATCTTGGATAAAGGAAAACTCTTGGCTTACAAATTATTGTGTATTTTGTACTATAAAGGAAGCGCATAATCAGAGCTGGTGGCAAGATTGGACTATATTAAAAGATCCAACTCAAAAAGAGATAAATAAATATTGGACTGATAACAGTGAAGAGGTCATGTTTCATGCTTGGATGCAGTATCACCTTGAGAAACAGTTAATACATGTTTCAAAAGAACTGACAGAGATGGATATAAAACTAAAGGGAGACATCCCGATATTGATAAATGAAGACAGTGCAGACGTATGGGGACACAGGGATTACTTTGACCTTGACGTAAGGGCTGGCGCTCCTCCAGACATGTTTTCAAAACTCGGTCAAAACTGGGGTTTTCCATGCTATAACTGGGAAAAGCTGGAAGGTGATGATTACTTATGGTGGAGACAGAGATTAAGACAGGCATCTAAATTTTATCACGCCTGCAGAATAGACCATGTGCTTGGATTTTTTAGAATATGGAGCTGCCCAAAGACTGAACACACAGGCGCTCTTGGATATTTCAATCCTGCAGTTCATATAAAGGAAGAAGATATTATTAAGGCTGGGTTTTCTAAAAAGACCATTGAAACCCTTATAGAGCCGAGATTTCATAAAAATTATCTCAAAGAGCTTTTTGGCGTTGAAGCTGAAAGATTTAAAGGATTGTATTTCAGTCCGTTACCAGATGATGTGGACACATACGTATTTTCAGATCTAATAGATGGCGAAAAATCTATTACTGCATTAGAGGAGTCTGATGAGATAAAAAATACAATGCTTGAACTTCATAGAAATAGGGTTTTAATTCCTGTTGGTTCAACTGGAAAGGAATACTTACCTAAGTGGTTCTTTGATGAGACGAATACGTTTAGATATTTCTCTGATGATGAGAAAAACCGACTTCGCTCAGTCATTGATATAAATTGGTCACCCTTACAAGAGGATTTATGGTGGAGAAATGGACATAACCTTCTAAAGATGATGAGTGAAACAGTGGATATGCTTGTGTGCGCTGAAGATCTTGGGGCTGTACCAAAGTGTGTGCCCGGCGTGCTTTTTGAGTTAAAGATACTTGGTCTAAAGATAGAGAGATGGGAAAAGGATTATAAAAAAGAGGGACATCCGTTTATGAATCCTAATAATTTTCCAAGATTATCGGTTAATTCTCCATCTTGTCATGACACATCCACTCTAAGAGGCTGGTGGGAAGAAGGCGGATGGAATAGAAACCAATATTTTTCTACGCTTGGGCTTTCAGGCGGCTGCCCAGATTTTTTAACTACTTCTATCTCAAAGGCAATAATTGAGCGAAATCTAAATGCAAATTCTTTGATTTGTATATTTGCATTACAAGATTTGTTGAGTCTTTATTATAATCTAAGAGTAGATTCAGCATCTGATGAGCGGGTAAATACACCAGGCACTCCAAGCAGTGAAAATTGGTCATATAGAATGAAAGATACCCTTGAGTTTTTGATTGAATATGATGAGTTTAATAATTATTTAAAGGGTATGATTGATAAAAGACATAGACGTAAACTTTAATAAAATAACTATAGGAGATTTATTTAACTTGATATGAGTAATTACTTAACAGAACGAGGGTCACCGTATCCATTTGGACCAACAGTTAGACGAAGCGGAATTAATTTTGCCGTATTTTCTAAACATGCAACAAGCGTAAAATTACTGCTCTTTGAAAGCGGTAAGAAAGAACCTCTTGAGGAATATCGTTTAAACCCTTGTTATAACAAGACAGGAGATGTGTGGCATATATTTATCAAAGGCTTAAACCCAGGTATTCGTTATGGCTATGTAATGGATATGCTTCTTAATCCTAATCCGAATATTCATAGATTTGATAATACTAAGGTATTGGTAGACCCATACGCAATCGCTATGTCTGGAAGTCCAAAATGGGGCGAAATATATGTTAGAGAAGGCGAGATACCAATCCCTCACTCAAAAAATGTTAGACGGTCAATTGTTATAGAACATGACTTTGATTGGGGATTTAATCAACCATTGAATATCCCTTTATCTGAGACTATTATATACGAGGCTCATGTTCGAGGTTTTACACGTCATCCTTCTTCAAAGACCAATCATCCGGGTACATTTAACGGACTAGTTGAAAAGATTCCTTATCTTAAAGACCTTGGCGTTACTGCAGTAGAGCTAATGCCTGTGAATGAATTCGATGAAATGGAGACAGACCGCTCAAATCCGAGGACAGGTGAGAGACTATATAATTACTGGGGTTATTCAACGCTTTCATTTTTTACTCCAAAGGCATCGTACGCATCAAATGGCCGTAACGGCGAGCAGGTAAGAGAGTTCAAGGAGATGGTAAAGTCCTTTCATGACGCTGGAATTGAAGTTATACTTGACGTTGTATTTAACCATACATCTGAAGGTAATGAGGCAGGGCCTACGATTAGTTTTAAGGGACTTGATAATGAAATATATTACATAATTGATCCAGTATCTGGGGCTTATCATAATTACTCAGGGTGCGGAAATACTCTAAACTGCAATCATCCTGTGTTAAGGAATATGATAGTGGATTGTCTGCGATATTGGGTAACAGAGATGCACGTGGATGGATTTAGATTTGATCTGGCATCAATACTTGGAAGGGGCAGGCATGGAGAGGTGCTTGCAAACCCACCGCTTCTTGAGCGTATTGCAGCTGATCCTGTGCTTGCAGATACAAAGTTAATAGCTGAGGCATGGGATGCAGCAGGGTTATATCAGGTAGGCACATTTCCAAATTGGGGACGATGGGCTGAATGGAACGGCAAGTTTAGAGATGACATCAGACGTTTTGTAAGAGGCGAGCCAAATATGGTATCAGCCCTTGCAACAAGGCTTACTGGGAGCGCTGACCTGTATAAAGGCAGCGGAAGGTCACCATATCACAGCATAAATTTTGTAACAAGTCATGATGGATTTACGCTTAATGATCTGGTTTCTTATAATCAAAAACATAATTTAGAAAACGCTGAAAATAATTGTGACGGAGCAAACGATAATTATGCTTGGAACTGCGGTGCTGAAGGAACTACAGATAGTCAAGATATAAATACATTAAGAAAAAGACAGATGAAAAATCTCGCAACTCTGTTAATATTATCACACGGAGTTCCGATGATACTCTCAGGCGATGAGTTTGGCAAGACACAAAAAGGCAATAATAATGCCTATTGTCAAGATAATGAGATAAGCTGGATAGATTGGAATCTTCTTGAAAAAAATTGCGGGACGCATAGATTTTTCAGGGAATTAATTAGATTTAGAAAGAGACATGAGATATTTAGACCAACAGGTTTTGAAAATCATGACGGCGACGGCATGATTCAAATATCATGGCATGGGACTAAGCTGAACAAGCCTGATTGGAGTTCTGAATCAAGGTCAATAGCAATGAGACTGAAGTCAAAGGAACTCAATGATGATATTTTCCTTATAGCCAATAGTTTTTGGAAACCTCTCAAATATGAACTCCCACATTTAGATAAAGGCAAAAGATGGTATAGATTCCTTGATACGATGTTTGAGACACCATATGATATAATTGAATCAGGGAAGGAATTTTTTATAAATGACCAGCTTCATTATAGGGCTGGTGCAAGATCAGTAGTTGTGCTTGTGTCAAAACAAGAAAAAGAATAAATTTACATATAAATTCTTTTATCCTTGACAAACAAGAAAACACTATGATAAGAATGTTAGGAGCGTGCCTGTATATACAGGAAAAGTTTCATTGACAATGAATGGAGGTGGAGTATGAATCCGAATGATGTCCTGTACCACAAAGAACATACCTGGGTTAGGGTCTCAGGGAAAAAGGCGACAATAGGTATTACCGATCATGCGCAAGACGCACTTGGGGATATTGTATATATAGACCTTCCTGAGGTAGACACTGAGATTGAGGCAAATTCAGAGATGTCAGAGATTGAATCTACAAAGGCAACATCTCCTATAATCGCCCCTGTCAGCGGCACTATTACGGAGGTTAATGAAGAGCTTGAAGATGCTCCAGAGGTTATTAACGAATCTCCGTATGATAAGGGCTGGATAGTTGTTGTAGAGATGTCTAATCCATCAGAGGTTGATGATCTGATGACTTCTTCTGATTATGACCTCGTAGTGGCTGAGGAAAAATAATGGAACTCTGTATACTTGGGGCTGGCCCTGGAGGTTATGTTGCTGCAATAAAGGCAGCGCAGCTTGGGGCAAATGTAACTGTAATTGAAGCTGACGAAGTCGGAGGCACTTGTCTTAATTATGGCTGTATCCCAACAAAGACTCTCCTAGCATCTTCTGAAGCACTATCACTTGCCAGAAATATCGCCTCATTTGGCATAGATATAAATGGCGAGATCACTGCTAATATGCAAAAGATTATTGATCGTAAAAACTCTGTAGTCTCCACTCAAGTAAAAGGCATCAGAGGTTTATTTAAAAGCTGGGGCATTACTCTAAAGGAAGGACGCGGAACTTTTATATCTGAAAACCAGATTAAAATCACCACAAAGGCTGGTACAGAAGAAACAATCACAGCAGACAAATTTATCATAGCAACTGGTTCAAGGCCTGCTAATATTCCTATATTCCCTTTTGACGGCAAAAGGATTATTTCAAGCACAGATGCCCTAAATCTCATAGTGATTCCAAAGAGTCTGCTCATTGTAGGCGCAGGAGTAATCGGCTGTGAATTTGCCTGCATATATAGAGAACTTGGTTCAGAAGTAAATATGGTTGAAATGATGCCAAGGGCTATAGTCACAGAAGACCCAGAGGTTTCTGCGCTTCTTGAAAAGGAATTAAAAAAGAAAAAGATTAAACTTCATACAGACGTAAAGGTTGAGAAGGTAGAAGTAGATGCAAACGGCGTTCATGCAAGCCTCTCAAACGGCAAAACATTGTCTGCTGAAATAGCCCTTGTCTCAATCGGCAGGGCATTTAATACAGACAACATAGGTCTTGATAAGGCAGGGGTTAATCTTGCTCAGCGCGGAAATATAATAGTTGATAAATTCCTAAAGACCTCTAATCCAAATATCTATGCAATAGGAGATGTTTCAGGCGGTATGCTCCTTGCACATGTTGCTTCAAAGGAAGGCTTGGTTGCTGCTAAAAATATAATGGGTCAATCTATTGAAATGGATCACTCTGTTGTGCCTGCTGCTATATTTACATCTCCTGAAATTGCCTCTGTAGGTCTAAGGCAGCATCAGGCTGAAGAAAAAGGTATTAAATTTAATGTCGGTCATTTTCAATACAGAGGTCTTGGTAAGGCTCATGCAATGGGTGAGATTGCTGGATTTTTTAAGGTTATCTCCGATGCAAATACAGATAAGATTTTAGGGGTGCATATTGTGGGCGCTCATGCTGCAGATATTATACATGAAGCAGCAGTAGCAATGAAAAACGGAATAACGGTTAAAGAACTTGCTGATACAATACACGCACACCCAACGCTCGCTGAAGGACTTATGGAAGCGGCTGAGGATGTACATGGTGAAGCAGTTCATGTTCCTAAAAAATAATTTAAGGGCTCTGCCCTTAAAAATCCCGCAAGGAGACTCGTCCCCTTGACCCTTTAATAAAAACATTTGTAATATTTATATATTTTTGCTATTATAATGGGTTCAAAGGGACGAGTCCCTTTGCGGGAGCTTGAGGGCAGAGCCCTCAAAAAAGATAATATAGGAGGCACAATGTCAGAGATATTTGCAGTACACGCAAGAGAGATAATGGATTCAAGGGGCAACCCAACGATAGAGGTAGATGTAGAGCTTGAAAGCGGCGCATTTGGCAGGGCAGCAGTCCCAAGCGGCGCGTCCACCGGTGAAAGAGAGGCTGTTGAATTAAGAGACGGAGACAAGGCAAGATATTTAGGTAAGGGCGTTTTAAAGGCAGTCAGCAATGTTAATGACATAATAGAAGATAAGATTTTAGGTCTGGATGCTATTGATCAAGCATTAATTGACAAGACAATGATTGATCTTGATGGAACTCATAATAAATCCAAACTTGGAGCTAATGCTATATTAGGCGTTTCCCTTGCCGTAGCAAAGGCTGCTGCTATAGAATCTGAATTACCGCTCTATAAATATATTGGCGGAGTAAATGCAAAAGAACTGCCAGTGCCTATGTTAAATATCATTAACGGCGGAGAACACGCAGATAATAATGTTGATATTCAGGAATTTATGATTATGCCTTGCGGTGCTCCTTCATTTACAGAAGGATTAAGAATGTCAGCAGAGGTATTTCATACATTAAAAGGCATTTTAAAGAAAAATGGTCTTTCAACCGCAGTTGGCGATGAGGGCGGATTTGCTCCAAATCTTAAATCTAATGAAGATGCCTTAAAGGTCATTGTTGAGGCTATTGAAAAGGCTGGTTATAAACCAGGCGAAGATTTTAAACTTGCTATGGATGTTGCGTCTTCTGAGATGTTCGAAAAAGGCGGAACATATAATTTCAAAGGAGAGGGTAAGAAATATTCCTCAGATGCATTAATTGATTATTATGAGAATTTAATCAATAAATATCCTATTATTTCAATAGAAGACGGAATGGATCAAAATGATTGGGACGGCTGGAAGAAAATGACAGATCGTCTTGGCAATCGTTTACAGATCGTTGGCGATGACCTGTTTGTAACAAATCCTAAGATATTAAAAGATGGAATTGAAAAGGGCGTTGGCAATGCAGTGCTTGTTAAGGTCAACCAGATTGGTACATTAACAGAGACTCTTGACGCTGTTGAGATGGCTAAACGCGCTAGATATACTGCAATTATCTCTCACCGCTCTGGAGAAACTGAGGATACAACTATTTCTGATATCGCAGTAGCTCTGAATGCTGGACAGATTAAGACTGGTTCTACCTCAAGAACAGATCGTATAGCTAAATACAATAGATTGATCAGAATTGAAGAAGAACTTGGAAGTATGGCAATTTATAAAGGTAAGGATACTTGGTATAATTTGAGATAACCTTTCAAGAGGCTCTGCCCCTTGACCCCGCAAGGAGTCTAAGACCCCTTGACCCTTTAATAAAAACATTTGTAATATATACATCTTTCTGTTATAATGGGTTCAAAGGGACGAGTCCCTTTGCGGGAGTTTGAGGGCAGAGCCCTCATGCCAAATTATATGAATAATAATCAACTATTAAGAGATCAGATAGTAAAAGAGAGGAAAAAGAAGAATAGATTCTTCTTATTTTTCTTTTCTATCAGTATGTTCATAATCATATACAGTATAATCTTTGATGAAATGGGGATATTCAAATATCTTGAATTAAAAAAAGATAAGATACGTATAGAAAAAAGTATTGCTTCTTTAGAGCTTGAAACGACTTACCTACAGAAAAACATAGACAATATCAGACACGTACCTTACTATAAAGAAAAAAAGGCGCGTGAAGACCTTGATATGGCTCTGCCTGATGAATATATTTATAAAATTCAATAACAACATAAATATGTGCAGAACTTGCACAAAATAATGGACTTACAGCCAAAAAATTTCATAAAACAACTTTCCTTTAATACTTTTATTCCGTATTTTTATCCTTTTATGATGTTTCCGTTAAAGTTCTGGAGAAGAAAGGCGATTGGAATGATGGATTTTAAAAAGGGTGATCATGTGCTTATACCTGGAGCAGGAGGCGGACATGATTTTGCTATGCTTCCTGATTATGTTACTGTCACAGGAGTTGATATAAGTGATATAATGCTTGGAATTGCTCGTGCAAAGGCTGAGTTTATGGGTTTAAGCAAAAGGGTAAAACTTGTACATATGGATGGGGAGAATCTTAGATTTGCAGATAATTCATTTGATAAAGCTATATTAGGGCTGTTTCTAACTTGTGTCTATGACCCCAAAAAGGCTTTTGCAGAGGTAGTAAGAGTGGTAAAACCGGGTGGAGAAATACTTATTTATGACCATCTTGTAGGCAGAAAAAAATGGGCGACGAAACTCTTATCGTCTATGGATACAATTTTAAAATATAATTTTTGTAGTTTTATCAGAGAAATAGATATTATTATTGAAGAGCAGCCAGTGTCAATTATTAAAAATATACATGGCGATCCGTTTGGATTTGTAAAAGGGTTTTTGCTTTGTAAAGATAGAGAATATAAAGAAGAAGTGAAACCAAAAGGATTATTTGCAAAACTATATAAACATTTATTGAATATCATATAATGCCGAAGGGGGGACTCGAACCCCCACGGATTACTCCACACGCCCCTCAAGCGTGCGTGTCTACCAAATTCCACCACTTCGGCTTTGCTGCCT
>JADFXP010000018.1 GCA_015233465.1 Candidatus Magnetominusculus dajiuhuensis
ATTTAACTGCCTTTAAACTCTATAAAAAAGCCCTTTCTCAGATAGATTCTTCAAGTGATAAATCTAATCTATTAGACTGTCTTAAATCAATCGCTGATACAGGCAGAATGACAGGCAATTTTAAGGGTTCTTTGACATATTATCAAAGGGCAGTTACGCTTTCTAAGGAGGCGGGCAATCAGGAATTTGCTGCAGATGCGCAGGTTGGGCTGGGATTAACGCAGCGCGCCTTGGGATATTGGAAGCAGGCATTAGATGAGATTATGTCTGCTGAGGAATTTTATAGGAAAAATAATGACTCAGAGGGACTTGCATTTTGTCGTTGGGCAACAGCTGGGGCATTTAGGATAAAGGGAGATATACCTAAGACCATAGAGATTTATAATGAAGCCCTTGAGATGTATTTTGAACTTGATGATCAATCAGGGGCATCTTATTGCATATGCGGGCTTGGCGGGGCAAGCAGGGCTATTGGGCAATATGATAAATCACTACAGTATTACAAAAAGGCAAACACAGAGTTTTCATTATTATCAGATAGATTTGGAAGCGCTTATTCATACTGCGGTATTGGAAATGCCTATCGTATGAAGGGTGAGGTTGATATATCTATGCGCTATCTCAAAAAGGCAATGACGGTTTATGAAAGGATTGGAGATATTGTTAGTTCTGCTTATACGCTTTGGAGTATAGGGATGATATATTTAATTAATAAAAAATATAAACTTGGTGAGCGGTATTTTAATAATGCCTCTCAATATTTCAAGAAAACTGGTGATGTTAGAGGAGATGTCTATGTTGGACTTGGAATGAGTCAGATTGATGCTATGAAAGGCAATATTATTTCAGCAAAGAAGTTGCAATATAACTCTGAGAAGACAGCTAATGATTATTCGTTTTCTCTTGAATATTGTCATGCACTTAAAATATTAGAAATAATGGATAATATTGAGCCATCAGATTGTTATAAGAGACTTGGCGTAAAAGAGTTATACGGAAATCTTCCTTTAAATATACCTTAAAAAGGCTTCATAAAGAATTAGAGGTTTTAAATAGAATTAACTGAATTACTTCTAATACAAAAGTGCAAATAGTATAGTAATATTTTCAAATAGTGATATAAAACGTAGGGCAGGTTGAACCTGCCCCTGCTGGTAAACGAATAGGGCATATGCAATATGCCCCTACGTTATTAATTTCTGTTTCAGCTATTCATATTATTTTACCTTTTGAATTGCGAATTAGTATAAGAAAGCAGCTTAGGACAAATCACATTCTTTTATACATTTAAACCCTTGTATTACAATTTTAGATAATTGTCTTATATTCATCCCTAAAACACCTTGACCTGTTCAACATACCCCTTCCAATTCCAAACCGTTTCCTCTAAACTGTCTCCGCCAAACTTCTCCATAAACCCATCTGCCAGCACAAGCGCTGTCATTGCCTCTGCTATCACTGAACACGCAGGCACTGCACATACATCTGATCTCTCATATGCTGCCTTGAAGGCCTCTTTGGATATTATATCCACTGAATTTAAAGGCTTTCTAAGTGTTGGAATCGGTTTCATTACTGCGCGAATAATCAGCGGCATCCCATTGGTCATTCCGCCCTCAATCCCTCCAGCATTATTGGTCTTTCTATAATATCCACTATCTTTATCGTAAAAAATCTCATCCATCACCTGCGATCCAGGTAGTTCTGCTGCCTTTGACCCAATCCCAAACTCAACTGCCTTAACCGCCTGAATCCCCATAATTGCCTGAGCAAGCCTGCCGTCAAGTTTCTTATCCCATTGGATATGCGAACCAATCCCTACAGGAAGTCCAGTTGCAAAGACCACAAAAGTCCCGCCAAGCGTATCTCCCTGCTCCTTTGCCTCATCTATCGCTGCCTTCATTCTATTAGTTGCAGACAGATCTGGGCATCTAACCTCTGATTGTTCTGCCTTTTTAAATAGTTCTTCTAACGTTTCATCTAAAGATTGAATCTCAGCATTGCCAATTCTTATAATATAGCTTCCAATACTTACCCCAAATACAGACAAAAACTGTCTTGCTACTGCCCCAAGGGCAACCCTCATAGCTGTTTCTCTAGCAGAAGATCGCTCAAGGATATTTCTTATATCACTTTGATTATATTTTAGAGCCCCGCTTAGATCTGCGTGCCCAGGTCTTGCCCTTGTTACTGGACTAATACTTCCTATATCCGCTGAATCAATAGACATCCCCTGTTTCCAATTTTCCCAATCTTTATTAATTATCTGTAGACATAACGGCGAGCCAATCGTCTTTCCCCATCTTAGACCTGATAAAACAGAGGCCTTATCAGACTCGATCTTCATCCTCCCGCCGCGGCCATAGCCCTTCTGCCGTCTTTTTAATTGATTATCAATCTGTTCAATGGATAATTCCAGATTTGAGGGCAGTCCTTCTATTATTCCAGTTAAAGCCTGTCCGTGAGATTCACCTGATGTTATGTATCTTATATTTGCCATTTTTGTTATAATATGGGTGATTTATTATGAAAAAGTCAATCATCAATACTAAAGAGCCTCAAAAAATCCTCATCGTTAAGCCAAGCGCACTTGGCGATGTTATCCATAGTCTGCCATTTCTATATGCCCTTAAAAGTCGTTTTCCTAATGCTGCTATTCATTGGGTCATTGCTAAAGGTTTAGAGGGACTGCTCTCTAATCACCCATTGATTGATAAACTCTGGATTATCAACAAAGGCTCATGGAAAAAGACCTCTAATATCTCTACCACAATCAAGGAATTGAAAATTCTATTTCATGACCTTAAAGAGCAAAATTATGACTTAGTCATTGACCTTCAAGGTCTTTTAAGAAGCGCAATTATCACTCATTTTTCAAAGTCAAAGGCATCAGTAGGATTTAGCGATGCAAGGGAATTTGCTCCATTTTTTTATAGACATAAAATAATAGGCGGTAAAGATATTCATGCTGTTGATAGGTATTTGAAGATTGCTAAATATTTAGACTGCAATATTGATAGCATTAACTTCGCCATGCCAGAATTTGACCCTATTCCTCAGATAATTAAAACACTGCCAGATAAATACATTGTAATGATACCTTCTGCTATGGCTGCTGCTAAGAGATGGTCTCCTGAGAGATTTGGGGCTCTTGCATCAATTCTTCCTTATAAATCTGTTATTATTGGAAGCGCACAAGACATCCCAATCTCTGAGATTGTCTTAAATCAAGCAAATAATAATGCCATCTCTCTCTGCGGAAAGACAAATCTTTCAGAATTAATGGCAGTTATTAAAAATGCAGCATTTTGTGTTACTAATGACACAGGCCCTATGCACATTGCTGCTGCCCAAAACGTACCAATTGCTGCAATATTTGGTCCAACCAATCCAATAAGAACTGGCCCTTATGGGGCAAATAACATCATAATTCGAAAAGACCTGCCGTGCGTTCCTTGTTATAAGAGAAATAAATGCAGCAATCGTATATGTTTAGATTCCTTAACAGTAAAAGAGGTAAAAGAGGCTATCTATTCTTCTCCCATATTCGGTCTTCTCTAAATATTGACCTGATTATTGCAATCATGCTTGCGTAGTTTGTCATACAATAATAATATGGTATCAATAAAATCTTTGGCAATCTTTTTGACGTAAATTTATCTATTAATAGACCAATAATAGCAGATAGATATAATCCTAACTGTAAGATTAACGTCACAAAATATATCGTTTGACCTTCTTTTATAATCATGATATTGTTTATCAGTAGCGCTATCAAAAAAAATGGCGTAAGCCATCTAAGTATCTTATGCGAAATCAACTGAAATCCTATAAAAACCCTTCCCTTAATAACTGCCTCCCTTAATAACATCAAGGCGCTTATAAAATTCCACGACATTATCCTCACCTTTCTCTTATACTCATCCCTAAAATTCTCAGTTACCTCTTCATATGCGATTGCCTCTGGTTCAAGTATTACCTTATAACCATTAATCCCAGCATTTATAGGCAGTTCAAAATCATCTCCCCTATATTTACTTAGCGGTAACCACGCCTCCTTTCTTAGTGCAAATATACAACCATTTGCCCCAAGCAGGTGCTGCAATCTTGATGACAATTTCTTGATAATAAATTCATAATTCCAATAAATAGATTCCCCTTTACCAATTGAAGTCTGATTCGGATTTATATATTTCATCCTCCCGCTCACGCATCCTACGCCTTTATCCTTAAAATTGCGTACAAGTTTCCTTATTGCCTCCTTTTCATACATCCCGTTTGCGTCTGAAAATATTATTATTTCACCACTACACTGCGGAATGACCCTGTATAATGTCGCTGCCTTCCCCTCTCTACCCTCAAATGCAAATAATCTTATACCTTCATAACCCTTTACAATTTCATTAGTGGAATCATTAGATTCTGAGGCTATTATTATCTCAAGTCTTGGATAATCTAACTCAAGTGAATTCTTTATCTTTGCCTCTATCACTCTCTCTTCATTATATGCCGAGATTACTAGTGAAACAATCGGCAGTTCATCCCCTTGTTCTGGCTTTTTGCTAAATATCAAAGCAAGAAAGAATAATACTATAGGATAGATTACGTATGGATATATTATTAAAAATATTAAAAAATAATATAACATTATTTGTCATGAGGGCTTTGCCCTCAAACTCCCATAAGGGGTCTTAGACCCCTTAACCCCTTAATAAATATCTTAAAAATCTTCTGGCTGATTTGAAAGTTCTTCTGATTTCCGAAGGGGTCTTTATTTGCTGGATTAATTTATACATCATATAATTAAACCTTAAATAATATCGTTTCCTTGCGTAATTACACCACTGCCTTATTTCATCACTACTCATATCTGGCATCTTTAATACCGAATTATGATTGCCATCTTGCGTCAAATAATCAGAATATGATGAAATTGTCAATAATCCCTCATCAAGCGCCCATTGATAATCCTTAGTCCCAGGATATGCCATTAATGGGAAAAACTGCATCGTATCATCATTTAATCTTAAAGCCAAATCAAGATTCTTTTCTAATGTCTCACGACTCTCTCCTCTATTTCCAGCCATAAAACATCCATGCACTAACAGCCCGCTTTCCTTAGCATTTTTTGAAAACTCTATTATCATATCCCTCGTTATCTTTTTATTAATATTCCTCAAAACCTCATCATCAGCACTCTCATATCCAACTGTAATCAATACACATCCTGCCCGCTTCATCCACTCCATAGTCTCTAAACTAAGATTTACCCTGACATTACAATACCACTTTATCTTAATCTTCCGTCTTATTATCTCATTGCAAATATCAATTACACGTCTTTGATCGCCTGTAAATGTGTCATCCTCTATGCCAATCTGTCTGACCTGCGGCATGTTGGTTACTATCCACTCAAATTCATCTGCCACATTTATAGATGAGCGCATTCTATACCCAGTGCCATGAATGGTCTGAGGATACACGCAAAACGTACATCTTGCAACACATCCACGCGCCGTAATTATCTGTACCTCTGGATAATCACTTGCTGCAAAAAAATATTTATTGATATCAAGATGTTTATGGTAAGCCTTTGAAACAAATGGCAAGAGGTCAAGGTCAGTAATCGCCTCTCTGCGCTTATTTATAACTATCTGCCCGTTTTCCCTATAAGCCAGCCCTTCTATATCCTTAAAAGATTTATCATATAACTTCTCAGCCAATTCAACGACGGTTCTATCTGCCTCTCCAACGATTACTGCATCAATTGTGGTATTTAATAGAAGTGTCTCCTCAGGAAGGGCAGAGGGATGAGTCCCCATTAGCGCAATATAACAATCTGTAAGTCGCTCTTTAATGCTCGCCCCAACCATTACATCATTATAAATACTTGCTGTGCTTGTATCTATTATTACTAAATCAGGCTGAAAATCTATTACTATTTCAAGCGTCTCAATAAGTCCATATTCATAAGCGCAGGCATCTATGATTTTAACCTCATGCCCAGCATCTTCAAGACCAATAGCTGCATAACAAAGCCAGATTGGATAATAAAGCGTCCCGCTCTTTGTGATTGCAGGACTCCTTGAGGAACGCGAATACCTGCCGTGTTCCGTCTTAAATGGTGGATTTAAACATAATATCTTCATCTAAACCATTATATCAAATTATACAAGAAAAAGGCATCTCCTTAAGGGCTCTGCCCTTAAAATCCTGCAAGGGAACTCGTTCCCTTGACCCATTATTAAAAACTGATTAATTTATGTTAAACTAACAGTAATCAATAGAGGAGAAAAATATAGAAAAATGATTGAAAAAGAAACAGTTCTCACCATTATTAATAATAGAAAAAAACCAGCTTCATTTAAAGAATTAACCGAATTACTTGAAGTTAAAAAAAATGATGAAACTCAATTAAAAAAAATGCTGCGAAAAATGTGCAAAGAAGGCGTAATAGTCCGCAATAAAAAATTCCAATACTCCCCTGCCTCTGAAGTAAACTTGGTCACTGGCTATTTTGAGGCTCATAAAAATGGCTTTGGATTTGTTATTACCGCTAAACCCGGCGAACGCGACATCTTCATCCCGCAGCGCAAAACCATGACTGCTATGAATAACGACAGAGTTATGGCAAGAATTGAACGTGAATCAACCCGTGACGGCTCTATCGTCAAAATCCTTGAACGCGCAAATACCTTTTTAGTCGGCACGCTTGAAGACTCTGGAGCAGCTTTTTTCCTCAAACCTAACAATAAAATGATCTCTATAGAGGTCTATATCCCTAAAAAAGATTCCAAAAAGGCGCATCATGGCGACACTGTAACTGTTCAGATAACAGAATTTCCAGAATCAGGCAGACCACCTAAAGGAAAGGTTTTAAAAATCTTAAAAACACCTACAGAACCAAATGATGAAATTAATTATATCATTGAAGAATTCAACCTGCCAAAGAGATTTCCATCAAGGGTAATTAATCAAGCAAAAACAATTGACGATAAAATTACACCAGAAAAATTAGAAAATCGTAAAGACTGCCGTAACATAAATACTGTCACAATTGACGGCGAACAGGCAAGAGATTTTGATGATGCTGTTTCAATTGAACGCATCAAACAAGGCTATAAACTATATGTTCATATAGCAGATGTTGGATATTATGTGCCAATGGATTGCGATATTGACCTTGAGGCAAGAGAGAGAGGCACAAGTGTTTATCTGCCTGACAGGGTAATTCCTATGCTTCCTAAACAGCTCTCTGAAGATATTTGTAGTCTTAAGCCAAAGGTTGATAGATTGACATTTACTGTAGAGATGGATTTCGATCTTGATGGTAAAGATTTAGGAGTCTCATTTTATCCAAGTATTATAAATAGCAATGAACGTATGACATATACAGATGTATTTGGAATTTTAAGTGAAGGCAAACCTAAATTACTCAAAAAATATGCAGCGCTCATTCCTGATTTAGAACTTATGGGCGAACTTTGCAAGATTTTAAGCAAAAAACGTTCTAAGCGAGGCAGTCTTGATTTTGATCTCCCAGAGCCTGAGGTTTTGCTGAATCTTCAAGGAAATCCTGAAAATATTATTATTGCTGAAAGGAATTTTGCCCATACTCTGATTGAGGAATTTATGATTGCTGCTAATGAGGCGGTTGCAGAGTGGCTAAGTTCAATGGATATACCTATTCTTTATAGGATTCATGAAAAACCAAATAAAGATAAACTTGAAAATATTGCCAAGATTCTTAAATGTATCACTGATATAAAGATAAAAAAATTAACTCCTTCTGGTATTGCTGGCGTAATCTCCAAATTAAGCCAAAATCCGTTAAGAGACGTAATCATCTATATTATTTTACGCAGTATGAAACAGGCGCAGTATTCTCCATATAATGTCGGACATTTTGGGCTTGCTTCAGAGTATTATTGTCATTTTACATCTCCAATTAGACGGTATCCTGATTTAGTAGTTCATAGAATCTTAAGAGACGCATTAAATGATGGAGGCATTAATGAAAAGGGGAAAAGGGAATTAACTAAGACGCTGCCATTAATAGCTTTTAATTCTTCTAAGATGGAGCGTATGGCAGAGCGCGCTGAAAGGGAGGCAATAGCAGCATTAAGGGCATGGTTTATGTTAGACAAGGTTGGAGAGGAATTTAGCGGAACAATCATTGGTATAAATGCAAATGGAATACGAATAAGATTAAATGATTTTTATATAGAGGGATTTTTACATGTATCAGATATGACGGATGATTTTTATATCTTTCATGAAGAATGCCTGACACTAACAGGTAGAAATAAACGCAGGAAATTTTCAGTAGGCGGCGCTATCACTGTAAGGGTTGACAGAGTAGACACAGTCGGCAGAGAGATCATATTTGGTATTGTATAATGAATTTTAAGGATCTTTTTGGAAATTTTTTTTCAAAAATTTCGTCCATTAATCCCTATGCGGTTTGCGGGAGACCGTAGATGAAAAGGGCAGAGCCCTTGCAAGGATAAATCGTAATGCGCAGTTATATATTCTGCGCATTATATCAAATCAATAATTTTAAGACTTAACTGAATACTCTTTGTAATAAACACATTCCTTACAATATTTAAGTTTTTCAGTCAAAGTAGTCATCTGCATAGTACCGCCCTTGCACATACAACCTGTGATCTTCCAGCAGTCAGAACCTCTATCTGGATAAGCGGGGCAGCTTTTGCGATGCTTTTCTGAACACTTAATAACTTCCCAACAATTCATATTACCTCCATTTGTACTTTGTCGCTTTGCTGCAAAATATATTTATATTTTACAAAGAGTAACCAATATTATTAAGGTAAATTAAAATATTGTTTATAAAAAGTGCACCCTTTGCAAATTTTAACCTTCTCAATAATAGTTGCAGTCTGCATAGTACCGCCTTTACACATGCAGCCAGTTAATTTCCAGCAGTCAAAGCCTTTATCTGGATAAGCTGGACATCTTTTGCGATACACTTCTGAACACTTAATAATTTCCCAGCAATTCATATTTCTTTAATATCTGACTTTTTCCCTCATTTCTTATCTTTATCAATGAGATCGCTCATTATTGCCTCGCTGACTGTTTGAAGCATATGATTATGAAGATTCTTCAATAGTGTAGTCATAAATACCATACCTTTTTGAACATCTGGATCGCGCAGTGATGAAACTACATTTTTCATACCAGGTTCAAATGGATGATCCATAAACTCTTTCATAGTCACAACAGCACTGTACTCAAGTCCACTCAAGAAATATTTAGTTTCTTTTGCAAGTAGACTGTTAAGATTGGAATCAAGATCTCCAGTTGCGTTAAATCTCTCGACAAAATCAAGCAATTTAATAAATACAGGCAGATTATCTCCAGCCTTCTTAATGAGCGTAAGAACCTCATCCTTTTCTAGGGCATAACGTAAGGTATTAATCGCCGGTGTAAGCTCATGTACCATCTTTGACGCTGCAGGGGCTAAATCAACAGCTAACCCTTTTCCAGCCTCCAACAATTCAATCAACTGTAAAAATGTTGGAATATTATCTCCTACTTTTTTCATAAGCTCAAATGTCTCATCACGTTCAAAACGATTACGCAGTTGGTTTATTGAATCATTAAGCTCATGAACCATCTTTGGCGCTACAGGGGCTAAATCAGTAACTAACCCTTTCCCAGCCTCCAACAATTCAATCAATTGTAAAAATGTTGGAATATTATCTCCAACCTTTTTCAATAATTCAAATGTTTCATCCTTTTCAAAGCGATTACGCAGCTCATTTATTGAATCATTAAGTTCATGAACCATCTTTGGCGCAACTGGCGATAAATCAGCGGCTAACCCTTTCCCTGCCTCCAACAATTCTATCAACTGTAAAAATGTTGGAATATTATCTCCAATCTTTTTCATAAGCTCAAATGTCTCGTCACGTTCAAAACGATTACGCAAGGCATTAATTGAATCATTAAGCTCATGAACCATCTTTGGCGCAGCAGGGGCAACATCTGTAAGCAGTCCCTTTACCGCCTCCATTACTTCTACTAATTGAATCATAGTCGGGATATTATCGCCAACCTTTTTTAATAACTGAAGCGTCTCGTCACGTTCAAATCTATACCTTAACTCATTAATTGAGTTATTAAGCTCTTTAGTCATCTTTTGAACGCCAGGGAGCAAATCAGATATTAATCCATCCATAACTGCAACTCTTTGGTACAGATTATCTATCTGTGCAGCCATTTTTAACTGGACTTCTTGTAAGTTATTCCCATTACTGGGAACAACTATGTTCTTATTAGACATATATCTCTCCTTGCATTAAGCTTATGGGCTACAGGGCTTTTGGGAGCAGTTTTTAATCGGGTAGACCCCATCTGCCTACATCAATCCTCTTAGCATTAAATTCCAATATAAAGGCCTAAGCATATGAACCTTTAATACCCAATTTGCATAGCTTTCTATTGCAGGAGACATAGATTCAGTATAATTAAAATGAGCAAACATAACTCTGTTAAACTTCGTCAGCATTGGACATATTATCTCGCCGTCATAAGTATCCGTTGGTTCTTCGCCTTTAAGATGTGAAATAATGCGATTAGATAAGATATGAGCCTGTTTTCTAACACCAGATGCAGTCTTTGATGTTGGGAAGTCTGTAGCATCGCCAATTCCATATATATTTGAATGTTTAAGGGTCAACATTGTATGTTTATCGCAATGAGCCCAATTTGCAGCATCTCCAACTCCCTCTGATTCTTCTATATATGACTCGCCTTCATGTGGAGGAATAATGCAAAGAAGATCATAATGAAATTCCTTTCCGCCGTAATCTTTTACCACACATTTCTCGTTATCTACATCAGAAGGCGTAAAGTTAGCTATGGTCTCAATGCCTCTTCTTTTAAATATCTCTGATAGTTTGCTTGCATATGGTTCCCTTGAAAATACAGCAGGCATCGGTGTTGTGAATATGAACTTGACCTTATCCCTTATACCTCTCACTGAATTAAAATAATCCTCAGCCATCATTATAAACTTCATTGGGGCTGCAGGACATTTAATCGGCATCTCAGATACTGTACATGCGATAGTTCCGCCCTTGAAATTTTTTAACGCATCTCTAAGTTTTATTGCACCATCTAATGTATAAAATGTAAATACCTTTTCAGCCTTTTCAAGCCCAGCCTTCATTCCAATAGGCTCATCATAATTATATTTAGCTCCTGTTGCTACTACAAGATAATCATAAGTTATATCGCCATTTTTTGCAGTTGTAACTGAGTTGCTCTTTGGATTAATCTTGGTTACCTCATCTGTTACCAGATTAATACCTTCATATAAGAGCCCCTTCATTGGCCTGACAAGATTTTCAGGTACATCAAGATCAAATACTACAAGTGTAAATGCAGGTTGATAAATATGTGTTTCTTTTTTTTCTATAACTGTAATCTTTAAACCATCCTGCGGAACTTCTTTTCTAAGCCTGTTTGCAAGCATTACGCCAGCGCTTCCACCACCTAAGATCAATAAGTGCTTCATCTGTTGCCTCCTTGAAATTTACCTATACATTTATATTTTTTACAAATCAAAATAATAACGAAAATATGTATCAATTGATACATAATTCTTTAATACATGCTAATTTAAACACATTAAAAACTAATTGTCAACATATAATTACCTTTAATAGTTTATATAAAATTCTGTTTATCAATTTCATCTATTTTGAATTCGTAAAGTATTTTTACTGCTAATTTACATTAAATTAAGATAAAATATAAATATCCTATAGTATTTTATGTTTTAGTTAAATTTAAAGGCCAAGGTATTTTCAAATATGAAAAAATATTGGGCATATGTAATAATTTCTGCAATAACAGCGCTTCTTTTTTTTATTACTGTTAATTATACATTTATTGAGAGGGCTCCTAAGCAATTACTTCAATCCAAAGACTTATCTACTCATCCAATTTACTCCAAATATAAATTTGAAATTAGTGATAATATCATAAATATAGGCATACAACCATTTAACATTCCTACAGGTATAGTAACTGAGGTTATGAAACGGGATACTATTTTGGTGCAGTCTCTAAAAGAATTAGGAATGGAGATAAGATTTTACGCCTTTTTAAAGGGAGCGGATGTAAATTATTTTGTGAAAAAAGGTTACCTCAATGCTGCTCATTGCGGTGATATGCCTACAATAATGATGGCTTCAAATTCTGATATAGTCATTGCGTTAATGACTCAATTAGGCTATACAGCAATTATCGCTAAGCAGCAAACCTTAATAAGTGAATTAAAAGGGAAGAAAATCGGTTACGCATTTGGTTCAGATGCACATTATGCCTTAATGGCTGCCCTTGCTCAAGAAGGACTTAATGAAAGTGATGTTAAACTTATCCAAATGGACGCTTATCTTATGCCAGAGGCATTAAAGACTAATCTGATATATGCCTTTTCAGTTTGGGAACCAACGGACTCCTTATCAGTAAGAAATAATATAAATGCCTTTGCAATACATAAGATGTTAAGCACGCAGTATTTATATTTTTCTAAAGAATTTTATGATAAAAAGCGGCAGGCAGCTAATCTTATAATCGCCTCTGAACTTCGCGCAATAAACTGGCTTTTGACAAACAAGGGAAACCGAATGATTGCTGCCTCATGGGTCATTAAATCAACAAAAGACTTAAACAAGATTCAATCTCAAAGTTTAACTGAAGAATTAATTGAAGAGCTTACTCTAAAGATGTTATTAAACCTGACTTCAACACCTTTTATCCCAGAAAATATAATTATGCACGATGGGCCTATATATAAAGAATGTATATTTCTTAAAAAAATCGGTTTACTTTCCGCTGATGCTGATTGGAATAAGATTCACAATAGTTTTACTAATGATGCCCTTATTGAGATACTTGCAAATACTAATAATTATAGAATAAAAGAATTCAAATATATGATAAATGATATAGAAAATGAATAGGTTAAGAATTCTTAAAAAATTTAAGTTACATATTATAATGCTGCTCTATTTCGGAGCATTGTTTTCTTCTATTTTTCTAATTTTAGAAATATTTAATATTTACGGTATTCCATTTACAGAGATTCATGGTATGTATTATCAAAGGCAGCATGAGTTTTTAAACAGTCTGAATATTGAGGCTGACATAAAAAAATCATATCTAATGAGATTTATACATGAACTAAAAGACGATGTAACTTCTTTATCCAAAGATGAATCTGTAATTTCAAGTATCTCTGAGATCAAACCACTAACAAAAATATCTGACATAAAATCAGATAAATATAAAAATAATAGCCATGTTAAAGACTTAATCAAAGAATTAAATCAAATAAGCAATATACATGATCTTTATAAATCTATACAACTTACGGATAACTCAGGGGTTATAATTGCATCTACAGATTCAACGGAGATTGGCACGAATATTTCTCAAGAAGACTTTTATATAGATGCTACAAAGCGTCTATTTGCCTCTTACTTTTCGGTTAGACCTGAAATAAAAACTAATCAATTGATAATAAAATATACTAACAGGCTAAATATTGGTAATAATACTTATTATTTAATAATGAATATCTCTTTAGATAATTTTATCAAACCAATCTTAAATGCAGATATAGATTCAGCAAATACTAATAGCATAGTACTATCTGGTCCAAATTTTGCTTTTGTTGTTCATGCTAATAAGGTAATTTTACAAAAACCTGAGAAAATAAAATCAATAATAATGAGTCATATTTCTGATGGAAATGAGGGCAGTATTATTGCTGAAGATTATAGGGGAGCAAAGGTCTTTGCTGCTTATAGGTATCTTATTATGACACCTGAACTTTATTGGGCATTAGTGATTAAACATGATGAATCAGAGGTTTATTTACCAATAAGGCAGTATATAAATAGACGCATTATCTTTCTCGTATTAAGTCTTTTTATAATCCTATCGGCAATATATCTCATAGCTAGATCAATAACAAGACCAATAATAAACCTTACCAATTCTGCTAATATCATAGCCAAAGGCAATTATTCTCATGAGATTGAGATTAATTCTGATGATGAAATTGGGTCTTTAGCAAAGGCTGTTAATGTAATGGCAGAGAATTTAAAATCTGCAATAGATGATGCTCAAAGATTGGCACATCTTGGAAACTGGATGTTTATTTTACGTAATAACTCTTTGGTTTGGTCAAAGGAACAATATAAAATATATGACGTTGACCCTGAGACATTTAAACCAAGTATTAAAAATATTATTAATTTAATCCATCCAGAAGATAGAGAAAAATTCCAGACACTCGTAAAAAATTCTTTATTAAATACTTCTAAAATAAGCACAAGATGGGATGAAGAATATAGAATATGTTTATCTAATGGGACAATTCGTTTCCTTCGCGCTCGTCTTGAGACAAATCTTGATGAAAATAATGTACTGATTTCAATAACAGGGACAACTCAAGATATTACAGATATAAAACTTATAGAAGAGAAACTTAAACAAAAAACCATACAGCTTGAAAGGGCTCAAAATGACCTAATCCGCAAGGAAAAACTCACTGTACTTGGACAGCTTTCAGGAAGGGTTGCACATGATCTCAGAAATCCTCTTGGGGTAATGAGCAATGCTGTATACTATTTAAAGGCAGTACTTGGAGATTCTAGTAAAAAGGTCTATGAGTATTTAGAGATTATCTCTGCTGAGATAAACAAGTCTGTAGAGATTATTAATGAATTATTAGATTTTGCCCGCACAAAGGATCCTCAAAAAAGAAATATTTCTATAAAAGAATTAATAGATCAGAGTATTACAGGTATTAAAATTCCAGATAATATAATTATTAATAAAATCATTCAATGTGATAAAACAAATATGCTTGGCGATCCAGTTCAAATAGGCCAGATATTTAATAATATTATCTTAAATGCAGTTCAGGCAATGCCAAACGGAGGGGCTCTTGAGATTGAATGCAACTGCCATGAGAGTGAAATAATTATAAGTTTTAGGGATACTGGTGTTGGAATAGCAAGTGTTGATATGGATAAATTATTTCATCCCCTTTATACTACTAAGGCAAAGGGTATTGGGCTCGGACTAACCATTATAAAAAGCCTGACTGAGGCAAATGGCGGTTGTATATCGGTTAAAAGTACAGAGGGCGCAGGGGCTGAATTTATAATAACATTTAAAAAGGAGATGTCAAATGCTTAAGGTGCTGATAGTTGATGACGATCAAAGGATGGTTAATACAATTGCAGATATATTAACTATCAAGGGATTTGAGGTAATCACTGCCTTTTCTGGAGAAGAGGCAGTTGAAAAGGTCAAGTCAAATAGTCCAGACTGCTTGCTTATGGATAATAAAATGGGCGGAATAACAGGGGCAGAGGCATATTCAATGATTAAAAATATTTCCCCTAAACTTCCAGTTATCTTTATGACCGCAGATATTACTGAAGAAATACTAAGGGCATGTGATCAAGACGGCGCATATGCTGTGCTTTCTAAACCTCTTAATATCCAGATGCTTCTTTCTTTCTTATCATCGCTGCGAAAGGCTGTTAGCATCATAATTATTGATGATAATAAGGAATTTTGTCAGACATTAAAGGATGTCTTGACCTTGAGAGAATTTGAGATAGAGTGTATGGTAACGCCTGAAAATCTACCCAATATAATTGAAAAACATGAAACAAATACTATAATACTACTTGATCTAAAACTTGGAGAACTAAAAGGATTAGATGTATTAAAAGACATCAAGAAAACCTATCCGCATATTCCAATTGTACTTGTTACAGGGTATCATTCTGAGATGCAGGATGATATTGAACAGGGGCTGCTTCTTAATGCCTATACCTGTTTATATAAACCGCTTGAGATTGAAATGCTGTCAAATACTTTAATGGAAATTAACCGCAAGAAATTAAAAGAATTATTAGGAGTTCCTTTTAAAAAATCAGCTTAATTTATTATATAATAACATTGGGGTCTGTATTTGTTCTATGGGCAAACCCTGTAAAGCATTAAGAATGGGGCAATAGCTCCAAACACGGAATAATATGTCAAAAATATTGCTTATAGATGATGATGTTAATCTGAGAATGTCCCTTGGGGATATTCTTGAGCTAAAGGGATATGAGATATTTTTAGCAGGTTGTGGTGAAGAGGGGCTTAAAATAGCGGCTTCTATTGAGATTGATTTAGCGCTTATTGATTTACGGCTTCCTGATTATTCTGGAATTGAGGTCTTAGAGAGAATAAAAAAAATCAATCCATTAATAGAGGCAATCTTATTGACTGGAAATGCAACTATATCTGCGGCAATAGAGGCAGCAAATATTGGCGCGTTTTATTTTCTTGAAAAGCCGTGCAATATAGATATGCTTTTATTAAATGTAAAGCGCGCAATTGATAAAGGTAACAGTTATAAACAGATACTTCGTAATTCAGCCTTTCAGCATACGATTAATCAAATACTACAAAAATCCCTTGAACCGCTGCCTCAGCAAAAACTCTTTGAAGAGATACTTGAGATAATAATAACCAGTCCTTGGCTTTCACTTGAACCTATGGGCTGCATCCATTTATTGGATAAAGAGAGATCGAGGCTTGTATTCGTAGCTCAAAAAGGAGATTTATTTGATTTTAGCACAGTCTGTACTGAGGTTTCTTTGGATGAGTGTTTCTGTGGCAAGGCTGTCAAAACGAAACAGATAAATATTATCCATCGTGTTGACCCTGTTTATCAGGCTCATTTAATGTGTACCTTTCAATATGGACATTGCAGTATACCTATAATAAAAGGTGAGGAAGTAATTGGTGTAATATCTTTAATAATTAAGGACGGACATATTGAGTCAGAGGAGGAGATAGAATTTTTAACTGCAGTAGGCAATACGCTTGCAGGTGTTATAGAGAGAAAGAAAATTGAGACTAACCTCCAAATAAAGACTGACCAGCTTACTGAACTTAACCTCAATCTCAAAGAGCGGGTTGAAATTGAGGTACAAAAACAGCGTAAACAAGAACAATTATTGATTCAACAATCAAAACTTGCAGAGATGGGCGAGATGATTGGTGCAATTGCCCATCAATGGAGACAGCCTTTAAATGCCCTTGGAGTTATCATTCAAGATATGCAGGATGCCTATAATTTTGGCGAATTAAACGGCAATTATGTCAGTAAAAGCGTGCATGAATCAATGGAGCAGATTCAATATATGTCTCAAACAATTGATGATTTTAGGAATTTCTTTAAAACTTCTAAAAATATGACTTCATTTAGTGTATTGAAGGCATCAGAGACTGTCTTAAAGATGGTAAGTTCATATTTTTATAATAATAATATCAAATTAATCAAAGAAATAGAGGTTGACTTTACTACTCAAATCAAAGGTTTTCAAAATGAATTTATGCAGGTACTGATAAATATCTTTAATAATGCAAAGGATGCGATTATTGCAGCAAGGACAGAGGGCAGGTTAGATAAACTTGATGGGACTGTATGGCTTAAAATATTTGATAATAATGGAGTAAATATAATTATTAGAGATAATGGCGGCGGCATTCCAACAGAGATTATAGGCAAGATTTTTGAACCATATTTTACTACAAAAGAAGAGCGCATGGGCACTGGAATTGGGCTTCACATGGCAAAGGTAATTATTGAAACGCATATGAATGGAAGGCTGATAGTTAAAAATATTAATGATGGGGCTGAATTTAAGATTATTATTAATAAATAAGGCGGGAAAATGGCTGCTATAAAGGTTTTGGTTGTAGAGGATGATGATATTGTTGCAGGCATGATTAATTCTAGTCTCAAAAGATATGGATATGAGACCTTTGGTCATGCAACAACTGGAAATGATGCCTTACAGATGATTAAGGAAAACACTCCTGATCTGGTATTAATGGATATAGTATTAAATGCCTTGATGGATGGGATTGATACAGCTAAGATAATTCAGCGGGATTATGATATACCAGTGATTTTTTTAACTGGACACACAGATGAGGCATTGATAAATAGGGCTAAAGAGGCAAGTCCGTATGGTTATATCATAAAACCTTTTAATTTTAGGGAATTGCTTACTTCTATAGAACTTGCAATTACAAGACATGAAAAGGTAACTGAATTAAGAAAAAGCAGGGCATTTTTGCAGTCTATAATAGACGGTATTGCTCATCCTATAATGGTTATTGGGCTTGATTTTAAGATAATAGTTTCAAATAAATCTGCGAGTGTTTGGCTGTCTGATAAGAATATTCCATTGACTAATCTAACCTGTCATATGATATCGCATAAGATAGATATACCATGTCATGAGTTTGATAAAGATCACCGTTGTCCAATAATGGAGGTAAGGAAAACATTAACTCCAAGTATAATTCAGCATAAACATCAAACCCCTGAAGGCGATACTCGCTACCATGAGGTAGTAGCTTCTCCTTTGCTTGGATTAGACGGTAAACTACAATCAGTGATTGTTTCATACCATGACTATACAGAGCGCAAAAAGGCAGAAGACGCTCTTAGTGATCAAAAGGATAAATTTCTCTCAGTATTAATACATGATCTCAAAGGACCTCTTATTCCAATACTTGGATATACAAAACGTCTATTAAGCGGCAAGGTCAAAACCGAAGAAAAAAAACAAGATACGCTTAATATTATCCATGAGGTTGCTGAAAATCTCTATAAAGATATTGAAGACATCTCATTAAGACTTAAAGAGCGAAATATGATAGAATCCCCGGATTTTGCTATTATTAATTTTAGTGAACTTTTTGCCACAACTATTACCAATCATATTCCGCAGATAGAACATAAAGGACTAAAGATAATTGCAGATTTGGATGCAATTAGAAATGCAAAGATTGAAATAAATGCTAATATATATCAGATTAAATCTCTTATTGAAAATCTTCTAAGTAATGCTATAAAATACGCTAAAAGCGAGATAAAGGCTGCTGTTAATCAGACAGAGAATTTTTTGCATTTTTCGATTATTGATGATGGAAGAGGCATTCCAGAAAGCCTGCATGGAGATATATTTAAGGAATATTTTCAAGCTCCTGACAGTGAAAAAGGTGTTGGGGTAGGGCTTTATAGTGTTAAAAGGGTAGTCAAACGGCATAATGGCAAGATAATCGTAAAAACCCCTCCTGAAGGCGGGGCAAGTTTTGAGGTATATCTGCCTTATAAGGAATAATGGGAACTCCTTACCCTGCAAGGTTTTAAGGTGATAAATGTGACAGAAAAAGCAAGAGAATTGCAGTCAATAAGCATTTTATATGTTGAAGATGACGTTATGATCAGGGTCTTATTTACGAATTTTCTAAAGAGAAGATTCAAACATATTTATATTGCTGCAAATGGGAAAGAAGGACTTGATTTATTTAATCAACATAAACCAGACGTTGTGGTTACAGATATAGCCATGCCTATAATGAATGGATTTAAGATGATTGAGAAAATTATTGAGATAAATCCTATACAGCCGATAATTGTAACCTCTGGTTTTAATGAAGATGATGAAAAATGTAAAGGTATATACGCTTATTTAGTAAAACCGATAATTAAGGAAGAATTGATAGATTTAATAATAAAATCGTGTTCTTAAAATATAAGGATAAACCTCCTAAAACATGAAACAATTCATCAAAGAATTTCTAATGGGAGATTACTTAATAGCAAAGAGATTTTGGATATTTCCATTAATCCTTTGGACAGTCCTTGTATATGCTTCTTATCAGTGGAATATTAATCAACTAGATCAATATTTATTAGAAAATGCAAAGGAAATGGGGCGGAATATGTTTTATGTGATTAAATCCATGAAAACATGGAATGCAAGTCATGGAGGGGTATACGCCCCTGTCACAAAAGATACTCAGCCAGATACGTTTCTTAATTTACCTGAAAGAGAGATTAAATCCACTAAAGGAAAATTATATACCTTAATAAATCCTGCAAATATGACCCGTCAGTTATCTGAAATTACTAATCTTCAAAATAAAATCTCTATTCATTTAATAAGTCTTAAACCGATAAGTCCATCAAATATGGCTAATGCGTGGGAAAGCTCAATAATAAAAGAATTTGAACTTGGTAAAATTGAAAACATTAAGCTCTTTCATGATGGGAAACTATCAGAATTTCGATATATTGCAGTACTAAAGGCAGAGGATACATGTTTACGCTGTCATGCAAGGCAGGGTTTTAAAAAAGGTGATATTATTGGAGGAACCGCCATTACATTTCCTGCTGAACCTGTTATCATCTTACAAAAAAATAAAAAACTAAATCTAATCTTTTTACACATTTCTATTTATTTATTAGTATCTCTTTTATCTTTATATATATTTTTTAGGACAAGAAAACAATGGATGATTTTAAAAAATATTCAAAATGATCAAGAGCTTAGAATACAGATGCGGACGTTTGAATTAGAAGAAGCCTATATTAAACTCACAAAAGAACTTAAAGCACATAAAGAAACCTCTGATCTGCTTATGAAATCAGAGGCGAGACTTATTGCTATAAATGACTCAGCCCTTGAGGCAATAATTACTATTGACAAAGAAAGTACAATTATCTCGTGGAACCATGCTGCAGAGGAAATGTTTGGCTATAGTCAGGAGGAAATAATTGGGAAATCTCTGATGATAATAATGCCTGAGACCTTTAGAGAAAAGCATTTAAAGAGCATTAATAAATATTTTCATTTTCCTTTTGGGCAAGGAGGCATAATCCCAACAATTGGTAAAACCGTAGAATTTTCAGGTCTAAAAAAAGATGGGTCTGAATTTCCAATAGAGATTTCCCTTGCAAGCTGGAAAGCTGATGACCAGATATTTTTTACAGGTATTATCAGAAATATATCCAAACGAAAGCAGCTAGATAAGCAGTTAAAGGAACTAAATCACACCCTTGAAGAAAGGGTTATAGAAGAAATTGAAAAAGGACGCAAAAAAGAGCAGATATTAATACAGCAATCTAAGATGGCTTCTATGGGCGAGATGATAAGCGCAATTGCCCATCAATGGAGACAGCCGTTAAACGCCCTAGGACTTATTATTCAAGACATAAAAGAAGCCTTTCATGCAAATGAACTTGACCAGCAATATATTGAAAAATCAATCAAAGACTCAATGGATCAAATCAAAATGATGTCTAATACCATTGATGACTTTAGAGATTTCTTTAGGAAATCCAAACAGAGAGCGCCGTTTAATATTATTAAATCTATAAAATTCACTCAATCTATATTTTCTGCACAACTTAAAAATAACGCTATAACAATAAATAATATCTATAATGAAGATGAAGATATTATTGTCAATGGTTTTTTTAATGAATTCAATCAGGTAATATTAAATATTATGTCAAACGCTAAGGATGCAATCGTTGAGGCAAGAGTTAAGGGAATACTAGGCCCTGAAGGCGGACAAATTATAATTAGAGCTTTAAAAGAAGACGATAGAGCTGTTCTGAAAATTGGCAATAACGGCGGCCCTATCCCCGAAAATCTGCTGGATACTATTTTTGAACCCTATTTTACCACCAAAGAAGAAGGTAAAGGGACTGGTATTGGTCTATATATGGCCAAATCAATCATTGAACAAAGTATGAATGGCAAAATATTTGTCGAAAATATGGGCTATGGTGTAATATTTACTATATACCTAGATATTTATCGGGAGTAACCCTTTAAGGGCTCTGCCCTCAAACACCCGCAAGGGGTTTATTCGGGTTTGGGGCTATTGCCTCAACTTGACCCCTTAATAAAAACTTATATATAATAGCACTGTATCAAAATGGAAAATACTTTAAAGGTTATTCCGCTTGGCGGAGTTGAAGAGATTGGATTAAATATGACTGTATTTCATTACGGTACAGACATGTTTATCGTTGACTGCGGTCTGATGTTTCCAGAAGACGATATGCCCGGTGTAGACTTTCTCCTTCCCGATTATTCCTATATTTTAAATAATAAACAAGACCTTAAAGGCATTATTATTACTCACGGACATGAAGACCATACAGGAGCGCTGCCATTTTTACTTAGAGATATTGCAATTGATGTCACCATCTATGCGACTTTATTAACGCTTGGTCTAATCAGAGAAAAACTAAAGGAATATAATATAACCAATGCTGCCCTTCAAACCATCAAACCTCGTGAGAAAATAACCCTCGGCGTATTTGAGATTGAATTTATAAGGGTTACACATTCAATTGTAGACGGAGTGGGGCTTGCAATCTTGACTCCGCTTGGAAATATCATACATACTGGCGATTTCAAACTTGATCCGACCCCAGTGGATGGGCAGCTTATGGATTTCAACCGTTTTTCCTTTTACGGGGAAAACGGTGTAATGCTTTTGCTTTCAGACAGTACAAATGCTGAAAAAGGCGGGTATACATTTTCTGAAAAGGAAGTTAGACGTTCTTTTGAAATAATATTTTCAAAGGCTAAAAATAGAATAATCATAGCAACATTTGCCTCAAACATACATAGAATTCAGCAGGCAATAGATGTTGCTGTGCAATTTAATAAAAAGGTCATTCTTTGCGGAAGGTCTATTGTATTAAACGCGCAGATTGCCATTGATCTTGGCTACCTTACAGTGCCTGAAGATACATTAGTAAAACTTGAGAAACTAAATTCCATTCCGCCCGATAAGGTTGTAATAATTACAACAGGCTCTCAAGGAGAGCCGATGAGCGTGCTGACAAGAATAGCAATTGGCGAGCATAAACAGATAAATATAGTCAAAGATGATATTGTAATAGTCTCAGCAAAGATGATTCCCGGAAATGAACGAGCAATAGGCAAGATAATCAATCATCTATGCAAACGCGGGGCAGACGTTATATATGAAAAGGTCTCAGAGGTTCATGTATCAGGACACGCCTCAAAAGAAGAACTAAAATTAATGTTAAACATCATAAAACCTAAATACTTTATCCCAATTCATGGAGAATACCGTCATCATGCCTCACACGCTAAATTGGCGCGTAATTTAAATGTCAAAGACGACCATATCTTTATTATGCACAATGGTGAAATTCTTGAGATTACAGATGAAGGAGCTGCCATTAATGGAAAAACAATCTCAGGGCGAATATTTGTTGATGGCAAAGGACTTGGCGATGTAAAGGATATTGTGCTGCGGGACAGACGTCATCTAAGTCAAGACGGGATTGTAATTGTTCATATAATAATGGATAAAGAGCATGGAACAATCTTATCAGGCCCTGAGATTATTTCACGTGGTTTTTTAGTAATTAATAATGAGGAAGACATTTTAGAGAAGGCAAGGGAAATCCTTGAAGAGCAATTAAGGGCATTAAATCAGGAAATTACAGAGGATAATACTATACTTCAGGCAAAGATTGTTTCAATTTTAAAGAAATATTTTAGAAATACTATAAATAGAAGACCTATGATTATGCCTATTGTCATGGAGATGTAAATAACATGAAGAATGATTTAACGATACAGGTTTTATTGGTTGACGATGATCCAAATGTGATTGGCAGTTATAGCGCAATGTTAAGAAGCGCTAATATCACTAACATTGCAGGGCTGACAGACAGCAGAGAGGTCATGCAGTTTTTAAATGAGCATGAGGTAAATTCTGTAATCCTTGATTTAATGATGGAAAATATCTCAGGCAAGGAATTACTTGAAATGATAAGCAGAGATTTTCATCATATCCCTGTAATGATTATTACAGCAATGAATGACCTGCAGATGGCAGTAGAATGTATGAAGATTGGGGCATTTGATTATCTTGTAAAGCCGATAGATAAAAATCAGCTTGTCTCACATGTAGAAAAGGCACTTGAGATGTGCAGCCTAAAACTGGAGTTATCGTCATTAAAACATCACCTTTTTACAGATGAGCTAAAAAACATTGAGGCATTTTCAACAATTGTCACAGTATCAAAGAAAATGCGTGCAGTATTTCAATATATAGAAGTCATTGCCCCAACAGATCGTCCAGTATTAATTATGGGTGATACTGGAACTGGCAAAGAGCTAATTGCAAAGTCAGTTCATGATGTAAGCGGAAGAAAAGGCGAGTATGTAGAGGTAAATATCGCAGGATTAGATGACGCGATATTTTCCGATACACTTTTTGGTCATAAAAAAGGCGCATTTACTGGCGCTGAAAAAGACAGAGAAGGACTTGTTTCACGCGCATTTGGAGGGACATTATTCCTTGATGAAATTGGTGATTTAAGTGAGGCATCACAGATCAAGCTATTACGGCTTCTTCAAAGCAATACATATTATACCCTTGGTTCAGACATCCCTCGACATAGTGACGCAAGGATAATAGTTGCAACAAATAAGGATTTAGGAGAATTAATAAACTCTGAAAGATTTAGAAGCGATTTATATTATCGTCTAAGGTCACATCAGATTAATATTCCGCCTTTGAAGGATCGTAAAGAGGATATTACGCTATTGACTAATTATTTTATAGAAACCGCTGCACTTTCTTTAAATAAGAAAAAACCGAGCATTCCAGATGAATTATTAATATTACTTTCATCATATCATTTTCCCGGAAATGTTAGGGAATTGCAGTCAATGGTATTTGACGCAGTTGCAAGACAAACTAATGGAGTAATCTCTTTGGAGAGCTTCCATCAAATAATATCAACGGAAAGAAGAACACCATTAGAATCAAGCAAGAAATATCTGCCAGAAAATGTAGATCTATTTCAATTATTTGGTAAATTTCCAACTATAAAAGAATTAGTAAACCATCTTATTGATGAAGCCCTTAAAACAGCTCAAGGAAATCAAGGCATAGCAGCCTCCCTGCTTGGCATTACCAGACAGGCGCTAAATAAACGTTTAAATAGAATGGATGAATAGGTTATTTTCAAGAGACTTTCTAAAGAATGAGAGCTCTGCCCTTTTAATCTACGGGCTCCAGCAAAGGGACTCGTCCCTTTGAACCCATTAAACTAATTATCTAAATATCCTCTTATAAATAAAATCAATATTCTTTAAATAATCTTTGACATCAAATAAAGCCTCTATCTCTTCTATCGACAATATCGCTCTAACATCTTTATCTCCTGTCAAAAGACCCTTAAACTGCACTTTATCCGCCCAACTCTTCATTGCATTCCTCTGAACCATCTCATAGGCATTCTCTCTTGACAGACCCTTTTGAGTCAATGCGATTAACACCTTTTGTGAATTATATAGACCAAAACTTCTGTCAATATTAACTATCATATTTTCTGGATACACATGAAGCCCTGAGATTATCCCCTTTAAGCGATTAAGCATATAATCAATGAGGATTGTGCTGTCAGGAATAATCACCCTCTCAACAGAAGAATGACTAATATCACGCTCATGCCAAAGGGCAATATTTTCAAGGGCAGCCATAGCATTACTCCTAACAATCCTCGCAAGCCCAGTTATATTTTCACAACCCACAGGGTTTCTCTTATGAGGCATAGCAGATGATCCCTTCTGCCCAATGCTAAACGGCTCTTCTGCCTCACGAACCTCCGTTCTTTGAAGATGACGTATCTCTGTTGCAATCTTCTCTAAACTCCCAGCAATCACTGCCATAGTTGTCATAAACTGCGCATGTCTGTCTCTTTGCACAACCTGTGTTGCAACAGGCTCTGGTATTAGATCAAGTTTACGGCAGACTATCTCTTCAAGCTCTGGAGGCACAACTGAAAACGTCCCAACTGCCCCAGATAATTTACCAACACTTATCATCTTCATCGCATCAATCATACGCGTTAGATTCCGTTTCATCTCCTCATGCCAAAGGGCAAACTTAAGCCCAAATACCATCGGTTCAGCATGCACGCCATGGCTCCTGCCAATACATATCGTATCTTTATATCTTAATGCCTGTGTCTTTAATACCTCAATAAATTCAGTAATATCATTGATAATAATTAATGAAGCCTGTCTCATCATTAAAGCTAAAGATGTATCAACAATATCCGAAGACGTAAGCCCCATATGAATATATCGAGAATCAGCCCCAACATGCTCTGAAACAGATGTTAAAAACGCTATTACATCATGCTTTACAGTCAATTCAATCTCATCTATCCTCTTAACATCAAATCCAGCCTTTTCCTTTATACTTTTTAAAGCTTCAACTGGAATCTTCCCAAGCTCCGCCCATCCCTCACACGCTGCCAACTCAACCTCTAACCACTTTGCATAACGTACCCTTATATCCCATACCAGCCCCATCTGTACCCTTGTGTATCTCTCTATCATATCTTAAACTCCTTCTTTAAGGGCTTTGCCCTTAAAAATCCCAAAAGGGGGCTTGCCCCCTTTACCCCATTATAAAATATTTGTAATGTTTTTATGAAGATGTTATAATCATAATCATGAAATATCTTTATTTAGACAATTTTAGAGGGTTTAAAAAAACCTATATCCCTATAAAAGATATTAATTTCCTCGTTGGTGAAAATAGTACTGGGAAGACTTCTATCCTTGGATTGATCAAAAAAATATCACAGAAAAATTTCTTATCAGAATTATCATTCAATTTAGATGAACTTAATATAAGACTATTTGATGATGTAATTAATAAAAAACTTCCTGATAGTTATTACTTTAGTATTGGAATGATACAACTTGATATTGATTATAAAGTTACAAAAGCATTTCTTAAGACGTTCAGAGAAATACAAGATGGAATTTCTGGTTTATATATGTATACATATTTTCACAGAAACAACGAAATAACATTTCTCTATGATAAAAAAACCTTGGGCAAAACTAAAGAACATGAGCGCTCTTATAAAATTGATGAATTTAAAGAAAACGTCTATAAGAATTGGCAAATAGAACACATTAATAAAAATATAGATCACTCGAATTATAAATCACTTACTCAAGATAATGAAAATGCACCTATTTTTCATCAACTGAATATTAGCAATGTTGTTTGGATAGCCCCAATAAGGACAAAACCAAAACGTACTTATGATGAATTCAAGTATGAATACTCCCCAGAAGGTGAACATACTCCTTATATAATGAAAAAAATATTTGATGATAAAGATAAAGCTAAAAACTTTAAAAATATTTTAAATAAATTTGGTAAACAAAGTGGTATGTTTGATTCAATTAAAGTAAAAAAATTTGGTAATGCCGTTAATTCTCCTTTTGAATTGCAAGTTGGTTTAAATAATATGTCCATAAATATTACAAACGTAGGTTATGGGGTTTCACAATCTCTACCTATATTAGTTGAATTTATAGCAAGACCAAAAGACACAACCTTTGTCATGCAGCAGCCAGAGCTTCATTTTCATCCAAAGGCTCAAGCTGCTCTCGGTGATCTAATATATAAACTATTTATCACAGAAGGGAAAAAATTCTTTATTGAAACACATAGCGATTATATTATTGATCGTTTTAGATTAAATCTTAAAAATAAAGATTCCAACAATCCTAAGGCGCAGATATTATTTTTTGAACGGGATAAAGACGGCAACAAAGTTTATCCTATTGATATATTAGAAAATGGTGAGTTGTCAGAAGACCAGCCAACAGCTTATCAAGATTTTTTTATCCAAGAAGAAATTAAAAATCTGGGGATATAGAATGTGTGTTGTTATAGATATTAACGTATTTCCTCATGTTTTTATTGAAAAATTAAACGAATATACTCCACTAAAAAAATGGATAACAATTGGAAATGGAAAATTAGTTTATGGTGGAACAAAATATATAAATGAACTAAGACAAATGTCTAAATACCGAAAATTTTTAATTAGATTACGAAAAGCAAGAAGATTAGTTGAAGTAGATTGTTTAAAAGTTGATAATCAAGAAAAACTATTAATAGATAAAAACTTGAATGATTTTGATGACCCGCATATAATTGCTATTATTATAGTTTCAGGTTGTAAACTTATTTGTACAGATGATAAGCGTTCATATCAATATATAAAATATAAAGATATATATCCCAAAAATTTTGAACTTCCAAAGATTTATTCTCCTAAGACTAAAAAGTCCCATACAAATCTATCGGATAAAAAATATTATGCAGATATTTGCAAACCTGCCTCAAAAATTAAAGTTCCATTTAATCTTTAATAATGGGGTGAAGGGGACAAGTCCCCTTCTGGGAGTTTGAGGGCAAAGCCCTCATGACAAATCAATATGAAACCAAAATTAGGCCAGCATTTTTTATTTGATCAAGTCATATTAGATAAAATAATTGATGCAGCAAATATTAATGATGATGATACAATTATAGAGATAGGTCCTGGACCTGGAACTCTAACAGTTAAACTATTGGAGAAGGCAAACCGTGTGGTAGCGATTGAACTTGATAGATTACTTCATCACAAACTTGTCCAAAGATTTCAAAATAACGATAAACTGCAATTAATCTTAGGTGACGCGCTGAAATTTGATTTTGGAAGTATTGGGAAATTCAAGGTTGTTTCAAACATTCCATATCAAATTACCACACCGCTTATCTTTAAATTACTTAAAAATAGAGATAATCTAACCTCAATGACCCTAACTATGCAAAAGGAGGTTGCTGATCGTATCATTGCGGTTCCGGGTTCAAAGGCTTATGGCATATTATCATTAACCGTTCAATATCATACTCAACCTTTAGAGATTTTCTCAATCCCGCCTGAGGCATTTAGACCGCCTCCAAAGGTTAAATCTACTGTTATTAATTTTAGGATACTGCAAACTCCTTCTGTTGAAGTAAGTGATCCTGAGTTATATTTTAGGATAATAAAGGCAGCGTTTAATCAAAGGAGAAAGACGATAGCAAATACGTTGAAATCTCTTTATGGAGAAGATACTAAGGGATTTCTTCTTTTATCAGATATTAATCCAACCCATAGACCTGAAACTTTAAGTTCTGCGCAATTTGCAAATTTAGCTAATGTAATAAAGGGTTCAAAGGGTTAAGACCCTTTGCGGGATTTTTAAGGGCAGAGCCCTTAAAGGGTAATTTCGTATATAAACTTCATATCAATATGTGTCTTTACAGCCTCAGTCCATAATTGAAGGGTCTGTTCTTTAAACTCTTCATAAATTATGTGTTTATCTGTAAATATATCAAGCCCGCGTTTTTCTCTTACGCTATTGATTAAAGACCTGCGGAGGTCGTCATTATCAAAGATGCCGTGAATATAGGTGCCCCAGACGTTATCTTTAAACTGGCCGTCTGAATAGGATAGATCCTCATTTAACCGAGTGATTTTAAATAGACCATCGTGGCAGACTGTTTTGCCAAGGTGTATCTCATAGCCTTTGATATTATTAAACTTCTGGTTACACATTGGAAGGGCTCCGATTGTAGCTGCTTTTACTTGACAAGTAGTCTTTGTTTTATCTAAGGTTGTGATTCCATCAAGAAGCCTCAGCCCTTCTGCTTCAGGTTGATCGCTTTCCATGCCGTATGGGTCTTTGATGGTCTTTCCGAGCATCTGAAAACCGCCGCATATTCCGATTATTTGTGCGCCGTTTTTATGGGCGGTCTTTAATGCCTCTTCTATACCCACTTGTCTAAGGTGCGTTAAATCCTTGATTGTATTTTTAGACCCTGGGATGATTACAATGTCTGCTGAAACTATATCGTCATAGCGTAATGAATATTTTAAAGCTACATCTGGTTCATACATTAAAGAATCGTAATCTGTAAAATTAGAGATATATTTTAACCGTAATACGACAATCTTTAATGGTTCGCATTTATAATGTTTGATTAAATTACTATTATCAAGAGCCATACCATCTTCTTCGTTTAGACCAAGACTGCCAAGATGCGGGAGTACGCCAATTACAGGAATTCCTGTCTTTTTTTGTAATAACTCGTTTCCTGGGAGTAGTATATTGAGATCTCCTCTAAATTTATTAATAATAAATGCCTTTATGAGATGTGCGTCTTGTTCAAGCAATTTTATAGTCCCATAAAGAGAGGCAAATACACCGCCTTTATCAATATCTCCAACTAAGATTACAGGGGATTTTGTGTAGCGCGCAACTGCCATATTTACTATTTCGCAGTCCATAAGATTTATCTCAGCAGGACTTCCTGCGCCTTCAATGATTATTACCTCATACTGCTGCGAAAGCCTTTCCCACGCCTCTAAAACAGCCTGCCATGCCTCATCTTTAAAGGCATAGTATTGAGATGCAGTCATATTTGAATGAACCTTGCCCATAAGAATAACCTGAGAACCCGCCTCTCCTGTTGCCTTAAGAAGAATTGGATTCATATAGACACTTGGGAGAATTCCAGCAGCCTCAGCCTGTCCAGCCTGCGCCCTGCCTATCTCGCCGCCTTCGCAAGTGACAAAGGAATTAAGCGCCATATTTTGTGATTTAAATGGAGCAACCTTTAACCCTTTCTCTTTAAAGATACGGCATAACGCTGCAACAATCAGGCTCTTTCCAACCCCTGAACCTGTGCCTTGTATCATTATGGATTTTGCCATTTTATTCCTTTAAACAAATTATTTAGCGATTATTAAATGTATCTAATATTTTATATTAATTTTATTAAAACTGTTTGTAAAATAATGATATAATAGTGATAATTTTAATTATATTTATCTTGGAGAACATTTGAGCATAACAACAATCTTTAAATATAGTTTTATGATTTTAAGGCTGCACAAACATATTGCCGCGCCAACTGTTATTGCTTCATTAATTATGACTATCCTCACTGTCATCTTTGTAATAAATCCTAATGCTGCAACAATGGGCTCACATGTTCAAACAGTCAAGGACTTTGAACCAATTATGGGAAGCCTTATGTCGCTTGGCGTACTTGATTTCCTTTTTAATGTCTTTACTCAAGCCATTGTTATTTCAATGGTTAATGATGTAATAGACAATCAAACTTGTTCTATTAGACGCAGTGTTTTCTCAGTTTTATCAAGGATGAATGCCCTATTTTCCTCTGCATTTTTTCTTGGTGTACTGCTTTTTACTGGTGTTTTATTATTTTTTATACCAGCAGTGATAGCCGCATTTTTTTTAATGTTTACAATAGTTATTCTTATCAGCGATGACAGAACTAATGCAATTACTGCAATGAAATTAAGCTATATTATCGTCAGGCGCAATATTAATTATGCCTTGATGGTATTTTTATCTCTGATCTTTACGGGTTTAGTTGTAACTTTATTTAATATAATATTAACCAGTAAAATTGCCGAACTGGGACAGGTAATCGCTTCTATTACTGTTGGTATATATATGGCATTTTCAGGGACTGTATTGATATTATCATATAGGGGGATTATTAAACATGAATTCTCTACTAAAATCAAATGAGGAAATCATTAATGCTGCCAAAGAGATTAAATTATTAATCTTAGACGTTGACGGTGTAATGACTGACGGCAGGATAATCCTTGATAATGAGGGCAATGAATTTAAGGCATTCAATGTTAGAGATGGACATGGCGTAAAGATGCTTGTTAGAGAGGGCGTTAAGGTCGCTATTGTCACTGGCAGAGAATCAAAGGTTGTAGAGCGCAGGGCTTTAGAGCTTGGTATTTCAGATGTATTCCAAAGATGTTTACGCAAACTTAAGACTTATGAGGAACTTAAAGATAAATATTTGCTTACAGATAACGAAATCGCCTTTATTGGTGATGATATAGTTGATTTACCATTATTGATACGCGTAGGATTATCTGTGGCAGTTTCTGATTCAGTAGAAGAGGTAAAAGAACGGGTAATGTTAATAACTAAAAATCCCGGAGGCAGCGGAGCTGTCAGGGAAGTATGTGAATTATTGCTAAAGGCAAAAGGCGTTTGGAATAGGATAATTGAAGACTACAATAAAGTTTAATCTACCTACAATTTTAACATTAAGCAGGATAGTTGTAATCCCTTTTTTTCTATGGGTGACCCCTACGCATCCCATTGCAGGGGCTATAATATTTAGTCTTGCCTCTATTACAGATTCATTAGACGGCTATCTTGCAAGAAGAAGCGGTCAGGTTACAGATTTTGGGATAATAATGGATCCTATTGCAGATAAGTTTCTTGTAATATCTGCACTAATTCTCCTTGTCAGTCTTGACTGTCTTTCAGTATGGCTAGCGGTTATTGTAATTGTCAGAGAATTTGCGATTACTGCCTTAAGAGTTGTAGCCCTTTCTAAAAATATCATAATAAAAGCAGAAATGGGCGGTAAACTCAAGACTGTATTTCAAATAATAGGAATTATTTGTCTTATACTACAGGATTACCTTTATGGAATAGATTTAGTACTATTAGGATTAATCTTATTTTGGATTTCAGTGGTCTTGGCAGTTATCTCAGGCGTACAATATGCCGTTAGATTTTGGAGAGAAAGTTGATAATTACTTTATTAATATTTGCATTTTTATGCGGTTCTATCCCAAGCGGGATTATAGTTGCCAAGATTAAGGGCGTAGACCTCAGACTTGTTGGAAGCGGTAATATCGGGGCAACCAATGTGCTTAGGGGCGTAGGCAAGATTCCAGCCCTTATCACGCTTATTGCAGATATTCTAAAGGGTGTTGTGCCTGTTTTATTAGGGATACACTATAAAATTGGAGAGCCTTACATTGGATTGATGGCAGTATCAGCAGTTTTAGGACATGATTTCTCAATATTTTTGAAATTTAAGGGCGGAAAAGGCGTTGCAACAAGCCTTGGAGTATTTTTTATTTATAGTCCATTAGTTGGATTAATAAATGTTATATTATGGTTAGCATCAGCGGTGATATTTAGATATTCTTCGCTTTCAGCCCTTATAGCATTTGGATTTTTACCATTAAATATTTATATCTTTGATTATTATCCTAATAAATTACTAACGTCTCTAATAATCTCAGGACTTTTATTTTTTAAGCACAGACAAAATATAGTCCGCTTAGATAGTGGAACAGAACCTAAGATAGGTAAGCGCGATCAATGAGCAAGGCATTAGTGTTACTAAGCGGCGGGATTGATTCATATACCTCTGCCGCAATTGCAGCAACACTAGGGCATGAATTATATGCCCTAACCATAGATTATTCCCAAAGACACAGACGCGAGATTGAATCTGCTAAGATTATCGCTGCTTCACTTAAAGTAAAAAAACATCTAATATTAAATATTGACCTTCGCCAAATCGGAGGCTCTGCCCTGACTTCAGATATGGATATGCCGCAAAGTATGATTAAAGATATTATCCCAACTACTTATGTTCCAGCAAGAAACACAATATTTCTATCTATCGCCCTTGGGTGGGCAGAGGTAATTGAGGCAGGAGATATCTATATCGGAGCAACTGCTATTGATTACAGCGGGTATCCAGACTGCCGCCCAGAATACCTAAAGGCATTTGAAGATATGGCTAACCTCGCCACCCGCATCTCAATTGAAGGTAAATTAAGATTTAAAATAAACGCCCCGCTTATTAATATGTCAAAAGGTGAAATCATTAAAAAAGGCGCCACAGAACTCGGACTCAATTATGGATTGTCTTGGAGCTGCTATGACCCTACCCCAAATGATACTCCCTGCGGAAAATGCGATAGCTGCATCTATAGGGCTAAAGGATTTAAACAAGCAGGCATTAAAGACATCCCTTGAGGGCTCTGCCCAAGGGCTCCCTTTAGGGATGGCTCCCGCAAGGAGTCTAAGACCCCTTGACCCCTTAATAAAAACATTAGAATAAACTAAAATTAGAAATAGTTTATTTTTATGTTATTTTTATGTTATTTTTATGTTATTTTTATATTGAAATTAATACTTAAATCTATTTAGAATAATAATATGATTAAGAAAAAGTATATCCTAAAAAAACCTCTATTTACATTAATATTATCATCAATATTCCTATGTTCGCCCTCTATATTGGCAAATGCCTCTGAAATAGTGAACGGAGAACGAATTGATTTAACCAATAATTGGATTGGATATGTTTCCATTATAGTATTTATTATCAGCTATATAGTAGTAATGACAGAGGAATTTACCTGCTGTAAAAAAAGTAAACCTGTAATATTTGCAGCTGGAATTATATGGGCAATGATAGCTTACGCCTACGCAATACACGGACAATCTCACATAGCTCAGGAAGCCATAAAAGGTAATATACTTGAATATAGTGAATTATTTTTGTTTTTATTCGTTGCAATGACCTATGTAAATGCCATGGCAGAACGAAATGTGTTTATAGCTCTAAGGATTTGGCTTACAAATAAAGGTTATGGTTATAGAAAATTATTTTGGATAATAGCCATACTTTCATTTTTTCTTTCATCACAATGTGACAATCTTACAACTGCCATTATAATGTGCGCAATTGTATTAGCTGTTGGAAAGGCTAATCCTAAGTTTATTAATCTGTCATGTATTGTTATAGTAGTAGCGGCAAATGCTGGCGGGGCATTTTGTCCGTTTGGGGATATTACAACCTTGATGGTATGGCAGAAAGGGCTAGTCGGTTTTTTTGAATTCTTTAAATTATTCATCCCATCGTTAATAAATCTTTTAGTCCCTGCTGCAATCATGCACTTTGCTGTACCAAAGGAATTGCCGCAATCCACAACTAACGTAATTCCAATGAAAAGAGGGGCAAGACGTATAATTTTTCTGTTTGCTTTAACCATTATAACTTCAGTTTGTTTTCGTCAATTTCTTGGCCTTCCTCCGGTTGCAGGGATGATGTTAGGTTTGAGTTACCTCCAATTTATGGGATATTATCTAAAAAAGACTTATGTGTTGACTAATAATAAAAATTTACCTTTTGACATCTTTGACATTATATCAAGGGCTGAATGGGATACGCTTTTATTTTTTTACGGGGTAATATTATGTGTTGGCGGGTTAGGATTTATTGGTTATCTTGATGTAATTTCAAGGGTTGTTTATATTCACATGGGTACGACATTTGCCAATATTTTTATAGGAATTATCTCAGCGGTAATAGATAATATTCCAGTTATGTACGGAGTTCTGACGATGCACCCTGTGATGCCGCTTGGACAGTGGCTGCTTGTTACAATGACAGTAGGAGTAGGCGGGAGTTTACTATCAATTGGAAGTGCTGCAGGAATTGCTTTAATGGGTGTATCAGAGGGCAGATATACATTTTTTAGTCATTTAAAATGGACACCAGTCATTGCTCTTGGATATATTCTAAGCATTTATGTCCATTTCTTAATCAATTCCTCATCTTTTAATTAAAGGGTCAAGGGGGCTTAGCCTCCTTGCGGGATTTTTAAGGGCAGAGCCCTTAAAGGGAGTAAAAATGGAACCATACGTAATAACAAGAGGCAAGGTTATATTTGATTATTCACGTCTTTATTGCGACTCAACGGAGCAGCTCTTAAAGAGCGAGTTATTTGCAGACATTGTAGAGCGTTTTATTGAAAAGATTGCCACAGCAGGAAACACATATTTCGCATTTTTGGGACAGAATTTAAAAACGCTAAAGCGTGATGAATTCGCTGAATATATAATAAACATCTTTCGACTATTATCTAGTCATACGTCTGAGGAGATTGTTTTAATAAATAAAGATTATGAAGGGATACTTTCTAAAAAGAATTATTTATTTGAGTTCATAGAGGAACTTTACAATTTTTGGCGTAGATTTGAGAGGTTTATATATATAGAGGCGCCAAAAAGTTCTAGATATTCAGAAAACAGCATACAACACAAACAGTTTATTGAATCAAATGAAAGATTTAGGGGTCTTGTGCTTTCAACATATAGACGTATTTGTTCAAATCTAACTGGGTCTCATCCAAGGGTGTACAGGCAGCTTCCATCTGGCACTAATATGGGCATGTTGATAGAGCAGATAGATTGGGACTGTCCTGATGAATTTTATTCTATTAGGGATATTCCATTTATAACGTTGACCCTGCTTGAACCGCCTCTGATTATTTATCCTAAGATGAATACAAGAAAGGGCAAGTTTGAGGAATTAAAGAATTTTTCAAGCGATATGATAAAATTAAATCCAACGCAGTGGTACTGTTTCCCGTCAAAGATTGGAGAATTGACTGCATTTATATATTTTCATCAGGATTTTATCTCGCTTGGACTTTCATTGAGTAATCTATTTGAACTTGCAGATTATTCTGAGATTGATAAAAAGAGACCTGATATTTTGCTGTTATTTGGAGTAGATGGGAACGCAATATCATCTTCAAGCAATACGGTATTTTATGAAGATAAAAAATCGGATATGTTGATTGGTCTGGTTAAACATTCTGAAGACATAGATTATTTTGGGTACTTTAAAAAGATGCCTTTGACGCTTCATAATATTGCTATGCTTAAAAGAGGCCGCCTTCCTGTTCATGGGGCAATGGCGTATATTAAAATGAATAATGGACTTTCCTCAAATATATTGATAATCGGAGATAGCGGCGCTGGAAAATCAGAGACCATTGAGGCATTACGCACGCTGCTTGGCGAAGATATTTGCGAGATGATTATTATATTTGACGATATGGGCTCTTTGGGAATAGATGCTGACGACTGTATTTTAGGATATGGCACAGAGGTAGGGGCTTTTGTGCGTTTGGATGATCTGCAGCATGGTTATGCCTATGAGGAGATTGATAGAAGTATATTTATGAACCCTGATAAGACAAATGCCAGATTGATTATGCCTATAACACATTACTATAATATAATTAAGGGGTATCCTATTGATATGGTATTATATGCTAATAATTACGAGCTGGTTAATGATGAACTTCCAGCTATAGAGTTTTTTAATAATCCTGAGGAGGCAATCTCTGTTTTTAGAACTGGAGCGAGATTTGCTAAGGGTACTACAGATGAATTAGGTTTGGTTAAGACTTATTTTGCAAATCCATTTGGAGCACCACAAAGGCGTGAGATTCACGAAGCAATTGCCGTAAAATATTTTACTAAGATGTTTGAAGACGGGATCAGGGTTGGACAGATAAGGACAAGGCTTGGAGTTCCAGGATTCTCTCAAACTGGTCCGCAAACAGTTGCAGTTGAACTATTGAAATTACTTAAAGCTAAGGAGAAGTAGATTATGCTTGAGAAAGGTTGCGAGGGCAACACCCATATAGAAAAAGAATCAGAGTGGATACTCCCTGAAAATCTTAGAAAATCTCAAGAACTTGAGAGAAAATTAGTTGATAATGGAACATTTAACGGCAGCTCAGATTTCGGTTCATACTATGCTTATCTAAAAGGGATAAATTATGACTTTATAAAACCTCATGCAATTTCAGATGATAGAATTGCGCTTGAATATGCAAAGAATATTAGCGCGTTAATAAATAAATTTAACCTAAAACTATCTGGCAATATAATTGATATAGGATGTGCTATTGGGACTGTTACTAATGCCTTAAATATTTTAAATAAAGATGGAAAGACATATGGTTTAGAGATTTCTGAGGATGGGATTAAGGCAGCTATTAATAATTATCCTGATTGTAATTTCTTGTGTCAATCTGCTGATAATCTGGATAATTTTCAAGATGAATATTTTGATGTAATTCATTCTAAGGAATTCTATGGATTTACAAGGACTGGCGACAGTTCTTACCATTTAAAATATTTAAAATTGTTTCATTCAAAATTAAAATCTAAAGGTTTTGTTATTTTACAGATGACCTCTGGTGATGTATTGGGACTTTGGAGTACTTATGATAATATTACTACGGAATTAAAAAATATCGGCTATGAATCAGTTCTCAAAATAAAAATGATACCAAGTAAGATTCAAAAGAGACTCGGCGGTACTGCGTATAATAGCGCAGTTTATATTTTGCTAAGTTACATATTAAAAACAGTATCTTTATTTAAGGCAGACAAGAAATTAGCAGATGTGTATATCTTAATAAAAAAATAATCTTAAAGCATGAGGCTCTGCCCTTTTATCTATGGGTATCTTCAAGTGATTAATCTATGAAATACCGTAGGGGGCAGCCCTTGTGGCTGCCCTATTTTACGTTTAATTTACATGTAAATCAGGGTAACCACAAGGGTTACCCCTACGAAATACGGTTTAAATAAAATTACGAATAAAACTTAGAATAAAAAATTTATAAAGTTAATGGGTTCAAAGGGACAAGTCCCTTTGCGGGAGCCATCCATAAAGGGAGCCCTTTGGCAGAGCCCTCATTTTTTGTTTTAATCAATTTTTTCGTAAATACTCTCAGAGTTAGAAGGCAGAAGCGGGCAATTTTGTTCATGGCCTTCAAAATGAAGCCCTTCATAAATACTGGTTAAGGCTTGATCAATAGTTGCATAAAAATTCTCTTCTCCTATCTTTTCGTAGAGATGAGTGCGCTGCATAACTTGTAAAACTTGTAATTTTACGCCAATAAAAGATATTTCTATCCTCATATTTCTGACTTTATCAACAAGGAGATTTAACATATCTTCGCCGGTTGCATCAAGTTCATTGATTCCATTTCCCACAATGAGTATATGTTTTAGAGATTTTTTTACTAATAGCCTGTCAATTATCTGGTCTTCAAGATAACTTGTATTTGCAAATAATAAAGAGCCGTCAAATCTTATTATTGAAATATATTCGCAGCGCGAGAGATTTAACAGTTCTGCGTCTCTAAAGGTATTTTCAGGTGTTTTTGAGAGTAATGCTATTCTTGGCTTCATGTTGCGGTATAGAAAATTAGCAAGCGTCAGCCCTATACCAATTATTATTCCGCCTTCAATATGAGGTGCAAATATCAGGGTTGATGCAAATGTTGCTATAGCAATTATACCATCATATTTCTGAGCATGCCATGCTTGAATTACTCCCTTGATATTCATAAGTTTAAACACAGCCAGAGAGATTATTGACGCTAATACAGATTGCGGCATATAATAAAGAAGCGGAGTAAAAAACATAAGCGTAATGGCTACAATACCGCTTGTAAAAACAGTTGACATTCCTGTAACTGCGCCAGCCTGTAGATTTACTGCGGTTCGTGCAAATGATCCGCTTACAACGCAGCTGCTGCTGAATGAGCCTACAATATTTGCCAGTCCCTGACCAATCAATTCTTGATTAAGGTCTACGCGTTGGCCTGTTCTTACTGATAGCGCCTTTACTACGGCTACTATTTCCATTAGTCCTAATAATAAAATTACAATTGAACCAGGTATAACATTAAGAATAACCCTAAGATTAAATTTTGGAACTGACAATTTCGGTATTCCTTGAGGGACTTTGCCAACTACTTCACCGCCGCCAATCATTGGGATTGCGTTAAGTTTAACAGGATTATTTCCTATCTTAAGATGCCATGATACTCCATCATCTTTTACATTAGGAGGAAGATTTCCCTTGCGATAAAAGTGTGTTACACCATCAGTTGTAACGCCTGAGAATCGAATTTCACGCAATTTCTTCCTATATTCATGTGTAGTTTGCCTATATTCATTTACGCCTAGAGTCATCTCATCAATGAGCAGCTTTATGTCTAAGGTTTCAGTACTATATTTCCCATATTTTTCTTCGGCATCGTGCAGGTTATCATTTTCAATAACCGTTTGTTCTAAGAGCATATTTATAGCATTGGCTGCTTTATTGAATTCATTAAGCATGGTTACAGTTTCAGTATCCGATATAGTAGATAAATCAACTTTTTTATTATTCTCAAAATTTGTTGCCCATGCTATTATGGAAGTTATAATTATAGCTATAAGAACACCAGGGATTTTAGGATTTATTTTGTTAATTGAGGCAATAATAATCATAGCAAAGACTGCCATAAAAAAAGTCGGATAATGAATATAATGGATTGCTTCTATTAAAACATTGATAACTGTTTGATAAGTATGCTCGGAATTATCTACAAATACATTAAACAATTTTGACAACTGAGATGTGCCTATAATTATCGCAGCAGCATTAGTAAAACCAAGAACAACAGGATGTGAAAGAAAATTAATAAGTATAGCCATACGTAATAAGCCCACAATCAGTCTAAATATGCCAACAATAAGCGCTAAAAGTATTGAATAAGCGATAAATGTCTCGCTGCCAGTTTTTGCAAGAGTAGAAATAATTGCTGCGCTCATTAAAGATGACATAGCCACAGGACCTGTTGAAAGTTGATGGCTAGAACCAAACATGGACGCAAAAATAGGCGGCAAAAGCGCGGCATATAGTCCATAATACGGCGGCACTCCTGCAAGCTGCGCATATGCCATTGATTGAGGTATAACTATAGGAGCTACTGTTATACCTGCTATTAGATCAGAGCGAAGAGTTTCCCATGAAAAATTTTTATACCATGATAATACTGCTGGACGCAATTTTTATACCCCCTAATAGTTTATCCATGTCTTAACCCTCAAACTGTAATGATGCCAAAAGGTCTATCTCAAAACCTAACGCCTTAGCTGCATTATTGATTATCTCTTTAAAATCTATAGGTTTAAATGGTTTTGCAATAAAATCAAATGCGCCTAATTCCATTGCCTTTCTTGATGTATCCACCATTGCATAACCAGTTATAACTATTATCTTTGTGTTATCATTTTTTTGACGAATATGTTTTAGAACTTCAAGTCCGTTCATCTCTTTCATACGAATATCTGTGACAACTATATCAAAATTCATCTCATCAAACCTCTTTAATCCTTCAATAGGATTAAGAAAAACCTCTACCTCACAACCATATTTACGTAAAGTTGGCGCGAGCCTCTTCCCGACAATTTCTTCATCATCAAGTATTAAAATCTTTAATTTTTTAGTCATCCTAACCGCCTTTTGTAGTTAATAATAATGCGTATTGCATTTAGCTGATATGATCAGAACGAATAGTTGTTACAGGAAGAGTTACTGTAAATGTAGTTCCAACATCCAATTCTGAATCAACATTCATAGAGCCATTATGATTGGCAATAATTCCCTGACAAACTGAAAGCCCAAGCCCAGTGCCTGAACTAAGGTTTTTTGTTGTAAAAAATGGGTCAAATATATGGTCAAGTATATGTTTTGGAATCCCAGTCCCATTATCTGTCACCTTGAAGATCACAGTATTTGACTCATTTGATAGACTTGCAGAGATGATTATGTGTCCTTTTTCACTCAGAGCATCCTTTGCATTTAAGATTAGATTAATAAACACCTGTTTAAGTTTTTGATCATCGCCATAGATTGAGGGCAGATTGTTTTCTATTTTTAAATCCGTTACGATATTTTTAAGTGAGAGTTCATTATTAACTATGTGCATGGTTTCATTAATAAAATCTGAAACCTTGATTGATTTCATGTTACTTGAGCTTTCTCGGCTAAAATCAAGAAGATCACGCACAATCTTGCGAGCTCTTTCTGAATCATTAACAATATCTGTTATCATTTCTTTTATCTCTTCACGTGAATACTCATCAAATTCATCAGTCAAAGTATTTGATGTGATGAGGATATTATTAAGGGGATTGTTTAATTCATGGGCAACCCCAGCGGTTAATGTGCCAATTGCGTGAAGTTTGTGTGTTTGAATTGACTGCTTCTGCCTCATTTCAATGGTCTTAACCATATTATTAAAGGCTTCTGCAAAGTTATGAAATTCATCTCTGAATTTTTGATTTAATTCAATATTTACATAAACTCCATTACCAATTCTTATAGAATGATTTGCCAAAATACCTACAGGCTTTAAAACCTTTTGCATAAGAAATAATCCCAATATAATCAAAGTAATAAATGGAAGAGACATAAAATATAGATTATATCTCAAAAACTGATTAATGCTTTCAAGGAGAGATTCCTTCTCTAAATCAAAAAGGGTTTTTGTAAATTTTTCAAGTGACAGTCCTTGAGGTAAAATTTGTTTTCTGATAGCAGATATTTCAGGGTCATTAATATCAAATTTCTTTACATTAGTGCTGTATTCACTAAGTTTTTCAAATAACTCAATACGCCTTGTAAGATGAGTTACCATTGAAATTACCTGCTGCTCGCCTGCAAATTCTGTAAATTGTTTATAATTTTCAAAGACCATTTTTCTAGCTTCTGTGAGATTCACTAAAGTATCTTCAAGATTTTCACCAGAGAGGAAATATCTCTCCTCATAATGTTTAGACCTGATGACTTTAATAATGAATTCATTTGTTAAGGCAATAAATGTGCTTCTTTTGGATAATAGATAATGCGCAGAGGTTTCATGAATAAGTCCAAATACAGCAAGTAAAAAAGGAAATAATAATACAATCGCTACCTGTCTTTTTAGACTGAGTTTATAAGACTTTTTAATATAATCGTTTATTTTTTTTATGATTAATTGCACAGTAACTTATGAATATTTCGAGAGTATAGTCTCAAAATAATCCTCAATAACTCTTATCCTTTCAATGACTGGCTTGGGACTTTTTGAAATGTGGTCTTCGTCCCTGCCACGATGATCAAATACCTCATCAGTCATAGATTTAATCTGATTTATTCTTCTCTCAGAATCTTCCTTTAGACATATAGTATCAACAAAAATCTTTTCTCCTTTAACATAAACCATAACCCTTGGATCAATATCAAGAAGTCTTGATTTTAATGTCAAGGATAGTTCAAGATCTTTTAGACAATTGTAGGAAAATCTATTTAGCTTATATCTCTTTGATAAGATTGCATTTACAATCAACTTAATTGCTCCTTGCTCATTCATCTTATCAAGATCTATCACTAAATCATAGAAATTAGGGTCTGATATATCTGCTTTAAATATATAATCTGACCATTTTGAAAATTCTTCGTCATTTTTTAAAATGCTTATTTCCGCTGCATTTGAAGATATGCCTTCAATTTCCATCATTTGTTGAATTCTATCCTTAATATTTGCAATGATTCTTACATTAAACATATGGGATATTCCACGTACTAAAAGAAATCCTGCAGGTCCGTAATATATAATATTGTTCTTTAAAAAGCAGCGAATAAGCACTGTCTGAAGATAAGTAATATACTTATTTTTATCAGGATGAACGCGTCCTGCATATGCTGGGGCTTTATAGAGAGCTTGTTCAATCTTATTTTTAGAAACATTAAACTCTTTTGCTGCTAAGTCAATTACTTCATTACCTAATATGTCATAATTTAATTCTTTTGCAGCAGTTGTAATCATTTGACCACAATTACTATAAGTAGCTGTAGTCAAGGTTATGATTGACATTACGATTCTCCAACATAGTTCATTAATACTTTTTTAATAAAGGTAATCCTAAAGTTCCCATTATTAAGAAAACTAAATTTACTTACACTACTTACATTATCAATTCATTATAAAGGTAAATTATGAAGGAATTATGAAGAAATTATGGAGGAATTAGATTTTAATTTAATGTAGATATTATTTTGTTAAGGAATTGTAAAGAAATTGTATCTGAGGTGTTTATGACATTTTAGTTCCAGTTAATACCTTTTTCTTTTAAATAGTTTTGTGAATATTTATTTCCCATACTTGCAGCAATCTTGTGATTTAATAAGGTTTGAAAATCATCATCTAAATTATCATAACACATTCCTCGCAAAGAATAAGCATCAGAGGCCTTAGGATTTAGTTCTATAACTTTATTAAAATCAACGATAGCTTGATTATTTTTTCCTAACAAAAAATAAGAAATTCCACGGTTATGATAAGCATTTAAATATTGAGGGATTATTTCAATAACCTTATTATAGTATTCAACAGCCGCTAAATAATTGTGTAACTTGAAATAAGTATTTCCTTGAGTGAAATAATTATCTGCAAGTTCAGTTTTTTTAAAGGTATCATTTTGTTGATCTAACTCGCCATTAATAAATTGCGCAGCCTCATTAATCGCAAGAGCAAAATTGAATCCTTGTGTTTTAGAAATACCACCTGTTATTATTCCTATCGCTTCACCTTTATTATTAATTAATGGACATCCACTATTTCCATGCGTTACAGGGGTATCTATTTGAATATATTGAATCCCAGATTTTTGATGATTGCAATTACTTATTATTCCTTTTGTAACTGTCTGCTCTAAACCTAAAGGAGCGCCAATCGCTATTGCATCAGCTCCCTCGCTGCATTGTTTAGAATTACCTAATAAAATAGTATCATAACCCTTACCTTCAACCTTTACAATAGCAACATCTAAAGGAGATGTTCCTAGTTTAATAACAGACCCTTTCAAGGTATTTCCGTTATAAAATTTAACCTCAACCTCTTTATATTCTTCTACAACATGGGCATTTGTTAATATTAAACCCTCTTGCGAATAAACAAAACCAGAACCTGCTCCATTTGGTGTATTAATATAAACAACTGCTTTTTTTGTCTTATTAACTATTTCTTCAGTTGAAAGCGTTATGCTTTTATTTGCTTTTACAGCTATAGTTTCATGCGGCGTTGAAATAGGCGGTTGTTTTTCATTAATAATATAACTATAACTCAAAACAATTATTAATCCAATAATTATTCCAACAAAGATAGTTCTATATTTACCGACAAATTGATGCTTAATTATTTCATTAAGGTTCCAGTTTATTACATTTAATCTATTTTTTTCTGGAATGCGAGAATCAGGCTGCTTTTCGTGATTTTTTTTAGTGTTTGAGGGTTCTTCTTTATTAGTAAAATATTCATAAAGATAATTATAAGATTGATTTATTAATTTCATTTTTTCAGCAGCTCTTTGCTGCATAAAAGGGTCATTAGAAAAATTAGATGGATGCCAAACCTTTGATAATTCTTTAAATGCTTGATATATCTGATTTAAAGATTTAGTTGGATTTATTTCAAGAATGGCATAATATTTTTTTAAATCATCATTATTAATATAATAATTACAAAGTAACTCATAAGCCGAGTTTATTTGATTTGTTTTCTCTATAGCTTTTTTTTATAAATCAAGGTCATGATTAAAACGGTCTGGATGCCAAATTTTAATTAAATTATTATATGTTTGCTCTAACTTAAATATAGAATCTGTAGGTTCTATCTCAAGAATATCAAAATATTGTTTTATGTTATCTTTATCCACATTACCTCCTTTAAATTCATAGAAGATTATCTATTTTAAATAATAAGTTTCACAATATTTTTTATCTTTCTCTAATTTTTCATTTAGTCTTTTATAACCATCTTCTATCTGCCAGCTTGCAAATCCTGACATGTCATATAGTCTTGAATCTTTATTATATGTTTCATTTGCTTTTGCTATACATTTGTCATAATTATTTTCTGCTTCAAGACGTTTTTTCCTATCATTTTCCCACTTTTGTTGGACGTTCTGAATCTTTTGTTTAACAGTTTCAATATTATTAACCAGATCTTCCAATGAATTAAGTTTATCTATTAATTCAAGCGCTTTTTTTGCTTGAGGATGACCATGTGATTCTGCAATTTTAAACCATTCAACTGCCTTTGAACGATCTTGAGGAACTCCATCCCCTTTAAAAAACATTACGCCAATTTGAAATTGGGTGTTTATATCACATTTTTTGCCAGTCGTACAGCGATTAATTGCATCTACAAACCATTGATAATGCGATTGAGGCTCTGATTTATTTGCAGTATTTTCAATTGGTTTATCTTCTGGCGGATTTTCTGGTAAATTTTCTGTTATTGGCGTTTCTATCTGTCTTGTCTTTGAAGGGATAGAGCCGCTTTTAATATGTATTGGCTGGGATTTATTATTCTGTGTATCTTGCTCTTCCCCTGAAAATGATAATAATGGAAAACTAATCAAGCAAATAAAAATAAAACAAATACGAATAATTCTACTCTTAAAAACATTCGTCATTTCCCCAGCCTCCCTAAGTTGTAAAAATCTTACTTCTTCCCAGGTGCACTGCTTGTTATATCAATATCTAGCTCTGCTATTCCATCATCATTAAGAGAGATTTCTTCAACTGGCGCTTCTTCAGCTATTGTTGCCTCATCTATCTCCTCAGATTTTGCCCCTCCGCCAGATTTACCTTTTAGCTCTTTATTTTTCTTTTCAAGTATACTGATATACATCTTTAGGTCTTTGCTTTCCTGAATAGCTTCATATTTCTCTGTATCTTTGGTCTTTATTGAATCAATTACCTCATTAAATTTCTGATACATTTTTTCAAATAATATCAGGTCATCTCCCTTGCCTTCTTTAATACCTTGTATTGTTGCATCCAAAAAGGATAAGCGGTTTTCATATGTATCTATCAACGGTTTTAATTCATTTTGCAGAGTTTCGCCAAGTTTTACTTTTTCTTCATTTATTGAGGTTATTTCATTATTTACATATTGCTCAAGGTCTTTCTTATTCCCGCCGCCTCCGCCGCCTCCTTTTCTTACTTTATATATAAGATAAAGAGTAATAACAAAAAACAGCGCAAGCGTCTCAACCAGCACCATAAATAAATGTAGATCTATTGAAATCATTTTTTAAATTTCTTTATCTTCAGCCCCTTTAATAATTTTCCTGCTTTCTCTAAAAGAGCGCTCCTTAGAGTCTTTGCCTTTTTTAGCAAAAGAAATAATATTACTATAGTTATTAGTATAGCATTTATCTTTAAAAATGAATTTATTGCTTTTTTTAATGTTAATCCCTTTATTTTCTCAGTTAATAGTTGATTATTTGCTGCTGTTTCACTATTATCCTGTGGGTTTAATGATTTTTCTATATCTTGTTTTAATGCCTTAGCCTGCCCTTTTTCTTCTGTTCCTTTTTCAGATTTTACAGCCGTTAATGGCATCACCTCATTTTCCTTCAGTACTATAAATGTAAAGCTCTGCGAACGCTCAAATGTACTGCCCGCTGCCTTTACCTTTAAGGTATATTGCCCAGCAACAGCAGGTTTTATCACGCCAGCATATTTACCGTCATTTTTAACCTTATCCGCACCCTCTCCATTATCAAATAACGCTATATGATCTGTCTTCCCATCAGGCAGCGTCAACTCTAAACCCATAGTTATCTTGCTTAATATCTCAGGCTCTGTTACTATCTTTTTGTCTTTTAAAAGCCAAGAATTTACAGTAATTACCTCATTTAATTTAACATATTGATTATTAAAATCCGTTTGCAGCTTTAGATTAGTTACAATATACGCCTTGTTACCCTTTTCTGTGCTGAATTTGATATTCCATCTCCCTGCCTCAGGTGCAGTTAATGTCATCATATCAAATTTATCTGACTCCGACCATTTTATAGTTTCAGGCTTAGCATTTGCCGTGTACATCTTCTTAGTTGGAGATACCAGCGTAATCTTAGTCAGAGGCGTTGCTTTATTGGCAATAATAGTCACCTCTTCAATTGATTTATCTACTAAAAATGAATTGTCCTGCATTGGCAGCATGTCCGGTGACTTCAGATTCTCAAATATCGAGGTAAACCGCATATGCAGATTATCACTCGTAAGGTCTACATAAAAAAGCCCATTTGTCGCCTTCGCTATATATTCAAGCAGCTCCTTATCAGACTCATCAGAAAATGCCATTGTGTAAATCACTATACCTCTGTCTTTATATTTCTGTAATAACGTTGTCTTTAAGGTATCTGTTAATTTTGCATCCATTGCAGCATCGCTTGTATCCATCTTGCCGTCTGACATTAAAATTACTATCGGCTTACTGTTAGGTCTGATATTTTTGTCAAGTAACACATACGCCATATCTAAGGCATCATATATGTTTGTCCATAACCCAGTTGACGGCACCTTATTTATAGCATTTACTAATTTATCTAAATTCCCAGCCTCTTTAACCATAGTTAAAGGTATCAAGATATCCGATTTTGTGTTAAAACTCTCTATCGCAGCCCTATCATCAGCCCCAAGTAAAGATACAAATAACCTCGCAGCAGGCAAGCGTAAATTGAACGGATCAGTGTGTTTCATGCTGCCAGAAGAATCAAGCACCACCACTACATCAGTGAAATCCTTCTTATCTTCACAATATCCCGTATAAGAAAATATGAGGATTGATAATAGAATAACTAACGTCTTCATAAGTAACCCTTTAAGGCCTTTTTTTAAACTTTTTTGTAAAAAGTTTAATTAATAAGCCCTTAAAAATCCCGCAAAGGGACTCGTCCCTTTGAACCCATTTATTTCTCTATCAATGATGATATATTGCCAGCCAACTTAACAACTTCATGAATGTATTTTAATAACCCTAGCCTATTATCTCTTACTTCCATATTTTTATCCATTACCAATACTGAATCAAAAAACTTATTTATATATAGAATTAATTCTTTTAAACAATCTATTGCACCTTTAAAATTACCAGATTCAACCAATTTTAAAAATCTCGGCTCTGTCTCTTTTACCATTACATATAAATTTTTTTCATCCATTTCTACTAATTTATCGCAGTCAAAATCCCCGCCAAACCCTTTGGGAATTATATTAGATACCCTCTTTACTGCTAATAGAAATTCATTATAACCACTATCCTCCCTTAACTCCCTATAAGCATTAAGACGATGATAAATAAATGATATCGGAAGATTCATGAAATTATCCATTGCTGCTTCTATCTGGTCATGAGAAAATCCCTCACTTGAAAAAATCGCTTCAAGTCTCTGCCTTAAAAAAAATTCTATCTTTTCATAAACATCAGAAATATTACATTGTGGCAGCTTTTCCTTTAGTAACTTTAACGGAGTCCCAAAAAGTATTGTAAAATTTATAATAAAATCTCTTTGTCTAATTATTGAAATAATCCCAATCGCCTGTCTTCTTAATGCAAAAGGATCTTTTGAACCAGTCGGTATCAGCCCAAGACCAAAAGATGATGCAATATTATCTATTTTATCAGCAAGACTTAATATAATACCGATCTTTGTCTTTGGAAGTATATCTTCTCCAGGCTTCGGCAGATACTGCTCTAAAATCGCCTGTACAATTTCATCACTCTCACCGTCTAACTGCGCATAATGACTGCCCATTATACCTTGCAGCTCAGGAAATTCCTTAACCACTCCAGTTGATAGGTCTGCCTTAGAAAGATTAACTGCACGGTTTAATAGACTAATTTCCTCATTAAATAATGATATAGATAAAAATCTGCAAATTTCTTGAAGTCTTTGAACCTTATCATAAATACTTCCAAGCCCCTCTTGAAAGGTTATTGATTTAAGGGAATCAAACTTTTCAAGTAATGGAGTATTAGTGTCTTGTTCAAAATAAAATCTTGCATCGTCAAATCTTGCACCTAAGACCTTTTCAGCGCCTTTTGCGACATTTTTAGCATTTTCTTTTAAAGTATTTGAGATAACAATACATTTATTTATAAGAGTACCGTTTTGATTCCTTAGGGCAAAGTATTTTTGATGATCACGCATTACGCTTATCAATAATTCCTTTGGCAGTCTAAGAAAATCCACTGAAAATTCTGCTATAACTGCTGTTGGATATTCTAATATATATGAAACAGTTGTAAGCAGACCTTCATCATTTACAACTAAGGCATTTAATTCCCTTTCAATTTCACTAATCTGCTCTTGAATTATCTGTTTTCTTTCATCAGGGTCAACTATTACAAAGGCATTTCTGAGCGCTGAAATGTAATCGTCAGGAGAATTGATCTGTATTTTTTGATTACTAAGAAATCTATGGCCAAAGGTAAAATTATTAGAAATAACAGCGCCAAATTCAACGTTAAATGGAACACTTCCGCAAAGTGCAAGTATCCACCTAACGGGACGGGCGAATTTCACGTCATAATTATTCCAGCGCATGGTTTTTGGAAATTGGAGCGATGTGATTAGCTTATTAAATATATCTGAGATTATTTCTTTTGTAGGGAGACCTTTTTCGTTGATAACAGCAGCAATATATTCTCCAAATTGTCCGGGGGATTTTTCTTTTTTTAGGACAACGATTTCGTTTATTTTGATATTTTTAGAATTAGCAAAGCTGACAGCAGCTTTGGTTGGGCTGCCTTCTTTATCATAAGCTGCGTTTTTAGGCGGTCCAAAGTGAGTTATTGTGCGAGGTTTTTGATGTTCTGCAACTCCGTAAATTATGATAACGAGTCTTTGAGGTGTAGCAAGAGTATATATTTTCTCAAAATCAACCGCATTTTGGTCGAGCAATTTTTCTGCAAGTTCCCGCATTGATTCCATAGTATTAGGAAGGAATCGAGCTGGAATTTCCTCTGTGCCTATTTCAAGTAGTATATTCATTTTTTTATAATGGGTTCAAAGGGCCTTTTTGGAAACTTTTTTGTAAAAAGTTTCATCTATTAACTCCCTTTGCGGGATTTTTAAGGGCAGAGCCCTTAAAAGGGGGTACTCCAAATCTTTTCTTTGTTTAAGATAAATCTCCGCAGATTTACGGGCGAGTCCTCTGATTCTTCCGATGTAGGCGGTTCTTTCAGAAACGCTGATAGCGCCTCTGGCGTCAAGAATATTGAATGTATGAGAGCATTTAAGACAGGCCTCATAGGCTGGTAATACGAGGTCTTGTTTAATAAGCGCCTTAGCTTCAGCCTCAAATTTGGTAAATAATTCTGAATAAAGGGAGGTATCGGCAAAATCGAAATTAAATTTGGAGCATTCAATTTCGTCCATGTGATGGATGTCGCCATAAGAGACGTTATCTGTCCATTTGAGATTATAAACATTATCAACGCCTTGAAGGTACATGGATATGCGTTCAAGACCGTAGGTAATTTCAACGGTAATGGGTTTGAGGTCAATGCTGCCGATTTGTTGAAAATAGGTAAATTGTGTTATCTCCATGCCATTAAGCCAGACTTCCCAGCCGAGACCGCTTGCGCCGAGAGTTGGGGATTCCCAATCATCTTCAACGAATCTTATGTCATTTTGTTTAGGATTAAGACCGAGGGCAGCAAGACTTTGGAGGTAGAGTTCTTGACAGTCATTGGGTGAGGGTTTAAGGATAACTTGAAATTGATAGTAATGTTGGAGTCTATTAGGGTTTTGACCGTATCTTCCGTCAGTGGGTCTGCGGGAGGGCTGAACATAAGCTGCCTTCCAAGGTTCTGGCCCAAGGGCTTTAAAAAATGTTGCAGGATGAAATGTTCCTGCGCCCATTTGGAGATCATAGGGCTGAATGATTATACAGCCTTTTTTTGCCCAATAATCTTGAAGTGTTAAAATCAATTGTTGAAAGTTCATAATTTTAAATAAAAGTATATAATTTACTTTAATATTACTGAATTGTCAATGATTTTGTTAATATTATTATGATATAATAATCTTGAATCTTTTTGGTATATAATAATAGATATTGGGGACATAATGACAAGTAAAAACGTAAAGACAGTAGAAAAGATTTTAATGAAGGGAAATGAGGCGATTGCTGAGGCGGCGATAAATGCGCGCTGTAGATTTTTTGCTGGTTATCCGATAACTCCTCAAAATGAGATACCTGAGTATTTATCTGAACGCATGAATCAAGTAGGAGGGGTGTTTATACAGTCTGAGAGTGAGATTTCAGCTATAAATATGGTATTTGGGGCATCTGCAGCAGGGGTGCGTTCAATGACATCTTCAAGTTCTCCGGGCATTAGTTTAAAGCAGGAGGGGATTTCTTTCTTATGCGGGGCACAGCTTCCGTGTGTGATTGTAAATGTGCAGCGCGGCGGTCCTGGACTTGGTAATATCTCAGGATCTCAGGCAGATTATTTTCAGGCGGTTAAGGGCGGAGGTCATGGTGATTATAAACTCCTTGTCTATGCCCCATATAATGTTCAAGAGATGTGGGATTTAACTATGCACGCATTTGACACATCTGATAAATATCGTAATCCTGCAATGATACTTGTTGACGGTATGCTTGGACAGATGATGGAGCCCCTTTCTCCAACGCCGTATGTGGTAAAAAATTTACCAGTAAAAACTTGGGCACTAACAGGCTGCAAAGACAGAGAGCCAAATGTTATAAGATCAACAGGCTGTAAAGACAGAAAACCAAATGTCATAAAATCTCTATATATGGGTGAGGGTGAGCTTGAGAGGCAAAATGAACTCCTTCAGGAAAAATATAAAAAGATGAAGGAAGTAGAAGTGATGTATGAAGAAATTGATGTTGAGGATGCTGACGTAATAATTGTTGCATTTGGTTTTGCAGCAAGAGTAGCGCTTTCGGCTGTAAGGGGGCTTCAGCGTGATGGATATAAGGTTGGGCTTTTTAGACCTATTACATTATTTCCATTTCCTATGCGTCAGATTCATCGTCTTGCTGGTGGAAAGAGGAAATTTCTTTCAATTGAGATGAATGCTGGACAGATGGTTGAAGATGTAAGGCTTTCAGTAAATGGAAGGTCAGATGTATTTTTTTATGGCAGGCCTGGCGGGGCAATAATGACAGCTGAAGAAATCAGCGAGGTTATTATTAAATGTTTTGAGAACAAGCTGGAACCTCATTTGTTTTAATAGATTTGGAGATTTTAAGATGAATAATGATAAATTAGAATTTGTAGATGAAAAGGGTAATCCCCTTGCAAAACCAAAAACACCTTATAATACAAGTGAAAAAATCAGAAATCAAAAGATTACGCAGATACAAGCCGCTACTCAAGCTGAATTAAACGCTGATAATTCTCCCTTTCAAGTACTTGATAATCTTCAGGTTAGTCTTGGTAAATTTTACAACTTTAAAACCATGGATATTCTTAGAAGCGTTGGAGAGAAAAGCGTAAATCTTACCGTAGAGGTAATTGGATTTGCAAAATTAGTCCAGACCATTTGTGAAGCTGACCCTGATTTATCATTAGGAAGCATAATGATTGAAAACTCTGAACTTTATTCTATAAAACATACCATTCATACTGCTATAGTGTGCGAGATAATCTCCAAATATCTTGGCTGGTCTACTACTGATAGATTATTACTGCTTGCTGCGGTTTTTACAATGAATATAGCGATGATAGAGGTGCAGGATAATTTTTATTATCAAGAAGACCCTTTAACTCCAGCTCAAAAACAATTAATACGTGACCATCCTGCGCAGGGCGTTGAGCTTTTAGTAAGGAATAATGTAACTAATAAGATTTGGCTTAATATAGTTGCCCAGCATCATGAGTCTCCTGATGGAAGCGGCTATCCTCGCGGTCTAAAGGGCGATCAAATTAGTCTGTCAGCCAAGATTGTATCCCTATCGGATATGTTTTGTGCAAAGGTAGTTGGAAGGGATTATCGTAAGCCATTAATGCCGAATGAGGCAATGAAATCCGTATTTTTAAGCGGCAGGGCTAAATTGGAGAATGAATTTGCAATGATGTTTGTTAAAGTTCTGGGAATATATCCTCCTGGCACAATAGTTCGTCTTGCAAACAAAGAGATTGCAATAGTGACTCATAGAGGCGAAAAGGTAAATGAACCTTATGTTGTCACAATTATAAAACCAGATGGAAGTTTATCACCAGTTGCAAATCCAAGAGACTGTGCAGACCCAAAGTTTGCTATAAAAGAGGTCATTCCATGGAAAGAGGCAAATGTAAAGGTTAATCGTTATCAACTCTGGGGCTATGGAATGTATAAAAGGACAAGGGTCATTAAAAACGAATCCCTCAAACAAATACGTAATGAAAGACGCTTGCATACACAGATTCCAGTCTTGATTATGCGCTCTAAAGAGGATGCGCATTTAAAGGGAATTATTGTTGATCTGACTTCAAAGGGGTGTCTTTTAAAGGCACCTATAGATGTTAGTAAACCTTGGGAGGCTAATTCGGATATATTGTTATCATTTAAATTGGGTGAAAAGATTATAAAAAATCTTTGCTGTAAGATAAGAAGCGTTAAAGAAGATCAAGAAAATAAAATGCTTGGGATTCAATTTATTGATATAGAGGCTGAAAGTTGTGCAATATTAAATAGTTATATTGAGAGCGTTAGGAAAGTTCAGGCTTGATTTGATTTAAAATATTTCATGTATCTTGTGATACAGACACTATTATATCCTACGTGTATAATTGTATTAAGTTAAGTTAATACACTACAGGGTATCTTAGATTCCCTAAAATAATAGTTATTTGGGAGGGTTTTATTATGACAGAAGCACAAGAATCCAAAAAAAGCCGTTTAGTTGCGATATTATTATGTTTTTTTATGGGATGGGCAGGAGCACATCGTTTTTATGCTAACAAGATTGGCACAGGAATTATAATGCTCGTAACAATGGGCGGTTTCGGACTATGGTATTTCTTAGATCTCGTAATGATTTCACTTGGATCATTTAAGGATAAGGAAAATTTAGCAATAACAAAGTGGTAAGATAGATGACTCTCATCTGCGGGTTCAAATTTGAACCCGCATCTTTCGTTAAAAAGGTAAATCAAGGAGGTTATAGTGTATTATGCAGGGCTGGCAATAGTGTTCATGATAGTCTTCCTCTGGAAAAGAGATTTAAAGAAGGTACGTGAATCTCATCAATTGCTAAGAGAAGCCCTAAGACGTGAACGCAATGACCTTGAGGCGCTGAAAGAAAAATATGCAGCGCTTCTAAATAAGCAATCCGATAAAGTAATATAAATAACCCTTTAAGGGCTCTGCCCTTAAAAATCCCGCAAAGGGACTCGTCCCTTTGAACCCATTATAAAAACAACATTACTATTACTCATTTGAATGATTACTATATATCAAATAAATTATCTCTTCTTCATATTTTTCAACATTTCCTGCACATTTATATTTGACCCATTTCCGCCGCCAGAAGAGGCATTGGCGTAACCTTCAGGGATTTCAAACAATTTTGGATCTTGGGGTGCGATTTTAATATTAGTAAGCGTTATTTTCATATTTACGGTCTTTCCATTTTTATCTAAAGCAGAACCTTCCATTTTTACTTGAATTTTATCCTTTGTTCCCCAGAAAAAGCCTTCAAATTTACTTCCGTCATTGTTAGTCACTGTAATCTTAGTCTTTGTGGTTTCTAAGCCGTTGATGGTCTCTTTACCAACTACAGTTTGTTCTACTTTTACATTGGGATTATGTTCAGTTGGTAAATCTTGGGGTTTAATTTGAGTCTCGTTATAACTCTTCATCTGAGGCATAAGCGTCCAAACTAAGTGTTTATCAAAACGATTGATCATAATCTGCTGCATACCTGAAAATTCCTGCTCCATCCGCATCTTGTTAGGTGTATAATAAACCTTTGAATTCATCTTCATATTTCCTGTTTCCATAGTTTGATCTGCTGAATAATCAACCGTTGATAAGACAAAGGACAATGCCCATGATTTGGTGTTAATAAATATCAACAAAGACAAAATAACTAAAAAAACTGATAATTTTTTCATACTTATCCCCCTCAAATGACAATATTTCAAACCAAAAGGTTTGTTGAAGATATTGTACTAATTATATCATATTTGTATAATTAAACAATAGGGAAATGTGGGGTGTAAGGTCATAAATAATGTACTGTCCCCGCAAATTTAAAATTATTTCCATAAAAAGTTTATAATTATTTTTTAATAATCATTTTTATCTTTCAAGTTCTTTAATAGAAATTCAGGGCTTAAGTTTCAATGATATCTACCGCGTACATCAACTTTGTCATACGGTAAAGATGTAGTACAACAAAATTGTCGTTTTAATATTTGAATATTCAAACGTTAAGAAGCTTTGCAATATGTTTGATAATAAAGAGAACATTGTGCTATTGTTAATGAATAAGATGAAAATATTTAAAATTGTCTAACAACAATTTGTTGAAAAATTACTTATTTTTGTTGCTGCTGAACTATATGAGAGAAAGAAAAAATAATATGAAAACAAAAACTATGTATGCACTATTTTTTTCTATCTTGTTATTTAGCTGCGCAAAACATGAATGGATAGAATTTACCTCAACAGATGGGGCTTTTTCTATAATGATGCCTGGTAAACCATCTGAGAAAACTGAGCCAATCAATACAGTGTTAGGTCAAATAGATCAACACACATTTTATTTCAGAAGAAATGCAGAATTTGTAGTAGGATACATAGACCTTCCAGAAATAGGAATGAAGCATTCAACCTCTAAACAGATTTTTGATGACGGACAAAATGGAGCAGTAAAAAGTACAAACTCTAAGATACTTGATGAAACGTCAATTTCACTTGATGATAATCCTGGCCGTGAGGTAAAGATGGAATCTCAAGATGGAAAAATAAATGTTCGTATGCGCATGTACTTAATAAAAAACAGATTTTATACTGTTTTAAATGCCTATGCTAAAAATGATACATCTGTAGGCACATATATAAAGTTTTTTGATTCCTTTAAAGTTAAAAATGGATCAAAGACAGAGGAACCTGTAAAACAAGTAATAAACAAACCTGAAATAGATTTGCCCAATCAAACTGCTTCAGTTCCTGTGAATACTCAGCCAGATAAAGAAGTTAAAATTAATTCAACCATAGTTCAGAAGCCCATAAATGACACAAAACCGCCTATTACTATGCAAAAAGAAAGTGTTCCTGAACAAAAAGAACCTATTTCTATACCCCAACAAGATACAAATACTGTGCCCAAACACACTTTTTCAGCAAATGATTATTTTAGTAAAGGACTTTCTTATGTTGTATCAGGAAATTATAAGCAAGCCTTAGAAGAATTCAATAATGCAATAGAAAATAATCCTAAATTAGCAATAGCATATTATAATCGTGGGATTGTTTATAGTCGTTTAGGCGACAATAATGGAGCTATTAAAGATTTTAAGATGGCTGCAAGTCTAGGTGATAAATTTGCGAAAGATTATTTAAAAATGCAAGATAGCAGCTTCGCAGATAATCAGCCAGAACAAGTAAATACACGTTCACAACAAATTAATACTCTTTCAGTACAAAAAGTAGTGGATTTGTATAGTCAAGGTTTATCTTATTTTAAGAAGAATAATTATATTGAAGCTATAAAATATTTTAATACAGCAATAGAAGCTGATCCACAATATGTTGATGCTTATGTTGGCCGTGGAGCTGCTTATGATAAAGTAAATAACCATGAACAGGCAATAGAAGATATTAAGACAGCTGCCAGTTTGGGTCATAAAGGCTCTCAAGATTGGCTAAGCAGACATGGTTTAAGTTGGTAATTATATTGCGTGTATATATTGGAAGATTCAATTTTATATTCCTTTATATACATAATTTGTATATCTTTAAGGGGCAGCAGTATAAGATTATCATTAAAGGTGAGGTAGTAACTAATTATGTTTACAGTTGAAGATTTATT
>JADFXP010000019.1 GCA_015233465.1 Candidatus Magnetominusculus dajiuhuensis
TAAGATTCTGATTATTAAGGCAAAGGCAAACACATAATATATAGGTTTAAACGTAAGATATTTTTTCATTCGTTAATCAATTATTAAATATTTTTTTAATATCCTTTTCTATTATATCAACGCTATCTGAATATTCCCCAAGCCTTGATATATTATTTTTCATCTCAGAGCCCTTGATATTACTGCCATAATAATAAATTGCCCATTTCCGTAAAAGCGATTGTCCGCGGCTATAATCTTTTGTGATATATAATGCCTCAATAAAAGGAACAAATAACTCTGGCAGCTTTGGAGCAGTTTCAAAATCTGTATCATTATATAATTTTACAATACCGCCAAAATCTCCTTTTATGGATAAAACCAAAGCGTTTTGATAAGCGTATCTCCAGTCTTTTCCAATATAATCTTCTGAAAATAATAATCTATGAATCTTCTCTTTTATGGTATCCTGCCTCACATTGCTTGGGTCAGAGCCTATTATCCATCTAAAGGGAAATGATTTATTATCCATTAATACCCTGTCAGATAAGGCGTTAGCTGTCAATGGATTAATATTTACTCGTTTTTCTACTTTTATAAAGTCTATTTCCTTGTTTAAAATCAGAACTCCTCTATCAAATGAGGCAAAAAGCAGATTTTTAGGGTGATAATCAATTTGCCCATTAAATCTCTCTTTACTTGCAATTTCTAAATTACCATTATCAATTAAACATTGTTTAACATCACTTTTAATGATAGTATCTATTGCATAATCATTTGGAATTCCGATCTTGCCTTTTGAAGTTGCATATAAAATATTGAGAGGCCCTGATAGTTCATAATCCTGCCAATTATTACCCATAAACCTTTCATCCCTTTTCATATCAACCAAAAGGAAGGTCTCTTTCTTTAAGTCAGGGACTCTCCAGACAAATTGCCACCAAAATGACCTTTGCTGCTGCCAGTCATTATCATACATTTTAACAACCGTATTACAAATGCCTACCCCAAATAATACTATGATTCCTATAATGATTTGACTCAATCCTTTTGTTAAAATATTTTTATAATATAGAAAAAAGATTAAAGATGAGATGAAAATAACTACCCCCATATTCGCTAAGAAGGCATGTCTGCTTTGTATTGAATTGCCGATAGAATCCCGTGTAACTGCGTATGGAAAGATCGCTGCCAGTGTCAATATCAATCCAAATATCATTATCCATTTAATTTCTATTATAATACTATCGCTGTCTTTATCATTAACCTGCGACTTTAATAGCAGCAAACTAGTTGTAAATGATGCAAAAATTGATAAAACTAAGGTTAATCTATCGCCTTTTAACACAGTCAACAATATATTATGTTTATAAATTCCAATAAATAACATGTATATAGAATTAACATACCTGTTAATGATTAGAAATAAACCTGAGAGAGTAAACATCCCTTTTGGATGATATATCAATTGAGATGGACCAAATTGAGGTTTTAACATTGTATAAAGCAAAATTCCAGTGCCAATGATTATATAAGGAGACCAATATAATAAGACTGTCTTGATTTTATTAAAATCAGCTTTCTTTGAGATAATATAATAAATCATGACTGGTCTAAATATCTCAATAAATATGAAACTCTCAAGCCCAGTTATTGCAAAAGCAGAGAGAATAATGGATACAATATAATAAAATACCTTAAATCTTCTACTATTTATACTTTTTACAGTTAATAAAAAAGACATTAGAAATGCAAATAAAAAAATGGTTCTATTTATTTGAACTATACAGAGAATATTGACTAATGGCGAAACCATATATAATGCGCCAATAGTGTGAGGAAGCATTGTTTTATGACGCATAATATTTTTAAAGATTAAAAATATCAGAAGACCATTTAATGTAAAAAAAATAAAACTTAAAATATTAAATATCCACGTAGTGTCTTCTTTAAAATACTGAAAAAGATTAAAAAGATGATAGGTTATATAACCTTCTAAGGTATGACCAAGGCTTTGATAAGGATAAATAAACTGGCTGTAAGAATCTGTACGAAAATACTGCCATACCCACGCCCAGTCATCTACCCATATCCCTTCAAGAAAAAGCAGCCTCCCCCAGCTTGCAAATGACAATATTATTAAAAAGAACACAATCCAATAGGAATCAGAATAACGATTTAAACTCCAGTCTCTCAAATACCTCAAGCCTTCCTCCAGCTGTTGCATTATATATGCGCCATCCAGTTTTATCGCAAAATTCCTTAACCTTCTTGTATCCAACCTCCATAATATCTACCCTTGGGTCATGGTAGCGAAAACCAGGGCCAAAATATTCTGGATGAAAATGATTTGCATCAGGGGACTTAGACATTATGACATTTTTATCTTGAATATCCTTATCAGGCACCACATAATTATGATCAAAACCAATGAGATATACCTCTGAGATACCAAGAAAATACGCAAGTTGAATATTTAAAAACGTTACAGTGCCTCCCCAAAATACATGACTTGCAAAATTAGTTGAAATCTGAGGAAAAAACGGATACCCCCTTAAAAAATTAATATATATCGTTTCCTCATCCTGTCTTAAATGCTCTCTAAGGTCATATGGAAATATCTTAGTAGTCCCGCGTATATTATTAATGATCTCTGCCCTGTCTTCAGCTACCAATGTATCTTCTACAGTATAAAATGTAGGCAGAAAACCCATGTGTTCAAACAAGAAAAATATGCCGTTACTGGCAATGGTTATTTCATTTTCAAGCAGCCTAACATCTGTATCTTTTAAACTTGGCCCATTGCCTAATATAAATGCCCTTTTACCGAGATATTTATCTTTCAGAGGGAGCAGTTTATCTTTCATCAAATAGTTATTGCGCTGCCTAAATCCCTTTATCCAGATACTTAGTAGAATTTGTTTAGTATCTTCACTGCCGTTATTATTTATAAAATCTAAAATTACCTTGCCTTTCATAAGCAATTACTCCTTTTAAAAAACCTCTAAACTTTGCCTTAGCAGACTTAAAATTAAATAACGGAAGCGAGAATAGATACTCAAATACTATCAAACTTAATATCTTAACTACTGCCAATAAGCGCGGTTTAAAGACCTTTAATCCAAGAATCGTTAGACCCTTAAAATAAACTTCTATCCTTGAATCTTTATCTTTCTTAATATGACGGGTATCAGTTCCATGATAAATCCATGTATTTGTATCCATGTAGTTAATGTAGCCAGCCCTGACTGCCCTTATACAAAAATCTACATCCTCAAATCCCCATGGGTTAAATATATCATCAAGCGTCCCAATCTCATCAATCAAAGTCCTTTTAAATGCCTGATTACAGCCTGGGACATTTGAGACGGTATATTTCTCACAATTATCCCTTAGAGATTTCTTATAATCAACCTCATTGATTGGGCCTAATTGTTTCTCTGACTTAAGGAATGATAAAATAATATTTATAATGTCATAAAAGACCCTAACAGGTGAAAACCAAGCATAAATATAGTCTGGATGTGAACCCACAAAATAAAACCGCAATGAATTCAAATCAGTCAATATATATTTTTTTATCTCAGCGCTTGTTATTTTTAATATTTTGTTGCCGAATGTTCCCTGCTCTCCATAATGCTTTAGAACATCATAAGATATATAATCTAAATTGGCTATCATCGCCCCTACAACCCCTGCATCACCTTGACTGATGAGAAATGTTGCCAGATTTCTTATATAATCCACTGAGGCTATTACATCATTATCTATGATAATAATGAGATCGCAGTCCTTGCATTCATTGGTGTTTAAAAGGAAATTCCTGCCTCCAGCAACTCCAAGATTAACGTCTGACTCATAATATCTAAAGCAGTCCTTTGTCTTTAAGAGTTCTTTTAATTTAAAGTCTGAACCTCCATTTAATAAAACGCTGATGATAACGCCAGAGGTATCTCCTTGCAGCAATGTCTCAATGGTTTGAATAGTTACATCAACCTGATCAATCATCGTAAGGATCAATACATTAATCTTATAATCTTTAGAAAATATTTCCATTATGCCCTGTTTTTAATTATTAAAATCCTTCTAATTAAATCTGATATATGCCTGCCAACCGTTTTTTTAACGATTATCCTAAATATTATCAACAAATTTTTCCAGTTAATCAATAATCTCTTATCTAAAACATCTAAAACACTGTAATCTTTCAGAAATACATTACGCTCACAATAACTCAAATAAACGTCATCTATAAATTTTTGCTTAATCTCATCTGGATATTTAAAGTACTCAAAAAAATCATCTACTAATCTAATAGATAGTGAGAAATCATCTTCAGATAATGCTGTGCTTAATTGTCTATCCTTCATTATTACCTTCTGGTTCTCATAAGAAATCCTCTTTGTATAATCTACCTGAACACTGCTTGTAGTGCTTGAAATATTCTGAGAATGTTCTCTCCAGTATACTAAATATTTAGGAATATTCCCAATATTTCCAATCCTGCTCAAACGCGACCACAGTTCATAGTCTTCAGTGGAAAGATAGTTTGGGTCATATCCATTTAATTTAAGTACAACATCCCTTCTATACATCACTGTAGAGTGAATGAAGCTATTGCGAAATAGTAATTTATATCTGATGTCCATACACTTGGTCAATAATTTTTTTTTGCTTACAACCTTATTATCTTCATTAATAATATAAACCCAGCTTCCTATCATTATATAATCAGATTGATCTAAAAACTGAACCTGCATCTTTAGCCTATGCGGTACAGATATATCATCAGCGTCAATGCGTGCGATATATTTCCCTCTACATTGATTAAGCCCTTTATTTAATGAAAGAGTTAAACCTAAATTAACGTCATTTTTTACATAAACGATTCTCTTATCGTTAAATGTCTTGATTATTTTTGCAGAGTTATCAGTGCAGCAGTCATCTATAATTATAAATTCAAAATCACTAAATCTCTGTTTTAAAATACTGTCAATAGAGGCATATAAATATCTCTCGCCATTATATACTGACATTAATACGCTGACTGTTGGCGACATTATTTAACCACCGGGTGAGATACATCTCTTACATATAAAATCCTTATCAGAAGGGCTCATCCCAGTTCCCTTTTTTATCAAATCTATAAAATAAGGAGATTCACATATCTCTTTAATTGTCTTATCATTGATATTAGAGTCAAAGACCGTCTCTTTATTATAGTCCATACAGCAAAGAATCAGCTCTCCAGTGTATAAAAAATGAAGCCATTTGTCAAATCTTATGCAGTAAAAATCCTTCAAATCCTTTCGGCAGAAATCAAAATTAAGCCCCTTATCTGTAAGCTGTCTTGAACCAGCTCGGTCATGATAAAGAAAATAATATATCTGAGGCTTTTTCTTAAATTTAGAGAATTGTTTATTCCAAAAATTATGATAATCTTCTTTTGTAAACCAACGTTTATAGTCCTTTGAATCATCTCTTGGTAATCCAGCCCCTTTTATTACAACTTTAAGAGGCACATCCTGTAAGAGTTCTACTACTGACATGACATTATTTAATGCCTTATCAAAACTCAATCCCATTATATCTTCATAAGTCTCCCTTGATACTCCATGAAAACTTATCCAAAGTTCATGAGGTATTGTTGGTAACAGTTTTTTCATCCTTAAGAGGTTATCACTATTTAAAAGAGATAAATTTGTTGATATCTCAACTCTATTAAAATCTAAGTGTTTTACAGCATATTCAATTTTATCAAATAGTTCAACATCTATAAGAGGCTCATTACTTAAATATGGACAGAATACGCCAATCTTATAATTTGTTAGGTCTGAAATAATCTTCTCATAAGTCTCCCATGACATTTTACCGGGGTTTTTTTGATTCCAAGAACCTTGATATGGACAAAATTGGCATTTACCATTGCATGTTGACACTGTCTCAATCTGCACGTTTAATGGATAACGCCCAATAATAGCGGTTTTTTTGTTAATAACCCTCCTAAGTTTATAGCCGTCAACCAGATTATTTTTGGCATTAATTAATAACCTGCGCGCTGTTCCTACACTTTGTTTAGGATTAAACATATTCGCCTCTAAAATATAAATTTTATTTACATACTGCATTTTAACTTATTTTTTACATAAAAATCTTTACAAATACGCCTGATATATGACATAGTTGGAAGTGATGGAAAATCATTCAATACAGATAAATGAGATGTTTGCAAACATTGCCCACAGGTATGATTTTTTAAACAACCTGTTAAGCGTTGGGCGCGACAAACATTGGAGAACCAGGGCAATTGACAAACTTAATATAAAACCTGACTGCTTTTACCTTGATGTTGCCGCAGGCACTGGAGATATGGCAATTGAGATAGCCAAAAGAGGGGTAGAAAATGTCAAAATCAAGGCAATAGATTTCACAGAAGAAATGCTTGAATTAGGACAAGAAAAAATAAATTTACTTAATTTATCAGATAACATCACCATACAAACTGCAGATGCCCAAGCCCTTCCATTTAAAGACGATGAATTTGACGGAGCAGTATGCGCATTTGGGGTGAGAAATTTTTCAAATATCCATATTGGCATACGTGAGATGAAAAGGGTAATTAAAAAAGGAAGCAAGGTAATAATCCTTGAATTTACCACTCCTCAAAGTCCATTTTTTCGTGAATTATATCTATTTTATTTTAGAAATATCCTTCCAATAATAGGTGGATATATTTCATCAAGTCCTGATGCCTATCGTTATCTGCCTGATTCTGTAATGAAGTTTCCAGACCCAGAAGGGTTAAAGACTATAATGGCTAATACTGGATTAGAAGATATTAAATATGAGAGTCTATCGCTTGGAATAGTGACTATTCATACGGGGCTAAAACCTTAATAAAAAGATAAAAATAATTAAGAGAATTTTTTAATTCGTTTCTTCCAGTTTAATGGTGATTGTTTTAGATTCATAATTGCTATAACGATAATCGTATCTTTCTGAATTCTATATAAAATGCCATAAGGAAATCTATTAACAATACATCGTCTAGTTCTGCTTGAAAATGAAGTCCATGCTTGTGGTTATGATAAAATACGATTAAGAGTATATTTTATTTCATCTGCAAATTCAAATCCTAATCCAGGGTATTGTTTATTATAATAATCAACTGCCTCAGATAATTCTTGTTCAGCACATGAAAGAAAATATATATTCAAAGTCTGTTTATCCGCTTAAAGACTGAATCTGCAGAATCAGCCTTTATAAGTCCATCATTGTACGCATCAATCCTTGATTCTGCCTCTACTGCCCATTGCGAATCTATTTTATCATCAGGAGAAATATCCAAGCTATGATAAAGTTTATCAATTAGTTCCGCTCTTTCAACAGGGTTAAGGCTAAGCGCATCTTTAAATATCGTTTGTACTGTTATCATAAACGCTGCTCCTTTTCAATTATATTATTATAATACAATTAATAGAGAATAAGAAGAAGTTTTTGATTTAATTGTTTTTCATTATTCACTTAACTACTGTTCTTTTAATCCTTCCGCACAGACCATGAAGCATCTTGACCTCCCAATCAGTCAGTCCGTATCTGCCGATAAGATGAGAGATATTGCGCATAATATCCGCTTCCAAATCCTCTGAACCCCGCATTCCATAATCAAGCAGTTTGAGGGTCTCATTTATATGACTATAAAGTCCAATCAACTCTTTCTGAGGCGCTAATATTGGGGAGGAATGATCACATTTGTCAATTTGAGAAATCTCATATGCAATAAGCATAACAGACTGCGCAAGATTAAGCGACGGCTGGGATACATCTGTTGGGATAGTGATAACAAACCCGCATCTATCTACCTCTTCATTTAAGAGTCCCTTATCCTCTCTGCCAAATACGATTACAACCTTATTTGAAGAGGCGAATTCAACGATTCTTTTTGCGCCTTCTTTAATTGGTAAAATCATGCCTCTGGTCTTGCCAAGTCGTCTTGAGACTGCAACAACAATCGACTTACCGCTAATTGCCTGTTCAAATGATGTATAAACAATTGCGGACTCAAGGACATCCCTTGCGCCATGGGCAAATGCGTAAGCCTCGTCATTAAGATGAACATTGGGATTTAATAATTCCAGTTTATTAAATCCCATGTTCTTTAACGCCCTAGCGCTTGCGCCAATATTACCGCCCAAGAAAGGTTCAACTAAGAGGAAGGATATATTATCAGAGATACTGTTCATTTTAACCTGTAGGGGCACGATGCATCGTGCCCCTACTCATCAAGTTTAGTCTTTGCCTTTTTTATGATATTCATATAATCGTCACCAGAAGCATATTGTGCTGCACCGAAATTACAAATAATCTGTCCAATATCTTTAAATTCAGTAGAACTAAGAATAGACTTTAAACGCTCAGTGAATATCTCAACATGGTCTAAAGAGGTCTCGGTCAGGATAACGATAAAACTATCATCAGCCCATCTTCCAAAATAATCTGTATTTCTGAGACATTCAGAGATTAAAGAAGCCAGCCTTCTAAGACAGAAATTAATGGAATTGCGATCAACATTATTTTGAATAGCCGCAAAATCAGCAACTGCAATTAATACAATACAAAGATTATTCCCGTATCTGGTACACCTTTGAAGTTCCTGCTCAAGTATACTGTCCATCTTGATACGATTTAGAGTGCCAGTGATTTGGTCAGTAACAGTGATTGAATCAAGATGTTTTTTAAGATTATCGTAGCTTAGGCATTTTACCTTGTATGCAGATTCAAGGTTTTCACGTTTTGATAATTCAAGTTCTAATTTTTTTATGCAATCATCCATAGTTTTTATTTTAACAGTTTCAGTTTATAAAAACGAGATAATTCATCAAATATTATAGTGAACCCCTGATTAACCATAGCTGGCTTAGCAACAAAGACCACATCAATAAAGTCGTGGGACGACACCCGATCAATGTCAGAGTTCATCTTTTTAATTAACATTCTAAAGGTCTCTCTAAAAATACGTTTTAGCCTGTTACGAATGACTGCATTTCCAACCTTTTTGCTTACAGCAAGACCTATTCTATGAAACGGCAGATTATTAGTCATATAATAAATAGAAAAATATGCAGTTGAAAAAGACCTGCCAGTCTTAAAGACAGTCTTAAACTCATGACTTTTTCTGATACTTGATAAAATTTTCATAACTGATTGCTATAAAAAGTATACGTTTTTATAAAAACTGCTGTCAAGGGGTTGAAGCCCACTCAGGTAATTTAAAGGTGCAAGTAATATATATTAAATATTTTTAAAATTATTTTGATTTGTCAACCATTTGTCATCAATTTGGGAGTAGTAATGTGTTATAGTTGTACGAGTTTAAATCTATCTTTTTGATTTAAAGGTATTTAAACCAATTATTTTATGATCTCTTATTAAAAGGTGGTAAAACATAATGAAAAATATAATTCTTTTTATCATATTAATTGTAATATTTATTTTAGGAATTATAATAGAATTATTTAAAACTTATTTATCAGAAGAACTAAACATTACTTGGACAAGATGCTCTTCTTTTCAAAAAAAATTGATTGTAGTATCTACTTTAATTTCTATATTAATTCTTTGTATATTTTTACCAAACGAAATATTTAAAATAATTATGCGATCTCCTTTGGGAGTTGCACAACAAGCACAACAAATAACTGAAACTATTAATCTTGGAAATTCATCTAAGACAATTGCAGAGAGTACAAAAAGTAATAAACAAACTATTAACTACAATGTATCAGGAGAAATATACAACAGATTCTCAGACGATTACAATATAGCTGTTTTTATAAAAAATAAAGAAGGTTATAGTTACATTGGTAAAATACCCGAAGATAACATGCAAAATGATAATTGGCAATTTAATTTACCACCTTATGTAGAAGATGAAAACGTTAAGCTTCTTTTTTATTTAGTGAATAAAGATACGCTCAAGAACTTAAAATTAGTTCTCAATAAGCCTTCAAAACAACTACCTTTTGATATGCAATATATTACTTCTAAAATAATTTCGAAAGATATAGGAAATAGTATTGGTCTGCCTCATGGAGATGTTAGCGATTGTTTAGATTTAAGAAATAATGGGAATGAACTTTTAATAGACGCTAATAATCCAAAAAACTCTAAGGATAAACAATATTACACAAATAGAGCGATCACCTCTTATCAAGACGCTGTTGAGTGTTATAAAGAAGAAGGAGTTAAACCTCCTGCAGAATTACTAAATAGTCTCTCAAAATATAGTAACAAATAAAGTTTTAAATTGCTTTTATGAACATAACCTAAAATCTAAAAGGAGAATAACAACATGAAAAGAAACGTATTATTTATTTTAGCATTATTGTTTGTATGTATTTCACTTCTTTTACCAAAAGAAGCTATGACTAATGAGGACCCGATACTTGTAAAAAACATGAGTTTAATTAATCTTGGCTGTAAACCTTGTACTGCTCTTCATGGAGCGAAAATCACTGAAAAAAATATAATTTTATGGCAATGGAAGGATAAAACAACAAGTTGTTGGTGTGGCTGGACATCTGACAATATACATGTAAGAAATCTTGATGAATTAAGTAAACAAGACGCATTAGTGATCAAATATAAAGGTGAAGCTACCGGCAATCCTCCTTATCAAGTCAAATTCGTTGACGAGGAAGGACATGCATCAAATTTAGTAGATTTTAATAATGAAAAATACATCAGTAGCAAAGATAATAACGGCGTTAGAACAGTCAAGATTCCTTTAAAAGATTTTAATATGAATATAACAATGAATCCCAAAAAAGTGACGAATATCCAATTTGACGCAGGATGGAATTCTACTCGCGGCAAGATAGAAATATTTGAGATAAAACTGGTTACTCATTAATCATCATTGAGGCTAACCAACTAAAAGGAAGAATGAATATCCAATGAAAAAGACAACTAACAAAAACTCTGTAATAGATACAGTAATAGAGTCAGCCAAGACTGGGGACACAGGGAGGATAACAAAATGGTTAGATTCTAATAATGACCCAAACCAATACGACAAAAACGGCTGGACTCCTCTTTTATGGGCATACGCTGAGGCAATATAAGATTTAAGCATCAGATTATTAATGTCATAATGAGTTGCCTCAACGTTAAATGCTTTGCGGGAGTTGATAGAAGTCAAACATGAGATATAAATCGCCTTGGCGGGGCATTAGGACAGCCTCCGCTGATAGCAGGAGCAACTGGAACTAACAGCAGTACTTAAGTTTCATCGAATAGATGTATTATTTCTGCATGGTGCGGTGACTGGTGCTATATCACAGATTAAACGTTAATAATAAATATAAACCCAGTGAACATATAATGTAGGGGCAGGTCTTGTACCTGCCCTCTTGGGCGACCATAAATAAGGAGACAAAAATGTATAGAATTTTTAGTAAATATTATAAATTAATGAAAGATATTAATTTTAGAAAATTTCAGAATGATTTATCACAAAAAATATACGATTCTTTAGCTCAAGGATATTCATCTAAAGATAATGAAGTCACTATGGTTGAGCGTTTAGTTGACGTAATACACGGTTCAAATTTTAAAGGTTTTAATTTTTATAGCAATAAAATACATGGTTCAAGATCATACGTAGAGTTTAATTACAGAGACAAACCAATAACTAAAGAAATGTCCGATATGATAATTATAAGTATTGCGTCATTTAAAAAAGAAAGAATCTATCAAAAAATTTCTTTTGTTCAAAATAAGATGGACAATAATAATAAATGGAAGATTGATGAAGAACAATTATTTTTATTAAAGAATTTTCCAAATTTTACAGGCGATAAAGGAATTTTTAAATCTTTTAGAAACGATGAAATAATTTTTTTTAATCATTCAAAAGGACTAGGATTGTTTGGTCTTTTCATGAATCCAGGTGAAATGATTTTGATATCAGCCCCGTTAGTAACTGAACTTCAAAAAAATAAAGTATTATCACTTGATGATATTAGAATTATTGAATCTACAAGTAATCCTTCAGGGCATAATTTCATGCTTCCTTTTATGGCTGATCCTCATTTTATTGATGATTTCCTTCACTTTCACTTTAAAAATGATCTTTTTCCACTAATGTTTAATGGAATGACTCACTTTTTAAATAATTCAATTTTTTCAAGAGATATATATGATTTCGTTAGAAATTGGACTCAATTTAATATTGGAGAGCCAACTTATGTATTTGGCAATGTAATTAATTCGGATTTAGATATGTTTTGTAATCATTTATTAAGAGACATTGGAGTTGGAGAATTTGTTAATTTGCCTTCATATAATATAGAATATAAATCACATAATAATATAGCTGTGATGGCAATGCTTTTTGATTTAGGTGAATAAACACACCTGTCCAATATAAGAAAGGGATACTGAATCTTGTGGGCTTCGTAGGGGTAACCCTTGTGCCTGCCCAAAGGGTTACCCCTACAAGTTCTTTATCTTAACGCTGATGCTCACGCACAATTGAATCTAAAAGTGCATTTTATAACTTCATAGGCAGACACACAGGTCTGCCCCTACTAATTACGATATAATTTTTTGCTTTTCTCTGCGGTCTCTACGTCTCTGTGGTAAATAATCTGCTAATTAGAATTAAACGCTTTCAGCAATCCTACGACCCCAATGATTCGCCTTCTCTATAATCTCAACATCAGCCCCATTTGCAAGGTGTCCAACTCTAATCAGCACCTTACCATCTACCATAACTGTATCTATATCAGCAGAACTCATGGAATAAACAATATGTGAATAAATATCATAAATCGGCACTAAATGAGGCTTAGTTATAGAGCCAATAATAATATCTGCTGACTTGCCTTTTTCTATACTGCCAATCTTTTCACTCAGTCCAAGTGCCCTTGCCCCATTTATCGTAGCCATTCTAAGCGCCTCTTTTGCCTTTAATGCAGAGGAATCTTTGACAATCGCCTTATGAAGCCTTGCTGCTATTGACATCTCATTTAATATATCAAGATTATTATTGCTTGCTGCTCCATCTGTTCCAAGTGCCACATTAATCCCTTTATTTAACATCTCTGGCACACGTGCTATCCCTGATGCAAGTTTTAGATTACTATTTATACAGTGTGAAACCCCTGTTTCTGCCTTTGCAACAATATCAATCTCCTTATCATCAAGCCAAACACAATGTGAAGCAAGGACATTACTATCAAGGATATTATAGTAATCAAGATGCTCAACTGGACGTCTGCCATATCTTTTTAATATCTCATCAACCTCCCACTGAGTTTCAGATAGATGTGTTTGAAGCAGGACATTATGATTTACAGATGCCTCTTTTGACTTTATATATGTATCAGGGCAGCAGGTATATGGCGAGTGAAGCGCAATTGAAGGGGAAATCATAGGTTCATCTTTGAAATCTTTGATAAAGCGTACGGCGTTATCAATACAATCTTGAGCGCATTTTGTAGTCTTTGTTGGAAAATCTATTACACCGCTTGCTAACACTGCCCTTATCCCAAGTTTTTTTACAGATTTAGCTGCTGCGCCTTGATAAAAATACATATCACTGTAAGTAGTAATACCAGCGCAAAGCATCTCAAGCACAGCAAGCTCTACAGCATCAGTTACAAATTCATTAGACAGCCATTTTCTTTCTGCAGGCCAGATATATTTTTCGAGCCAATCCAAAAGATGAAGGTCATCAGCATAGCCTCTAAAATAAACCATCGCTGCATGACAATGGGTATTAATAAGACCCGGCATAATAATTCCGCCATTAATTATCTCAAGCGGTGCATATTTTTTATTTAGGTCAGTGTAGATGCCAATATCAACAATCTTCCCATTTTTTACAGCAACCGCTCCGTCAATAATAGGAGAAGAATCGTCTGACATGGTGACAAGATAATCTCCATGAAGAATATAATCAATCTCAATCATTTTTTATTAATAGGTCAAGGGAACGAGTTCCCTTTCGGGGTCATGGGACAGAGCCCCTTGTTAAGCCTGTCCAGATGACATTTCCTTATGATATTGCGCAACTGAGGCAAGAGACACATCTTCAAGTATAATCTCGTGCATTTTTATAACATCTTCGTGAGGGATAGAGAGTTTTAGGGCGATTTCTTTAAGGGACATATTTTTTTCATAGTGCATTTCGACTAAACAGATCTTTAAGAAATCATCGGCAATCAATGCTTTAAACTCCTGATCAGAAATATCTAAAGATGCGCAAGCCTCTTTATAGGATAGTCCGTCTTTAAGCGCTTTGCGAAGGTTAATGATAGCCTGATCGTAAATCTTTTCTTCTTCCTTAGTGAACTTCTTATAATCAAATTGTTCCATTTTTCCGCCTTTATGAATTCATTAAATTTAAAAATTCCTGATTAGTCTTGGTATTTTTGAGTTTGGCAAGCAGGAATTCCATACTCTCAACGCTGTTAAGAGGATTTAAGACCTTTCTTAATATCCACATCTTATTAAGCACATCCTTGCTTACTAGGAGTTCTTCTTTTCTTGTGCCTGATGCATTGATCTCCATGGTTGGGAATATTCTCTTATCTACGAGTTTTCTGTCAAGATGGATTTCCATATTACCAGTACCCTTAAATTCCTCAAATATAACATCATCCATCCTGCTGCCTGTGTCAACAAGAGCAGTTGCTAAAATAGTAAGACTCCCGCCCTTTTCAATGTTACGAGCAGCTCCAAAGAATCTCTTTGGCCTTTGAAGCGCATTTGCATCAAGTCCGCCAGATAGCAGTTTACCACTCGTAGGCATTACCGTATTATATGCTCTGGCAAGTCTTGTGATACTATCTAATAATATTACAACATCTTTTTTATATTCAACCAATCTCTTTGCCCTGTTAATGACCATCTCTGAGACCTGACAATGCCTGTTTGGCGGCTCATCAAAGGTAGAACTGATTATCTCAGCCCCGGGCACAGTTCTTTTCCAGTCCGTAACCTCTTCAGGTCTTTCATCAATTAATAAAATCATAAGATGTATCTCTTTGTGATTCTTTTTAATAGCCTTAGCAATAGACTGCAAAAGCACAGTCTTACCAGTTCTTGGGGCAGCAACGATAAGACCTCTTTGCCCCTTGCCAACAGGAGAGATAAGTTCCATAACTCGAGTTGAAAGATCGCTTTCCATATATTCAAGGGATATTCTTTGAGTAGGATAATAAGGGGTAAGGTTATCAAATAATGGTACAGAGATATTTTCCTCTGGAGGCCTATGATTAATTGCTTCAACTTTCAGGAGGGCAAAATACCGCTCATTTTCCTTTGGAGGACGAACTTGACCTGAGACCAGTTCACCAGTTCTAAGTGAAAACCTTCTTATTTGAGACGGAGAAACATATATGTCATCAGGGCCAGGCAGATAACTATAATCAGGAGACCTAAGAAACCCAAACCCATCAGGCAGTATCTCTAAGACTCCCTCAGCAAATAAATTACCTGTTTTTTGAGCCTGCGCTTCAAGTATCCCAAATATCAGTTCCTGCTTCCGCATATTTGAGGCACCCTCAATATTAAACTCTTTTGCAACTAATGTAAGCTCTTCAATATTTTTCTCTTGCAATTCTGATATTGCGATATTGTCCATGAACGAAACTCCTTATCTTAAAAAATATAAAATTATATTCCTCAGGCTCTTTGGGAGTATTTTAAGGTTTTTAAATAGAATAATCTATTTGATATTAGGGGCTGCACCCCACACATTATGATATAAAAGTTTTCTCTTTGCATAGCAATCATACGGATTCAAACTATTTATCCAGTTTGAGGTAACCCGTTTGGGATCATCTGAAATATTCTTATAGAGATATTTGGCAGTCCTTGATAATGGATTATTATATGTTACGAAGAAATCAATATTCTCTTATTTAATTAATAGATAAACCAACATACCCTTATTAATTTACACTGCCTAAATAGAAAAGTCAATAAATATTTTTATACTAAAAAATAATATTTATTTATTAGCTATGGGGCTGTTAAGGTAAATAATGTATAAAGATGATAAGTTAAACAATTTAATAGATATTTTAAAAGGGATAATATCAGAAAAATCCTCTCTTGATAACGCTTATATAGTTGGAGGGGCAGTTAGAGACATCCTGATTCAAAGACCAGTCATTGATATAGACATTGCCATAAACACAGACCCTTATAAAATTGCATCTTTATTTGCGGATTCAATTAATGGCTCTTATGTGCCGTTAAATAAAAAATTTATGACTGCGCGTGTTGTGAAAGATAAATATATATTTGATATTTCAATCCTCCATAACGGCTCAATAGAAGATGATATAAAGAGGCGGGATTTTACAATAAACGCGATGGCAATCTCTCTTAATGATAAAACTCAAACAATTGACCTTGTTGACGGCATAAAAGATACCAATAATAAACGAATCCGTTTGATCTCTATTGATAATCTTGCCGCTGACCCTGTAAGACTTATACGCGCATTTAGATTTATGTCCAGCCTTGAGTTTGATATTGAAAGCGGAACATTGAACGCAGTTATTGAGCTAAAACACCTGATAAAACTCCCAGCAGTTGAAAGAATCTATGCTGAACTTAAAATCCTTCTTTCATCAAATAATGCCTTTGATGCAGTAAATCTAATGTCACAGACAGGGTTATTATTTGAATTGATTCCAGAGATAGCTCCAAAAGACTTTGATGCAAATCTTCAGTTATTTAAAGAGATAGAAAATATTTTTATTAATCTGAAAGGTCAGCCTTATTGTAATCAAATGAGAGAATATTTTTCATCAAAGCCGCATATCATAATATTATTAAAGTTTGCAGCCCTTTTTATGTATGATCAGAGTAGGGGCACGATTCATCGAGCCCCTACCCTGATCACAAATATTTTAGAGAGGTTTAAGGCATCACAAAAAGAAATTAGATATATGAATATTCTTACTGAAAATATCTGTAAAGATAATATCTGCCCATATTTTTATACTAAAAAAAAGATAGATCTGGCGAGATTTTTGATGCGGATAGATGGTCATGTATATTCTCTATTTGTATTATCACTTAGTATGGTCAGGGTTATAAAGGGAACGGATGAAGACAAATTTATAGAATCTGCCGCAGAAATACTTTCATATTATAATAATGAATATCTTCCGCTAAGCAAGAAGCCTCGCCTTATTAATGGAGACGATTTGGAAGAAATCTTTGGAATTGAGCCTTCTGTGCAATTTAGGGAAATACTTAATATGGTTGAGGAAAAGAGACTTGCTGGAGAAATATGTTCAAAAGAGGAGGCGGTTAGAGTTGTAGAGAAGTTTTTAGCTGATCGGTAATAAGCGCAATACATAATCATACCAGTTATTCACATAACGAGCAAGTATAACAATCATAGACACCCTCGTTTCGCCCCAATAAGTTGATTAACTAAAGATAGCTCCTTCAATATTTGCTCCTTCAAGTTTGATATTTGTTAAATCTGCATCTTTCAGATTAGCTCCAGCCAATATTGCAAATTCAAAGTTAGCCCCAGCGAGATTTGCCATTTCCAGATGTGCGCCGCTAAGATTAGCCCTTTCAAAGTCTGCGGAGGCAAGATTAGCCCTTTCAAGATGTGCCCTGTTAAGGATTGCATGCTCAAGATGCGCCTCAAAGAGGTCAGCCCTTTCAAGGTCAGCGCCTGATAGATTAGCATCCTCTAGATGAGCGCCTTTCATGTCAGCGTCAACAAGATTGGCTACTTCAAGATGAGAGCACTCCATATAAGCGCCTTCAAGATTAGCTTTGTTAAGATGAGCGCCTTCAAGATGCGCGCCTGCTAAATCTGCGCCCTCAAGTTGAGCCATATCAAGGTCAGCGCCCTCAAGATTAGCTTCATATAGGTCAGCGCCTTTGAGGTCAGAAAAACTTGTGATACATGATAAATCTTTTTTATTTCTAATAGTAACCATAAGACCCTCCTGACATTTGAATTAACTGGCAGGTCTTGCCAGTACAACTTAGCAAAATCTAATCGCCTGTCTTATAAAGTAAGAGGAAAATATAGTATTACCATATTATATCAAATTCAGATGAAAATTTCAAGTAATTACTATTTTTATGATATAATGGGGTAAAGGGGAGGGTCTTAGACCCGTTTTAAAAATCCCCTTTTGGGAGTTTGAGGGTGAAACCCTCATGAAAATTAAATGGAAATAATTATTTCATTAATATTAGGAATCATAATAGGCGGATTAGCCTTTGGTTATTATCTTCAGAAAAAACTGAGCGCTGCAGAGGCTGCGGTCGGTGAATTGAGGCGGCAATTAATTGATTCAACCAATATAATTGAATCTCTAAAAAAAGAGTTATCTGAAACCTCCACAGAAAAAACCATTGCCAAGACTCAATTACTTGCAGCCAATGAAAACATTGCTGAGCAGCGAAGGCTTTTGAATGACGCAAAAAAGGAACTAACAGATACATTTAATGCACTCTCTGCCTCAGCCCTTAAAGACAGTAATCAGCAATTCCTAATCCTTGCTAAGGAATCTCTAAAGAATATGTTTTCAGATACTCAAGATAAACTTACGCAGCATAAAACCACCATTGACGGGCTTATTAAACCGCTTGAAAATTCACTTAAAAACTACGAAGAACAATACTCTAAGATTGAGGCTATGAGAAGGAAAGACTACGGCAGCCTTGAAGAGCAGATAAAGCAGATAACCTTAGCCAACCAACAATTGCAGCGAGAGACTGGCAATCTTGTTACAGCCCTGAGAAAACCTCAAGTAAAGGGAAGATGGGGAGAGATGCAGTTGAGAAGGACTGTAGAACTTGCAGGGATGGAAGAACACTGTGATTTCAGCGTGCAGCAATCCATAACTTCCGAAAATGGCAGCCTTAGACCTGATATGATAATACATCTGCCGTCAAACCGCGATATTGTTGTTGATGTCAAGGTATCGCTTGAAGCGTATCTTGAACTTGGAGATGCTGAGAGCGAAGATGCAAGAACTTTAATCTTAAAAAAACATTCAAGACAAGTAAGAGAGCATATGAAGAAATTAAGCCAAAAGGCCTATTGGGAACAGCTTAAAAATCTCACTAAGGACAGACACACCCCTGAATTTGTTGTATTATTTCTCCCTGCTGAATCATTTTATAGTTCTGCCCTGCAGTATGACCCTGAACTTATGGAAAATTCCTTTATAAGTAACATTATTATAGCGACTCCTACAACCCTAATCGCCTTGCTTAAAGCAGTTGCATATGGCTGGAGACAGGAGCAGATGACGCAAAATGCCGAAAATATCAGTATCTTAGGGAAAGAATTATATGATAAAATACGTATATTTGTAACTCATTTTTCAAAGGTTGGAGTGAAATTAAATGATGCTGTTACTTCATATAATGAGGCATTAGGTTCAATGGAAAAGAGATTTATCCATACAGCAAGAAAATTTAAGGAACTAGGTTCTGCAGTTGGCGAGGATTTAAAGCCAATAGATCCATTAACTCAGACTGCAAGACAACCGCAAGATGACATGGCGGAATAAAATAAATAATTACCTTGTAGGGGCACGCTGCAGCGTGCCCCTACGGTGAAAATTACAAATATGAATATTAGACTACATACAGAAGAACTTGAATATACATTATTATCTAAACTTGCTTGTCATAGCAGAGATACCAAGGGCAGACAGACCCCTGAGGAGCCTGATGAAATCAGAACCTGTTTTCAGCGTGACCGTGACCGCATAATTCACTGCAAATCATTTAGACGACTCATGCACAAGACACAGGTATTTCTTGCCCCAAAGGGCGATCACTACCGCACAAGACTCACACACGTCTTGGAGGTTTCACAGATTGCGCGAACCATATCTAGGGCATTAAGATTAAACGAAGACCTTACAGAGGCAATAGCCCTTGGTCATGACCTTGGACATACCCCCTTTGGACACGCAGGCGAAGCAGTGTTAAGGGAACTTCATCCAAGGGGATTTGATCATTTTAAACAGAGCTTAAGAGTGGTAGAACTTATTGAAAATAACGGCAAGGGCTTAAATCTGACCCTTGAAGTAAGAGACGGCATCTTAAAACATTCAAAGGGCAAGGGCAGGATTATCCCAGATGAAAAGACAAAGGCTATAACCCTTGAGGGACAGGTTGTGAGACTTTCAGACATCATTGCTTATCTTAACCATGACCTTGATGACGCAATCAGGGCAGAGGTTATCAAAGCAAACGATATACCTAAAGAGATCTCCTCTGTCATTGGTACAAGATATTCTCAAAGGATTGATACTATGGTCACTGATCTGATCTATACTTCTGCTAAAAATAACCTGCTAATAATTTCTATGAGCGAACAAATGTTAAAAACTGTAAATAATCTTCGTGACTTCCTATTTTCAAGGGTTTATGAGAGCGAGACTATTATGGTACAATTAAATAAGGCTAAAAAGATATTTAAGGAATTATATCAATATTATTATCAAAATATAGATCAGGTTCATACCAATCATGCTGAGTTAGATAAGGATACCATGATATGCGATATGATAGCAGGGATGACGGATAGATTTGCCCTTGACAGGTATCAAGAGATATTTTTACCAAAACGCTGGCCTGTGTTTTAATATTTATGATTTTAGAATTAAGATTTCATTAATCATAAATTTTTAATATCATAAATCATCACTTTTATTTTATCATAAATCTAAAATCAAATAAAATGATAGACCTTCACACACATACAATATTCAGTGACGGGGCATTAATCCCATCAGAACTAGTTCAGCGAGCTATAGCTCATGGATACAGGGCAATCGCTATAACTGATCATGCCGACATCTCTAATCTTGATTTTATAATACCTAGGATAATAAAGGTCGCAGAACAATTAAATACTCTTGGCAAGATAAAGGTTATTCCCGGGATTGAACTTACCCACGTGCCTCCAGAGCTTATTAAATACCTTGTGGATGAGGCAAGAAGGCTTGGTGCGAGGCTTATTGTTGTACATGGCGAAACTATAGTTGAACCAGTCATTCACGGAACTAATAGGGCAGCTATTTTGGCTGGGGTTGATATACTTGCTCATCCGGGTTTGATTGAGAGCGATGATGTATTGCTTGCAAAGGAAAAAGGCACGGCACTTGAGATAACCGCAAGAAAAGGACACAGCCTAACTAACGGCCATGTTGCAAAACTGGCGCTCTATCACGGAGCAAACCTTGTATTAGATACAGACTCCCATAGCCCAGAGGATATGATTACAAAAGATACAGCAATAAATATTTTAAGGGCAGCAGGTATTAATAAAGAAAAAATACCAGATATTTTAAGAAATAGTGATATAATAGTCGAAAGAGTTTTTCGTAAATAATTATGCGCTTGGAGATAAATTTATGCCTAAGGTAATAAAAAAGAGGATTAAAAAAAATACTGAGACCAACGAGGCTGTAATAAATTCTTATGAAAAACTAAAAGAGGATATTAATAAAAATAAAAAAAATATCATCATTGCATCTATTTTGATTTTAATTGTGATTTCAGCCCTCTTAGGCACGGTTATCTATAAAAATTATATATCAAATAAGGCAGATCAATTAAATTATACTGCCATTAAACTATATGGTAATCTGAATCCAGTTGATAGAAATTCCAACTCGCTTTCTAAGACCGAATTAGCCGCAATCTTAAAGGATTTAAAGGATTCCTATGAACTAAAAAAATCAGCAATCACATTATTTTATATTGCTAATTGTTATTACGACATGGGAGACCTAAAAGAAAGCGAAAAGATGCTGATTGAGATCAATCAAAAATACTCAGATAATAAATATATCATCCCTTTATCATACTTAAAACTATATTATTTATATCGGGCAACATCAGAAGACACCAAGGCATCAGAGATACTTAATAAACTCTATGGACTTGAAAGCCCATTTTATAAAGATATTTGCCTATTTCAGATGGGGAAGATACTTGAGAAAGATGGGAAGCCTAAGGAGGCTATAGCTAAATATCAGGAACTTGTCAAAAATTATCCAGATTCTCCTTATGCTGGACAGGCTCTATATTTTATTAATGCTCAAAAAACTCCTGAACAGAAAAAATAAATGCAGACATTATTAAAAAATATTATTGTGGCAGCTATTTTGATATTGATGCTCTCATCAGTATCAGCGCTCGCCGCAGAAGTATCTATGACAGTTAGTGAAAAGGAAGGTTATATTAGGGTTGAATTTGCCTCAACAGAGCCATCTTTTATCAAAGAGGCATCAGTTGTTCAATCATACAGCCTGCTAAAGGTCACATTCCCAAGCGAATTTACTTTAAAGCAAAACTCCAGTTCTAAACTTATTCAAAAGGTATCTCAAAAAGAAAACAGCGTTTTTCTAAATATAGACAATCTCAGCGTCTTTAATACTTCAACTCAGGATACGCCTCCCAAATTTATCCTTGAAGCCTATATAAAGGAATCAGTAAAAAATACAGAACAAAAACACGGTTCAATTTCTACTATAGTAATTGACCCTGGGCACGGGGGGCAGGAAACTGGATTATTATTTAATGTAAAATCAGAGGGCAATATTGACTTAGAATTTGCACTTGGAATAGCTGATGCCCTCAAGGCATCAAAATATAAGGTTGTCTTTACAAGAAATATCGATAAATATCTTTCAATAGATGACCGTATATCCCCTACCTATAAACTAAGGGGCTATCTTTTTATCAGCATACACTTATCAAGGGCTAATAAATGCGTTATTTATACATCTAAATTCCCTTCCAGTCCTACTGGAACATTGAATATAAGCGGGAATGATTTATACAATACACTCTACTCCCAAACTGCATTTTTGGATACAAGTAAGAAACTTGCCGATACCATAGGCAATACACTGAAAGATGGGAGCGGGATAGATGTGCGTCATCTTGAGATGCCTATTACTTTACTTTCATCCATATACGCTCCTGCAATTATGATTGAACTCCCTAATGAAATTGGAGTCAACAATAATCCTGAACGAAATAAAAAAATAATCAATTTAATAACACAGGGGATAGATAAATTTGTCAAAGAATAATATCAAAAATATAATAATTATTGCTGTAGTAATATTATTATTTATAATAGCTCTTTCAGGGCTTTGGTTTTATTTCTATGGGGATAGAAATAATACAGATGAATATGGACACAGTATCATTGGACTAAACAAACAAAAAAGCCTTTTAGAAGATAAAAGCGTACTAAATATCTATTTCCCAGATGATATGAAACTTGGAGTCCATAAAGTAGAGATAAAACGCATATTTGATTCTTTAGAGCTTGGAAAGGCATCAGTAAGAGAATTTTTTTCATATTATACATCTTTGAATAGCACAGTATTATCAGGCAATGTTGAAATACTTGGGATATATTATGGCGCTGATAATATGCTTTATATCAATTTATCACGAGACCTAATTCGAAATTTCCATGGAGATGCAGTAGATGAGTATATGTTTCTTAGAAGCCTCTATATGACAGTAAGTTCACATATAGAAGTTACAGATATTAAATTACTTGTTGATAGTCATGAAATATCTTCACTAGCTGGACATTACGATTTAAGTCATCCATTAAAACATCTCTTTGTAAATGAATAGTCGTGGGGACATCACCCATTAATTAAAGTTTCATGAAAATTACCAAAAACTTACCTATAGGAATATTTGACTCTGGTCTTGGCGGACTTACTGTGTTAAAAGAGATACAGGAACTTCTGCCAAATGAGAATATTATTTATCTTGGGGATACTGCGCGTGTGCCGTATGGAATACGAACCCCTGAGACAATAATTAAATATTCGCTTAGCAATACTAATTTTCTCATAAAAAAGGATATTAAATTACTCGTAGTTGCCTGCAATACATCCTCTGCAACATCTTTAGAAAGCATTAGAGAGGAATTTAACATACCTGTGATAGGCGTAATTGAGCCTGGGGCTAAGATGGCAGCCTCAGTGACTACAAACAGAAATATCGGCGTTATAGGCACTGATGCAACTATTAAAAGCTCAGCTTACAGCAAGGCAATTCATTCACTTAATAGTTCTATCGAGGTTACTGAACGTCCATGTCCTTTATTTGTCCCGTTAATAGAAGAAGGCTGGCTCAATGACCCTGTAACAGAGGCAGTGGCAAAACGGTACCTTGAAAATATGACAGTTGATACTCTGGTATTAGGATGCACTCATTATCCATTAATAAAGGAAGTTATAGGCAGGGTTATTGGAACAAATGTCAAACTCGTAGATTCTGCCTTAAGTACAGCGCTTGAGGTTAAGTCAATGCTTGAGAAGTTGGATTTATTATCAAATAACAATACCAATTCCACTAAGTTTTTTGTAACAGACGGCTTGATTCGATTTAAAGATATTGGCAGGGGCTTTCTATCAAGAGAGATAGATGATATTGAAAAGATAGATTTATAATAAGAAAGGAGATTTAATTGATGCGCAGTGATGGACGAAATAATGATGAGATACGCAAGGTAAAAATAACACAGGGATTTATAGATAATGCAGAAGGCTCTGTTCTAATAGAGATGGGAGGTACAAGGGTAATCTGTACTGCAACTATTGAAGAAGGAGTCCCGCCCTTTATAAAAGATAACAACCACGGCTGGCTGACTGCAGAATATTCCATGCTTCCGCGTTCAACGCAGACTCGCAATACCCGTGAGGCTAAGATTGGAAGAATTGGCGGACGCACTCATGAGATACAACGTTTAATTGGAAGATCTCTGAGATCAATAGTAGACCTTAAACGTCTTGGAAACAGGACGATATGGATAGACTGTGATGTGATTCAGGCAGATGGAGGCACAAGAACTGCCTCAATCACTGGAGGATATGTATGTTTAGTAGATGCCCTGCGTTTTGCTGTTGATAATGGTATGATTCAACATTATCCTATTACAGGGTATCTTGCTGCAATAAGCGCAGGAAACGTAAAGGGTGAATCAATGGTTGATCTATGTTACGAAGAGGATTCAAAGGCGGATGTTGATTTGAATGTAGTAATGAAGATAGGTAACTCACAAGATAGTCGTGGGACGACACCCATTGCAGAATTTGTAGAGGTTCAAGGAACCGCAGAAGGACAGGCATATTCAAGAAAGACACTGAATCATTTACTAGACTTAAGTGAAAAAGGTATTGCTGAACTATTTGAAATTCAAAGGGAACTCTCAAAATGAAACTGATTTTAGCAACATCAAATAAGGGCAAGGTTAGAGAGATTGGAAGTATATTTTTAGGGACTTCAATTGAATTTACAGGGCTTGATACATTAACAAATGTTCCAGAGATTATTGAAGATGGAATAACATTCAAAGATAATGCCTATATAAAAGCCAAGACTATTTATGACTTTTCTGGAGCGGATGTTATGTCAGAGGATTCAGGTCTCTGCGTTGATTATTTAAATGGCGCTCCGGGTGTGTTTTCTGCAAGGTTTGCAGGTCCTGCAAAGACTGATTCCGACAATATAGAAAAAGTCCTAACACTAATGAAAGACGTACCAGAAGATAAACGCACTGCACAGTTTAGATCTGCATTTTGTCTTATTATTGACGGCATTGAGAACTTCTTTGAAGGATATGTCAAAGGAAGGATAATTACTGCCCCGCGCGGAAGCGGCGGTTTTGGATATGACCCTATATTTGTGCCAGATGGATATTCACAGACATTTGCCGAGATTGGCGATGATATAAAAAATTCTATCAGCCATAGGGCTATGGCATTTGAGAAACTAAAAGTATTTCTACTGAATAAATATATTTAATGAATAAAATCATACTAATAACTATAGGCGACCCTGCTGGCATTGGCCCAGAGGTTGCCTTAAAGGCTTGCCAGAAAATCAACCATTCCTTAAATGCAATATTGATTGGCGACTCAATTGTTTTAAAAGAAGCTGTTAAACTTGTTAATCCTGACATTATCTTAAGAAAGATACTCAATCCAAGTGAGGCATTATTTACAGAGGGAACTATAAATTATATCGATCTAAATATTGTAAAGGATTCCTTTGTCAGATGTACGGCTGATGCACTTAATGGACTTGCGAGTGCGCAGTATATAAAAAAGGCTGTTGAAATACTCCTACAAAAACAAGCCCATGCAATGGTAACTGCGCCTATAACTAAAGATGCCCTTAGACTTGCCAATATACCTTTCCCTGGACACACAGAGATGCTTGCAGATCTCACAGATACGAAGGATTATGCAATGATGCTGATTGGCGGAGGGCTGCGGGTAATGCTTGTAACAATTCATAGGAGCATTAAAGATGTTCCATCTTTGATAACAACTGACAAGGTTTATCAAACCATAAAGATGGCGAATCTCTCTGCGCAAATGCTTAGATTAAAAAGCAGACGTATAGCAGTATGCGGATTGAACCCTCATGCAGGCGAAAACGGGATGTTTGGAAGAGAAGAGATAGATTATATAAAACCAGCGATCTTAAAGGCTGTATCAGAGGGGATAGATGTTACAGGGCCATATCCTCCGGACACAATATTTTATAAGGCATACCATAAAGAGACGGATATTATAGTAGCGATGTATCATGATCAAGGTCTGATACCGCTAAAGATGATTGCATTTGATAAAGGGGTAAATGTGACGATAGGGCTTCCGATAATCAGAACCTCTCCAGATCATGGAACTGCATATGACAGGGCATGGAGATGTATAGCAAAGCCTGATAGTATGATAGAAGCAATAAAATTAGCAAATAAACTTAAACTACCTTTAGGTAACGGGTTCAAAGGGAAATAAATCAAACTTTTTACAAAAAAGTTTACAAAAAGGCCCTTTGCGGGTGCCCGTAGATGAAAAGGGCACAGCCCTCATGCTTTTTTTTTGGCTTGACTAAATATTGTCAAATAATTATAATCAAAGAGTGGTGAGCATAGCTCAATTGGTCAGAGCACTGGATTGTGGATCCAGGGGTTGAGGGTTCAAGTCCCTTTGTTCACCCCATATAATTTGTTATTAACCTAAAAAACTGCGCATTCTATGTACAAATCTTTATAACTTGTCAGCAAAACTTCTTTATTGACAAAATAGATTTAATTTAATGGCAGAAATTGAGTTTTGCAGTTTGTTAGGATGAAACTCATACAGGAGATAAAGACATGGAAGAAACTCAAATAACACCGGGTAAACTCTTAGGTATCTCAGGAAGTTACTGGCAGGCATGCACGCTGCATGCCAGTGTAAAACTTGATATATTTACAGTATTAGGTAAAACAAAGGTCAGCGTAGAAGAGGCTGCAAAAAAGATTGGATGTGATACTATAGCGCTTGATAAACTGCTTAATGCACTCACAGCTATGGGTTTAATTACAAAGTCTGGCAGTAATTTTAGCAACACATCAGGCAGCTATGAATATCTCTCTACGCAGTCACCTAAGTATATCGGATATATGATAAAGCACCACCATCACCTTGTAGAAGGGTTTTCAAAACTTGATACAAGCGTAATGACAGGTAAACCCGTAAGGGGAAGGGCATCATTTACTGATGAGGTTCAAAGAGAGAGTTTTTTAATGGGGATGTTTAATCAGGCAAGTAATACCGCCCCAAACCTCGTTAAAGAGGTTTCGCTATCAGACAAATTGACCATGCTTGACCTTGGCGGAGGTCCTGGCACATATGCCATATATTTCTGTCTTCAAAACCCTCAACTTAAAGCTACAGTCTATGACCTTGCAACAACGCGGACATTTGCAGAATCAACGATCAAAAAATTTAATCTTAGCGATAGGATAAATTTTATACATGGTGACTACTTAGATGACACGGTGGAAGGGAACTACGATGCAGCATGGCTCTCGCATATCTTACACGCAGAAGGTATTAGCGGATGTATGACCATTATAAATAAGGCTGTAGCAGCGCTTAATCCCGGCGGCTTACTGCTTATTCATGAATTTATCCTAAACGACACTATGGATGGCCCTCTATTTCCTGCCCTCTTTACATTAAATATGCTCATAGGTACTCCAAATGGGCAATCTTACTCAGAGAGTCAGATTAAGGGAATGCTCAAAGATGCTGGATTAAAGGATATAAAACGACTCCCTTTCATTGGGCCTAATGATTCAGGGATCGTCTGCGGGGTCAAATAGTACAAAACGCCAAGTCCCTTTAGAGCCAAATCCAACAAATTAATTATATTACCGCTTACTATCAACTGATTTAAGGTGATTTAAGGAATGTCCTTATATTAAAATATTTAGATGAAGATTGGTAAGTATAATATATATTCAATTGATACAGGGTCTTTTAGGCTTGATGGCGGTGCAATGTATGGAGTTGTCCCAAAGGTTATTTGGGAGCGCAGTTCTATTCCCGACAGCCGTAACCGAATACAACTGTGCAGCCGCAGCCTGCTGCTTTGCTCAAAAGACAGAAATATTTTAGTTGACACAGGGATGGGTTTGTTATGGGAAGAAAAGCACAGGGATATGTATGCTATAGATAACTCTGAGTCCACACTAATAGAGTCACTTAAAAAAATCGGAACTGATCCCGCAGATATAACAGATGTATTTCTTACCCATCTGCATTTTGATCACACTGGCGGCTGCACTGAGATACAAAATGGAAGACGAATACCAGCGTTTCCAAATGCACTTTACTATATCCAGAAGGAGCATTATCAATGGGCGATAAATCCATCGAAGAAGGATAGAGGAAGCTTTATTCCAGAATATTTTTCTGTATTAATGCAAAGCGGCATCTTAAGATTTTTAGATGATGAAAAGTATCTTGATGATGAGATTGAGATCTTGACCTTCTCTGGTCATACCCCAAGACAGCAGACTATCAAGATAGCTGACTCATATAGCACGCTCTTTTTTGCTGCTGATATTATCCCAATTTGTTCGCATATAAAAATCCCATATATCATGGCATATGATCTACAGCCTGCTTATACTGCTGCTGAGAAGGAGGCGGTACTGACAACTGCGGCAGATGAGAACTGGCTCATATTTTTGCAGCACGATCCGTTTAATCAGGGGATTAGGGTGAAAAAGGGAAAGAGTAGTTTTGAGGTAAGCGCAAGAGAGCAAATATAGGATCAAAATCAAACTTTTGTTTAAATAATTCATTACCGCCTCATTTGTTCTAATCTATTTAGATTATTTATAAGAGAAGTATCTCCATTATGAATAATAAAATAAAATATCAGACAAATAATTGCAATTGGTAAAGCAACGCTGCTTCCCTCGTAATAATTTATTGCGGACTTGATACCATATTTATGATATTTATATATCATATTTTCTGTTGCTGTAACGTCTGGGTAACCTACGAGATCATGAACCTTATATATTGTGCGTAATTTTTCATATAGATTAATATTAACCTCTGCTCCTTTATCAAGTTCCAGCAAAATAGCAGCATTACGTTTTTTATAACTTAAGGACATTGCAGATCTATTTTTCCAATTAATCTCTTTTTCACTAATAATTCTTATTTGTTCTATATCTTGAGGCGTTAAGTTTATAGGGAATTGCGGCACTTTTGTTATTTTTCTTAGGAATGCGGTTAAAGGTCTTTGCGAAATCATAATAGAACAAGCAATCATACGCAGAACACATAAAACACTAATAATTAAAAAGAAATCCTCTATGTATATTCCAATCATAATATTTTCATTCTCTAAATAGACGTATAATTTTTTTATATTATATCATAAATACTATCAAAAGTTATTAGTAATATGAAAGAAAGAGAGACACACTTTTTAACCTAATATGATATAATAATGAAGTGAAATATAAACTTAATGATATTTATTAATATATGGCGAAAGATCAAAATAATAGCGAATATATACTTAATGCTATTGCTGACGGTGTTTTCACTGTTGACCCTGAATGGAATATAACCTTTTTTAACAATTCTGCTGAAATAATAACTGGCACAAAAAAGACAGAAGCAATTGGCCGCAAGTGTTTTGAGGTATTCCGCGCTAATATCTGTCAATCCACTTGCGCTCTAAGAGAAACAATAAAAAGCGGTAAGAAAATCATAGATTTGCCTGTAAACATCCTTAATAATAAAGGACAAATAATCCCAATCAGCGTCAGCACCTCAGTGTTGAGAGATAAAGGCGGCAATATTATTGGAGGAGCAGAAACATTTAGAGATTTGTCCATTATTGAGTTATTAAAAAAAGAGCTTACAAGTAAATATACCTATGCAGATATAATAAGCAAAAATCATCTAATACAGGATATAATTCAAATTCTTCCAGATATTGCAAAAAGCGGCAGCACAGTGTTAATTGAAGGACCAAGCGGTTCAGGCAAGGAATTATTTGCTAAGGCAATTCATAATCTAAGCAATCGTAAAGGCGCTCTGATAGCTATGAATTGCGGAGCGCTTCCTGATACGCTTTTAGAATCAGAGCTTTTTGGATATGTTAAAGGCGCATTTTCTGATGCGAAACAAGATAAACCGGGAAGATTTAAACTCGCTGAAAAAGGCACAATATTTTTTGATGAGATCGGAGATATATCTCAAGCCCTTCAGCTAAAGCTCCTTAGAGTGTTACAAGAAAAAGAATATGAGGCTCTTGGCTCAACAACTACTTCTAAGACCGATGTGCGAGTGATTGCAGCAACTAACAAAAATCTCTCAGACCTCGTAGCAAAAGGAGACTTTAGAGAAGACTTATTCTATCGTCTCAATGTAGTCAAACTTGAACTGCCTCCATTATCTCGGCGTAAAGAGGATATACCTTTTTTAGTAGAACACTTTATACTCAAATTTAATGCCCTAAAGGGAAGAAATATCAGAAATATCTCTGGACATGCAATGGATATGTTAATGGAATATGATTTCCCCGGGAATATTAGAGAACTTGAAAACATTATAGAATATGCCTTTATATTATGCTTTGAAAAACAAATCATGTCACAGCATTTTCCAAAGGAATTCCTTAATAATGTCAAACTAAAAAATACTGATGAAATACCAATTAATAGCATTATTCACCAATCTGAGGCAAAGACAATTCTCGAAATATTGCAGAAATATAACGGTAACAGAGTTAAAACTGCATCTCACCTCGGTATAGATAAGACAACCCTATGGCGCAAGATGAAAAAACTCGGCATAACCTTTCCATGATATTAAAAAACTAACAATTGCATTTCTGCACCCTCTGCATTGCATAACATTGCAACCATGCAATGTATATCCAGCTTAACAATTATCTAATCTATACGAAAAATAGCCTATAATCCGCATTCTATAAGGAAATCTCCATCAAGCATGATATATGCAATTACTAAGGTGATGCGTTAGGAGGCAATGATGAAGATAGCGGTTCCAATATTTAATAATCAAGTATCTCCAAGATTTGATTCTGCGAGAGAACTGATAATCGTTGACGCTGAAGACGGGAACTCTGCTGAGAGAAAGCGAATAATTACTATAGATTTGCCTTGTTCTGAAAAGATACAGATGTTAGTCGAATTAAAGATTAACACATTACTTTGCGGAGGCATAGATAAAATGTGTGAGCAGTCGTTAAAACACTATGGAATACAAGTCAAATCATGGTTAAGCGGGGATGCTGAGACAATACTGACTAATTATTTATTAAATTATGAAAAATTTAATAAGACTAAACTGAAAAGATATAGGATGGGAAGCAATGATTACAAGACAATAGGGAATAAAAGTATAACATCTTTTAAGATTATTTGAATGCTGATTTACAAATATTATAATGGAGGTAGAATAGAATGTGTAACAGATTAAGACAATGCAGATGTGGAGATTCAAACGATGAAGATGAAAAGAAAGGTAATAAAATAGAAAGCGGTCATTGTCATGAACATGGATCTAAAGAGGATCCAACTTTAGAACAAAAAAAGGAGTGGCTAAAGGAGAAGTTGGAAATTTTAAAAGAAGGTATGACAAATATTGAGAAGAAAATTGCAGATATGGACAAGGAATGTACAAATTGAACAATAAATGCTGCCACACGGATTATATTTTGAACTACAGCTATATTGAATATAGCTGAAATGAGTAAAATTGGAGGCACTAAAATGTTAGAACTTATAATCCCTACAGTAATATTAGTAGTTATAGCTACGATGCTTATTGAAGAAGCTTTGCATGTACAAAAATAACTGCTCTCTCACTCATAGAGCATTATGATTATATTTTGAACTACAGCTAAATTGAAATATAGCTGAAATAAGTAAAATTGGAGGCACTAAAATGTTAGAACTTATAATCCCTACAGTAATATTAGTAGTTATAGCTACAGTGCTTATTGAACAGGCGTTGTATGAAAACAGATGAATTGCCATAAATAAAGAGTCTTAATATATAGCCCCATCTTTTTATGATGTAAACATGATAAAAAGATGAGGGCTGAATTTATGTGAAAGGATAAAATAAAATGGCACTAATATGTCCGCTAATGATAGCCTTTAAAAAGGGATATAACATTATCACAAGCCATAAAGACGGCAACTTTAAGTGTTTTGAGGCAACAGGCTGTCTCTCTACAAGATGCAAGATAAGAATACAGGATTCTCTAAAAAAAGGAATCATGTTAGATGAAGGAGACGTTAATAGACGTTTGGGTTTAGTGATTGCCATTGATGACATCTTTAAAGTCCTTGTTGAGAATAACCTTCTTGATAAGGTTGAAAAAAAACATCTCAATTTTCTTATTAATGAGGCAAAGAGTTGTCTTGATGCAGTTAATAATTTTAATCAAGAAAAAGGTATTAACCTTTCAACTATTATAGATTTTGTAATAAAAAACTTTAACGGTAAAGACTTAAAAGCAGCATAGAGGCTCAGGGAGATTTTAACTATTAACGTAGTATTAAGAGGTAAATTAAAATGCTCTGCATAATGGCAACAGAAAAGATCGAACACGATATTGAGGCTATAGGTCTACCGAAACCTAAATATTTGCAATTTCTGAAGTTTATCCCATTTTATAGGTTAAAAAAAGACATTGATTATATAAACGATTATCTCGGAATAACCGTTACTGACCTAATTATACGGGAAAACGTAATCAATCCTTGTAAGATGAAGTTACTTTCACACTTTGAGGGTGTCCACAAGCTGATTAATAAACTCGGTCATAACCTATTGACGTATAACATGCATATGTTCATCAATTCACTAAACGTCACTATATACGAGTACAGAAACGAGATGAGGCACGGCTCTTTACGTTACAGAAGTTCCTCCAGCACCATGTCGTATGAACTTGAAGAGCGGCGTCTGCCTGCCTTTATGCACTAGATCATCAAGGCAGCAAGACCCGCTATAACTATAACCAAAGATTTTCCATAATAGACACCTTTATATAAAGGTGTCTATTATGGAAAAAATCAACCTACTTTAGTTATGATTTATCTATGTATCAAATAACGCAAAAATTCATTTATATAATCATCATATTAACCATATTCCTTACCCCGTCCTGCACCAAAGATAGTGATAGGATTGAAGGTTATGTCTATATGCGTCTAAATACAAACCCAAACAGCCTTGATCCTGCCCTTATTACAAATGTTGCAAGCGCTAGTATTACGGCTAAGATTTTTAATGGATTGGTTCGTTTAAATGATAATCTGCAGATCTGTCCAGATATTGCATCAAGTTGGGAAATCTCAGAGGATGGACTCCATTACATATTTTATCTCAACAAAGGGGTTAAGTTCTCAACAGGCAGAGAGGTTACAGCACAAGACTTTAAATATTCATTTGAACGAGTTCTTGCAAAAGAAACAAGATCCCCTAATACTTGGGTATTTGAAAAGGTTAAAGAGATAAATGTTATTAATGATTACTGTCTTGAAATCACCCTTAAAAAACCATTCTCGCCATTTTTAAGCATGTTGACCATGACCACAGCATATGTTGTTCCAAAGGAGGAGATTGTTAGGCTTGGCAGGGATTTTTCTTTAAACCCAATCGGCACAGGGCCTTTTGTTTTAAAGGAATGGCTGCCATTTTCCAGATTAGTCTTAGAGGCTAATCCCCATTATTTTATGTCCCCTCCAAAGGCTAAAGGGATTTATTATAAGGTCATCCCAGAAGACCTGACTGCTATAACTGAATTTGAACTTGGCAAGATTGACATTATCACTCTAAGCGGCCAATCATATGCCATGTTTAATAAAAATCCAGAGAGAAAACCATTTATTCATAAATTAAAGGGAATAGATACCTATTATCTTGGGCTTAATTGCTCGCGCTTCCCCTTTGATAATCCAGAGATCAGAGGCGCTGTCGCTATGGCAATTGATAGAAAAAAGATATTAGAAACTTTTTATAATGGAAGAGGCAGGATTGCAACTGGGCCAGTACCTGAACAATTAAGCAAATGGCATGCCCCAATAGAGATAAAATTCGACCCAATAACTGCGAAAAAAATAATCTCTTCAATATCTCCTAATGGTATAAATGTTACAATGTATCTCTCCTCAGATCAAGAGATAGTTGATATTGCTGAGATAATTCAATCATATTTAAAGACCGCAGGCATTAATGTCACTCTAAGACAGCTTGAATGGACTGCCTTTGAGGATGCCGTAAATAAAGGCGAAGCAGAAATGTTTTGGCTAAGCTGGTGGGCGGATTACCCAGATGCTGAAAATTTTCTCTTTCCGTTATTTCATTCCTCAAACTTTGGTTCTGGTGGAAACAGGACAAGATATTCTAATATTATAGTTGATAAATTGATAGAAAATGGTCAGGATTCTATAGATGAATCTACAAAAGATATATATTATCAGCAGGCTGAAACCATTATTGCTAAAGAGAGTCCATGGGTGTTTTTCTGGCACAAAAATGATTATATTATAGAGCAGCCTTGGATAAAAGACATGCAGGAAGCATCCATATATACTATTGATAAAGGAGCAAAAGTCTATTCTGTTTTAAAGGAGCAAAGACATTAAAGGTTATATCATTAAAAGGATATTATTGATGATTCCATTGATTATTGGCATTACACTTGCCGCATTTTTATTACTTAAATCACTGCCGGGCGAACCTGCCTTAAACCTTGTAGGAGTCAGGGCAAGCGCTGAACAAATTAAGCAGATTCGCTCTGAATTAGGCGATGATAAATCTGTCTTGATTCAATATCTTGGGTATATTAAACTATTATCACACGGTGACCTTGGCAGGTCTTATTACACTGGAAGAGTTGTGTTAAAGGATATCTTGGCAAAATTTCCAAATACAGTTATGCTTACAATTACGGCCATGATGATTGCGGCTATACCTGGAATCCTTCTTGGTTTTTTTTCAATCTCTATTGCGCAAAAAAAAGAAAATCTTTTATCAAGACTAATAGATTGGATTACGCTTGGCAGTCTAAGTATTCCAGTATTTTGGAGCGGGATAATATTAATGATGATCTTTGGATTAACGCTCAAAATACTCCCTCCTTCAGGGACTGGAGGGATTAGATATATTATACTTCCTGCAATAACCCTCGCCATTCCAGCTATGTCATCCCTTGCCCGCATCACACGCACAATTGTCAGCGATATCTTAAAGAAACCTTTTATCATCACGGCAAAGGCAAAAGGGCTTAAGGAATCAAGGATTGCTGTCACACATGTTCTGAGAAATGCAATGATACCGATTGTTACAGTAATAGGGCTTGATTTTGGAAGTTATCTTAATGGTTCTGTTATAACTGAGACGATATTTGGATGGGACGGTATTGGCAGATTTACTATGGAGGCGATTATTATGAGGGATTATCCTGTAATCATGGGATGTGTAATGTTAGGTGCAGTAGTAAATTCTACTGTTAATCTAATTACTGATATAGTCTATAACCTGCTTGATCCAAGGGTAAGACAAGATGTATAAAAGCGGTCGTATTTCTCTATTTATAATTTGTACATTTTTTATACTATCTATATTTTCTCCGATTCTCCATCTGCAAGACCCATATGAGATCAAACTTGATTCTTTAAATATGTCACCAGACATTAATCATTTTTTTGGCACGGATAATAAGGGAAGGGATATATTTTCAAGGGTAATCTATGGGGCAAAGTTCTCTATCGGCATAACAATAGTAAGCGCAGTAATCTCGGCTATTATTGGGCTTTCTGTAGGGATAATATCAGGGTATTTTGGCGGAAGGATTGACAATGTATTAATGAGTTTAGTTGATTTTGTGCTGTCATTTCCATCATTATTACTGGCTATTGCAATATCTATAGTACTTCCATCAGGGGTTTATACAGTAATGATAGCGCTTGCTGCTGTGAATTGGACATCATTTGCGCGATTAATAAGGGGACATGTAATGACCATAAGAGGCATGGCATTTATTGATGCGGCAAGGGCAATTGGATGCGGGAATTTGAGAATCCTGATACGTCACATTGCCCCACAATGTGTTACACTAAGCCTTGTCATGATGGGTATAAAACTTGGAGGTTTAATTTTAACTGAGGCAGCCCTAAGTTTTCTTGGGCTTGGAGTACAGCCGCCAACTCCGACATGGGGATATATGGTAAGTGCAAACAGGGCATATATATTGACTTCCCCTTGGATGGTCATATTTCCCGGTGCTGCTATCTCAATAACTGCACTTTGCTTTAATATCATTGGCGAAAATTTGAGTAAAAAATACGAGATTAATTAGGGAAAAGAAACTAAAAGATTTTTCATAATAAAACATCAGCGCTATTTAACATTAATCGTAGGGGCAATTCGTAGGGTAACCACAAGGGTTACCCCTACAAATGCAGATAAGTTATTATATATTAATAGTTATATACTTGACTTATATTTATTACTTATATAAACTTAAATAGGAGCAAAGCGCCCCTATACATAAAACAATATGAATGAATTAAATAAAACACAGATAATTTTCCAAAAAATACCTATCTTGATACAAAGGTTCAAAAACTCTATTATTCTAAGGGTTATGTCAGTTCTTTTTATCATTTTAATTATCGGAGGAATATTGTCTTGGTACAGCATATACTATAAAAGCAAGGGTGACATGATTAACGCCGTAGTAAATGAAACCTTTGTATATTCAGAGATAATTAAAAATTCCTTAAACCATGCAGGCTCAAATAATCAAAGAGATGAATTACAAAAAACCCTTGAGACAATTGGCAAAGGTTATGGGATAAGCGGACTATGGATAATTAATCATAAGGGCATTATCAAATCTTCTTCAAAACCTGAGGAGACAGGCAATTCCTTTAGCGCAGATTCTTACGTATGCAAGCAATGCCATACTAAAAATATTGCAGACCTTACCAACATTAACAAAAGGAAATGGATACTTACAGAAGACCTCAATAAGAGTTTTAATCTTAAAGCCGTAGAACCAATTATTAATGATAAATCCTGCTCAACGACTGCCTGTCATCCAAATGCAGTTGGACACAAATATATTGGTTTCTTAGTAGTTGAGCATTCATCAATGTCCTTGCTTGAGCGGATTATAAAGATATATTTTGCTGCACTAACCTTTAATGCAATCTTTTTTATAATAACTGCAATAGCAATATTTGTAATTCTATGGAAGATAGTGCTGCATCCATTATCAAAATTATCAAACGGTATGGAGATGATAGCAAAGGGAAACTTAGACTACACTATTGATATTAATACTAATGATGAGATCGGGAAACTGGCGCAAAGTTTTAACACTATGCGCTGTGAATTAAAGACTTCAAGGGAACGGCTTGAAGGCTCAGCAAAATCCCTTGAAGATGACATGGAGAATATAACAACTTTCTTTGCACCATTTACATTTGCCCTTGTCAAGACTTTGGAGGATGAACTTGCAAAAAAAGCAGAGGAATTCAAAAGGGCGCAAGTACAGCATATGCACACTGAAAAACTCGCATCTTTGGGCAGAATGGCAGCGAGTGTTGCTCACGAGCTAAACAGCCCATTAACAGGTATAGTGGTATTTTCTAATCTATTATTAAAACGAGTCCCGTCTGACAACAAGCAAGATATTGATGATGTAAAAATCATAATAGATCAGGCTGAAAAATGCGCAAGGATAGTCTCTTCTTTATTAAAATTTTCAAGATCAATCCCTTCAGAAAAGAAAGAGGTAGATATAAATGAAGCGATAAATAAGATAATCTATATAATTAAAAATCAATCCAAATTTCAAAATGTTAAGATTGAGACCAATCTTTCTCCAGATTTAATCCCACAAGAAGGCGATACATTACAGATTGAACAGGTATTTATAAATCTCTTAATAAATGCTGCAGATGCAATGGACAATAAAGGAACAATAACCTTCAAGACATCCATTGTAACAGATGTAGACGGAAAGATTTATGCTGAAATAGTGATTTCTGACACAGGCCCTGGCATTGCTCCAGAACATATTGGAAGGCTTTTTGAGCCATTTTTTACAACTAAACCAGAAGGAAAAGGAACTGGACTTGGGCTTTCGGTCAGTATGGGAATAGTTCAAAAACATGGCGGAAAGATTACTGTCAAAAGCGATCCTGGAAACGGCGCAAGTTTTTTTGTCAGGCTGCCAATTAATAGAATTATTTAAAATTTATGACTTTAGATTTAAAAGCAATTTAAAAAAATGTTACTAAAAGAAATCATAAGCGCACTTGAGGCTAAGACAATAGTTGATTTCACAACTGAGCCTAATAAAGACTATCACTGGGTCTGTGCAACAGATCTAATGAGTGATGTATTATTTTATTCAACATGTCAATCATTATTGCTCACTGGGCTTGCGAAAACTCAAACCATTCGTACTGCAACAGTTGCGGACTTAAGTATAATAATATTTACCAGAAATAATATCCCAGATGATGAGACAATAGAACTCGCGCGCACGAAGGGAATATCTCTATTTGTAACTCCTTTTTCTACATTTACTGCATCAGGCAAGCTCTTTACACAAGGTCTGCAATGTTGTTCAGATGTTAATTTCACTGAAGAGGACTGAGACCATTGGACACACTTATAGAAGGAAGTTTTCATATAGTTGGCGGAGATTTTTCAAACGCTGGCAAGGCATCCACTGAGCTTAAAACAATTTTAACTAACTGCGGACTTGATATAGCAAAGATAAGACGGGCTGTAATTGCTACATTTGAAGGGGAGATGAATATCATTATTTATGCGGTTGCTGGAACAATCACCTATGAAATACAAAATGGGAAACTATTGATAACCCTTCAAGATATAGGCCCTGGCATTAAAAACATAGAGCTTGCAATGACTGAAGGATACTCAACTGCGCCAGACTGGGTAAGAGAAATGGGCTGGGGCGCAGGAATGGGACTTCCAAATATGAAAAAAAACGCAGACATCTTTAAAATAAATTCTATTGTCGGCGAGGGTACTACGGTTGAAATTATTATAAATCTCTACTAGGTCGTGGGACGACACCAATATTAAAAAACGGTAATAATGGCGACAAAAGATAGTCTGGATAAAATTAAAGAAGCCGTTCAAAATACGGAACAGATAGAAAAAGCTCTTGATGGGTTTCTCTGTCCTATGCAGATGTTTCTTGAACTCAACAGAGAAAAATGGAATACAGATGCCGTAAAGATGTTAGCTCATGACCTCAATGCAAAACGCATCTTCATTACAAAGGTTTCGCTAAATTATCTTGAAGGAATTGATGATGTTCTAAAAGAGATCATGCAGGTGAAATGATGAAAAGAGACTCCCAGCAGAAGTTGACTTTTTGGGAAAACTTATTAAGTATCCCATTATTTTTACTTGGCGTAGTCTATGCTATTATAGTAAACGTCATTAAATTTTTGCGAGGTCACAACGATAAAAAATTTTAGATTTATATAGGGGTCATCGAGATGAAGATAGAAGATATTATAAAACCGCTTTCGTTAGAAGTAAAGTCGTGTAACCAAAACATTGAAAACTCATTCAGCGGCGCATACGTCAGTGACCTATTGAGCGACGTAATGGCTAAAGGGAATGACGGAGAGCTTTGGATAACCCTTCAAACACATTTAAATATTGTTGCAGTGGCTTCAGTAAAGGGTTTAAGCGGTATAATAATAGTTAATTCCAGATGCCCGGACGAAGAGACTCTAAAACGCGCTGAGAAAGAAGGAATATTAATAGCAATAACGCCGCTTTCGTGTTTTGAAGCTGCAGGACGACTCTACAAGATCATAAATGGCTAAAAAGAGATTTCTTGCAGATCTGCATATCCATTCATGCCTCTCGCCATGTTCAGAGCTTGACATGACCCCGCGGGCAATCGTTAATAAGGCAATAGAGCAGGGAATTGATATAATCGCCATCACAGATCATAATTCCATGAGAAATGTCCCAGCAGCAATTGCTGCTGCATCAGGAACCAGACTTACAGTTTTAACTGGAATGGAAATAACTACATGTGAAGAGATTCATATCCTTGCACTCTTTGATTCAAATAATTTTAACAACGACTTTAATGAGATTATTTATTCCAATTTACCAGATATAAAAAACAATGTTGAACACTTTGGATACCAGATAGTAGTAAATTGTGATGATGAGGTGATAGAATTTGTTCCAAGGCTTTTAATAAGTTCAATAATGATAGAACTTGAACCTGTATTAGGATTAATCCACAAATTTAACGGTATCGCTATCCCTGCCCACATAGATAAGGAACAATTCAGCATAATCTCTCAGATAGGGTTTATCCCAGAGGGTTTAAAGGTTGAGGCACTTGAGGTTTCAAGAAATACTAGCGAAGAAGAGAAAATTATCCTATCTAAAAAATATCAAAGACCAATAGTATCATTTTCTGACGCTCATTTTCTATCGGACTTTGGTAGTAATTTATCGGAACTTTATTTGGAAGCCCCTACGTTTGATGAAATAAAAAAAAAATTGACTCATAAATTACGCGCGGGAGCAGGTGTCCCAGAGGGCACCTGCTCCTAAATATTTGAACAAATTGTGCTATAAAAACATGAAACATCAGAATCAGGTCACAGACCTGCTCCCGCTCTAAGTCGTGGGACGACACCCAATAGTCGTGGGACTACACCAAGTGACTGAATTTTATTTAGATTATATCTATTTTTCTCTGCGTCTCTTTGGTGAAATATCTTTTAGTCTTCATCTTCCTTTGAATCTTTATTGACCAATACCTCAATATGCGCTCTCGCCTTTTCAACCCATTGTTTTTGAGAAGGCACACTATGCGCCATTTCAATATATTGCTGAAAACCTGATAATGCCAGTATATGTTTAGGCATCTCTAAATATGTCAGACATAGATTATACTGCGCCTCGCAATATCCGGGATTAATCGTCAATGCTGCCTGATAATCCTCTACAGCATCCTCAAATCTACGAAGTGCAAAATTACATATACCTCTATTATAATATGCCTTTGCATTCTTTTTATTTTTATCTATAACCATTGTAAGATCATTGACTGCCTTTTCATATTGCCCGTCTGCTCTACATGCGATTGCGCGGTTATAAAGTGCCTTTATATAATTAGGTTTATAGTGTAAGGCTGAATCAAAGTCTTTAATCGCATCTTTAATCTTACCCATTGAATGGAGGGCGATGCCTCTGTTATAATATGCAGAGCTATTATCAGATTTCAATTGTATTGCTTTGTCATAATCATTAATTGCCTCACTCACTTGACCAAGAGATTTTAAGGCTATACCTCTATCATGATAGGCTTGGGCATAATCTGGTTTTTTGATTATTACCTCGTTATAACAATTTATTGCCTCTTTTTTATAACCTAGGTTAAAGAGTGATATGCCTTTGTTTTCAAGCTCCCATATCTCAAGGTCGTGGGACTGATTAATATCGTTTTCAACATAACTACCAGCAGATATTTTTTGATAAATTGTTATCAAATCTTCTTTTATCTTATTAAAGGATTGATACCGCGCTTCCTTTCTCTTTTCCAAACAGCGGGAAATCAGGAGATTTATTATATTAGGAACATTGGGCAATGGAGGAACGTCTGCCTCACGGTGATTAAATTTATAATCCGAAAGACTCTGGCATAAAAATGGAGGCCTGCCCTTTATCATCTCATAAAGCACACAGCCAAATGAATAAATATCTGCCCTATGGTCTACATCCCCTCCGCTCCATTGTTCTGGAGCCATATAAGGAGGTGTCCCCATGATACTCCCTATCTTTGTCTTCTCAAAGTCGTGGGATAACGCCTCTGTAGGGGCACGCTGCAGCGTGCCCCTACTTGACATATCAATCACCCCAGAGAGCTTGACAAGACCAAAATCAGTTATCTTAAGGACTGCCTCCCTTGTTACCATCAGGTTTGATGGTTTTATATCCCTATAAACAAAAGGCCGATTCATTTCCTTAAATTTAGAGGCTGCGTATATCATGCCTGAACAAAATTGTATCCCAAAATTGATGCTTCTGGCTAAATCAAGCCCCCCATTTACTATCCAGCCTTTTAGATCAGACCCATACTGCTCATCGCCAACAATATATTCCATAAATATATACGGAAGATCATCTATTTTATTGATATATTCAGCTCGCACAATGTTTTGATGCTTTTCAAGCCTTACCCAAATCTCTGCCTCCCACATAAATCTATCTGAGAGCGATTTATTTGTTAGATATTTATCCTGCAGGGATTTTAAAACAACAGGTTTTTTAAATACATGATCAAAACACAGATACACTACCCCCATCCCGCCAAACTTTATATCAAATATCTCATAACGATCCTTGATTTGATCCTTTATCTTCCATCTGCATTGTGGTTTAGTTTCTGACATTATCAATCCTGTTGATTATCATAATATATAATTTATAGGGGTAACCCTTTTGGCTGCCCTAAGTAGGGGCACGCTGCAGCGTGCCCTACGAATTACCCTTCAAGCTGGTTCAAGTTATAATTGGCAGCCCGCATCATTTTTTCATTTATCCTTTATTTTAATTTATTATAACAAAATTGATATTAAGTTTAATTTACAATATGTTATTATATGTGAAATGAAAAATTACAAGATTTCATACTATATGCACGTAGGCCTTAGGTCTAATCAAGAAGATTGTCTCTTCATAAATGGAGAGATATTTCAAGAAGAGGGCTTTGATTCTGTTATCACCATACAAAATAATTCTGGACATGGGCTTTACGCAGTTTGCGACGGTATGGGAGGGATGAATAAAGGGGAATGGGCTAGTAAATTTATCTGTGATCATCTTAAGAAAGATATAGAATTTAGAGATCAAGAGATTATAAAACATCTAAGCGAGATTCAAACGCTTGTTGAAAATGAAAATGTTCAAAAAAGCGGCTCAACCATTGCCGGCGTTTTACTAAAGGATAAAGATATAAAGATATTTAACTGTGGAGACTCTCGTGTCTATAAGATCACCCCAGGTCAGATTGAGTATGTCTCTCACGATCATTCCCTTGTGCAGCACAGCGTTGACGATGGGTATATTACTACAGAAGAGGCATTTGACCATATTCATAAAAATGTGATAGAATTCGGTATTGGAGATATATTTAAAAAGGTGTGGGATGAAAAAAGAAGCTCCGTATTTATAAATTCCTTTACACTGAATGAGACAGACTGCTATTTGATATGTTCTGACGGAGTATGTGATGTATTAAGGGATAATGAGATATTTGCGATACTATCACCTGAGCCATTAGAAGTCATCCCTGAATTTATAGAAATTATAAAGGAAAGAATGAATGATAATTTCAGCTTTATTATAATTGGGTTGGAGTGAGGATATAAATGGAAAAAGAATTAGTTGAAAGAGTTGTTAAACAAGTGCTTCCAAGTTACACAATTGAAGAAAAACTCGGAGAAGGTTCATTTGGAGCTGTATTTAAGATTAAAGACGCACTCAAAGAACGCGCAGTCAAGGTAATACTCTTAAGTGCAGGACGAGTTGTTGAAAAAGGCTCAGTAACCGATCCCTCTGAAAAAATAGAAAGAGATTTTAGACACATTATAGATAGTTATTCAAGAATTGAATGCCCTGAGATCGTTACTGTTTATGATTTTTATAAGGTTACTGAACAAGCAGATTCCAAAGCTGCCAAGGCATATGCCATTGTTGTCATGGAAATATATCCAGATAATCTATTAGATTTTGTAATAAATTATTTCGAGAAACATAACAAATTTATAGAAATTGATACAGTAAAAATTCTATCAAAAAAACTTGCTATTATGCTTGATAATCTGCATAAAAACAGTAAATTTTTATTCGAAGACCTCAAACCAGAAAATCTGCTTATAAAAGAAATTGAAGGTGATTATAAATTAGTAGTTGGAGATATTGGCGGACTAAAAAGTATAGGGACTGCCTCAGCTACAGGTTCTCAGGTAACACTTTCATATTCAGCCCCAGAGGTCATTAGAAAGGGTCAGCGTCCAAATGTTCAATCAATTATATATTCCTTTGCTCTGATAACATTTTATATTCTTACAGGCCATCTGCCATATGAAGAACATGGGGTTACTGATAGGATGGACATGATTAGGGATCAGGGATTAACATTTGATAGAAATGATGTTCCAGCAGATTTTAAAAATTTTCTTTCAACTTGTCTTAAATTTAATCCGGAAGACAGATATAAAACCTTTGGAGATTTAATAAATGTCCTTGAAGGCAGACCTGTTGAAAATATGCCTGAACTTCCAAAGATAGCTATGAAGAAATCCGTTGATCAATTTGGCAGAACGACAATTGATCTATCAGCCTTCAAAAAAACCCTTGCGCCGCAATCATCTGCATCTGGCGCAACAGTAGATATAGACAACTTTAAAAAAGAAACAGCAGCCCCAAATATACCGCAAATTAAAAGGGATGGATTAAATCGTACATCTTCACAGCGCATATCTCCAACCCAAAGGTCTGTAAATTTATCTACAATTCTTCCTCAGAACTTGGATAATGTTACAAAGGAATTAAAGGGATTAATTATAAGAAAAGGCAAGATTCAAAGATTAAAGGGTGAAAGTTTTAAGGTTGTAACTAATATAATCGTTGAAGAAGGCGGCCAGTTGATTTTAGAAGAGGTCAAGTTATATTTTAGCGATACATCAGGCATAATATGCAGCGGGATATTAACTGCAAAAAACAGCAGTTTTGAAGCATCTGATTTTTCTAAAGGCTGGAGAAATATTACACTATATACTGAAGGCGCAGCAGACAGTTCATTTGAAAAATGTAATTTTAGATTTGCAAGGGGCAGAATAGGCAAGGTGCTTGATAGTTATCACAAATGGAAGAATTTTACTCCAACTGAAGGCTATACCTATGGCGGCGCAGTCTTTATTGGCGACACAGGAAAACGTCCAATTAAATTTCAAGAATGTACCTTCTTTAAGACCATGACCCATGACGGCGGAGCTATGTATAGTGTTAATTCAAGTGTTAATTTAAATCTTTGTAACTTTGATAGTTCACAAGCAGCGCTTTTTGGAGCTGGGATATATATAAAAAATTCAACATTCCAAATTTTAGCCTCAAATTTTAAAAAATGCGGCGCACAAAAAGATGGCGGCGGCATATATTGCGAGTCATCAGAATTATCTATGCAGAATTGTGAATTTACAGCTTGTTCTGCTAAGTTTATGACAGGAGGAGGACTTTATTGCATGTCCAGTAATCCTGAATTAAAGGGATGCAAATTTATTAGCTGCTCTGCATCAAAAGGCGGCGGCATCAGCTGTATAAAATCAAATCCAAATCTAACAAATATTGCATTTATAGAATGTTCTGCTACTGAAAACGGCGCGCTTCACTGCGATGACCAGAGCTTCCCTGTTATAACATTCCCATCTTTTTCAAAATGTACGCCTAATGATACAAATTTTGACGCTAGTAAAAAGAAAAAGACTGGATTTTTTGGATGAAATATATTAAACCCTTTAAGGGGTTTTTATAACGGGGAGACCACTGCCCTCATTCTTTAGGAAGACTCATTAATTGCATAAAGCCTCTGGATTGATTGTTTCAGCTATCCTTATTATTCCTCTTGCAAATCCATCAACCTCATCAATATCTATAACAACACCACAAAACGTAACCGCGCCTCTGGCTATCTCATATTTTGTTGGAATTTGAGTCAGAAATTTATTGATTATTTGAGTTATATTAACCCCAATAACCGAATCCCTTGGTCCAGTCATTCCTACATCTGTTATATAGGCAGTTCTTCCAGATAAAACACATTCATCCGCTGTCTGTACATGAGTATGAGTGCCGACTACTGCGCTGACATGACCGTTTAAATGATACCCCATTGCCCTTTTTTCTGACGTTGCCTCTGCATGAAAATCTACAAGTATTATATTTGTCTCTTTTTTTATCTTCTCTATCTCAGGCAGCACGGCTCTAAAAGGACAATCAACTGGCGTCATAAATACTCGTCCAGCAAGATTTATTACTCCAACCTTTATCCCATTTTTGAGCGAATAAACCGTACTTCCAAATCCCGGCACACCCGGCGGATAATTCAATGCCCTAAGCAGTCTGTCTTGCTGTCCAATAAAAGACACTATATCCTTTTTATCCCAAACATGATTTCCTGTAGTTATAACATGAATCCCCATATCAAATAACTCTATAGCAGTCTTTTCAGTTATCCCAAATCCGCCGGCAGAATTTTCGCCGTTAGCGGATACAAAATCAATATTATATTTACTAATCAATGATGGCAATAGAGTCTTAACAGCCCTCCTGCCAATCCTTGCTATTATATCGCCTATGAAAAGAATCTTCATCTTAAATACCTTCTATGGGTTCAAAGGGACGAGTCCCTTTGCGGGAGCCCGTAGATAACAAGGGGAGAGCCCTCATGGAGATGCCTTTATTATTTTGCATATTCAACAAACCTCGACTCTCTAATTACAGTGACCTTTATCTGCCCGGGATAATTCATCTCAGCTTCAATCTTTTTCGCAATATCTTTAGACATTATAAAAGACATCTCCTCAGTTAATTCCTCAGGCTTAACAATAATCCTTAATTCTCTGCCAGCCTGAATGGCATAGCATTTCTCAACACCTTGATGAGCCATTGCTATTTCTTCCAATTTTTCAAGCCTTTTTATATAATTTTCAATACTCTCTCGTCTCACACCTGGCCTTGCTGCTGAAAGGGCATCTGATGCAGTTACAAGTGCAGATTCCACACAATTAGGCTCTCCGTCACCATGATGAACCAGCATGGCGTTTACAACCCTGTCATCTTCGCCGTATTTTCTGGCAAATACTGCTCCAATCTCATGATGACCGCCTTCAAATTCGTGGTCTACAGCCTTACCTAAATCATGAAGCAATCCAGCGCGCCTTGCCAGCTTCACATTGACCCCAAGTTCGCCTGCCATCATACCTGCTAAATAAGCCACTTCGCGGGAATGCTGTAAGACATTTTGACCAAATGAGGTTCTATATTTTAATCTGCCAAGCATACGTATAAGATCTGGATGAATCCCTGAAAGACCAAGATCAAATACCGCCTTTTCACCCTCTTCTTTGATGATATTATTAACCTCTTTCTTCATCTTTTCAGCAATCTCTTCAATGCGCGCAGGATGAATCCTGCCGTCTGCTATCAACCTCTCAAGAGTCAGCCTTGCTACCTCACGTCTCACAGGGTCAAATCCTGAAAGAATTACAGCCTCAGGGGTATCATCAATTATAAAATCTATCCCAGTAGCTGCCTCAAGAGCCCTAATGTTTCTGCCTTCTCTTCCAATTATTCGTCCCTTCATCTCATCATTAGGCAGACTTACTGCAGTAACAGTGGCATCAGCAACATAGTCGCTTGCATATTTTTGAATGGCTTGACCAATTATGTCACAAGCCTTTTTATCTACAGTTTCAAGCATATCACGCTCTATCTGCATAGCAAGTTTGGCAGTTTCAAATTTTGCCTCTTCAGATACCTTGTTTAACAGCAGGTTTTTTGCATCTTCAGAGGACATAGCTGCTATTTTTTCAAGTATTTCTCTTTCTTCTTTTATCATATTGTCATATTGCTTTTCACGTTCAAGCTGCTGCTGTTCTTTTTTACTGCTCTCTTTTTCTTTTCGTGAAAGTTCAGTATCTCTACGTTCCTGTTGATCCATTTTTCTATCTAAAGACTCTTCTTTATGTCTTAGTCTTTTTTCAATCTTTGTAATCTCCAGTTTTCTTTCATTTATCTCTTTTTCAACCTCAGCCTTTGCTTGAATACGAATATCCTTAGTCTCAAGTTCAGCGTCTTTTTTAACTCTTTCAGCATTTTTCTGAACATCTTCAATCGCTATTCTCTGTCTTTCTATAAGGGTTTCATATTTACTTTGAAGAGATTTTTTAAAATATAAACTAATCAAACCACCAGATAATCCCCCAATAAAAACTCCTATTAATATATACATAATATCATCCATCAGTCTTTTGCCTCCTATATTCTAAACGTTGACTTATCACCTGTTCAAAACCTTCTTTTGTAGGGTAATAGAACTGTATCTTGTTATTTAAATATGCTTGATCTACATAATGATTAGGATAATCATGGGGATAGAGATAACCGCTCACTCCCAATATCTTCGCCCCGCTGTAATTAGAGCCTCTTAGATGCTCTGGAACTAATTGTAAAGGCTGATTATTTACAGCGTCTATTGCACTGTCAATCGCCAAATAGCTTGAATTGCTTTTAGGCGCGGAAGCCACATATATGGCTGCCTGAGAAAGTGGAATCCTGCCCTCTGGCATACCTATTTTTTCAACAGAAATATACGCAGAAACCGCAACATTTAAGGCGCTTGGGTCTGCATTGCCAACATCTTCGGAAGCGCAGATAACTATCCTTCTGGCTATAAATAACGGATCTTCTCCAGCAGAAATCATTCGCGCAAGCCAATATACTGAAGCATCAGGGTCTGATCCCCTCATGCTTTTGATGAAGGCAGAGATTATGTCATAATGCTCATTTTTATCGTAATAGATTGTTTTGTCAATTATTGTGTTTTTAATAATCTCAGTATCAATCTCATGTTTATTAGTATCTTTGATATTTAAATATGTTAATTCAAGGATATTTAACGCCTTTCTTGCGTCCCCGCCAGCCTTTTGAGCAATAAAATCAAGTGCATCATTGGTGATTGAGACCTCGCCGCCAAGACCTATAGGGGCAGAAACTGCGCGATTTAAGACAGAGATTATATCAATATCAGTAAGATGATTGAATTTAAAGATGATAGTCCTTGAGGAAAGTGCAGGAATGAGCGCAAAAAATGGATTTTCAGTAGATGCGCCGATAAGGATAATCTCTCCATTTTCAATATGCGGAAGAAGGGCATCTTGTTGAATCTTGTTAAAACGGTGAATCTCATCTATAAATAAAATCGTACGCTGAGACCTTGCTAATGAGACAGCATCTCTAATATCTTTGATGCCAGAGGTGACTGCGTTTAATTGAAGGAATTTTGCGGTAGTTTTTTTTGCGATGATTTGAGCAAGTGCAGTTTTTCCAGTTCCTGGAGGGCCAAAGAAAATTATTGATACAATGCTGTCACTCTCAATCAGATTACGCAGAGTCCTGCCTTCATCTAAAAGATGTCCCTGTCCAACAATATCTCTTAAGTCATTAGGCTGCATCCGCCATGCGAGCGGATTGGCTTTATTAGGCTTATTGGCACTAAATAAATCTCTCAATTGCACTGACAACCTTTCGGCAAGATTATCAAGCAGAGTTCATGTCCATCCAGATAAATAAATAATCCGAATAATTATCTATACTAAACGCTGATAATTCACAGCGATTGTATAATTAAATACCCCTTAAAAAACGTCCACGATATATTACCTGCTTTTTCTTATCAAAAATATCAATTTTCAGCATAGGTAATTATAATACTCTATAAAATCCATCTGGTACGATAAATAAAGGATGCTCCCCGCTGCTTGAACTGCCTATCCGATATAAAAACCATCACACATTACCTCCCCAAGCCTAATTTTTTTAATCGGTTAAATTTTGCTGCATAAATATTTAAAAAATATATATAAAAACCCGCCCTTGCGGTGTAGAGGACTAAATTAGATCCCAGTACTATAAATGTGGGTGCCCAGAAGGATATGCTGACTACATAAGCTATAAAGCCCAGGCCTGTCAATAAAATACCCTTACATGAACTCCCTTACGAACCTAATTGTAGGATCAAAATTGTCAGCTAATCACCAACAGGGCAGGAATTCTTGCCCACTTGCCCATTTGCCCATTTGCTCCACTTGACCTACTTATTATGTACACAATTATATATAACAATAAATGAGATAATTATGCAAGGAAATAATATTTGCTGAAGTTTAAATGTATTGTTAAGTATTCCAAGTCAACAAAACCATATTTTATAAAGGTTACATTTTTACTGACTACTTTTTAATGGGAGCAGTTTAGTCCATATTCAAAAGTTGACTCCCTAAGTTATTCTCTAACCAAGAAAAATGAACGCACTTTTCCTCTTGTGGAAGTATTGTGATATCAAAAAAACATTCATGTAATTCCTTAAGAAACGAATATTGTTTCCAATATTCTAAATAAAAATTCCTGAATATAAATTTTATAAATGTTCCAGGTGACAGAGGCTTTTTCACTGGAATTCTACAATTATTGTCAATAAAATGCACATGAGTAGAGGGATGAAATTCTGTGCTTATTCTTTCACTATCATAATCAAACCTTATAGGTCCTTTAAAATGACAATATTTAAAACCTTGTTCAACATACATTTCAATCAAATCAAGTACAGGGTCTGTTAGCAAATCATCATAAGGAATATTAAAAGGACAAGGATAATACCATAAACTATGAGAAACCAATTTTGTACTTTTAAATGAATATGATATACGTAAAAAACTTCCATCAAATAATAAGCATGAGTAAGATCTGTCTTGTATTATACTAATATATTGTTCTAACGTTCCAAATCTATTAGGTTTTGATGCCGTAGTATAAGATTGCCGCCATGAAATATTAGTATAGTTATTATCATTACTATAAGAAATGCTAAGGTATCAATAGAAATACCTTTTTTTGCAAATACATCTAAGGTGTTTTGCAAGTTGTCTCTTAGACTTTTTGGAGTCAAAATTTCTAACCTCTTAAAATACGCTCTAATTTATTCTTTGTATCAATAGGAAGTGTATTTACATCATAATCACCTTTATCTACTAGTTCTAAAAATTTCTCAAAACCTTCTTCAGCTTTCTTAATATTTGCTTTTTCTCCTGCAGTAAGTTCACGATGTATTGTCCGTAAACTTTCCCTCATTGATTCATCTGGAACTGTAAACTTAATAACGAATTCATCTTTCACTAATTTGTTAAATTCTTTTTCTAAATTCTTCATCTCAGTACCGCTGCCAACTATCCTCACCCATGCACGTGAACGTGTAATTGCAGTAAATATACTATTTCTTAATTTTATGAGTTCACGACCACTATTACAATAGTCGCTATTTGCAATATATACCATTGGAGCTTCATTTCCTTTAGCGCGATAAATATTTGCAATAGCGACTGAATCAGGTAAGAATATCTCATCAACGCTACTTGTTACTCCGGCTAAATGAGAAGGAATTTTTCGCGCTCTTAATGCTTGTATAACATCGTATGCTTTTTTCTTAGCGGTTAAAGCGTCAGGTAAAATAATGAGAATGTCATCATAATCCAACTCATCTTCTTTAATATTAATATAGATTTGATCAGCAATCCAGTTTACTTCTTCATTAAAATTATTAAAACAATAACAAGTTACAGACTCTTTTGATGAAAGTAATTCACTAAAATACTCAGGAGAAGAATTAGATTTCCGTTGTAAACTAACTTTTTTATCAGCAACAAATTCTCCTTCTATAAGATTATATCCAATTTCATTCCATAATTCATCATCACAAATCTGTACTAAGCCTTCTGCTCTATTAATTCCAAAACCTAAAGCATGAGCTAATGTTAAAGCCCATGATGTATTTCTATAACATATAGGAAGTATTATATCTTGTCGAGGGCCGTCATCTGGATTTTCTAATATAACATTAGGATTTCCCAAATCATTTGTACCAAAGAGGTCTGTAAGTGAAGGCAATGAATAATTAGTTAAATTCTGTAATTCATCATATGCCCAAATCACTCTTTTTGGGTGAGATAAAATTTTATAGATTATTTTAAAAAAAGGAATGGGTAAATCTTGAGCTTCATCAATAAGAATAGCATCATAAAATGGTTCTATCTTTTTATTTTCAATTACATCTAATATCTCGTTACAAACCCCTTCAAAAGCGTTTTCTCTACCATACATCGTCATCCCAAATTTAAAATCTCTAACGGGAAAATCTAATTTATCTGCTATTTCTAAGTATAGGCCCGGTTGGGAATTGCTGCCCCAAGCATGAAGAATTTTTAATTTACCCCAATCAGGCTCATCACTATAATGGTCAAATGAAAAACGTCGGATTAAGTCTTTAAATTGTTGATAAAGAGAACGTGTTTGGAATACTACAGCTATATTCCAATTAGGTTTTTGAAAGTGAAGAGAAGCAGCTTTTAATGCAAGTACTATTGTTTTGCCTGAACCAGCTAAACCTCTAATCCTCTGAGGACCTTCTGGGGTTTCAATTGCTGATTGTTTCTGCCAACGATCTAAATTTGCAATTTTTCTTTCAATTTCCTTTAATTTCCAACCTTTTGAATTATTTTTTGTTACGTTATCACGCTTTTTTTTAGGCTTAAGAGTTGTTACCCTTTGAATAGCAGCATTTAAAGCTTTAAAATATAACGAGTCAGTTTTTTCGCATCCTTTTAATACCTCTGCTATCGTAGAACTCGTAGCTATTTTGATATCCCCTATCTTCGTTAATAAATTAGTAGAGTATAGTACAATATTTATTTTAACTGCTATATTGCGTCCTTTTCTAAGACTCTCATGCCTTTCAAGGTTGGCCTTAACTGCATAATATAGCTTGCCATCAATATCATTTAACTTGTCTTCATTACTGCTTTTAATAGAAGATTTAATAGTTTCTTCAAGTATTGAAAAAACTATTAAACCAATATCTTCAGAAACAAGTAAGGCATCTATCACTATAGAATCATCAACTGAAGCTATAATCGGATATCCAAGATATAACGTTCCACTAATATCAAGTTGTTTTAGAGAAATTATTAGTTCTTTAATAGCTAATGGATTTTTGACGTTCCCTGTATAATTTCTAAACTCACTTATCACCTTCTATATCAATTTATTTTAACATCCTTACCATTTAATAATTTAACCATTTTAACGGCAGTATGTCAATAATATGCGAAACTTGAATATCAAGTTACAATCTAATTGGCACACCCTTTTGATTAAGATACCTCTTAGCATCTCCAATAGAATACTGTCTAAAATGAAATATCGAGGCTGCAAGCACTGCATCTGCCGCGCCTATTGTCAACGCCTCATATAAATGCTCCAGATTCCCTGCCCCTCCAGAGGCAATTACAGGAATGCTTAGCGCAGTTGAAACTGCCCTTGTCAATTCTAGATCATAACCATCCTTTGTCCCATCTTTATCCATACTTGTTAGCAGAATCTCTCCAGCCCCGCATTTTTCCATAAATATTGCCCATTTTAAGGCATCAATTCCCCTTGCTCGCCTGCCTCCATGTGTATAAATCTCCCACTTAGCTCCATTTTCCACCTTTAAATCATCCATAGGGGTATTTCCTTTAAGCCACTCTGGAAATTCAGGGGTTGAACCTGCATAACGCTTTGCATCTATTGCTACTACAATACATTGACTGCCAAAACGATTTGATGCCTTGCTTATAAAGTTAGGGTCAACGATTGCAGTTGTATTTATTGATACCTTGTCACAACCGGCATTTAATAGATCTCTTATATCATCAAGTTTTTTTATACCTCCGCCAACTGTAAGAGGCATAAATACGTCATTTGCCGTTTTTTCAACTACATCAAGTATTATCTTTCTCTTTTCATGAGATGCTGTAATATCTAAAAATGTCAGTTCATCAGCGCCTTGTTGGTCGTAAAATATAGCATTTTCAACCGGGTCTCCTGCATCAACGATATTTATAAAATTAACGCCTTTGACCACCCTGCCGTCTCTTACATCAAGACATGGAATTATCCTCTTAGCAAGCATATTTAGTTGCCACCTCCGCTGCTTGCAAGGGCTATCGCAAGACCAAGATCAAGACTGCCTGAGTATATAGCCTTGCCAGTGATTGCGCCGTATAATCCATTTATATTAAGCAGATTTTTAATATCTTCAATGGTTGAAATCCCCCCAGACGCTATTACTGGAATCCTGACAGCATTGACAATATCATATGTTTCTAAGATATTTGGACCAATTAACATGCCATCTTTTGATATATCAGTATAAATTATCCCAGCAGCCCCGTCTTGTTCAACTGCAAGCGCTAGTTCTTTCGCTTTAACTGAAGTAAGCGTTTCCCAGCCCTTTATTGCTACAATGCCATTTTTAGCGTCTATTCCCACTATAATTCTATTTGGATATTTACGGGCTGCTTGTTTAAGAAGTTCAGGCCTTTCAATCGCAGCAGTACCAAGGATTATTCTATCAATCCCTATTGTTACTAATTTGTCAATTGTCTCTAAATCACGAATCCCGCCGCCAAGCTCAAGGGTTATCTCTACCGCCTTTCTTATCTTCACTATGGCATCAAGATTTTTCTGCTCCCCGCTAAACGCTCCATCAAGGTCTACAATATGAATTATATCAGCGCCCTTTGAAGCCCATTTCATAGCTGTTGCCGCAGGATCATCAGAATAGACAGTTACATCATTTATCCTTCCTTGAAGAAGCCTTACACATTGCCCATCTTTTAAGTCTATCGCAGGTATTATTTTCATTTTTATTCCTTTTGAGGGTTTTTATAACGGGGTCTAAGACCCCTGCCCTCAAACTCCCGCAAAGGGTTTAAGACCCTTTGAACCCTTAATTAAAAACATTTTATATTATATAATAGATTAAATTATGGGGTCAAGGGGACGAGTCCCCTTGCAGGATTTTAAGGGCAGAGCCCTTATGACAATGCCTCTAAAATAATTTTAGCTAGCTTTGTATTAAACCCTTTGATAGAAGCAATCTCTGAAGCATCGGCAGCCTTAATTTTTTTAATACTGCCAAAGTGTTTTAAGAGAGCAAGCCGTCTCTTTTTAGAGATCCCTTTAATATCATCAAGCGGAGATTTTAGGATACGATTATCTCGTAATTTCCTATGATAGGTTATGGCAAACCTATGCGCCTCATCCCTGATTTTGATTAGTAATAATGAAGAAGGGCTTCCGTCATCAAGGAATATTGGTGTCTCACGTTCTGACTGGAATATTCGGTTTGGTTTTTTGGCAATTCCAACGATATTAGGGGCATCAATCCCGCTTTCTTTTAATCCCTCAATTGCGTACCCAAGCTGACCAAGCCCGCCGTCAATTAATATAAGGTCAGGGATATTGTCGTTTTTTATAACCCTTATAACTGCCTCTTTCATCATCGCAAAGTCATTAATGCCTACAACGGTCTTTATGCGGATATGCCTGTAACCGCTCTTTTCAAACCTACCGCGCTGCCAAAAGACAAACGAACCAACGGACTCGCTGCCTGAGATATTTGATATATCAAATGCGCCGATTTCTTCAATAGGCTGTGTTATTCCAAGCCTTTGGGCAAGCTCTGTGCAAACATCTATATATGAAGTGCCAGATTTTTGGGAAAGGGTTTTTTGGGCATTTTCTTGAGCCATATTAAGAAGTTCAAATTCCCGCCCTGCCTTTGGCGTTATTATCTTGACTGTTACCCCATGTCTTTTTTTCATCCATTTAGTTAAAAGCGTGATATTATCTGGGCGTTTAATGGTGATTATCTGAGTTGGAGGCATTATGTCTTTACTATAAAACTGCTCCATAAATGTATATAACAATTCTCCATATCTTAGCCCAGAAACTCCCTTTAGATAAAAATCCTTGACCCCGATCAAAGAGCCTCCTCTAACAAAAAATATATTAAATAATCCTGTCCCTTCGTCAGATTGTGCGTAACCAATGACATCCATATCGCCAAGTTCATTTGAAACCACCTTCTGGGTATCCCATG
>JADFXP010000001.1:0-1308 GCA_015233465.1 Candidatus Magnetominusculus dajiuhuensis
ATCAGAAAGGCCAGAAATTGATTTTTTAGGAAAATTCAATAAACTTGAGAATTTTGAAAATGTCGGAAAATATTTGTCTAACAATATCGTCTCCATAACATAATAAAGTTATTTAATTCATATTGTTAGTTTAATGCTTAGTAGGTTATCAAACGGTAATGGAATGAAAATATATTGCATTAATTGAAAATATATTGTACAATTTATATTATTCAACGCGGGAGGAACGTAAGTGAAGTTAAAAATGAAACCATTAATATCATTATTTATAATCTTATTTTTAATAATTCCATCAAGCTGCTGCGGTAAAAATGCTCGTCATAAATCTAAAAATGTAAGTTATAGATATGCTGAGAAAACTTATAAGATAAAACGAGATAAAAAAGGACATATCAAAAGAAGCTTAGAGGCAAAACATGAATTTTGGAGGTTAAGTGGTTATCCGCACGGACGTAAGGGTTATGTTGTAGATCATATTATTCCACTTGCCTGCGGAGGCGCTAATATGCCGTCAAATATGCAGTGGCAAACTAAAGCAGAGGGTAAGGCTAAGGATAAATGGGAGAGAAAAGGATGTAGTAAGAATAAATCATAATATGTAAATTTTATGACTTCAATTGACTGATTTAAAATTAAACAGCATCTTTTTAGGCTTGACTACTTTTCATGAATATCCCCTATTTTTTACCCCTTATCCTTAACCACGAGAGCAGGTGTCCCAAAGGGCACCTGCTCCTAAATATTTAAGGCTTATTGAAAAAAGTCTTACATAACTTGAAAAATCATGTGCAAAGCATTAAATGTTTTAGCAAGTGAAGTATCTTTCATAGGAACTACAACAAAATGTACATGATTACTCATTAGACAATATGCCCATATCTTTAAGTAATATTTATCGCTATATTCTTTTAACCATTGAAGATATTTTATATAATCCTCATTATTCTCAAATACATTTTGCCTATAATTTCCTCTTTGTGTTATATGATGAGGGTATCCTATAGCAACTGCACGTGAAATTTTTGGCATTTATTTGATTACAGTTATATATCTTGCTTTGTCAATTTAAATGGTAGCTGTCCCTATTTAACGTCCCTATTTAACCCGGAATTTCGGGTTCAACCAGTTTTGCCAATTTTTCTAATGAATCTTGCCAACCCAAATAACACATTTCTGCTGGTATAACTGAGGGGATACCTTCTTGAACGATCTTAAGTTCTGTACCTACTGAAACTTTTTTGAGCCAAATCGAAGTAATCATTTCACCGGGTAGATTTGTATCTTCAAATTTATCAGTATGCTTTATGA
>JADFXP010000001.1:1408-15086 GCA_015233465.1 Candidatus Magnetominusculus dajiuhuensis
ATAACTGAGGGGATACCTTCTTGAACGATCTTAAGTTCTGTACCTACTGAAACTTTTTTGAGCCAAATCGAAGTAATCATTTCACCGGGTAGATTTGTATCTTCAAATTTATCAGTATGCTTTATGAATTCATTTGGTTTTATTTCTAAAAAATTTCCGCCAAAGGAATGTCCATTGCCCGTTGAAAAATTGGTAAAGGACATTTTATAACTGCCGCCTATACGCACATCCATTTGATGAACCACACATAAAAATCCATAAGGCGGAAGCCAAAATGACATAGCATTAGGCTCAGTAAAGGCACGATATACTTTTTCTGGAGCTGCTTTAAGAACTCTGTGTAATGTTACGCTGTTGTTTGCCATATTAATTCTTAATGTTGCGTACAAAAGTATATTTACCGAACACTATTGGTTCAGACACTATTTAAATTTGATAGCTTAAAGAATAAAGAGTGTCTGTCACTAACTTACTTCGCAAATTATAAAGTCTTTTCATTGTATCCCACCCCACCCACACTTATTAATACATCTACATAATATTCCCAAAATCTTCAGGCTTTAGATTTTTAAGCCACTCCTCAAGCTCATCTGTATGTTTGGTTTCAAGGACATCTCTATTTATATATATCGGGGAATTTGTTCGAAGTGCAATGGCTACTGCATCACTGGGTCTAGCGTCAATCTGCATCTCATATTTACCGTCTGTAAGATATAGTCCAGCAAAATATGTATTATCCAAGATCTCTTTGACAATAACCTTTGATACAGACATCTTCATTTGTTCAAGGATATTTTTTATCAGGTCATGAGTCAATGGACGAGGGGTTACAACCTTTCCAAGTGCAAGGGCAATTGAATCAGCCTCTGGTTTGCCAATCCATATTGGAAGCGTCTCAGCACCTTCTACAGCCTTTAGCAATAAAATATACATACCGCTTCTCGGATCAAAAAGTAACCCATCTACCTTCATTCTAATTATCATAATTATTTAAACCCCATATCTCTTAAAGCCCTCTCATCCCTTCTCCAGTTTTTCCTAACCCTTACAAACGGTTTAAAAAAAACCTTTGCATCTAATAAATTCTCAAGTTCAATCCTTGCATCCCTGCCAGCCGCCTTTAATCTGCTCCCATCCTTACCTATTATTATACCTTTTTGACTATCCTTTTCTACATAAATATCTGCTTCTATTAAAATTAATGTCTTATTTCTTCCAGAGATTTCAGATCTATTCTTTTCCTTCCAAGAAATAATCTCTACAGCTATAGACTGCGGAATCTCTTCATATGTATATTTAATCACCTTCTCCCTGATTATCTCCTGACACATCGCCCTTTCAAGCTGATCTGTATAAATATCGTCAGGATAATATCTTGGCCCATATACAAGATGCTCCACTGTAACCTCAATAAGCTGCTCTATTCCCTCGCCTTTTAAAGCAGAAACTGGCACTATTGCTGTAAGATTCAATGCCTTGCTATATTGCTCTATAATCGGTAATAACATCTGTTTTTGCACAATATCAATCTTGTTGATCACTAATATTATCTTACACTTTGCCTTTAGCAGCAAAGATATAATCTCCCTGTGCTCTTCAATACTTGATACCGCAGTTACCACAAAATATATAATATCTACATTACTTAGACCCTTTAGAGCCTCGCTGACTATGTACTTCCCAAGCATATTGTCAGGCTTATAAATACCCGGAGTATCTATAAAAACAATCTGCGTATCAGGCAGATTTTTAACTCCAAGAGTCCTATTTCTTGTAGTCTGAGGTCTAGGTGACACAATAGAAACCTTTTCCCCTATTAAAATATTTAAAAGCGTTGACTTGCCAACATTAGGCAGACCAACGATTGAAACAAATCCAGATTTAAACTTATTGTTATCAGGCTCTTCTATTTCAACTCCTTTAATGCTGATTTTATGCGTTTCATACCTTCTATAATCTTCTCCATAGAGGTAGCATAAGACATTCTGATAAACCCTTCTGTTCCAAAGGCACTCCCAGGAACAAGGGCAACCTTTCCAACCTCTAATAAATAATTACATAAATCTGAAGAATCCTTAATAACCTTATTGCCTGCAGATTTGCCTAAAAATCTTTTTATATCAGGAAAGGCATAAAAAGCGCCCTGCGGTTTTAAACAAGTCATTCCTTCAATTGAATTTAACTCATCAACCAAAAACCGTCTGCGTCTGTCAAATTCAACCACCATAACATCTATAAAATCCTGAGGCCCATTTAGAGCTGTAACAGCAGCCTTTTGAGAAATGGAGCAGGGATTAGAGGTTGATTGACTCTGAATATTAGCCATAGCCTTCATTATATTTACATCTCCAGCAGCATAACCAATTCTCCAGCCAGTCATAGAATATGTCTTTGAAGGGCCATTTACAACTATGGTCAGCTTCTTCACTTCCTCGCTGATTGAGGCAATTGAAGTATGTTTCAGTCCGTCAAACACGAGTTTCTCATATATCTCATCTGACACAATGTATATACCGTGCTTAACGGCAATCTCAGCAATATCTGAAAGGACTTTTTTATCGTAAGTAAGGCCAGTGGGATTAGACGGATAATTAAGTATGATAGCCTTAGTTTTTTTGGTAACCAGTTTCTCAAGCGCCTCTGGTGCAATAAGAAAATTATCTTCAGCTTTAGTTGGAAGTATTACTGGTGTAGCATCATTTAATAATACCTGATCAGGATATGAAACCCAATAAGGGGCAGGAATAATGACCTCATCTCCAGGCCCATATAAAGCCTGAGCAATATTATATAGACTATGTTTTGCACCGCATGAAACAACAATTTGAGTGCGATCATATGTTAGATTATTATCTCTTTTAAACTTGTCAATGATAGCATCTTTAAGTTCAACGATTCCAGCGGCAGGGGTATACTTAGTGAATCCTTCATTTATAGCCTTAATAGCAGCCTCTTTGATGTGATTTGGGGTGTCATAATCAGGCTCTCCTACTGCAAAACTAATTACATCAATACCAGAAGCCTTCATTTCTTTAGCCTTTGCATCAAAAGCAAGTGTTGGAGATGGTTTAATCTTTTTATTTCTATTTGCCAGCATTTTTATATACCTTCTATTAGATTTAATATTTAAAATATATTTTACTATAATTAAAGAAAAAATTGGCAATAAATTTAAATGGGATAGATTTTTTATGTTTTGAAAGATTTTTAATCTTACATTTTGAAGCAAACATTCAAAATACTTAATCTAACTGTAATTACCCTATTATCAAAACTTGACATGATAATTACTTCTATTATAAAATATCTTTTATTGACTAAATCTAAATAAAGGATAAAAAAATGAAAAAAATTAAATTACTATTATTTGCAGTTTCATTAATAGCGTTAATGACAATAGGCGAAAGATTTGTCTTTGCTGCAACATATACGATTGACCCAGTTCATTCAAACATAGGGTTTTCAATCAAACATTTGGTAATTACAAATGTGAAGGGGCGGTTTGCAGATTTTAATGGGGAATTGGTATTTGATGAAGAGAAAAAAGAGCTAAAAAAGGCAGCAATACAAATAAAAACAATAAGTATAGATACAGGAATAGTAAAACGTGACGAACATCTTCGTTCCTCTGATTTTTTTGATGCAGCGAAATATCCAACTATATCCTTTGAGTTAAAAAAAACAACTATAAAAGACGGTAAGACTATTTTTATTGGTGATTTAACAATGCACGGAGTTACAAAAGAGATCCAGTTGACAGGAGAATATTTAGGCGCTGTAAAAGATCCATGGGGCGGTCAAAGGATAGCTTTTAGCGCAGAGGGAATGCTTAACCGCATGGATTATGGAGTGAAATGGAACCAAACTCTTGAAACTGGTGGACTGCTTGTTGGTGATTCTGTGAAATTATTGATTGAAGTAGAATGTGTGTTAAAAAAATAACTAATGAATTTTCAGACGCATAATATTCTGCTGGAGGTTTTACAGTCATTGTGGGATTAAAATATACATATACAACCTTAGTAATACAAATTTAAACACGCACTACCCACTATAGACTGAAAAGCCTCACAGTCCACCACAATCGTATAGCACAAATCTCCTCTTCGCTGCGATATTAAAGTAAATGGCAATATGACTCATTATATATAATCCCTATAAATATGTTTATAGCCATCTTTCTTTAAGTAATCGCAACTGATAAAATATTATAACTCAGTAGTAAAATAAGAGATGACAATACATTTACTTTTCAGGATGAAGGGCATAATATACGAGCATTGCAGCTATTACTGAGGATAATATTATTAGACTAGTAAGTTCTAACATTTTGACACCTCCAATTCAGAGAATTTGAGAAGCAAAAATGCCTAACTATATAATGTAATTTAACATAAAATGAAGAAATATGGCAATACGAAAAATGTTAAATGTTATGTTCAGGGTTATGAATCAGGTTTGCAATTTTCACACAGTACACTATTTGGTCTGACCCGTTTTAGCACTTAAATGTTTTCTAATTTTTCTTTTATTTCTTCTTGTTCAATACAATTTTCATAAAAATCATTACAATCAAAATCCTGTGATGTATCTTTAGCCAAACAAATCCCATTAAAAATTCTATTACATTGCTGGAATGTACAGTTTTTCTCCATTGTCATTTACATCTAATTCTATCTCTTAAAATATGTTTACATCTTGAATTATATTTTATGTAGTAAATATATAATGTTACTTAATTAAAACATTACAGAGTTTATATTGTTTTTACATATAGACTAACAATACTACTCGATAAATAAATCAGAATTTGAATTAAATTTATGAGTATTTTATATAATATTATTCACCAACCATTCAACTACTTTTCACCTTTTGAGAAATCATATTCTTTTTTCATTTCCTACAAGTGCGTAAAATCCTTATATTTCAACTTCTTCTCCGTCTCATGGATATAAAATGTAACCCTTTCTAACATTTTATTGATATTAATTGTAAAATTCTCTATAGTTATAGCAGCAGATGGATAAAGTGTGCCTGAAATAATTATCTTATTTTGCAGCATCTGCTCTATCAACTGACTGCTTAAATCTACCAACCTTGAACGATGCAGTCTAAAATCATATTTTGCCTCTTTTAAATCCTTCTCTCCAGTTACCAATTGTTCTAATAACTGCTTCTTTTTATCCCTTGGCGCCTTTGGTCCTAGTTTTAGCAGCTCTTTCAATTGATCCTTACATTTACTTATATTTACTGCCCGCTGCTTTAAATCTTTTATTAAAATCGGTGTCTTTTGCGCTTCAATAGAAAATTGTTCATTAAGATTATTATATGAATCCGTGCTTATTATTAAAGATACAAGTCCCTTTTGCTTAAGAGAGCCGCAGTCATGAAGTTTTATACTCTGCTGAGTTTGCAGTTTACTTCTAATAACACTCCCTGTTACGGTTATCATTTCTTTTGAGATTATCAAAGAATCAATTACATTTTTTAAAATTACAGCAGAACCGCCTGCCACTAATTCAGAGAATGCTATTGAATTAGCTGAGATTCCATTAAATGCCTTTAGTCTGACTGGCGCCTGCTTAGTGCCTGAGATATCGCCTTTAATCACTATGTCAGCCGTTTCTGATTCAATTGTACAGCCTGCAGGGATATTACTTTCTATGATAACTTTATTTGTTGCAGATATTTTTATAAATGGTGAGATATTAGCGCTTATTCGCAGTTTTCCGTTGACCTTTACATTTTTTGTTACTTCTTCAGTAATGGTTGTTTCATCGAGGGATACTAAAATTGACCTTACAAGTACATCAACATATTCAACATGATTTTTAAATAATTCTATGATTTTTTTTGAAATTACAATACCTGCTGGAATTAAGGTAAGCGACTCATCATCATCAGCCTTTACACCAATAATTTTACCTTCTTTTAAAAGAGGTGTCGGTATATGCACATCTTTAGCAGTAACCATTCCCTCTTTAAGTTCACCAACTCTAAGTTTCTTAATCATTTTTTATAATAGGTTCAAAGGGAATTAATTTAAACTTTTTACAAAAAGGCCCTTTGCGGGAGCCCGTAGATAACAAGGGCAGAGCCCTCAAAAGGAACCTTCATATTCTCATAGGCATCAACACGCATTTATAATCTTTATCTACTTCTTCTGTTAGCAAAGTAGGGCTCAAGGTATCTTTCAATTCAAATGCCACATTTTTCCCAGTCATTATAGACAAAGCCTCAAGGATATATTTAGCATTAAACCCAAGTGAAAGAGGTTCGCCAGAATACTCTATATCCATCACATCGTTAGCCTCGCCGATTTCAGGGTCATTTGCAAATATATTCAATAATCCATCTTGAATATCTATTCTTACTGCATGGCTTTTTTCCTTGCTCATTACGCCTACTCTACGGATTATACCCATAAAATTTTCCCTGTCTAAATATATTAATTTATCATTATTTTTAGGAATTACCTGATCATAATTCGGATATGTCCCTTCTATTAATTTGGCAAGGAATTCTCTGTCTCCAAGATTTAATTTAATATGATTTTTAGAGATATTCAGTATTAATTCCTGATCTATTTCCATTAATTGCTTCTTTAATTCAATAGCTGCCTTTCTTGGTATTATAATCTTTATTTCATCAGCAAAATCCAGATCAATTTCCTTGCTTACGCTTGAAAGTCTATGGCCGTCTGTGCCAACCATAGTAATCCTCTTTAGATCGCCTTGTAGATGCAATAAAACTCCATTTAAGGCATATCTAGGATCATTTTCACCTGTACAATTTATCGTTTTTTCAATCATTGATAATAATGCAGGAGAACTAATTTTTATTGATTTTTCATCTTCAATAGTAGGCCATAACGGATAATCATCTGGATTTAATGCAGCTATTCTATAATTAGCCCTGCCTGACATTATCTTTATCCATTCTTGATCAACATATTCAATTGTTAAATCTTCCTGAACTTCCCTTACTATATCATAAAGCCGAGTTGCTGAAACACAAAACGCCCCTTCTTCAATAATTTCAAGCATTTGTACAGGTTTCTTTATTCCTGTTCCAAGATCAGTTGCATAAAGTGTGCAGCCAACGTGTTTGACATCCATTAAAAAATGACTTAATATAGGCATAGTAGTTTTTTTTTCAATTATTCCCTGAATATCAGACAGGCTCTTTAAAAGCTCATTCTTTGAAATTTTTATCTTCATAACAAACCCCCTTATTATCTAATACTTTATTTTATCTGATAATTGTTCAACAATACGATTAAAACTTTCATCTCCCTCAGCCCTTTCCTCTACCTTTTTGCAGGCATAAATCACAGTTGCATGATCTTTTCCCCCAAATGCCTTTCCAATATCACTTAAAGAACAATCAGTTAATCTCTTACTTAAAAACATTGCTACTTGTCTTGGGACTGTTAATTCCTTTGTACGTTTTTTTGCCTTGATATCCTGTATCTTTACTCCAAAGACTTCACATACCTTTTTCTGAATAAAATCTATTGTTATAGGCTTATCATCATCATAAAATACATCCTTTAATATCTGTTTCGACATATCAAGATTTATTGGAGATCCAATCAACGTTGAATGAGCAGCTAATTTTATCAAACAACCCTCTAATTCACGTATATTTGAACGAATCCTTGAAGCTAAATAAAACGCTACATCATCTGGTAATTTAATATTTTCAACAGCAGCCTTTTTATGTAATATTGCAACCTTTAATTCCTCTGATGGAGGCTGAATATCTGCAATTAATCCCATTGTAAATCTTGATTTCAATCTATCTGTTATTGCCCCAATCTCTTTAGGAGGTCTGTCACTTGAAATAACTATCTGTTTTTGCATCTCATAGAGGGCATTAAAGGTATGAAAAAATTCTTCCTGAGTCTGCGTCTTATTCGCAATAAATTGAACATCATCTATCATCAACACATCTATATTTCTATATTTAGCCTTAAATTCACTCATCTTTTCATGTCTAATAGCAGTTACAACCTCATTTGTAAATTGCTCTGACTGCACAAATATTACTGAAAGATTAGGCTTTGTTTCTATTATTCTATTTCCAATAGCTGAAACCATATGAGTCTTACCAAGTCCAACATCTCCATATATAAAAAGCGGATTATATGCCTTACCGGGTGATTCACTGACTGCTCGGGCTGCTGCATGGGCAAATTGATTACTTGGACCAATGACAAATTGTTCAAAAGTATATCTTGGACTTAAATAACTTGGCCTATCCATTGGCTTTGGAGATTGAACATTAGATGATTGCAAATTATTAGATCTTTTTAAGATTAATTCCTTTTCGAGCTCAAAAATTACTTGTATTTCACTTTGTGTAATCTCCCTAATAGATTTTTCAATAATTCCAGGATAATTATTATCTATCCATTCAAGATAAAACCTGTTAGGAATTATCAACACAGCCTTCTCCTCATCAAGACTATAGAGCTTAATTGACTTAAACCAGAGATTATAAGTAGATTCTCCTACCTTCTTCTCAATTAACTGACAACATTTATTCCAGGTTTTTTCCATATTTTTAAACATGTTACTAACAATTGTTAATAACTTCTTAATAACTTCTTTACAAAAGCGATAATTATTGTTTAATTGTGTTAATAAAAAAAGGTATTGTTAATAACCTCTATCCCCACAAAATCTATCAATTTTCTCTCACCACTAAATCTATAAATAATCCAACCAGTTACCACACTTATTAACTTACTAACAACCCCTACTATAATAACTAATTATATATATATATCTTTAAAATAGTATATAGCTTTTTAAAAGGGTTCAAAGGGTCTTGACCCTTTGTGGAAGTTTGAGGGTGAAACCCTCAATACAATGCCTTATTGCTTTTAAATAAATATTCCCTAATAAAATCATTCAAATTACCATCTAAAACAGAATCAGCATTCCCAATCTCGTAACTAGTTCTATGGTCTTTAACCAATTTATAAGGATGAAGAGTATAGGAACGAATCTGACTACCCCATTCAATATTTTTTTTATTACCTATTATACCATCAAGTTTATCGGATTGTTCTTTAATTTTTAAATCATAGAGTCTTGAACGAAGGATACTCATTGCGCGTTCTTTATTTTTATGTTGTGAGCGTTCATTTTGACAAGCTACAACGACTCCTGTTGGTAAATGAGTTAATCTTACGGCAGAAGAAACCTTATTAACATGCTGCCCTCCAGCTCCAGATGATCTATAGGTATCAATTCTAAGATCATCATCTTTTATTTCTATATCAATATCATTAACTATTTCAGGATAAATTAATATTGCTGCAAAAGACGTATGTCTGCGTTTATTAGTATCAAATGGTGAGATTCGCACAAGCCTATGTACTCCAGCCTCAGATTTTAAATATCCATAGGCATTTATCCCTAAAAAGTTAATTGTAACACTCTTTATTCCAGCTTCATCACCATTTTGTAAATCTAATATCTCAGCCTTATAATTATTTTGTTCAGCCCATCTAAGATACATCCTTAAAAGCATCTGAGCCCAATCTTGACTCTCAGTACCGCCTGCCCCTGGATGTATTTCCATTATAACATTAAAATTATCAAATTTTCCCGAAAGAAGATGTTTTATCTCTAGGTTGTTTATAGCCAATATAGTTTGCTTAAATTTATCTTCAATTTCATTGACAAAGATTTGACCTTCTTCATCTTTTAATAATGAAATAGAGTCATTTAGATATTCAACATCGCTAAATGCCTTGTTAAAAGAATCTACAATATCTTGAATTTGAGATAAATTGCGCTTTAATTCTTCTATTTTTTTGTGATCTGCCCATATCTCTTCTTTGAGCATATCTATGTTAATATCTACAATTTTTTTGTTTAATCCATCTATATCAAAGAAAACCTCTTAGATTGTTGATTTTTTCTGATAATGGTTGTACCTTTTCTCTGTATTCTTCGTGTAATAGCATATTTTACCTCATCTATTTAAGGGCTCTGCCCTTAAAAATCCCGCAAGGAGGCTTGCCCCCTTGACCCCATAATAAAAACACTATATTGATTAATATACTTATATATATAAATATATTACCGTATTTAGTATAGAATGTTTTATCAGAATTTTTATATATTTTATTTGTTATAACTGTGCGCTCAAATAAAGTTGATGATTTTATAATCTTACCTGTCGGATCAATAAATCCTGAAATACCTGTATTAGCTGCCCTAATAAGTGGTTTTCTGTTTTCTATAGCTCGAAATTTTGATATAATAAAATGTTGATATGGGCCGCTTGTTGTGCCAAACCACGCATCATTTGTGATTGTTACAATAAAATCCCCTCTTTGTTGATAAAATTTTCTTATAAGATCTGGGAAAATTATCTCATAACAGATTAATGTTGCAAAATCCCCTATTTCTGATTGAGCGGTTATGTATCTTTGACCTTGTTGAAATGTGCCTATTGTAGGTACGATTTTATTTATAAAAAATAATATATCTGATAACGGTACATATTCACCAAAAGGCACCAAATGTATCTTATCATAAACATATAAAATTTTACCAGCAGGAGAAAGTAAAATTGCGCTATTTGAAAGTTTATAATTTTCTCTATCCATTTGTCTAACAAGTACTGAACCAAAAAGTAAATGAGTATTAAGACCTTGCTGAAATTTATTAAAATCATTTGTGAGTTCTCTATCTGTGCCATAAAGAAATGGAAGCGATGTTTCAGGCCAAATTATAAGATCAGGTTTTTCGTTTAAAGATGATAATGTTAGATTTTTATAGGTATTCATAACATATTTTTGAAATTGCGGATCCCATTTTTTATCTTGTTCAATGCTTGGCTGAATAATACTGACATTTATTGGTGAATCGATTTTATTGTTATAATAATTAATACAATTTTGACCATATACTATTATGGAAATGATTAAGATAACAAATATTGCAGCATTTATATATAAATTGTGGTTGGTTTTTTTATTGATAGTGCGGTTATAGAAAAATAATGTGATAATCGAATTAGAAAATACAATTAAAAAGGATAATCCAAATACGCCTGTTATATCACAAATTTGAATTAAATAATATGAATTATAAAGTGTATGACCTAACATAGACCATGGAAAACCAGTAAATAATATCCCTCTAAGATATTCAAGATTTATCCATAATATTGGTGTTATCAGTGTTATTGGGAACTTTGATTTATTATGCAGATGATTTAATAGGGCTGCAAATATGCCAATATATAACCCTTCATAAAAACAAAGTAAAAATACAATACATAGACTTGAAAAAAATGAAATATTTCCGTAAAAATTTATAGAATGATAGATCCAATATTGACAGCCATAAAAAAATATAACACCAAATATCAAACCAATTTTAAATGATTCTCTTGGGTTTTGCGCCTTTAATACGTAAAAGAGAAATGGAACAAGGGCAATCCATACTAAAAATGAGAGATTTAGTTTTGGAAATGAACTGATTAATAAAAAACTTGAAAGAAGTACTGGAAAATACCTTTGTAATGAGGGTATAAATATTTTAGGCAGATTATACGGCATTTATTAGACTTCTATGATATAACCATCGTGAAGGATATTTAGGTTATCAATCATAAGGTCATCAAGTTCTGATTTTATGAGGGCATGATATTGTTGTTTAATATGGGTGATATATATGTGTTTTGGGGGATATTTTATCTTAGATAGCTCAATATTGAGTAATTTAGGAGTTAAATGGCCAGAAATAATGGATAATTCCTCCAATTTATCTGGGAAAGATACCTCAATTATGAGACAATCAAGTGGTATTTGACCAATTTTATCCCAAATTGTATCGTTTGGTCCAGTATCTCCTGTATAAAAAATTCTTTTGTTGTCATCAGTTTTAATTAAATAACCTACAGCGGGTATTGCGTGATTAACTAGTAGAGGAGTTATTGAAAAATCCTTAATAATAATAGGTTTTTCTATTGTTAGATCAATTAATTTAATAATGCTGTTTTGAATATTTGGGATTACAGTAAAATCAGGCCAAATGAAATTATTTAACATATTATCTTTGATTAATTTTAATACAGGGGCAATGCTGTAAATATTTATATTGTGAGGGGTATTGCTGATTGCTATATTTTCTGAAATAAATGGAATTGCCTTGATATGATCAAGATGTGAATGGGTTAAAAATATATCATTTATCTTATATTGATCTTCTTCATTAAGTACATTTGAGATAGTCCCAGCGTCTAAGGTAGTATGATTATCTAATAAAAAACAAGGAGAATTTTGACCGGGTAGTTCAGATCCTGAAGCTCCAAGTACTTTTATGATCATATAGATTCCTATTTAATTAAATTTTAATTACTTTATTCTAACTATAAATTATAACATATTTAATAATATAAAGAAATTGTATATCAAGGTCTAAATTCATGTTTAAAGTTCTTATCGTATAATTTTGAGAATTGTGCGTCTTTAATATTATTATCAAGGGCACTTCCAACAAGTACCATCGCAGTTTTTTTAATTCCTGCGTTATTAACCATATCTACAATATCGTTTAGTGTACCTCTGATAATTCTTTGTTCTGGCCAAGAAGCCTTTTCTACAATTACTATAGGGGTAGTGGAGGGATAGCTAAAAAGGAGTTCATCTCTAAGTTTTTCAATCATCCCAATGCTTAAAAAAATAGCCATACTTGCCCTATGCGCTGCAAGTCCTCTGATATTTTCGGCAGCTGGGACAGGGGTTCTACCCTCCATCCGAGTGATGATGACGGTTTGAGAGATTCCGGGTACAGTTAATTCTGCGCACACTGCTGCTGCGGATGCCCCAAGACTTGATACTCCGGGTATTACCTCATATGATATATTAAGTTCTTTAAGACGTTCAATTTGCTCAAATATTGCGCTATAAAACGCTGGGTCTCCGGTATGAAGCCTTACGACATTTCCAGTTGCAAGCCCTTCAACCATAAAATTAATTATCTGATCCAGGTTTAGTGGAGCTGAATCTATAATCCTTGCGCTGATTCCATTTAAAATGACTGGATTTACAAGGCTGCCTGCATATATCACCATCTTAGCGTTATCAATAAGTCTTCTGCCCTTAATGGTTAATAATTCTGGGTCCCCGGGGCCGGCGCCGACAAAATAAACCTTATACATCTACCCAATTCCTTAAACGAAGATTAGCGAGTTCATGCAAAAATATATTTAGTTTTTTGATCTCCTCAGTATTTGGAATATTTGCTAATAATTTATTAATATAATCTCTTTCAATCATTAATTTAATAGTCTCTTTAAAATTCAGGTCAAAAATCCATGAAAGCTGCATAAGTTTAATATCATTTTCGCATTTTAATTGAGAAATCAAGACTACTTTTTTATTAAATATATTTTTCACAGCATTGCTGTTATATTCATCAACAATTGGAAGTTTAAATCCTGGGGCAGAGGGGCGAAGACTCAAAGGGAGAGCAAGTAATTCTAAAAAAACCCGCCAAATATCAAGTTTATCTGCATCACGAAGCATTTTTAAAAGTAATAGCGCATCTTTATCTATTTTTTTAGGCAGATTTAAGGCATTATGAAACCTTACAGCAGTTAAGATCAATTCTGCATATTTTTCAGGTATTTGACTTAAGATTCT
>JADFXP010000001.1:15185-256720 GCA_015233465.1 Candidatus Magnetominusculus dajiuhuensis
GCTTTCCTTTAATACATTAAAACCAAGAATTCCATGATTAACAGATTTTTTATCCTCAAATGTTCCATATAGCGCAACCTGTTTAAAACGTCCTACATCATGAAATAACGCTGCAATCTCAGCAATAATCAACTGCTCCTCTGTCTGAGAAAGAGATTTAGATATTGATATCATATTTTCACAGACATATGTAGTATGAATTTGTTTGAGTTGTATATTTTTAGTTAATTCCTCATCACCATAAAAGGATAAGCAATAATTATTAAACCAACTGCGCAAATTATTTAATATATCTTTATTCATTTAAATATCCTTTAAAGCATGAGGGTTTTTATAACGGGGTCTTAGACCCCTGCCCTCAAACTCCCGTAAAGGGATTTTTTAAAACGGGTCTGAGACCCTCCCTTTGAACCCATTATTTTCATATCTCCGACTATTAGTATTCCCAAGCGCAATTATTACCTCATATGGTATTGTTTGAGCAATCTTACTTAATTCATATGCCGATGTCCCATCTCCAAGTAATATAACATCATCATTGACCTGTACATCAATAATATCCGTAACGTCTGCCATCGTTACATCCATACATACCCTTCCAACAATCGGTGCGCTTTGACCCCTGATTATTACATGTGCCTGATTGGAATATAGCCTTGAATACCCATCCGCATAACCTATTGGCAGAACCCCTATCAAACTCTGGCGTTTTGTTACAAAAGTACGACCATAACTTATTGGTTTTCCTGCAGGTATCAAACGCACATCTAATAAACGGGTCATTACTTTCATTGCAGGTTTTAGATCAGTGTCAGCATCGCCAAATGGACTGTAACCATAGAGCATAAGCCCAGGTCTTACAGCATCAAGCCTTGCATCTTTAAATGTCATAACTGCTGCACTGTTAGATATATGCCATATTGCATTTTTATTGATATTTGGCAGTTCTTTTTTTGCATTAACAAAACGCTCAAGCTGAATCTTTGCAAATTCCCTGTCTAATAAATCTGCCTCTGAAAAATGACTCATTACACCAGTTATATTAATGCCAGCTAATTTTGATACCTTATCATTAATAATTGTTATATCACGGTCAAATAAAAACCCAAGCCTTCCCATCCCTGTATCAATATTAATGTGTACATCGATTTGTTTATTTAATTTAAGGGCTGCGCGTGAGAGTTGTTGTGCAGTTGTTAGATTGTAGATAACTGGAATTATGTCATATTTGATTATATCTGAAGGGTTTGTGGTGTCAAAGAATACGATTATTTTGTTTTTAATCCCGGATTCTCTAAGGATAATTGCCTCACAGAGATATGCAACGCCAAAGGCATAAATCCTCATATTTTCAAGGGCTTTTGCCACTTCTTCTGCGCCATGTCCGTATGCGTCTGCTTTTATTACAGGGATGACGGCAGCGCTTTCGGAATATTTATTAACGCATGTAAAATTATGCTTTATGGCTTTAAGGTCAATCTCAACTGATACTGTATTTCTCACATTTAGCAGGAGCTGTCTTTATTTTTTTGCAGAGTCTTTTGCTGCTTTATCAGGAGTAACATCTATTTCATCCGGCTCTGTTGATGCCTTTTTAAAATTCTTTAAAAATGACCCCATGCCCTTGCCAAGCTCTGGTAATTTTGAACCGCCAAATACTACCATCACTATTACCAAGATTACTAATAATTCCTGAAATCCTAATCCAAACATATCTGCCTCCTTGAAACACTTATTTGTTTCTATTATTAATTATAACATTTTTAAAATCATTAGGTGTATTAATATTTATAAAACTACTTCCATCTTTATCTATTGAACAAATTACTTCCTCTAAAATATATTTACAATTAATTATTGGAAGCATCTTTTTAAGAGACAATTGTCCATTTTTTATATGTTCTTCAAGTATCGGTACCAGTCTTTTATGGTAGATAGAAAAAAGAGGTTGTGGAATGTCATTAAATAATGGAACAATTGCGTCATAGATTGATATATCTTTTATTGATATAAGATATCTGATAAGCTCTTCATTAACAAAGGGCATGTCGCAAGCTATGACAAAAATCTGATCGGTTTGTGCATTTAGCAGTGATGATAAAATCCCAGTCATAGGCCCGCTTATATTAGATACATCTCCAATTAATGGTAATTTTGTATTAAAGTAATTAATTGGGTCATTTGTGCTTATCAAGATTTGGTCAAATACTCTTCGGAATATCCTGAGATTTCGTGAGAGAATTGTCTCTCCATTTATCTTGATAAATGCCTTTTTTTCTGGGTATCTTGAATTTTGACCGCCAGCAAGTATTACGCCTGTCATAACTTTGTTATTCCTATTTTAATTTATTATAAACAAATCTTGAAATTATTTTCAGCATATATAATCAAATCTGTTATAAAATAGGAAATGAATAAATATGATGATTTAATTTCTGAAAAGCCTATTGCAGACTGGCAGATTCTAATTATATCAGACGATAGCCAGTTGGCTCAAGATTTACAAAAAAGGCTTGATGGATTAAATTGTAAGGGGATAAAGACTGCTGATTCCTGTGATGAAATAATGGCTGTAACTTTAAAGGAAAGAAATCTTCTTATCCTTATAAGAGAGCCTTTAGCCTTAGAGACGAAGTGCAGGGATGTGATAAGGACTATTTCTGATACACTTGAAATACCCTTACTCCTTATTATAGAAAGTGACGATCATATTGGCACATATTATGAGCCTCATACATGTTTACGGCTTTATAATTTAGAAGATGATCTTTTTTTATATGAGGCAATAGAATCTGCAATAATTGCTCATGTCCTAAAAAAACGCGTTAATGCCTCTGATGCGGTCTTTTTAGCGCTTTTTAAAGCAATTCCTGATATGGTTTATTCTGTAATAAATGAACCTGTAAATCAGTTTTATGATGCAGTTGAACAGGGTGCAAGCATTATCATTGCGTTATCTATAGATGGTAATATTAAGTATATTAATAAAATATTTGAAGAAGTTACAGGATTTGATAGATATGATTTTTATGGTAAGCATGTCTTATCCTTGCTTCCGCTTGAAGAGAGCCTTGTATTTAAAAATGACGGCCTTTTATTAATTAAAAAAGGAGAAATTTATAGAGGGCAATTTGGACTTATTTCACAAACTGGTTCAAAGATTCCAACTTTTGCTGTTATTTCACCTCTTAGGGATATTAATAACGGTATTCAGGGATTTATTATTATTGTTGATCTAAATATTCCTTCGTCAACTGATTATCTTGATGATTATACTTATGATAAAACTACTGGACTGCTAAGACGTAATAAATTTATTGAATTAATAGATATCTGGATTAAAGATCAGGAGGGGCAAAATAATTTTGCAGCCCTTATTCAAATAGATATTGATGGATTTAAATTTATTAATAATACACTTGGGCACATCACAGCGGATAATTTTTTGAGACACATTACGGAATCTATCAAAGGCATCATAGGCAGTGATGAATTTAATACTGTAGATGTAATTATTGGAAGATTTGGTGAGGATGAATTGTCTTTGTTTTTATGTTCAAATGAATTTGATGCAGTTAAACTTGCTGAAAAGATACGTAAACGCGTTGAAATATCTCAATTTAAGGATGCTCCGTTTCATGCGACTGTGAGCATTGGGATTGCTTATTATCCGCAGCATGGAGTTGATTCAAAAGAACTGATCATGAAGGCAAATGCAGCGCTTTTACATGCAAAAGAATCTGGCAAAAACAACTGTCATGTATTTGATGAAAGTCATGAATTTCTAAATAAGATTCATTTAACCATTAATATAAAGGAAAATATCCTAAAAGCACTTGCGCAGGATAGGTTTGAACCGTGGTTTCAGCCGCAGCTTGATTTAAAGACTAATACTATAGATCATTATGAGGCTCTTGCTAGAATGCGGGATATTGATGGGTCAATAATCCTGCCGTATGCCTTTATTAAGACTGCAGAATCTAATTCATTAGTAGGTTATATTGACAGGGTAATAATTGAAAAAACTATGTTTAGACAAGCTGAGATTGCAGATCACTATAGGCATGTAAGTTTTTCTGTGAATCTTTCTGCTAAAAATATTGGAGACGTTCAGTTATTAGAATATCTAAAGTTTAAGATTGCAGAGACTAAGATAGACCCAAAACGTCTTATATTTGAAATCACAGAGACAGAGGCGATATTAGACCTTGAATCAGCGATAGATTTTATCAGTCAGCTTAGATCGCTTGGTTGTCAATTTGCACTTGATGATTTTGGAGTAGGGTTCACGTCCTTTGTATATTTGAGAAAGATGAATGTGGATATAATCAAGATAGATGGTTCTTTTATAGTTAATCTTGATAAAAATAAAGGTGACCGTTTAATAGTAAAGGCAATGGTAGATATGGCAAAGGGGATGGGGATAAAGACTGTAGCAGAGTTTGTAGAAAATGAAGCGTCCTTACAAATTCTCAGAGAATTAGGAGTAGATTTTGCCCAGGGTTATCTTATAGGTAAACCCTCTCCAGTGCTTGTATCAAAATTTACGATATAGCAAATAGGTTCAAAGGGACGAGTCCCTTTGCAGGGATTTTTAAGGGGCAGAGCCCCTTAAAGGTTATTTTATTCAATCTTAGAGAGACAGTTATTCCTATCAATATCTATTTCAATCTTAAATCCAAACATATGTAAAGTTTGTTCAAGTGGTCGTCCTAGTAGAAGCGGGATGTATTCAGGTTTAATGGACAAATTTTTAGCAAGTAATGGCCGCATGTCTGCGTCATATTGTAGGATTTCAAATATTTCTTGAGTAACATCTTTACCTTCGGCAATATCATCAAATAATTCTTTGAGGGTTTCGTAGCTGCATCTTATTTCATGATTATTAACAATAATTGTGAGAGAATCGTCACCTGCAAGCAGGATAGAACGAGTTAATTTATCTTCAAGAAATGCCTCCATGAGTTTTTCTGAATTCCAGCACTCAAATTTTTCACATTGGAGCGGGCGGTGTTCATAAATGGAACACTCATTGCCTTGATCTTTAAAGAACTTACAAGTCCGTTGTCCTTCAAGTTCCTTGACCTTTATGAGTTCAAAATCAATATTAATGAGTTTATCTTCAATATTATTGTATACAAGTTCGCCAGATCTGATAGTGTAGAGGTCTGAATAAGAGAGATGCCCCTCAGTTAAGAGCTTAGCATCAGAAATATGTAGTGTAGGACCGCCTTTTCTGCAGCACTCTCCGCATCTATTGCAATTGACTTGAATTGGCCCTGATGTAATAATTTCCATAATTAAACTCCTTTTATAATAAATTTATAATCTTTTAGGTAATGTTTGACATTTTATCATAAAAGTGTTTACTTTATATAGTGAATAAAGTATATACTAATAATAATTAATCGGGGCGTAGCGCAGTTTGGTAGCGCACCTGCCTTGGGAGCAGGGGGCCGGAGGTTCAAATCCTCTCGCCCCGACCAATAAATTTAAAATATTTAACCAATTAAAAATAAGTAGCAATGGGTTCAATGTGGATGAGTCCCTTTCGGCAGCCATCCCCTTAAGGGAGAATTTTGGCAGGGGTTTAAGACCTTGTTTTAAAAACCTTCAAAAAGATAAATTTCCTGCCCTACTATTTTTAGTCTCTATTCCTTTATAATATTTAATGCGCAATATTACTGAAGGCATAATCTTAAAGAGTTTCCCTTTAGGTGAGGCAGACCTTATTGTCACCATTTATACCCTTGATTATGGTCTTGTAAGGGTCTTTGCCAAGAGTCCAAGAAAGACAAAGAGCCGTTTTGGCAGTTCTTTAGAGCCTTTTAGTTATAATAAGATAACTTTTTTGGGTAATGAGGATAATAACCTTCCACGTTTAATTCAGGCAGACATAATCTATCCATTTCAGAGTCTTCGAGATAATCTTAAATGTTATATTAAATCTACTGAAATCCTTGAGGTAACATTAAACCTTCAGCCAGAACGTCTTATTGTTAAGGAATTATTTTATATATTGCTTGATACTCTTAAAAAATTGGACTCTGAATGTAATACCAATAGATGGAATTTGTTTTATAAGATAAAATTGCTTAAATATTCTGGTTTGGCACCTGAACTAAGCGGATGTGTAATATGTAATTGTGCGGGCAGGACTTTTTATATTCATGAGGGCGCGGTAATTTGTGAGGATTGTTTTATTAAAGGCGATTATCCACGTAAGATCAGCCTTTCTCAAGGCGCGATTAATCTATATATTACTATTTTAAAATGGAATTGGGATAATCTTCATAGAATTAAGCCCTCTGATATTTTGAATTCAGAACTTAATAATATGATAGACAGGCACATTGAATATAGGTCTGAAAGAAATCTAAAGACTAAATGGTTTAATTTTAAAGTTCAGCAGGTAATGGGGAGTTCTGTTACTACTCCATAATAAATTTTATGTTAAATAGATCAATAATTTCAAAGGAACGTGTTAAAAGTTTTTTTGCTGCTTTTGTGCCCTTGACGATTCTTTTTACAGGGATAGAGGGTGTTATTTATTTTGTTGAGACTAATTTTGCCGATTATGCCTTATTTAATCCAATAATAGAAGGTTTAAAATATGATAATTTTATTGTTGCTAAAAGAGAATTATTAATTAAACTTTCTTTTCTTTATATAATTCTTATAATTATTGCAGTTATTGGCTCATATATTTATATGCGTTTATACATTTCTCGCCGTAAATCTGAGGAATGGCTTAAAAAACTTTCACAAGCTGTTGAGCAAAGTCCTGGTATGGTAATGATTACAGATAAATTCGGACAAATTGAGTATATTAATCCAAGTTTTACAAAGGTTACAGATTATAAATTAATTGAATTAGTTGGTACAACACTTGATATGTTTGATATAGAGGGGAAGCCTTTAAGATTAAATAAAGAGGTATTTGTAGACATAATCTCATATGGCAGTTGGAAAGGGGAGTTTAAGAGTAAAAAAAGAAATGGCGAGTTTTACATAGCATCATCTACGATTTCTCCGATTAAGGATGATGAAGGAGAGATTTCGCATTATGCAATAGTCTCTGAAAATACTACGGATTCAAGAGCAGTAGAGGAAAAAATGACAAGACTGGCAATGGCTATTGAATCCACTGCTGACGGTATTATTATTACAAATCCCGATGGAAAGATTGAATATATGAACCCTGCAATGAAGTCAATTACTGGATGGAAAGATGAAGAGACTATTGGCAGGGATCTAAGTATAATTCAAAGTGGTTTGATGTCTAAGGAATTTTTTATGAAATTAAGTGAAAAACATCATATACCGGGAGTAGAACAGATAATAATGGCAGAGGAGTTTTATGCAGATATCTGGGAGGCAATGAAAAAGGGTAAGACTTGGAAGGGACAATTGTTAGGAAGAAGAAAGGTTGTTCCGCAAAATTTATCCCCAGAAATGTTAGAGCTCCCTGATCCTTCAATGTATTGGGCGCAGTCTACTATTACGCCAATTTTTGATAAAAAAAATTCTATATTAGGATATGTTGTAACTCAGCGTGAAGTTACCAAGGAAGTCCTGAGAAAGGAAAAGATTAATATGCAGAAGGAGCAATTGGAGGATCGTCTAAAGGAGATTTCCCAATTGCGTAAACTCGATGAGGAGCATTTGAATGAGTTGAATATGGCTAATGTTCAATTGAAACTGGCAATGGAAGAGGCATATAATGCGTATCGCTCAAAGGATGAATTTCTTGCAAATGTCAGTCATGAACTGCGCACTCCTATAATTGGGATAAGCGGCATGATAGATATGCTTACTGAAACAGAATTAATGGATGAGCAGCGTGAATTTGTTGAATTAACAAAGCTGTCTGCTGATACATTATTGACTTTGATAAATGATATATTAGATTTTTCCAAGATAGAGGCAGGAGGCATTGAACTTGAAAATTTACCGTTTAATGTGAGAACCCTTGTTAGAGATACTATTAAAATTCTTTATTATAGGGCAAAAGATAAGGGGTTAAATCTTACTGAATTTATTCTCCCTAAGGTTCCACAAATAATAATAGGCGATTCAGTCAGGCTAAGGCAGATATTAATTAATTTGATTGGTAATGCTATAAAATTTACTGATCAAGGAGCTGTGAAATTTTATTTGGAGGTTGAAGAATTAAATCAATATTGGGTAACACTTCATTTTAGTGTTATTGATACTGGTATTGGTATATCAGAGGAAAATCAAGTAAAGATATTTAAGGCATTTACTCAGGCAGACGGTTCAACTAGCCGTAAATACGGCGGAACTGGTCTTGGACTTGCCATTGCTGCGCAGCTTGTTGAAAAGATGAACGGCAGGATTTGGGTACAAAGCACAATAGGCCGCGGCAGTATATTTCATTTTACTGCCAAGTTTGAATTATCTAAAGAAGATAATGCGATTATACCTCTGCCATTATTTGATCAAATCCTGAATCATGTTGAACCTGAAATTGATAGAATTGTTGTAAAAAATAATAATGAAGATGCAATAAATCAGAATATTTCAGGGATTAGAGTATTAGTTGCTGAAGATAATATTGTAAATCAAAAATTTATAAAAACTTTACTGAAAAAAAAGGAATATCTTGTTACAATAGTAAATAATGGAAAGGAGGCTCTTAACATCCTTGAAATCAATCATTTTGATGTAATACTTATGGATATACATATGCCTGAGATGGATGGATTAGAGGCGACAAAAATTATTAGGGAAAAAGAGAATAATGGAAAATCTCATATCCCAATAATTGCTATAACAGCAAATATATCAAAAAGTGATCGAGAAAAATGCCTTGCAGTTGGAATGGATACATATTTGCCACGACCTATCAAGGCGCAAAGTTTATATGAAACTATAGATAGCCTTCTTGGGGCTGGGACGACCCTTATGGCTGCCCAAAATAATGGGCAGGTACAAGACCAGTCCATTCGTGTTGATGATTTAGATGTATTTGATAAAGATTCAGTACTTGAGAGTATTGAAGGGGATACTGATTTATTAAAGGAATTGATTGGGATATTTTTGGTTAAATCACCTGAGCAGTTAGGTGAAATATCTCAAGCTATAGAATTAGGAGATCATGTGCAGCTTGAAAGAGCAGCGCATTCATTAAAGGGCTCGCTAAGTCATTTTTATGCAAAGAGCGCTTATAATGTTATTATAAAACTTGAAGGTCTCGGCAGGGATAAAAGTGATATGTCAACTGCTCAGAAGTTATTTTTAGATTTGCAAAGGGAGATGGTGCGATTAAGTGAAAAACTAATAGTGATAAACAAACAGTAATAAATATTTCCAAATATTTATTTAAATGTCTTTCACCTAACATGTTACACTTAATTTTTTTCATATGAAGATACTTATTTCTGAAGACGATGACGTATCACGCCGTATGCTTGAATCAATACTTGTAAAGTGGCAGTATGAGGTAATGATTACAGATAATGGTATAGATGCCCTTTCCATCTTATTATCAGATAATGCCCCTGGTATTGCAATTCTTGATTGGATGATGCCTCAGATGACAGGCGTTGAGGTATGTAAAGAGATCAGAAAGCATGGTAAGGAGCCTTATACATATTTAATTTTATTGACTTCTAAGGGACGAAAAGAGGACCTTGTATATGGAATTGAGGCAGGTGCAGATGATTATATCACTAAGCCTTTTAATATGCAGGAGCTAAAGGTTCGTCTAAGGGCAGGAACAAGGATTGTTGAACTTTCAGAGCAGTTGATATCTGCTCGTGATGCTATGCAAATTGCAGCTACACACGATTCCCTTACAGGTATTTGGAATCGTGCAGCTATATTTGATACATTTAAAAAAGAATTTTCAAGGGCTAATCGTGAAAAAAAGCCAATAAGTATTATTCTTGCTGATCTTGATTTTTTTAAAAAGATTAATGATAGATATGGTCATCCTGCAGGGGATGAGGTATTGCGTGAGACATCAAAGATAATGAAGGAGCTTTTGAGGCAGTATGATACTTGCGGACGTTATGGGGGCGAGGAATTTTTGATAGTTCTGCCTGGATGTAATTCAGAAACTGCTTCAGTAATTGCTCAAAGATTATGTCATCTTATAGAAAGTCATATAATAAATATACCCGGACATCAGCTAAAGGTTACATGTAGTATGGGGGTTGCAACATTGGCAAATTTTGATGATATAGATAAGATTGATTTAAAGGATATGAACATGTTATTAAAAATAGCTGATGTTGCACTCTATCAGGCAAAAAATGATGGACGAAATTGTGTTAGGTCACTGTTTTTGTAGAGTTGTAAATAAGATTAAAAACTAAAAGTGAAAAGGTTTGGGCAGGGTCTTAGACCCATTTCATTAAAGCCCCAAACCCGTTTAAATAACTTATTTTTAATACTTTCAACTTTTAGTTTATTACTTTTCACTTATTTTGCGGCTGTTTTTGCAGGTTTGCCAGCAACTGGAATAAATGAATATAGGCTTTTTACAGACTCTAAGATATTACCAGCATAGGATTGTGTCATATCGTTTAATGCAAGTCCTTTTTTCTGAAGGTCTTTTATATAGCTTTCCCATCCATCATTATTCCAAACGCCCTTGTTTTTCTTAACAAATTCAATGGAACTCTGTGATATTTCGCCAAGAATATTTTGAAAGCCCTTAGTATCGCCGATAGCATTGTAACACTTTTTCATGGATTCAGTAACGCTTCCGAGCTGGTCTTGCAGATCATCAGTAATATCAAAGCCCTTCTTTTGTACCTCAGATATAAAATCAAGCCATGCGTAATGATCCCAAGTGCCTTTTTGACTTTCTACAAATTTTGTGGCAAGCGCAACTAATTCATTAAAACTGTTTGTAAAATCTTTTGCCATTTAAAACCCCTCCTCTTAGAAATTAATCTATAATAATAGTGAGAATTATAAATAATGCCCCAGAATCCGAGGCTTTGTTTGATTGTTGTAGAGTCGATGACCAAGGTATAGTCTTTAACTCCTTGAATGGATGCTTGTAATTACAATTTATGTATGATAATAACTTATCTTCAGTAATGTCAAGAGATTAATTTTTAAAATTATTAATAATTTTACTTGTATTAACAAATTTTTTACTGCTATTTTTTGTTTTGATTCCCTTAGCGTACAGCCGTTTAATGGTGTCATTAGTAAAATAATTTGTAAGAATACATAAAATAATGCCATGGAATTCATATTTTTCATATTTTATTGATTTTTTGATCAAAAAAGTGATAATTTGTTATCAAATTGTCACATGGGATATGCTATAATAGTTGAAATTAACTTTGGGGAGGATTTGGGATATGGAACAGTTACTTGAAACAAAATTTTTACCGCCGGTTATTTCATCAGAAACAGTTTTGAGACAGCGGCTATTTGATCAACTGGAACTTGGGTTAAATAAAAAATTAAGTCTAATTTCTGCTTGCAGCGGCTGTGGTAAATCTATCTTTCTTTCTTCGTTTTTAAAGGTCAGACCTATGCCTTATATATGGTATAATCTGGATATAGAAGATAGAATAACCTCGTGTTTTTTATCTAATCTGATTGCTGTTATTAGTCAAAAGATTCTATATCTTGACAATAGAAAGAAAAAAATACCGTTTCCAGATAATATTGATTGGAAAGATACCCTAATAATTCTTTTTAATCAAATATTAGCAAATAGTTTACAGAAAATATTAATCGTGCTTGACGATTTTCATAAGGTAACAGATGCAAAAGAGTTTAAGGAATTAATTTATTATTTTATAACAAATAGTCCTCCGAATCTCCATCTTATTATTTTATCACGAAAACCTGTTAGTATTCCTTTGACTAAACTTAGGGCTGATGGAAAGATTGCTATTTTTAATAATTCAGACTTTGCATTTAATCTGCAGGAACTTGATAGTTTTTTACAAAGCGGATTTCATATTTATTTGCCTAAAAAGTATTTGGAAGCCTTCTTAAATTATACTGGCGGCTGGATTGCTAGCTTAAGAATGCTTGCAGAGACGATTATTGGTAAAGATATTTATGATGTTAATGCCTTTATCTCTTTGCTCAAAGACTCAACTTATGTTATGCAGCAATATTTTAATGACGAGATATTTGAATATTTATCTGATGATCTTAAGGTTTTTTTGCTTGAGAGTTCTATCTTTGAACGTTTCAGTATTCCTTTATGTAGGTCGGTAATGTTATATCCTGAGGGATTTAATCTCGGTGACTGCATATCCAAGCCATCTAAGTCATTAAATCATATTGATGAGCTTATTAATATTATTGTCGAAAAGGATTTATTCATAACTAAATCAACTGGGCAGGTTTCGTGGTATTCATATATTGAGATATTTAAATCCTTTCTTAGGCATCATCTTTCAACTGTATATTCAATTGAAAAAATTCAAAATCTCCATTTAAAGACTGCCTGCTGGTTAAGAGATAATGATTATTGGGAGGAGGCATTTAGACATTTTATTTTAGCTGAAGATTATGTCGGAGCAATTGAGATTGTTGAATCTACTTTACCTATCATTATTGCATCAAATACCGCTGCGCCTTTATCAACAAATTTGATACTGATTCCTGAGAATATTAAAGATAACAGCGCTGCATTATTAATTTTAGAAGGACTTACATATTTTGTGTCAGGTCAAAATGACCTTGCAATTAGAAGTCTTTTAATTGCTAAAGACAGGGCTCTTAACGAAAATAATAATTTCTTGCTTCTTTTAGCCTTTGATTATCTTTTGCAGGCATATAAAGGTTTGGAATTATATGAGGAAATGCGAGATACTGCGCTTGTTGGAATATCTAAGATGACAGACGATTATTTTGGATTTGTTTTGATGTCAACTTATCTTGTTAATTCTTATATATATTTAAATTCTTTTAAAGAAGCAAAAAATATCTGGTTGTCTATTAAAAGCTCATTTTTATTTGAGGCTAAAAATGTCCTTTTTGAGAAGCGATTAAGTTTGCACTGTATTAATATCTTTGTTGCATTTGGTGAGTTTGAAAATGCAGTTAATTATGCTTCAAACGCTATTGAATCTTATAAGAATGAAAGCAAGGATTCTATATATGGATTAACGCTTGCATCATTGGCTATGATTAAGCATGAGATGGGCTTTTTTGAAGAGGCTTCAACATTATTTGAGGATGCAGTTTTAGAGCTTAAAAATATTGAAATGAAATATGCAGTGAACAGTATATTGAATTTTTGGGCTATTAACGCATCATTTATTGGAAATATTGATAGATTTCGCAGTATTTCAGACATGGCAGTTATTGCTCATTGTGATGATAAACAGGGTGCATACGGGTTTTTTAGATCTGAGTATTATAACATTCTTTCAGTATTTAAGAGTTTTCATGAAAGAAATGATGAGGCTTTTTTTCTTGAAGCAGTGGAGGTTCTAAAACGTACGCAGGATAATAATAGATACCTTGAAATATACGAAACCTATTGCTGGCTTGCTCCAATGTATGCCTTTTTGGGTGATGTAGATACTGCTGTAGAATTGCTGTTAAGGGTAATAGAGGTTTGCAGTAATTCTCAAGCTCCTTATGGTGAGGCTAGGGCAAGATTAATCATTGCATCTTTATATCTTCATTTAGGTCGTTTTCAAGATTCTATTTTACATATTGAAAAATCACTTCTAATCTCTGAGAATAATAAATATGATTTTCTTTTCCTTAATAAAGAAAGGACTATTGCATTAAAGGTTCTTCCATTTTGCCTTTCTAAACAGATTCAGCTTAAATATTGCTCAGAACTGCTGATAAAGATGGGTAGTATTTGCGCTGACAGTGTGGTTAATTGTTTAATGGAAAGGGAAAGAGAGGTTAAAAAAACTGCTATTGAGATACTTATAAAGTTGAGGCATCGCAGCGCTGAATCGGATCTACTAAAACTTCTAAAAGATTCTGATAAAGAGATCTGTAAGCGCGCAAAGGTTGGATTAAATAAACTTAATCTACTGCCTCCAGAGCCTCTAAAAATATATACCTTTGGGAAATTTAAGGCATTTGTAGGCGTTAGACAAATTCTTGAGAGTGCATGGAATAGAAAGACAGCAAAATCATTTTTTAAGTATTTTATCTTTCATTCAAATAGGGATATAACCCTTGAAAAACTTGAAGAGATATTTTTTAACGATAAATCTGTTGAGAATGCAAAGTTAAATATTCGACAATCTATAAGCACTTTAAGAAAAGCCCTTGAGCCTGGGATGTCTTCAAGAAGAGAATCCTCTTATATAAAGGCATTAGACGGAGCGTATTGTTTTGTTATCCCAGAGGGGTCATATATTGATTTTAATGAATTTAACAGATTGATAATTGAGGCAGAGGCTGCCAAAAAATGTCGAGACGATCATAGGGCTATTTTTCTCTATAATAGTGCAGTTTCTCTTTATAATGGTGACATCTTTGAAGATAGTCATATTGAGACATGGATGGATTCAGTTAAGGCTTTTTATTTAGAAAAATATAAAGATGCTATGTTTGAATTGGCAAGATTATATTTTGACAATTTTGAGTTTAATAAAAGCATTGAAGTACTTAGAAAACTCTTATTAATAGACAGCTGGCATGAGGATTCGTATCTGCTTAAAATGAAGTGTCATCTTGCTAATGGCGAAAAGACAAAGGCTATTGAGGTTTTTAGAAAATGCTGCAGTGAGTTAAAGGATGAACTTAATATTAATCCTAATAAATCTATTGTTGATTTATATAAAGATATAATCGTATCTCAATATTCAAATGAAAAATAACTGTTAAAAAACAATGGAGCGAATAATGAAAAGATTAATAATTTGATTCAAAATTGCTAAATATCTGTCTATTATGCTAACATAACAAATGGTAGAGATTAATCTAAAAACTCCATTAAATGAGTCTTCAGTACGCGCGTTAAATATTGGAGATCAAGTTATATTAAGCGGTAGGATATTTACTGCGCGAGATATGATTCATAAGTATCTTTGCGAAATAGAGTCTGTTACAATGCCTTTTGATATAACTGGCGGTGTGCTATATCATTGTGGTCCTATTGTCAGAGAAATAAATGGTAAATATACCGTTATTTCAAGCGGTCCTACTACAAGTGAGAGGCTTGAGATGTATGAGGCGCGTATGATTAAACGTTTTGGTTTACGCGCAATTATTGGTAAGGGAGGTATGGGAAGTGATACGCTCAGCGCACTGAGAGATTTTGGCTGCGTATATCTCCAGACTATTAGCGGGGCAGGCGTATATCTATCAAACCGCGTTAAAGAAGTATTAGATGTTTGGAAATTAGCTGAATTTGGTGAATCAGAGGCAATGTGGTTGTTTGAGGTTTTTGATTTTCCCGCTATTGTAACTATGGACTCCAAAGGCAATAGTCTGCATAAAGACATTCTTGCATATTCAACCAAACAAAGGGATGAGATATTTTCAAATATATGATTATATTTATGCCTTTTTGGCCGTCAAGCTGGCCTGCGCTAATATCTTTCATATTAAGGCAGGTAATCTAATATAATGATAGAAGTAGACTCTCTTATCGTTGATTATCCCGGGCATCGTGCCATCAAAAATATTTCGTTTAATATTAAGGCAGGAACTGTAACCTCTATTGTTGGTCCAAATGGTGCTGGTAAAACAACACTGTTAATGTGTCTTGCTGCTCTAATGCGTCCGCTTTCTGGAACGATCAAGATTAATGGAATAGATACTGTCAAAGACCCGCGTAAATGTCATAGAAATGTTGGGTATCTTCCTGATTTTTTTGGTCTATATGATGCAATGACAGTAGAGCAATATATAAAATATTTTGCATTTGCAAGAGGAATTACCAGTGATAATATAGATGGTATAGTCAAAGATACTGCAGAAAAGCTCAATCTTATAAATAAATTTGATCAAAATATTAGTACTCTTTCGCGTGGGATGCGTCAACGATTGGCTATCGCTCAGGCGATTATTCATACTCCACGCGTGTTATTACTAGACGAACCATCCTCTGGGCTTGACCCTGATGCAAGACATTCCCTTTCCAATCTGCTTAAAGAACTTAACAAAAAGGGCGCTACCATATTAGTATCTTCTCATATATTAGCTGAACTTCAAGATTATTCTACAGATGTAATAATTTTAAGAAAAGGCGAGATTGTTGAGAAAAAGGTCCTTCACCAATTTAATCCTGAAAAACGCAGGATTATCATCAAAACCACAACAACCGTTGATAATATTTCTTCATATCTTCCTCAATCTGCTAACATTGCAGTTGCTAAGATTAAAGATAATATTATTACTATTGATTTTACAGGTACTGAACAAGATCAATATGAACTATTAAAGGATTTAATTAATAGAGATTTAAATATATGTGAATATACAGTAGAGAAATCAACCTTGCAAGATGAATATCTAAAGCATACAAAGTCAAAGGATAAACCTATAAATGAAGACATTAGACAAACTGCTTAGGATTAATCCTGAATTTACTAGGAATATACTTCTTGAGCTTAGCACGCAAAGACTAATAGCAATGCCTGTAATCTTAGGGGGATTGTTTTTTTTAATATTTTATACCACCCCTGAATTATCTAGCGCCCTTAATTGGACATTATTGATGTATGCGATTATTGTTTGTATTAAAGGAACATCTCAGGTTTCACGCAGTATAATAAAGGAAATAAGGGCAAAGACATGGGATTTCCAAAGAATGACAATCATTAATCCATGGTCAATGGTTTGGGGAAAACTTTTTGGAAGTTCTATATATTCATGGTATGGCGGTATTATTATCATTATTGTCTATTTTTCATGTATTTTTATTGTGCCTGAGCCGCTTCATCATTTTAAACTTGGAATATTAGCTATTTTCTTTAGTCTTTTCCTCCAATCTATGTCTATGCTTTCAGCCCTTGTAGGTATTAGAAGTTATAGAGAAAGCGGAAAAGAAGATAAAATAAATCATACAGTATTTTATGCCTTTGCAGCTTTTACTATGATTATATTTATGACCATATTATCTTGGCCAGATAATAATCTTCTTAGGGCAGTAAGGTGGTATACATTTGATCTTAATGCGATAGATATAACTATGTTATCGATATTTTTATTTACTGTCTGGGTATTTGTTGGCTTATATCGCTTGATGAAGACTGAATTGCAGTTTCAAAACAGTCCTTGGGTTTGGTTATATTTTCAGTTTTTTCTATTTTTCTATTTCACTGGTTTTATTTTTAATTTTACTAATCTAAAGATACCGGGGTTTATATTTGGCGCTTTAGTGATTTCGTTTTTAACAAGTATAATCTTGACATATGTTGCTGCATTTTTTGATTCAAAAAATATTGTTGATTATGAAAGGCTTACTAGAGATTTACAAATTAAGGCATATCATGAACTGATTCAAGACCTTCCTTTATGGCTGCATTCACTTATTGTTACTTGGTTGATATTATTAGCTATGATATATTTACTTTTATTCATTGATATTTCAGAAGTAACTAAATTGGCTTTTTCATTCACTTTGGCTACGCCTATTAAAATTGCTATATATTGTATTTCAATGGTGTGTTTTGTGATAAGAGACCTTTCAATTATGATGTACATTGGATTTTCTAAAAGAAATCGTAATGGAGATTTGTTGTCAGTAATATTTTTATTTGTACTATATCTTTTAGTCCCTGAGATTTTACATTCATTAGATATTGATAGGTTGAATTCATTTTTCTATCCAATCATGGGCAAGGGTGTAATTGGAGGTCTCTTCCCAATTGTAATTGAGATAGTTATATTGCTCTATCTCCTCTGGGGACAGATAAGGACACAAACCCTGCTTTCTGAAAAAACTGACGGAGAATAATTTAAAGAATGAGGGCTCTGCCCAAGGGATCCCTTTAGGGATGGCTCCTGCAAAGGGACTCGTCCCTTTGAACCCATTATTACCAAATCTTGATTAATTCTGTCTCTGGATAATAAAATGCCAGTATAGTTTTGTAGTCATTTTCTTCCTGACCCATTATTGCACTTCCCCACTGTGAATATCCCACTCCATGACCCCATCCCTTTCCAGCAAATATGAAATAATCACCTTCTTTAGTTATCTCAAATAATATCTCTGGAAGATCAAGGGCGTGCCCTATAGTTGGTCTTGTCCTATATGTCCCGCTGCCAATTCTTGCGATTATATTTATCTTAATCACCCTTCCTGAAACGTCTTTTTCTGCTGCTACTATATTAGTCAATCCACTGACATTTATACCACTACGCTGTAAGTAAGACTCTGTTACAGATACTGAGACTTTTTTATTCCATGTTGCCTTATCTCCTTTGACGCTGTAAGAATCTGGCTTTGATACAAAATACGGTTTATTTAGATTAAAAATAGCGCCAGCATCTGCAATATATCCGCCATTATTAGATGTATACATTGCAAGTATTGGTTTTCCATCGTTTATAGCAATTATCCCTGATGTCTCTGCTACCGCCTTATCTGTTGTCTGAGTTTCAACGCTGATCCCTTTGTAAGCCTGATCTCCTTCATTATCTACCACATCATAAGTCCATTCAGTTCTATGAAGAATCTGATAATAGGCATAGGTTCGCGCAGCAATTGCCTGAGCCTTAAGCGTTTCAATAGACCATTTAGAATATGATTCAGACGGTACAACTGAACGCAGATATTCCTCCATTGAAACGTTATTAATAACGCTTAGCCCTTTATCCATGGTGCTGCAGATAATTTCTCCACGCACAGTTTTTTTATCATTCCCACTGCTGACTTTTATAGGGCTTGATGCCTTGATAGTGATTTTTTCATTTAGCGGGATATTTCTAATATAGAGCATATCATTTTTAAATGTAATAACTACTGAACCTTCAGAATAACCCTTTTCATTGATGACCAAATTTTTCCCGCTTAATTCAATTGAGGTTACCTTTCTCTGAAGCAAGACCCTGACAATAGGCTCTACAATCTTGACACCCTCCTTAATAATAGAAGGAGGAACAATTTCGCCTTTTGCTTTTTTATAAAGTGTTTCTATTGAAGAACGAAAACGTCCGTTTGGATATTTTTTTAAATAATATAGAAATACCTCTATAGCATCCTTATTATGTCCTTGATCTAGTAATATAATCCCCATTTGATGCAGCGCTGTCTCAGTTTTATCCGGATATTCTTTAATAATAGTATCGTAAATCTTGATCGCATCCGCCGGGGCATCCAGATAAGTTGATAGCAGGGTAGCCTTATTCATTAGTATCGTCCCTTTGATAGACTTATTATCAGTAGCATCTAATGCAGTCTCAAATGCCTCAAGTGCCTCAAGATATTTGCCTGTATCAATTAGATAACTCGCATAGCTGATATTCCATTGTGCAAGATATTCTGGTGATAGGGTTTTATTAGCTTCTTTTGCATAAATGTAAGACGGCATGAGTATTAATAGCAACAGTACGATAAATTTTTTCATATCACCTCGTAATATATTATTAGTAATAAGTCATGTTTATACTATATAATATTATACAATAAATTTAATTTATATTTTACAAAATGTTCCACGTGGAACATCTTAAAGGCGAAAGAGAAATGAATGCAGTTATATATACAGATGGAGCATCACGGGGCAATCCGGGGCACGCAGGGATTGGCGCAGTGATAACCTGTGGAGAGAAGGAATTTGAGATTTCAGAATATATTGGGCAGACTACCAATAATGTTGCTGAATACAAGGCATTGATTGCTGCTCTAAAGAAGGCGAGGGCTGTGAAAGATAGCGATGGTATTGATATTACTGATATAGAGATAATGTTGGATTCAGAGTTGGTTGAGCGGCAGTTAAAAGGGATGTATAAGGTGAAGATGCCTCATTTGCAGGTATTATATAATGAGGTGAAAGGGCTTTTGTCAGGTTTTAAGAGTTATAAGGTAAGGCACGTGTTGAGGCATCATAATGCAAAGGCAGACTGTCTTGCAAATAAGGCATTAAATAAACGAGCAGGCTAGATGATCGTCTCTATATTTATATAGAGGAGGAAAGTCCGAGCTCCATAGGGCATGGACGGCTGTTAACGGCAGCCGGGGGCGACCCCAGGGAAAGTGCCACAGAAAATAAACCGCCTATGAATTTAGGTAAGGGTGAAACGGTGAGGTAAAAGCTCACCTGCCGCTATGGTGACATAGAGGTTAGGTAAACCCCGTCCGGAGCAAGACCTAATAGGTTTCATCTTTTAGTCTGCCCAACTATTCCGCTAATCACGGAGGATGAAACGGGTACGGTCGCTAAAGAATGTGAGCAATCTCATTCATAGATGAATGGTCATCTAATACAGAACTCGGCTTATAGCCTGCTCGAAATTTATCTGCAAAGGGTTCTGCCCTTTACCCGCAAGGGGACTCGTCCCCTTGACCCCATAATTAAAGGCAGTAATATATGAATTTGAATAAAAGATTAAATAAACAAGATGCCTTGGATTTGTTTGAATCTGATGATATTTTCCAAATTGGCGAACTCGCCTCAACGCTATGCAATACACTAAACGGCGATAATGTCTTCTATGTCAGAAATCATCATATTAATCCTACAAATGTTTGCGTAAATAGATGCAAATTCTGCGCATTCAGCCGCTCAAAAGGTCAAGACGGCGCATATGAGTTTTCTATTGAAGAGATTATTGAAAAATTACGTAATAAACAAGGGATTAAAGAGGTTCATATCGTTGGCGGCCTCCATCCAGATTGGCCTGTTGGTTATTATTTGAATCTTATAAAGACGATAAAGAAAAATTTCCCAGCCTTAGGCATAAAGGCATTTACAGCAGTAGAGATAGATTATATGTCAAGGATTTCAGGGATGGATATAGAGACAATCCTTAAAACACTAAAGGACTGCGGATTGGATACAATGCCGGGCGGAGGGGCTGAGATATTTGATTCAAATATTAGGAGTCGGCTTTGCGCTGAAAAGATAGATGCGCAAAAGTGGCTGGAGGTTCATGAGATTGCTCACAATATTGGGATAAAGACAAATGCTACCATGCTATATGGTCATATTGAAGACTACAAGGACAGGGTAGATCACCTGTTTAGACTCAGGGATCTCCAAGATAAAACAGGTGGATTTCAGGCATTTATTCCTCTTTCTTATCATCCAAAAAACACAGAAACTGGCGGGACTATTCCTTCAGGGATTGATGATCTAAAGACAATAGCAATAAGCCGACTGGTCTTAGATAACTTTCGTCATATCAAGGCATATTGGATAATGCTAGGAGATAAACTTTCGCAGACTGCTCTTTTGTTTGGCGCAGACGATATTGAGGGCACAGTGATGGAGGAAAAGATTACACACAGCGCAGGTGGAACTACAACTGGAAGTTTTACTGTAGAGCATTTAAGGCATTTGATAAAGGCTGCTGGTAAGGTGCCGGTTGAGAGGGATTCTTTTTATAATATAATTGGATGATGTTATGTGTGTGGGAGGTTCTTAAAATATCTAATGGAAATTGAAATATATTTTGGTGATATTTTTATATGTCAGGCAGACGCAATTGTAAATCCTGCGAATATTCAGACTTCTCTTAATTTTGGTTCACATATTAGTCAAAAAATTAAAAAGAATGGTGGAAGTCTTGTAATTAACGAAAGAAAACAAAAAGGGACAATTAATCTTGGTGATGCTGTATATACATCGGGAGGGAATTTACATTTTAGATATATAATCCATGCTGCTATTTTAGATATGTATGATTTTAATCCTTTATTTTTATTAAAAATACGCTATAGAACGAGTGGAGAGGTCTTGAGAAATGCAACTCTAAATTCACTAATAGTTGCAAGTGAATTAAAGATAAAAAGTATTGTATTTTCATTAATGGGTTCTGGGATAGGTGGCATGCCGATAAAAAAATGCGCGGAAATAATGTTAAATGAGATTATTAGTTATTTTAATATTAATAAAGGCACTATTTTAAATAAGGTTATATTTGCTATTAAGAACAAACATGATTATCGTATTGTCTGTGAAATAAAAGAAAACTTAAAAAAATTAGTTAGTCAACACTCATGATTCATATTTAACGATTATAAAGCCGTAAGGTTATGATAAATTACGGACAGTATATCTAAGTCGTAAAATATTGGTTAGCAAATTTTTTTTGATTACGATTAAGTTCAATGTTAGGTCTGAAATCTTTTAATAAAGTTAAGCCTTCTTCAAATGTCGTAATTTTATTTTGCGTTTTTAAGAGTATAATTGCAATGAGTCCAGTACGTCCATGACCTTGAGCGCAATGGATATATGTAATTCCATGTTTCATTTTAGAAAGTGCTATTTCTAAATCTTTACTGGATGGAATACTTCCGTCTAAGATAGGTAAGCAGATATAATTCATAGATAAGACGTTATTTGGTTCTTCAAGTTCAGCAGTTAAATCAATATAATTTGTAATTCCATCGGGGATTTCATCTTTTAATAAATATCGTCCTATTATAATATCATTAGATATTTTATTATAAGGTTTTTCATTTATAGTAATTTTATATAAATGCCATATCAGAGAGGAAAATAACATATATGGAAGATAAATTAATTTAATATAGAAAGGAATTTTCCCATAGATATTTTTTTGAAATATTGAGTGTCCTGCTCCTAAATATCCAATAGAAATAATAATGAAATCAAAAGCTACCCATAATAAAAGATAACCGAGTATATTATTTAGATTAGCTGAATATAATAGTATAAATGCTAAGGCTAAAAATATAATAGAATATATCATTGGTTGATTATTTATCTAATCCAAGTCTTTTAACAATACGGTTATAAATATTCAAAACCTTTATATTATCTTTATTTCTGCATGAAAGCACTAATTTAAAGGTATCATTACTAAGTTCCTTTGCATTAAAATTCTCAGCAAGTCCTCTAAGTTTTATTGTTAATGACTCAAGCATCAGATAATCTCTTGATGAAATTGCAAACTTAATCTTTTCAAGGATTATTTTAATTTCTGCTATAAAGGCAATCAGTTCTGGAGATTGTGTAAATACATAATCAGAAAACACAGTATTATCTACTACTTTTTCGCAGATAGTGTTATTTTTGGAAGTAATAGTTTTTTTTCTAAAACGCTCGACTCGTTCAATTAGGTCTTTTTGAATGACAGGTTTAACAATATAGTCATTCATCCCTGCATCAATACAAAAGCGTTGGTCATCTTTTTGAACATGGGCTGAAATAGCAATGATCGGAATATCTTTATTGATCTTTTTGTGATCTCCTGACCTTATTTGTGAAGTCAATTCAATGCCGTCCATTAGTGGTATTGTAATATCCAATAGAATTAAATCAAAGGTATCTGTCTGCAATACTTCAAGGGCCTTCAGACCATTTTCTGCAATAAATACTGAATGTTTATGCTTTTGAAGTATGCGGTTTATAAGTCTTTGGCTATTAATATCATCCTCTACAAGCAAGATTCGCATTCCAGTCGTAATATTTTTTGAATCTGTATCAAGTTGTCTTTGTATTAATTTTTGATTTGAACTTATTTTAGGTGATAAAAATTCTGAAATAGCAGAGATTAATACAGAACGCCTGACTGGTTTATGGATAAATCCAGACAATCCAATCTCTCTGCATTTTGTGATATCCTCGTTTCTATGATTTTTATCAAGCAGCATAAACAAGCCAAGTCCTGAGCGAAATATTTCTATAATTTGCTCAGCAGTTCTAAAACCTCCTAGTCCTGACATCCTGCTGTCTAAGATTACTATTTTATAAGGTTTATTTAAGGCAATTGCACGCTTTAATTCAGCCAGTCCTTCTTCTCCGCCGCCGATATGAGATACAACTGCGCCGTAATCGCCAAGTATTTCGCTTAATATTGAACAATTCGTATCAACTCCGCAGATTATTAGGATATTTATCCCTGATAGATTTATATTAATCTCTGGTGGGATTTCAGATTTATCAGGTATTTTAAATTTTAATTCAAAATAAAAGGTACTGCCTTTTTTTATTTCACTATGAACTGACAGATCTCCTCCCATTAAACTTATAATTTTTTTACATATTGTAAGCCCAAGTCCAGTACCGCCATATTTTCTAGTTTTTGAACCGTCTGCCTGAGTAAAACTATTAAAGATATAAGATAAATTTTCTTCAGCAATACCAATTCCAGTATCTGATATTGAAAATTTCACAGTGGTGGAATTATCTTCAGAAGAAAGATTTATTTGTTCAACTTTGACTACAATTTCACCATTTTCTGTGAATTTAACAGCATTATCAACAAGGTTAGAGATGATTTGTCTAAGTTTTACTGGATCGCCTTTGACAATAATTGGGACATCTTTTTTTATGTGACAAAATAGCTCGAGCCATTTTCTATGAGCAGCTATTGAATGAGCCTCGCAGATATTATAGACAAGTGAATGAAGGTCAAATGGTATCTCTTCTATATCAATTTTCCCGGATTCTATTTTTGAAAAATCCAATATACTGTTAATTATATTTAATAATGATATTGAAGACTCACTGATGATTTTAAGAAAATCTATTTGTTCTTCATTAAGCGGAGTATCAAGGGCAAGGTCAGCCATGCCGATTATAGCATTTAATGGAGTGCGTATCTCGTGGCTTACATTAGCTAGGAATTCACTTTTGGATTTATTTCCAGCTTCTGCAGCGGTTTTTGCCATAATTAGTTCATTATATAAAGAGGCATTTTCTATTGCTACTGCGATCTGATTAGCAAGAATTGTCAGCAGCTCGCGGTCTTGTTCATCATAGTGACCATGTATCTTGTTTAGACACTGGATAACGCCTAAGGTTATACCTTTTGAGATTACAGGGATGACTATCATATTGATAGCTTCAAAACCACAGCGAGTATCAACAACCTCAAAAAAGCGGCTGTCTTGATGAACATTATTAACAATTACAGGTTTTTGTTTTGACGCAGACCATCCAGCTATACCTTTATCCAATTTGAGTCTGATGGTTTGATTTATGTCGCCATTTTCACCAGTAACTAAATCAAAATATAATTCATTTGATTTATGGTCAACTAATAGGAGACTGCTTACAGTGGAATTAACTAATTTATCGGCAGCTTCAACTGTACGCTTTTTAATTTCATTAATATTTAGGGAGGAGTTAATTATTGAAGAAAGCTCAAGCAATGTCATGAGCCTTTGTGTCAGTATGTATAATGCTTGATTTTGCAGCATATAAAATCCGTTATCTGGATTTTAAATAATTCAGCATATTTTTATCTACGCTTGTAATATGATTTGTAAGCCATTCAACAACCTGATTTCTTATAGCGACAGAGAGTTGATCTAACGAACCTTCATCCTCACAGAGCCTCTTTAATACGGCAAAATTTTTGAGAAATTTGATATGTTCTCCTTTGTGAGCATCATAATCAGTATATTTGCTATTTATCATACATTTTTCTTCTCTATCAAAACAATCTAATACCTTGCCTCCAAGTTCTCTGATATGTTTATCCATTGCATTTTCAAGTTTATCATTTCTTAAGGCAAGAATTAAATTGTCAATCATTGCCATTATCTCTTGATGTTTTTTTTCAATCTCACATAGATCTGGAGATCCTGATTTACTTGATTGAGATGAAGTGTTTAATTGATTTGTCATTTGGCTCCCTCAATTTATTTAGATTTTTTTGTGATTATTTTATTTGACATATGTTAAAATAAAATAAGTTGAACTTGATTGTCAACTATTTAAATGGATTAATATATAAAATTGATGATTGAATATTTTTTCCGTCTGAAATATTTTGAATTATTGGAGGTTTTTAATGGCGAAACATATTTTAAGGGCAACATCTAAAACTTGGGATGATGTTGTTTTAAAGGCAAACGGTCTTGTACTTGTAGAATTTTGGGCAATGTGGTGCAGTCCTTGCCGTGAATTAGTCTCTATGATTAAAGAGATTTCAGACGAATATGCTGATAATCTTACTGTTGTTAAGGTTGACAAAGAAGAATGTGAAGAAATTGCTGATCAATATAATGTCATGGGTGTTCCAACATTTATATTCTTCAAAAATTCTGAAAGAATTGGCAGAATCGTTGGTATTATTACAAAAGATGAACTCATTAAAAGTATCAAGGAATATTTATAGACATTATATTAGTATGAAGCTAATACATGCCTTTAATTCATTCAATAATGCGCATATTAGGCTGCCACGATTTATAATCTTTCCAGTTTCAATAAGTATACTTGTTGCTCTATCTTGAATTTCTACAGGAAAATCACCTTTTTTTACGTTGACATTTAATCCAATGCCAACTACTATATAACGAATTGACTGTCCGCAAACCAGCGATTCAATTAGCACTCCTCCAAGTTTTTTATTGTCATAATATATATCATTCGGCGCTCTGCAATATGCTTGCAGCATTGATGTCTTAAATATTGCCGTACATATTGCCTGTGATATTTCAATGTTCAATGTGTTAATCAGCGATTCATTAATATTTGTGTTAAGATCATATATAATACTTAGATAAATATTAACACCAGACGGCGAAAACCAAGTATGATCACTGCGCCCCCTTCCCATGGCTTGCGAATCAGCAATTATAACTAATCCATTCGCATTGCCCTTTTTAGCAATCTCCTTTGCAGCATCATTTGTTGACCCAATAGAGGAGTAATATTTAATTTTATAAGTCCCCTTTTGAAAGAATTTAAGCTCTGATATATCCTCTGGTAAGTCATTCAAAGTCATTGTTAAAACGTAAAGACCTTTGACTGCGCTGCAAGGTCAATTAATTGATGACCAGTTGCAAATGACGCATTCTCAACAAGGTCTTCTTTCTTAATCTTACGTAATTCGGCGCATGGCTTACATACATAAAACGGAGTTTTATGTACAACAAGATATGTAAACTGAGCTACAGCCTCATCCCCTGACGGAGCTATAACATTATCTATTAACCCCTCCTGTGCAAGCATTACCGCATCATCTGTGAAAAATACATGGACTTCATGTCCCTTTTCCTTCGCAATCTTCGCCAACTGTAAGGCGCGCGTTACCCTGATTGGGTCCTCTAAACCCCTGGTTAATACGAATAAAAATTTTTCCATATTATAAAACCTCCTTATTAAGTAGCCCTTTAAGGACTCCGCCCTTAAAAATCCCGCAAAGGGACTCGTCCCTTTGAACCCATAATAATAACATTTTTAATTGAGATTTATGGTAAAATATAAGGAAAAAGCGAGGTTATAATATATGGACGAAATATTTAGTAAAATACGTAAAAATCCCATTGATCCTATTAGATTAACAGAAAATGCCAGATTTAAGTTCAAATGCCATAAGGGTATCGCCTGTTTTAATAAGTGCTGCGGCGACCTTGATATATTTCTTACCCCTTATGACATCATCAGAATGAAAAATAGATTTAATCAAACTTCAGGTCAATTTCTTCTTGAACATACAGAACAAGTGATTACTGAAAAAACCCTGCTTCCTATGATAAAACTTAAAATGGGCGAAGATAAACGCTGTAGATTTGTCAGCGCTGACGGCTGCACCATCTATAAAGATCGTCCCATATCTTGCAGATATTATCCAATGGGTGTTGGAACACTTGACAGCAAAGATACTACAAGTAAAGATGTTGAACGAGGAAATTTCTATTTTATGATTAAGGAAGACCATTGCATGGGTTTTAATGAAAATAGTGAACAAAATATCATGGAATGGAGAGTTGATCAGGAAATAGCCGATTATGATGAAATAAATAAGGATTGGGTCAAACTTATTCTAAACAGAAAAATGTCTGGTTCAGAGGTTACTCCTGATGAAAAAAGCGTTCGGATGTTTTTTATCGGATGTTATGATATTGATTCCTTTAAGAATTTTGTCTTTGAAAGTAAGTTTCTCTCTCTATTTAAAGTGGAAAGCGAACTTATCGAAAGGATGAAGACTGATGATGTTACTGCCCTTAAACTTGCCTTAAAATGGCTGTTATATGCCCTTTTTAGAGAACCGACCATGAATTTAAATAAATAAATGATCTCAACACTTGTAACTAATATTGTTCAAGGCGGTGTGATTTCACGAAGGGATATTTTAGGACTAAATATAAATGATTTACCAAATCCCTTTGAATTTTTTAATGGTGCAAATATTATCAGGGAAAATTTTAGAGGGAATTTCATTGATTTATGTTCCATTGTTAATGCTAAATCAGGCGGATGTTCTGAAGACTGCGTTTACTGCGCACAATCAAGTATCAGTAAGGCTGACATTGAGCGTTATCCTCTAAAAGACAGCGATACTATCCTAAGATCAGCCATAGATGCTGCGAATAATGGAGCAAGAAGATTTTGTATTGTTACTGGTGGACGCAAGCCGACAGAGCGAGATTTAGATAGAATTGTAGAGATGATTCCTGAGATAAATAATCTTGGTCTTAAATCTTGCGCAACGCTTGGGCTTTTAAATGGTGCAGAGTTTAAAAGGCTTAAAGATGCAGGGCTGCACAGATTTCATCATAATCTTGAGAGTTCAGAGCGGTTTTTCCCTAATGTCTGCACAACGCATAGTTATCAAGATAAGATAAAAACCATAATTGCTGCAAAAGAGGCTGGGCTTTCTGTTTGCTGCGGCGCTATATTTGGGATAGGCGAGACTTGGCAGGATAGGATAGATTTGGCATTTGCTTTAAGGGAAATTGGGGTGGATTCTATACCAATAAATTTTCTTACCCCGATTTCTGGGACAATCTTAGGAATGAGACAAACCCTTGATCCCCTTGAGGCATTAAAGGTGATTGCACTAAATAGATATATTCTGCCAAAAAACGAGATACGAGTATGCGGCGGGAGGATGCAGACTTTAAATGATTTTAACGCATTTATTTTTATGGCTGGGGCTGATGGGTTATTAATCGGCAATTATCTAACGACTATTGGTCGTCTGCCAAAACATGATATAAGGTTTATTAAGCAGTTAGGATTTACATATTAGATGGATATTATTACAATTTTATTGATTGCCATTGGGCTTTCTATGGATGCCTTTGCAGTTTCTATTTCAAGCGGGATAATACTTAAACGCCCAACGATATATCATGCACTAAGGATTGGGGTATTTTTTGGCGGATTTCAGGCGGTAATGCCGATTATTGGGTGGGTTTTGGGGCTTGGATTAAAGGGATTTATCAGCAGTCTGGCAAATTGGACTGCATTTGGACTTTTATTAATAATTGGTTTAAAGATGATTTATGAGGCACTGTATTCAAAAGATAAAGATGTTAAAACTGAACCTACAAGGTTTATAATACTATTGATGCTTGCAATAGCAACGAGTATTGATGCCCTTGTTGTAGGGGTAGGGTTTGGATTATTAGTTACATCAATAGTTAAACCAGTAATTATAATTGGAATTGTAACCTTTATATTTTCGTTTATAGGTGTATTTATAGGTGAGAGATTAGGCGGATTATTTGGGAAAAAAGTAGAGATTTTAGGCGGGTTAATCTTAATAATAATAGGTATTAAGGTAATACTATCTTTTTAATGGGTTCAAAGGGATGAGTCTCTTTGCGGGATTTTTAAGGGCAGGGGTCTAAGACCCCGTTATAAAAACCCTTAAAGGGTTATTTAAAGATTTATAATGAATTCCTATAGGATACTTATAGTAGAAGATGAGTTTATCATAGCTGAAAACATTCGTTTGATAGTGCGCAGTTTTGGACATACTACCATTGGAATAGTTGGAAGCGGTGCAGATGCTATAAAAAAAGCAAGGAATGACAGTCCAGATCTCGTATTAATGGATATTTCATTAGCTGGTAAATTAGATGGAATTCAAGCTGCTTCTGTAATATCGAATAAACTTTTTATCCCAGTAATATATTTGACCTCTATTTTAAATATCGAATTTCTTAACAGGGCTATAGCCACAAATCCATATGGATACCTTTTAAAACCAGTTGTAGAAAGAGAATTGCAGGCTGCTATTGAAATAGCAATGCACAAATTTCATGTTGATCAGCAGCTATTAAAGGATAAATCAGTTCTTGAAAAACTTAATCAAAAATTAGTCAAAAGAGATAATATTATCAATCGCCGCTTAAGGTTTGAAAGATGCCTTTCAAAGATCTCAAAAAACTTTGTCAATGTAATTAATATTGAAGATTCTATTAAATATGCCCTTAAAGAGATTGGATTACTCTGCGATGCAGATGGCTGCTATGTAGAATTATTAAAAGATAGCAGCATCTATAAATGGAAAAAACATGGCATTGCTCCAATTAATATAGATATTTTCAAGATAAAAAACCAAGAATTTATGGAAAAATTTTATAATGGCGAGTATATATTTATTGAAAATATTGATGACCTGCTTAAAGATTCTATCCTAGAAATTAATATTTATAAAGATACAAGATTAGAAGCCTTTATTGCAATTCCTATTTATAAGCGTGGAGATTTAACATGTTTTTTGGGAATTGAGAATCCTAAATTAATAAGTAATAATAATTGGGAAGATATATCAATATTAGGGGTTATCTCAGAGATTATAGGAAATGCCTTATTAAGGGAAGATACTGTCAATGAGCTTAAGGACAGTGAGAATAAATATAAAACATTTGTAGAAAATATTCCTCAAAGGGTATTTCTTAAAGATAAAGATTTTGTATATATTTCTTGTAATAATAGTTTTGCTGATGATCTGGACATTTTACCTGATGAAATAGCTGGTAAGACAGATTTTGATTTATTTTCAGAGAAATACGCAAAGAGATATAGGGATACTGACAAAAGAATTATGACTTCTGGACGAATTGAAAATATTGAAGGGCCTTATACAGTTAAAGGTAATGAATTAATAGTTGCTGCAACTAAGATACCAATTAAAAATGAATTTAATGAAGTTATAAGTATATTGACTATATTTTCAGATATAACTGAACAAAAAACCGCAGAACTGAAGATTCAGACTGCATTTGCTGAACTCGATTCAATAGTTAAAGAAAAAACAGCGAATCTATTATCTCTTAATAAACAACTGCAAAAAGAAGTTGTTATGAGGATTGAATCAGAAACCGCTTTGATAAAATCTGAAGCTCAATTAAGATATAATAATTCAGTGCTTTCAGCAACGCTTGAAGCAACAGTAAACGGGATACTTGTTGTAAATAATCAAAATGAAATTGTACTTTATAATAAGATATTTCTTCAGATGTGGGATATTTCGGATACTTTAATCAAATCAAGTAATCGTGATGATATTATAGCGGTTACAGCATTCCAAATGAAAGATCCAGATAACTATATTGACAAGATAAGATTATTTCGTGCTAATCCATCTTCTAAAGGGTTTCATATTGAATATCTAAATGACGGTCGTATATTTGAAATAATATCACAGCCGCAATACTTAGAAGGTCAGCCGATTGGAAGGGTTATTAGTTATACTGATATTACAGAAAAGGTTAATCTTGAGACACAGTTAAGACATTCGCAAAAGATGGAGGCTATTGGGACGTTGGCTGGAGGGATTGCCCATGATTTTAATAATATGCTGACAGTTTTTAAGGCATATGCACATATGATTAATAAAAAAATAAGACAAGATCAAAGTGATCAACAGATTGCAGACCTTATAGTAATGGTTAATGATACAATACAAAAGGCAGTTGAACTTACAAAGGGACTTTTAACATACAGCAGAAAACAAATAACGAATTATTCTTCAATTAATCTAAATGAAATAGTAATTGGCATAAATTATTTACTAAAACATCTAATTGGAGAAGATATTGAGATAAATTCAATACTTGCTAAAGATGAATTAATTATATCTGCCGATAAAAATCAGATAGAGCAAGTAATTATGAATCTTGTTAATAATGCAAGAGACGCTATATTTGAAAGAAAGAATAAACAAGGTGGAGTAATTAATATTAAAACTATGATTAGCAAAGGTATACCAAAATATTTGAATGAATTTGCTGATGATGATAATTATATTCAGCTTTCGATAACTGACAATGGAATTGGGATAACAAAAGAAAATATTGAAAAGATATTTGATCCATTTTATACATCAAAGGAAGTTGGTAAAGGTACTGGGCTAGGACTTTCTATTGCTTATGGGATTATTACGCAGCATAACGGTTACATTGACGTTAAAAGTGATAATATTGGAACAACATTTGATATTTATCTGCCTAAGGCTCAAATAAATCAAAATATGAATATAATTGATGATAAATTATCAATTCAGAGTAGAGGAGAAACCATTCTTTTAGGCGAGGATGATTTTATTGTAAGAAAGACTACAATGGAATGTCTAATTGATAGCGGCTATAAGGTTATTGAGGCTAAAAACGGAGGAGAAGTTTTAAATAAATTTATCCTTCATAAAGATGAAATTGATTTGGTAATCACAGATGTAGTAATGCCAGGTAAAAATATAAAGACAGTATATGATGAGATGATTGAGATAAGCCCTAAATTAAAATTATTATTTATCAGCGGATATACTTCAGATATAATTACTCAAAAAGGCGTGATAGATAATGGTATTAATTTTTTGTCTAAACCATATAATATAGATGATCTTCTAATGAGGGTTAGGGAGATAATTGATGGGAAATAGTAATTCTGATCGTGCTAATAACATCCTTATAATTGATGATGAGAGTCAGATTAGGATGAGTTTTAAGATGATTTTGGAAGAAGCAGGGTTTAAGGCAAGACTTGCTTCTAGCGGACGTGAGGGAATAAATATCTTAAAAAAAGAGAATATTTCTTCTGTTTTACTTGATCTAAAGATGCCGGAGATGGATGGACTTGAGACCCTTAAAGAGATCAAGTCAATGGTGCCAGATATTCCTGTAATCATGATAACTGCATTTGGTGATGTCAGTGATGCAGTAGAGGCAATAAAGGCTGGGGCTTATAATTTCATAATCAAGCCTCCTGATTTTGATGAATTGATTATTTTTATAAAAAGGGCAGAGCAGCAGCATTTATTACAAAATAAATTGATGCTGTTAAATAGGATTGTTGAGAGGAATTTTGAAGATGTTCTTGGCAGAAGCCCAGCAATTAAAAAGGTCATTGAGGATTTACAAATAATATCTAATACAAATATTTCTATTATAATAATTGGCGAGACAGGCACTGGCAAGTCTTTTTTAGCGCGTTTAATTCACAAAAACAGCCTTAGACGAGATCACCCATTTATTGAAATGGATATCGGTTCACTTACAGAGTCATTGATAGAGAGTGAATTATTTGGTCACGTTAAGGGCTCTTTTACAGGGGCTGAATTAAACAAAAAAGGGTATCTTGAGTCTTCTAATACTGGGACTTTGTTTATTGATGAACTTCAAAATATGTCACTTAATGTGCAGAGTAAATTACTTGGTGTGCTTGAGAATAAAAATTTTACTCCTGTTGGTTCTAATAACCCAATAAAACTGGATATTAGATTTATAGCTGCAACCAATAAAAATATAACTGAAGCGGTTTCTGCTGGAAATTTTAGAGCAGATCTATTTTATCGTTTAAATGAATATATTATTAATATTCCTCCACTGCGGGATAGGAAGGAGGATTTAACATTTTTTATTGAGAAATTTATCGCTGAATACAGTAATGAATTAAATAAATCCATCAAAGATATAAGTCAAGAAGCTATGGATATGCTATTACATAATCCGTGGAAGGGTAATATTAGGGAACTTAAAAACACCATCAGACGTATAGTATTATGCGTAAAGTCAAATACCATTAATTCTAACGATATATCAAATGTTGATAATGTTGATAATCATAGATTACCGCTAAATAATATGTCGCTTAAAGACTCCGTAATCCAGCATGAGATACAATGTATTACCAATGCTCTAAAAGTTACAAATGGCAATAAAACCCATGCTGCTTCAAAACTAAAGATTACATATAGAGGACTTATTAAAAAAATAAATAGGCTTGGAATTTTAGATTATTAATTACTGAGAGCTATGAACTGATGTTCTTAACTATGAATTATTGTTCATAGTCCTATAAAATGATTGCGCCACTTGTTTTTTCACTTATCTGCCTCGCTATGAACACATGTTCATAACGTTAGACTTCTATCAAAGCCTGATTTCGTTGAATTTCCTACACCTTTTAACTGGCATGTTTATTGAAATATGAATATATAGATATTTCTATTTAAAAAGAGGGATAAGGTTATGTCTATTAAAAATATTAATTTAAATGAAGAAAAAGACACTAATGTACTATGTCTTCCGTCAAACGAAAATCATGTAAATGAAGTAAAGATTTTATTAGTAGAGGATGAATTTATTATAGCAGACAGCATGAGGATGGCTCTGAAGTATAGAGGATATACAGTTACTAATATAGTAACAAATGGTAAAGATGCAATAGAACATGCTAAAACTGAAAATCCTGATATAATTTTAATGGATATAATTTTACAAAATGGTATTAACGGTATTGAAGCTGCTATAAAGATACATGACCTTTATAATATTCCAATTATATATACAACCTCATATTATAATGAACAATTGTTTGAACGCGCAAAGATTGCCTCTCCATATGGGTATTTAATAAAGCCATGCTCAGATAAAGATTTAGAGAGAACCATTGAGATAGCGTTAAATAAGCATAAGTTAGAAAAAAAACTGCAAGATTTAAATAAAGAGTTGAGTGATAGGGTTAATCAAGACTTAATAAAGATAAAGCAGATAGAACAATTACTTATCCAGCAGTCAAAGATGGCTGAAATGGGAGAGATGCTTAACTCAATCATTCATCAATGGGTTCAGCCATTAAATGCAATTAGTCTTATTGCACAAGATATTAAAGAGGCATTTAATTTTAATGAATTAAATGAAGTGTATCTAAATAAATCTCTGCTTCTTTTAAATCAACAGGTTAATTTCATGGTCAATACAATAGATGTATTTAGAGATTATTTTAAACCCAATAAGGAAAAAAAACCATTTGATATATGTAGTACGATAAAAGAGGTAATCAATCTTATTTCAAAACAACTTACTGCCTCACAGATTGAAATTCTATTTCAATGTGAAGTAAAAGAGGAAGATGCAAAAGAGCAATTATTTATAATAACAGGATTTCCAAATGAATTTAAGCAGGTGATATTAAATTTAATTAATAATGCCAAAGATGCAATCTTGAAAAAAAGACGCTCAGGATTTTTCAAAGATGAAGAAATTGGCTCAATTTGTATTGGTTTATCTAAAGAGATGATGGATGAATCAGAAATGGTAGTTATAAAAATAAAGGACAATGGCTGCGGAATAAAAGATGAATTGAGAGATAAGATATTTGACCCATTTGTAACTACAAAGGGTGAAACTGGCACTGGTATTGGACTATATATGTCAAAGGTCATAATTGAAGGACATCTTGACGGTAAAATATATGCAGCAGAGATTAAAGAAGGAACTATGTTTATCATTGAATTAAGACTTAGTAATTTAGGTGGAAACTGAAAAGTTTTCATTTATAAAATAGAGGGATTAATTATGTTTAATGAGCTTAAATTATTTCTGCCGATAAGGTTGACTCTTCCGATTACTATGAAGATTTCAAAGATAACTGCCATTAATCTTGCCTTGATTATTGGATTAATCTTGATGAATAGATATAATTTCCTTTTGTTTCACAGCTTTATTGAAGGCGTATGTATAGTTATATCAATTGGCATCTTTATGGTTACAGTAAACAGTGCTGAAAAAAATCGATATGGTTTTTTTTCAATTATCGGATATTGTTATTTATTTGTTGGGATCACTGATTTTATTCATATGCTTGGCTATAAGGGGATGAATATATTTAATGGATTTGATATAAGCTTTTCCACACAACTATGGATAGTGGGCAGATATATTGAGAGTCTTTCATTTCTGATTGCATCTATTAGTTTTTATCGAAAGATAAATATTAAATATATAACTTCTATTATTTCAGCGATCTTTATAACAAGTTTGATTTCAATATTTTATTTTCATAATTTTCCAATCACCTTTATTGAAGGCAGAGGAGTAACAGCAGTTAAGTCTTACAGCGAGTATTTGATATGTTTATTACTTGGAATATCAATGATTTTAATAACAAAACGCAAAGATAAATTTGAGACAAAGGTTTATCAAAATCTAATGTCCTTTGCAATGCTTGCTATGATTGGAGAATTTGTTTTTTCATCATATAGAGACCTTTATTCATTAGAAAATGTAATAGGCCATTATTTTAAATTGCTTTCGTACTATTTTTTATATAACGCAGTATTTGTAACTGGGATAAAGACACCGTATCAACTATTAGCTAAAAGCAGGGAAAAATATCAAACCCTTACAAGGTTTGCGCCAGTTGGTATCTTTAATTTGGATGAAGCTGGAAACATGATTTATACAAATCTTCGTTTGTCTGAAATCTCTGGTCTAATAAGAGAGCAGATCAATAGTGTCAGTTGGCTAGAAGCAACTTATCCAATAGACAAAACAACAGTGAATAATCAATGGAAAAATACGATTACTTCTGGAATGCAATTTAATATGGAATATAGAATACAGAGTTCAAGCGGTAAGATAACATGGGTACAATGCCTGATAGATGCGTTAAAAGACGAAGAAAATAATGTCGTTGGATTTATCGGGACTGTAACAGATATTACAGAGCGAAAGCTGGCGGTTGAGTTGATGTTAAAAGGTGAAAAATTATATAAAATAACCTTTGAAAATGCCCCAATCGGAATTGCCCACACTAGTATTAGCGGAAGATTTTTGAGGGTAAATGATAGATTCTGCCAGATTATTGGATACACAAAAGAAGAGATATTTAAGATTACACGTCAATCGCTAATACACCCTGAGGAAATGGATCAAGATCAAACTGAAATTACAAGATTAATCTGTGGAGAGGTTAAATCAATTGGAGCGGAGCAGAGATATATTCGTAAAGATAAAAGGGTTATTTATGCCTCGCTAAAGATTTCTCTTTTTTCAAAATATAATGATTCTGCGGAATATTTGATAGTTGTATTTGATGATATAACGAAAAGAAAAGAAACTGAGAGACTTGTTCATAAATCACTTAAAGAAAAGAGGCTTCTTTTGGGAGAAATACATCACAGGGTGAAAAATAATCTCTCAATAGTAGATGGACTGCTTAAGATGCAAAGTCTCAAGGTTAAGGATGAGTATTTTAAAGGACTTATATTTGAGTGTCAAAGCAGGATAGCTTCTATTGCACTCATTCATGAAAAACTTTATCAATCTGAATCAATAGCAGAGATAAATTTTAAATTATATATAGACAGTCTTATTATAAAGTTGCGCAATACTTATTCTGATGATATTGAGCGGATTAAGTTTAATAATATGGCAGATGAAATATATTTTGACATTGACACTGCAACACCGCTTGGATTGATCATAAATGAGATACTGACAAACGCAGTAAAGCACGCATTCCCCGATAGAAGTTCTGGAGTAATAGATATTTTCTTATATCAGATCAAGGATGATTATGGCAGCCAGTACTATGAGTTGATAATCAAAGATAATGGTGCAGGCTTTCCAGATGAATTAGATTTATACAAAAGTGAAACATTAGGACTGAGATTAATCAATGGATTAGCCTCTACACAGCTTAATGGACAGATATTATTTGAAAATAAAAGACGAGAGTCAAAAACAATAAGCGGAGCAGAGATTAAGATTAAATTCAAAAAATTCACTAGAGTTCAGGGGGAATAAATATGTCAAAGGCAAAAATACTTATAGTTGAAGATGAGTTTGTAATTGCAGAAAGTATGTCTATGACGTTGATAAATCTTGGGTATAACGTGATTGATTACGTATCCAAAGGTGAAGCTGCCATTGAAATTGCTAAAAATAAAAAACCAGACCTTATATTAATGGATATATCCTTGGCTGGTAAAATGGATGGAATAGAGGCTGCTCAGCACATAAACCTGAATTACAATATTCCGGTAATTTATCTAACTGCCCATATTGATGATAAGTTGATAGCAAGGGCAAAGATTACAGAGCCATTTGGTTATTTGATTAAACCTGTTGAGGAAAAAATACTGCAATGTACAATTGAAATAGCTTTATATAAGTTAATGTTAGATAAGCAATTTAAGACAAAAGAGTTGTATTTTCAAGGGGTTATGGATAATATAACATATCCGCTAATGGTAATAGGGTTTGATTATAGGATTAAAATGATGAATGAAGCAGCAAAAAAATGGATTTCATGTACATATTATCCATATGGCGAGTTATTTTGTTTTAAGGTTTCGCATCATAAAAATGTTCCTTGTTTTGGCAAAAAGGAACAATGTCCATTGGAATATGTTAGCAGCACATTTAAATCAATAAAGGTAACGCATGAACACTTTACAAAAGATGGTGAGGTAAGAGTTATTGAGATAATGGCATCTCCTTTAATAACTAAAGATGGTTCTTTTGACAGTATAATTGAAACGCATATTGATATAACAGAGCGTTTGAAGACTGAAAAGACAATAAATAAGGGAGGAAATATAAAATGTATACACTTGGAAAAAACACAAATGCACCAATAATCCTGATATCAGATGATGAACCGGATACATTAAATTTATTAACTAATATTTACAAGAGGCAGTACAATGTTGTTTCAGCTCAGAGTGGGAAAGAGACTTTGGATATCTTTCAGAAATTACCTATTGATTTAATTTTACTTGATGCAAAGATGCCTGATATGGATGGATTTAGCGTATGTCAAAAATTAAGAAACGGCTATAGCCATAACTATGTGCATAGACCATATGTAATGATGATGACCGCTTATTATACTGATGAATTTATAGATAAGGCATTTGACGTAGGAGTGGATGATTATATCAGGAAACCCTTAAACGTAAAGATATTGGAAAGGCGAATTAAGGCAATACTTGAGAGGAAGATTTTACAAGATACGCTAATGGATTCGGAATTAAAGCTTAAAACCATCTTTGATAATGCAAATGATGGAATAATTATAACTGACATAGAAACAAAGAAATTATTAACGGTTAATAATAAAATTTGTCAGATGACTGGGTTTAGTAATGAAGAACTTTTATCTATGAATATAATGGATATACATTTAAAAGAGGATGCACCGATGATACTTGCGAAGTTTGACATGCAGGTAACAAATAAAGGGACACTTTTAGAAGCAGTGCCTATTAGAAGAAAGGATGGAACTATCTTTTATGCAGATATAAATATCTCTCCTATTATATTAAATAATAAACAATATGTAGTAGGTTTTTTTAGGGATATGACAAAACGATTGATTTTATTAAATGAATTAGGCGCTCACAAGAATTCTTTAGAAGATTTAGTAAGTCAAAGGACGATAGAGTTAAATGAGAGCCTAATGAAATTGAGATTTATAATAGATTCTATTACAAAGGCAATGGCGCATACAGTTGAGGCTAAAGACCCTTATACTGCTGGGCATCAGAAACATGTTTCAGAGATAGCTCGTAAGATTGCAAATAAGATGGGTCTGCCAAAGGATCAAGTAGAAGGAATTAGAGTGGCTGGTGTGCTGCATGATTTAGGTAAAATACAGGTTCCTTCAGAGATATTATCCAAACCAGCTAAGTTGAATGAATTTGAATTTGGCTTGATACATATGCACAGCAATACAGGTTATACAATATTAAATGGAATAGATTTTCCTTGGCCAATAGCAGATATTGTCAGACAGCATCATGAAAGGATTGATGGTTCAGGGTATCCTTTAGGACTAAAAAAAGAAGAGATTTTAATTGAGTCAAAGATACTAAGTGTTGCGGATGTATATGACGCAATGGTCACACATAGACCATATAGAGCTGCATTGGGTAGAGATGCCGCATTAAATGAAATTCAAAAAAATAAAGGGATATTATACGACAGCGTTATTGTTGATGCCTTTGAAGAAACTATTAATGATAAGGATTTTTATTTATCTGATAATTCTATAGACTTGTAATGTGATATTTTTAATATTATCCCTTTAGGGGTAAATAATATATTTTTAAGAAAGGAGATCATTATGGAAGTACTTGGTTTTGAAAAGATAATTACTGATTATAGTATTATAACTGCAGGAGTAACAAAAAAATTTTTAAAGTCAAATAATCTTTGTAAGGTTAGCTTTAAATTTCCAAAAGATGCTGCCACACATTGTACATCTGTCAATTTAGTAGGAGACTTTAACGCATGGGATATATATGCAACGCCAATGAAAAAAGATGCTGATGGAAATTTTATAGTTACTATAGACCTTGAGAAGGGACGTGAATATCAATATCGTTTTTTAATAGATGAAACAAGATGGGAAAATGATTGGCATGCAGATAGATATGTGCCTAGTCCTTATGGACAAGTGGAAAATTCAGTAGTTGTTGTTTAGAAAAGGTCAAATAACTACTTGCGGATTTGGGGGGTGTTATCCTCCAATATTCTGCAGGTAATGATAAATTAATAATCTTGAAATCTGATAAGGAAAAGATATGAATATACCTCAATTAATATTGGCACAAAATGGTAATTTAGAGGCTCAATTTAATATAGGAATAATGTATTCCATTGGGCATACAGTGCCATTAAACCTTAAGGAGGCAGTTATGTGGTATAAAAAGGCTGCTGCGCAAGGACATAGTGAAGCACAAAATAATCTTGGGAATATGTATTGCAAAGGTTATGGCGTAGCTCAAGATTATGAAAAGGCTTTAAAGTGGTTTCATAGAGCAGCTAAACAAGGTAATACGGATGCTCAATATAATTTAGGTAAGATGTATGAATTAGGATATGGAACTTTGCAAGATTTTGATAAGGCGATAAGATGGTTTAATGAAGCTGCTGAAAATGGGAACATAATGGCTCAAATTCATCTAGGTGATATATATTACAGGGGTATGGGAGTAGAAAAGGATAATAATAAAGCAGTTAAATGGTTTTGTAAGGCAGCTGGCCTTGGTTATGCTGAGGCTAAGGAAAGGATTCTATATATTAATGCAGAGATAATGAAAAAATATGTTAAAGATGAAAATATAGTAGAGGTAAATTCTGATTATTAAAGATAATTTTATTAGAATGCGGGTTTAAACAGCTAAGTCTGAGTCACAGATTCGTTATGAACTTATACCCGCATGTGTAGTTTGAGGAGACGTAATGAGGATAATTATAATATTGATAACTTGTATGCTAATTACAGTTAATGTGACAAGTTCTACGATTTTATGGAATGCCTTGGCTATAGTTAATTCATTAGCTCAAGTTATCAATTCCATAGGATTAGTAATAGTAACATTCATGATTAACTCATTAGGGATAACATTTATAATTATTATAGTTTATAGAGACTACTTGAAAAATGAAGGATCAAATATTAAAAGATAGTGCAGCTAACCCACCCATTATTCATAAAACAATTAAGACTAATGCCAAGTTGTAGTCATTGGAGTAAATAAAATATAAAAGCTTTCCCCGCAGAGAGTTCAGATGAAAAACAAATAAAAGACCTCTGCACAACCTGTCCTTTAAGGGGCTCTGCCCCTTAAAAATCCCCGCAAAGGGACTCGTCCCGGGGGTCTAAGACCCCTTGAGCCCATTATAAAAACCTCTAAATAACTATATGGTTTCTTGTAATTCCCATTTTTTAAAAGACAAATTTGCAAAATCATTATTTATTTTTGTTCTTCTTAAGATGTGCAGAGGTCTTTCCTATAATTTTTTCTCCATGACTTCAGCGTCTCTGTGTAAAGATTTTTCTTTTTTCTCTGTTGAAGTTTTTACCTGTATGAATGCGGCTTGGTATGAATAATTTTAACTTGACTCTTTACAATAAATGGGTTACTATATAAATGGTAAAAAGTAGTATTAAGTTATATTGATAAACATGGAGGATAAATAAATGAGGACATCAAATCCTGTATTAAGCGTAAAGACATTTGCAAATGTAAGAGGTAATTATGATTCAGTAATGACAGTTCAGGGGACTGCAACTAAATCAATAATACTTCTACTTTTATTGGTAATATCATCTTCTTTTGTATGGAAGATGTTTATGGAATCAACAGATTCTTCAGTAGTTGGCCCTTGGATGATAGGGGGAGCAATCGGAGGATTTATTGTAGCATTGGTTACTATGTTCAAAAAAGAGTGGTCAATGTTTACGGCACCTGTATATGCGATACTTGAGGGGCTATTTATCGGAGGCATTTCAGCGACCTTTGAGGCAAAATTTAGCGGTATAGTATTTCAGGCGGTAACTCTAACGTTTGGGACGTTGTTTTGTTTATTGATAGCTTATAAGACACGTTTAATAACAGTATCTGAGAAATTCAAATTAGGTGTTGTTGCTGCAACTGGAGCTATCGGCATATTTTATTTGCTGAGTATGGTATTGGGGATGTTTGGAGTAAATATGCCGTTTATTAATGGTTCTGGCGGGTTTAGTATAGCGATTAGTTTATTTATAGTAGTAATAGCAGCATTGAATCTTGTGCTTGATTTTGATTTTATAGAGACAGCAGCAGAACAAGGCGCGCCGCAATATATGGAATGGTACGGCGCATTTGGCTTGATGGTTACATTGGTTTGGCTTTATATTGAGATATTAAGACTGCTCTCTAAATTGCAAAGTAGAGATTAACATTTATTGGTATAATCTTCCAATGTAGGGGCACGATGCATCGTGCCCCTACGTCATGTTTAGATCTTATTAGTAAATATCTAATACGAGTGGGTTTCTGTTTTTAGTCCCCATAAATATTTTACACAAATAAAATTTTATGCTATAATATAAGGTTTTCAAAATGGAGAGGTGGCCGAGTGGCTGAAGGCAGCCGCCTGCTAAGCGGTTGTGGGAGTAACATTCCACCGAGGGTTCGAATCCCTCCTTCTCCGCCATCATATATATTTAAATTAAATAGGGGGAAGGATTTTACCTGCCCAATGGTAAACAATAAATTAGCTGCTATAGTTAAATTGATTAAAGTTTTTACTATATTTAGACCTTCCTATAAGAAATATCTACAAGAAAATTACTGGAAAATACAATGGAATATTGTATAAGTGATTGTTCACTTCAAGCAGAGGACTTTCTAAACATTCTGAGAATGATAGTGATGACAGTGAAAAATTTTATTATAGCTTTTTTATCTCAAGATGACATTACAAACATTCTCGGAATGATAGTGATGGCGCTTTTGACTGTTTTAATTCCAATAGCGATATCCATTTTAAGCGAAATAAAAGGAAAAGATTTTGAGGTTATAGATAAAAATGTATTATTAAATCGTATTCTTAATGCTCGATTATTTTTTAAATATTTAGCTTTGGTATTTTTACCATTAATATTTTGGGGAGCATCAAAATGTTGGTTTATACGTATTTTAGAATTAATTGTTTGGGGCATTGGAATTAGATATATAGCTTATATTTTGATTAATTCATATCGTTGGATGAAAGGAGACAGGCATGGCTTAAGATTAGATTATTTGAAAAATTTGAAAAATATTTTGGATATAGAAGCATCTTGGAATTCTGTTTGGCAGACGGAAAAAATTAATACTCAAAACGAAAGGGATTTTTTTAAAATATTTTCTTCAAAAATTGATGATCAGATAGAAAAGAATGAAAGTAATCTTATATCAAAATTACTGGGAGATTTTAATAACTTTATTAATAATAGATCAACTGTTTTTCTTATTATTGAGTTATTTCCAAAAGTTTTAGACTGGCATTTTGAGATATGGAAAAAAGAACATTTGTTGACTGGTCAAAAAGAACAGGAAGGTGACTGGGTCAATTATAGCATAATTTCAGATTACCTTGATTCTATTCTGAAAAAAACAGAGGAACGCGCCCTTAAAGAAGGAGATAGTTATTCCTTCTTTTCAAAATTTAAAATTCATGCTGAAAATCATTCGACAGAATTTACTACGGGATTCTATTATATTGAGTCATTAATGGATATCTTTTACCACGTATTCTTTGAACAAATACATTCTTCCCCTAAGAGATACAATATTTGGAGTCATTATTTTCCAAAAGAATGGAAGTTTACAAAAGTTAATTTAGAAAAAAATGATAGAGATAATATTGCGTGGAGGTCTCTGAATATTTTCTTACAATGGGCGCCAGGTAGGATTGAGAGATCATCTCAAGAAACTGAGCCTGACAACATTTTGGATTATACTTCCTCTAATCTTTTTCCTGAAGTTGACCCAATTTTATGGGCAAAGATCTTAACTTTATGTATGAGATCATGGACGAATAATGAACGCATGAAATCTCTTGTTGAAGGAAAAAGAAATTTTGGTATTATGGGCAGACCTATGGCTTATACTTTTCTTTCAGAAGAAAAATTAAATGAGCAAAGAAGTAAGAAAATGGAATTAGAAGAAGATAAAACATTTGAACTCGCCTTATATTTGTTTGAAGATTTTTTAACAAAAGACAATTTGAATAGTTTTATTGATGATTTGGGAAAACTGAAATATGAGGATGATATTATAGAAAAAGAGCGTAATAGTTATATTGCAATTTTTGAGAAAATGATTTCTATATTAGAGTTGAAGAAATCATAAGTGTGCCTGAAAATTTGTTACGGGTTTAAGGCACGTAACTTGAACCTTTAACTAAATCTATCAATCACTTTGTGCGGGAGCAGGTGTCCCAAAGGGCACCTGCTTCTTAATGTTTAAACATTTAGGATATTTTAATCTTTTAAGCCAGATCTTTTAAATATTAAGAAACATTAAACTTTAAATGTTGAAATATTTAGGAGCAAGTCACAGACTTGCTCCCGCGTCAGGGTCAGAGACCCTGTCAATTGTGACGCCTGCTCTCGCACGAAGCATCAAAGAACTTGTAGGGGTAACCCTTTGGGCAGGCACAAGGCCTGCCCCTATGAAACCCATAAGATTAAGTATCCCTTTTTTATCTTGGACAGGCGTGGTCACAGACTTGCTCCCGTGTCAGGCTTGGAAACCCTATCCCTTTTGGTCTGCTCTTGCATGAAGTACCAGTGAGAAAATTAAACACTAGTAGGGGGTAACCCTCTGGGCAGGTACCTACGAAACCCACATGATTAATTCTCACTTTTTTTATCTTGGACAGATATGGTTACGTTCCTTGAACCCGCAATTAGAGTAGATTATCATTTGTTCAGGGTTAGATTGTTTTTATAATGGGTTCAAAGGGGCGAGTCCCTTTGCGGGAGATTGAGGGCAGAGCTCTCATGCTTTAAAGTTACTTATTCAGTGTCTACCTTAACTAATTATTCTCTGTTAATCAATTACCCAAACTGCGCAATTTTTTTTGCATATATTGATTATTCGTTTAGTAGTACTTCCAAATAATATCTCTTCTTCTCTTTTCAAATCACGATTTCCTATCACCAATATACAAAAATTATTCTCTCGTTGAAAATCTAATATTCTTTGGGCTGTTGAACTAAATGGTTCAATAATTATCTGCGAAGATATTGCTGATTCTAAAAAACCTGCACTCATCAAAATACCCTTATAACTTTCAAGCATTATCTCTACATCAACATGCTTATTCTTAGCCCATTCCACTGCCTCATCGCCCGGAAACAAATCTACTGGTATTCGCGTAAAATTTACCAAGCTTATGCTATAACCAGCTTGTCCTCCAAGCAGATCTGCCACAAACATCACTGCCCTCTTTGAACTGTCTGCATCATCTGCAACAATTAATATTCTTTTTTGAGGCAGTAAATCTATCAGTTTTTCATTATTATCGCTGCAAATCAATGAGCACCTCCTTCAAGGCATGTACTATCTGTCCAGTACTATCATAAAAATCATCATGACCAATTGAAACATGTAATATAATATTATTTAACTTTTCTGAAATATATGGATATATCTTCCTCAAATTAACTATTCTACCCTTAACAAATACATTTAGATCTTCTTCATATAAATCTAATTTCTTTACTTTCTCATGCGGTAACAATTCAGCCAGATTATGTAAGGTAACATTTCCGCGTCCTACTAAATATACCAAAACATCCAGGATTCCAAATAAATCAAATCCAAAATGACTCTCTCCGTGCATCATATAACTGTAATCAAAGTCTATCCATTTATTAATACCGCTCTCATTTTCTTTAAAAATATGATCTACCCTAATATCGCCATGTACCTCTCCATGACTATGCAAAAAACCCATTGCCCTAATTAATTCTATAAACTCATTTAATATCCTCGGCAGATGATTATAATAATAATCCTCATGATCAACTCCATACTGCGGAATTATTTCGTGCCACGATTTACCAACTATAAAATCAACAACCCTTATTATATTCCCTGAGTCATCTGTCATAGTGATACCTTGCATAAAATTTGGATGGCCTTTAACCTTACTTAATATCCGACCCTCTTTTCTTGGACTTCTAGCAAAATCTATACTTAAGTTTCCTATCTTTAGATTGAAATTCTCATGATAAACCATCTTAATAATCTTTAACTCTCCACTCTCCAAATCAATGGCGCGTCTGACCCAATATTTATCCTGTTCGCCAATGCCAAAGCGTCCTTCCTTGCAGCAATTTCTGATAAAATACGGCTTGTCCTCCAAAATTAATACATCATCATAATCCAGATGAAAAAATTCAGTCGTATTATAAATAATCCTCAATTTCTTAGGTACTTTAGTTAAATCTACTGCCTTTATAATCAGCTCTTTTATGTCTTTTTCGCTATACATTATCTATCAGTTAACCCCTCTGTCAAGTGATCTATATTGAATTGCCTCTGAGATATGAGCTGGTTTAATGTTCTCTGAACCATCAATATCAGCAATAGTCCTTGAGACCTTTAATATTCGCGTATAAGCCCTTGCTGAAAGATTCAACCGCTCCATTGCTATATCTATTAACCCCTGCGCATCAGCAGACAATGAGCAATGTTTTTTAATCAAAGCAGCGCTCATTTGACCATTAGCGTAGATTTTATTATTCTTAAATCTATCCACTTGTCGCTCTCTTGCAGATATTACCTTACTGCGTATAATCTCAGAGCGCTCTCCGCAATAATCCGATGATAAATCCTTATACGGCACTGCTGGGACTTCAATCTGAATATCCATTCTATCAAGCAGCGGCCCTGATATTCTACTTCTATATCTTTGTACCTGAAATGCTGAACATGTACAGTTATGCTTATCATCTCCCAGAAACCCGCAAGGGCATGGATTCATTGATGCTATCAACATAAAAGCCGCTGGATAGGTTAATGTTGCAGCTGTCCTTGAAACCGTTACCTCATTATCCTCAAGCGGCTGTCTTAAAACCTCAAGTACATTTCTCTTAAACTCTGGGAGCTCATCTAAAAATAAAACTCCATTATGCGCAAGTGATACCTCGCCAGGTTTAGGAGTCTGACCGCCTCCAATCATTGCCACATCTGAAATTGTATGATGCGGGCTGCGAAACGGCCTGCGCGCTGATAATGAAGAACCGTTTCTTGTTAGTCCTGCAACACTTAATATCTTTGTTGTTTCTATTGCCTCATGAAATGACATCATTGGCATTATTGAAGGAATCCGCCGTGCAAGCATGGTTTTTCCAGATCCCGGTGGACCTATCATTAAAATATTATGCGCTCCAGCAACTGCAACCTCAAGGGCACGCTTTACATGCTCCTGCCCCTTGACCTCATTAAAATCCTCTTCATAAACACTATTTTTATCCATCAGAGTTTTAATATCTACAACTAATGGCTCTGGTTTTTCCTCATCCTTAAAAAAATTAATTATATCGCCAATATTGCGCATCCTATATACAGATATTCCAGATACTACCGCAGCCTCTTCTCCATTATCATATGGCAAAATTATGCCAGCAAGTCCAGTATCCCTCGCTGCTATTGCCATAGGAAGCGTCCCTCTTACCGGACGAAGCCCGCCGTCAAGTGATAATTCGCCTATCAATATGTAATCATTAAGCTCTTTTGATGCAATAACGCCTTCTGAGGCTAAGATACCAATAGCTATTGGAAGATCAAATGCTGCGCCCTCTTTTTTTATATCCGCAGGGGCAAGGTTTATCGTTATCTGCTTTAATGGAAAACTGAAACCAATATTTTTAAGAGCTGCGCGTACCCTGTCCTTGCTCTCCTTTACCGCAGTATCAGGTAAGCCTACTATCGAAAAATGAGGCAGTCCCTTAGAGACTATATCTACCTCTACCTCTATACGATGCGCGTTTACGCCTAAAACCGCTGCGCTTATTACCTTAGATAACATCTATAACCCTTTTAAGGGTTTTATAACGGGGTCTTCGACCCCTGCCCTTAAAAATCCCGCAAGGGAACTCGTTCCCTTGACCCTTTAAATTCCTTATTACTCTTATCAGCCCAAGCCTTCTTTCATTCCTCTTTCCTGCCATTCATCTGTTAATTCTTTTCATCAATGTGATAAAACCTCCCCACTACTAACTATGGGGAGGTTTATTTTTAATTATGACTCTTTATAAGCTACAAACAAATTCCAAGATTACTTTTTTCATTTGTTAATACCCATCTTTGCCTTTAGAGCCGCAAGAGATTCTGAGACATCTGGCTTCTTCTCTAATGCCTTGTCAATTTCAGCATCTACACTCTTTGGAGTTTCAGCCATCTCACCATATGCCGTGGCTAATGATTCCTCTTCTGCTACCTTTTGCTTCATCTTTTCAAGCATCGCTATTGTGCCTGATGAATCCATGCTTGAGAGCTGCTGATTTATCTTTTTGGTTGAGATTGCAGTCTTTTCCCTTGCCTTTAAGGTTATTAGCTCATTTTCATAACTGCTAATGGTTGACTTTAACTTTGTAACATTGGCTTGTAACTTGTCTGCCATCTGCTGCTCATTTTGATATTCAGATAATACAGAATTTGAACGGTCTTCACATTCCTTTTTACGTAACAATGCTTCTTCTGCAAGCCGTTCTGCCTCTGCTTGAGTAAGAGAACCTTCTTGGGCTTTTTGAAGTAAAAGCATTGCCTTACGCTCATAATCAGCAGCCATTGCCTTTTGTTCATCACCTTCTTTTTTAAGCCTTATTGCAGATGCTTTTACCTCTGCAAGGGATCTCATCGCTGATTCAAGGTCATTTTTTAAATCTCTGATACCCTGCTCTGTCATCTTTATTGGGTCTTCAAGTTTATCTACTAGAGTGTTTGCCTCTGATTGTCCAAGTTTAAATAAACGCTCAAAAATTCCTGCCATATCTACACCTCCATATTATTAAATCTTATAAGCTCTGATGAATTCTCAATTAAAGCAAGGGTCAATGCCCTGATAGATCCATCAAGTTCATTTTTATCCAGATTTTCAAGTTCTAATGTATCTCTAAAAAGTATATATTTTGCCTGATCATCAAGCACAAATGCCCCATGTACCAAATGCCTGTTCATCTGAAGAAGACGCTTAAAAAGGTCACCCTGCGTTATAGGTACTTCCATTATTATCTGTTCAAATATTAAAATAGGTTCTTCACAATCAATAACCATATTTTTAATGCCTAAATTTTCATCACTTACAACGACAAGTTCCTTTTCCTCGTCCTCGCTTACTATATGAAGATTTAGCTCCATTAAATAATGCTTAACTTTTTCAAAGTGTCTGCCCATCTGTGACCTCCTTTTATCTTATATCCCATACAGCTTATCCAAGCGCGATAATAGACGTATATAGTTTAACATTTTAATGAAGTTATGACAATGTCTTAAGGGGATTTTATTTAAGGCAAAAAGAAGGAGGAAATCAAGGGGTCTAAGACCCCTTTTATTATATTCAGTAAAATATTAGTATCTTGTTAATTCTTTTTTTATCTCTGCTACTTCCTGTTCATAAGTTTTATCCCCTTGTTGTATGATTGGTTTTTCAGATTGGATTTTATATGCAGTCATTGACAGCGATAGAGCAAGAGATAAAATCAGCAAGATTAGATATTGTAGTTTTTTCATAATTATCTCCTTTAATTTTATGTAATGGTTGTCGTCCCACGACTTACGGGTGTCGTCCCACGACTATTAAAATTATCGGAATAATTGAGGTATAACTTAAATTATTAATCAGAAATAATCTCTGCCCTTTAAGATTTCATTTTTTTCAATGATATATTTATCGTTAATCATTTCACCTTTGAGACGAATTGGAAAGCAGCTTGCAATGCCAGAATCAAGAGAACTAAATGGATACCCAACTTCACATATTCTGCATATCAATTGGTTTTTTTCTACTCTAAAGCCTTTCTTAGAGGTATAGCACTTTGAACAAGCGTTAAAATATGAACTAATATTGCCATTGAACTTGATTACAAAAAAACTAATGTGTGCCATTTCATTACCTTCAGTTATCTTAAAAAAAATAGGAGTTCCTTCAGATAAATCAGACTGTTGTATTTCAAACCTTCCGTCTTTAAAACTGGCTTCAGTTAAGGAGGGATAATTTGTACATCCAGTATAAAGCAGTAATATTAAACAACAATATATTATTTTCATAATTTAAGACTTATGAGTTAAAAGATAAAAAGTTTTTTAAATCTGAAACTACAAATATAGAATTATTTAAACCTGAGGCGGATGTTCGATAATGAAATCTATTATATACTTGTTATTTTTTATATCACTCTGTATTAATTTAGTAATAGGATGATTTTCTCTTTGATAAAATAATCCGCCAGATATTGCTAAAATATCCAATACATTAACAGCCGCAGAGTTTGTATGATGACAAACATCAATCATTATTATATATTTATCAGGTGTCATTCCACGACTTGCTGGTGTCATCCCACGACTTACGGGTGTCGTCCCACGACTAGATATCGTGATGATTATAAATAAAATTAGGATTAAAGCCATTATTTTAGATTTCATGTCATATTAATTATATCATAATTAATATTTTAATTAACAATAAATTTCTATCCCCTTTATAATTAACATATGGTATAATAAAGGATAAGAAATGTAAAATTTATGCTAATTAATAAAGGAGTAAATGCCAAAGCATCTGCATGAATAAAAATATGAGATTATCATTTAAGATTTTATCTACAATTATTATACTAATAGTAACCCTGACGGCAGAGGTACCTTTATCTTTCGCAAAAACTAGCGAGCTAAATAAAGAAACCGCGCGTTATCATTTTATGTGCGGCAGCCTATCTGAATTATCAGGTAATTGGGATAAGGCGCAAAAACATTATGAAGCAGCGCTAAAATTTGATCCAGATTCCCCCCATCTGCAGCTTCAAGTTGCCCTAATATACCTTAGAAATGACAAGGTTAATGAGGCAATCAAGATGTCAGAGAGAGCCGTATCTTTAGACCCTGATTATCTGCCTGCACTAAAGATGTTAGGTCAGCTTTATGCTACTAAAAACAGGGAAAAAGATACGATCAATATCTATCAAAAGATTATAAAACTTGCTCCAGAGGATATTAATTCATATCTATTTCTTGCAAGTATTTATTGGGCAAAAAAAGATTCAGCCTCTGCATTTAAGATAATAAACTCTTATGTTGAAAAATATCCTGATAATTATATGGCGAATTATTATCTTGGGCTTTTTTATATGGATTTAAAAGATACTGCTAATGCAGAGAAATCGCTGTTAAAGGCAATAGAATTAAATCCTAAATTCTATGATGCGCTGCTTAATATTGGCATTATAGAAGAAGGCAAGGGAAATAAAGAGGAAGCGTCAAAATATTTTAAACGCGCAATAGATGAAAGCCCAGACAATCTTAAGGCAAGAGAAAAACTATCTCATATTTATATTGATAATAAAGACTATGAAAATGCCATAAATGAACTTTTAATAATCAGCAAGGCGCTCCCAGATAATGCTGATATTCATATGCGTATTGGGCTTTTGTATATGGAAGCTGATAAGTATGATAAAGCTATCGGCGAATTAAAGATTGTAAAAACCTTAGAGTCTGAAAATATTCTATCAAGATACTATCTTTCTCTTATTTATGAATCTGAGAACAAACTGGATGATGCATTAATTGAATTAAAGGAACTGCTTTTCATTGAACCTAATAATATTAATGCCTTATTAAGAACTGCATTTGTTTATTCTGAACAAAAAAAATACACTGAGGCTCTTAATTATTATCTTGAGGTATTAAAGCAAAGTCCAGATAAGGCAGAATATTTTCTATACACTGCAATTACGTATATTTATTTAAAAGAGCCTCTAAAGGCCGTAGAATGTCTTAAGACTGGTATCGCTAAATTTCCAGATAATGATGAACTCTATTTTAATATAGCAATAGCATATGATAAAATAAATAAGTTTGATGAAACAGAGGTATTTCTTAAAAAGGCAATCTCTATAAATCCTAAACACTTTGATGCCCTAAATTATTTAGGTTATAGTTATGCAGAAAAAAATATCAAACTTGACGAAGCCCTTGGGCTTATCAAACAAGCTATTGCTATAAAACCAGACTCACCTTTTATAATAGACAGTCTTGGATGGTGTTATTATAAATTAGGGAAGTATCAAGATGCACTTACAGAACTTAAAAGAGCAGTTGAACTGACTAATGATTCTGTAATATTTGAACATCTAGGCGATACATACATAAAACTTCACAAAAAAAATGACTCCATCAATGCCTACAAAAAGTCTTTGAAATTCTATAAAGATGAAGAAGGTCTTGAACAAAGGGTAATGAATAAACTTAAAGAAGTTATGCAAACCAAAAAGTCAATGGACGACCCCCATAAGAAATGATCTCAATCTCAGCCCCTGCAAAGATTAATTGGACTCTTTGCATAACTGGTAAACGACCTGATAATTATCATCAAATCTACTCATTGATGCAGTGTGTTACGCTTTATGATAGATTAATCTTTACTCCATCGAGTGAGTTTATTTTAAAGACTACCCTTGATTTCCCTGTTGAAGATAACCTTATCTATAAGGCATATCAACTGCTTTCAAATACGATATCTTTAAAAAGTCGTGGGACGACTCCCTTAGGGGCAGTCATTGAGTTACACAAGGAAATTCCAATGCAGGCAGGGCTTGGAGGCGGGAGTTCAGATGCTGCAGCAGCGCTGATTGGGTTAAATCGTTTATGGAATTGCGGGTTTTCAATTAATGATTTATCAACAATTGGAGCTAAACTTGGAAGTGACGTACCTTTTTTTATAGAGGGCAAGTATGCAGTTATTGAAGGCAGAGGAGAGATAGTTACACCTCTAAAGAGTTCCCCGGTTTATGACATCATTTTAATAAAACCAGATTTTAATATTTCTACCTCTTGGGCATACCAAAGAATTACACAATATTCAAAGGTGACATCTGATTATTCTAATAAGTTAGATCAAGCGCTTAAAAACAGAGATTTCGCCCAAATTCAATTATTAATGAGAAATGATTTTGAACCTGTTTTAATTGAAGAATTTCCTATGATTAGTAATATAAAATCAACATTAATAGAACTTGGCGCTGTAACTGCAATTTTAAGTGGAAGCGGTTCAGCGATATTTGGTGTCTATTCAGATGAGAAATCGGCATTATCTGCGCTTCCTAAAATAACAAGTTCATATCCTAATTATTTGATAAAGCATACAAAAACCCTGTGATACTGATATTAATGATGTCATATATCCTCAGCAATTATAGTTATTAATATATAGCTTTAACTAATATGACATTTTATACACCTGTATGGTCATGAACGATAAATATTTTTATATGTTATACTAATATAATTTCAATAAGCTTAAACTAATTTTATTGTATTAACAACACTACACAAGTTTAGGAGGATAAGACGATGTTAAAGAAATTATTTGGATTGATTGTTATTTCCATATTTATCATTGGCATCATGGCATGTTCAGAATATGATCAAAAAAATGAGTCGGAATCAACTTCAAAGCGCCTGCTTAAAGAAGAAATATTCGAACACCCTGAAAATCAAGATAAGGTTACTACCAAAGAGGAAAAAGACCAGAAACTCCAGCATGAAGATAAAAACATAAACCGTCAAGAGCGAAATATGTACAAACAAAACTTCAAACATTTAAGCAACCAAGAAAAAAATGATATAAAACATCAAGAGCATAGGGGTAATAAGGAAACAGGCAAATAGCGCTATCAATTGTTATTGTTGACCAGATGCCATTCATTATCATAATACAAAGCTGGGACAGTCTATAACTGTCCCAACTCTTCTGATATTACTGCAAATTGGGCAGCGAAACTGAAAACGTAGAACCTTTGTTGACGACACTTTTGACGGAGATCTTACCCTTTAACCGCAAAATCTCTTTTTTAACCAAAGGCAGTCCAAGCCCATTTCCTTTTTCTCCCTTTGTTGTGTAAAATACCTCAAATATCTTACTCAAATCTTTCTCTTTAATCCCAGAGCCAGTATCAGAGACATTTATAGTAGTGGTTAATTTATTTACCCTTGCAGTTATCTTGAGCGTTCCATTATCACTCATTGCCTGTATTGCATTTACTAAGAGATTTAAAAAAATTATCTGAAGAGAATTTTCATTTGCATTAATATATACTTCAGGAGCCTTATTGATGACCTTTATAGATTGAACCTTTATCTTGTCGCCAATAAGGACTAATATTGTAACAAAAAATTCTCTCAAATGTATCTTTTTTAGATCTCCTGTTGATTTTGAATAATTAAGCAGGTGAGAAATTGTCATATCAAGACGCTTTAATCCCTGCTTCACAATTTGAATATAATTGTTATTTTTTGATTCGCCATCGGTTTTTTCTAGCATATTAACTGCCATAGAAGATGCCGAAGCTGCATTTCTTAACTCATGGGCAATAGATGCCGTCAACTCGCCAAGAACAACCATCTTGGAATAAACCCCAGAGGAGTCCTTTAAACGAGATTGATTAATACATGATTTAACTTTTTCTATAACATCCTCAATATCAAACGGTTTTTGTATCAACCCGTTAGCGCCAATATTTAAAAGCTCTATTGCCTGTTCTATCTCCAAAAACCCAAATATTACTATTATAGGCAAATCTGGATAACTATATCTTATATTCAAACAAAGCGCAATTCCATCCATTATCGGCATCTGAACATCTGTGATAACAAGGTCAAAGTGTCTGCCTTCTAACTCTTTTAATGCCTGCCTGCCATCACATGCAGTGACTACATTATAACCCTTGTTTTCAAGTGCAATTGCCATCATTTTGCACTGTTCTGTTTCATCTTCAACCAGTAATAAATTTGGATTCATTTATTATCCTCCCATTTTATTCAATGTAAGCGTTACAGTATTTCCACACGTATTTAGATTACAGTTCTCGCCTAAAATTCCTTTCATTATCAATAATCCCCTGCCGTAAGGTTTGAGAAAACTCTTAGGGTCATTTGCTATCTTAAATTTTTGTTTCCAGTCATATCCAATCCCGCCGTCATTTATACTAATGTTCATCCTATTGCTATTGATGTCTATATCAATCAATACCAATTTATCCTTATATTCCTTAGAATCAACCCTTATCCTGACCACTTCCATAAAGAGATGATAGCCATTATCAGTGTCTCTTATCCCCTCAGAAGGCACGCCAAGCGCACCATGATATACTGCATTAGTAAGAGCCTCGTGCAGCACCGTTTTTGTTGAATTAAGCATACTCCCATGAACGAAACCATTTTGATGGGCAAATAGTGATATACTGCTTGTCAAAGCCTCAATTAATAGATATTGACTTACTGGCAGTTTATAACTGATTGCGCCGTTAAGAAATGATGTCAATTCAGTCCTCTTTTGAAAGAGCATTGATTTTTCAAGATTTTTCTTGATTGTCTCAATTAACAAATCAATCTCAATTGGTTTAGGAATAAAATCCATAGCGCCTTGTTTTAAAGCCTTAACCGCTGTATCAACATCCGCAAACCCAGTAACAAGAATCAGCGGTATCTGAGGATATAGACTGTTCATCTCTCTTGCAAGTTTCAGTCCGTCCATCATAGGCATTTTAATATCTGAAACCACAAGGTCAATTTTTTGTTCCATTAATTTTGTAATCGCATCTAATCCATTTTCTGCTGTAAATACGTTGTAACCTGAAGCCTTGACAGCATCACTAGTCATCTCTCTTAACACCTGCTCATCATCTACTATTAGTATAGTTTCCAATCTACACCCCCTGATCTGTTGATTCTTTAATATCCAAGATCTCAATACCTGAGATGTATGGTTTCATTTTTACAGATTTGATATTACTAAAATTCTTGACAACCTCTTTTATACGATTCATAGCGTCCTTGATATTTTGCAGATATTTAGCATCTTCTGGCAGTTTCTTCACAAGATCTACAGCATGATATATAATGTTAAGCGGATTATTAATTTCATGACTTAGAGCCGCAGCAGCATTCAAAAGTATTGAGAGTTCAGTTTTTTCCCTCTGCAGTTCTTTAATACTTTTATCTTTAATAACAAAATCTATAACATGTTCAATCTTTAGCATCAATATATAAAAGTCAATCGGTTTTTGTATAAAATCTATTCCACCTTTTTTCATAAATTCAACGGCGAGATCCATTGACCCATACCCTGTAACCATTATTACAGGAGGGTAATCATTTATTTCTTCCTTAATATGTTCAAAGGTGATTAGCCCATTCATTGTAGGCATGTCATAATCAAGCAAAATAATGTCAATTTCATTATTTTCACGCAGGATATTTAGAGCCTCTTGCCCGCTTTCAGCTTCAATGACATTATAGCCGTGTGCTGTTAATATCTCATTAAGTGATACTCTTACTACTATGTTATCGTCAACTATTAATAATGTAGTCATTATTCTCCTTGTTGTTTATCCATTTTTCATTAAATTGAGTCTCAATTTTACTCCTCCAATTTTACAGAACTTTTAATATCTAAAATCTCAATTCCTGAGATATATGGTTTCATCCTTATAAATTTGATATTACTAAAGTCCTTGACAACCTCTTTTATACGATTCATAGAGTCCTTGATATTTTGTAGATACAGATTATCTTCTTCCTGTCCCTTTATTAACCCAATAGCATTAAATATTGTGTTGAGCGGGTTATTAATCTCATGATTAAGTGCTGCAGAGGCATTGAGAAGTATTGACAGTTCTGTCTTCTCCTTTTCAAGCTCTATAATGAGATTATTACGAACCTCATTTTTAATCGCACGTTTAATTTTAAGCAATAATATCTCAAAATCAATTGGTTTTTGAATAAAGTCAATACATCCATTTTTCAAAAACTCTGTGACTAAATGTAAAGTGCCATGTCCAGTAATCAGAATAATGGGCGGAGGTCTCAAAAATGCAGACTTAATTGAATTTAAAATCCCAATACCATCATGTTCAGGTTTATTTAGGTCAAGCAATATAATATCCATCTTCTCTTTTTTTAAGTGCTTAATAGCCTTTGCCACAGAGTTGACTGTAACAATAGATTTTACATGTTTTTTTAGGCGTTCAATCATTAATCGTTGAACATATATGTTATCGTCAATCATCAATACCTTGCCCATGTTACCGCCTCCTTGATATTATGCGTAGAACCCCCATCTTGTTAATGAATTATTAATAGGCCTGAGATCTTGACCTTGAGATTATTGGATATTTTATTTATTGCTTAATAACTGCTATTGTTAATAACACCCTCTATTTAAACTCTTCTTCAATATAACTGCACGGTCTTTATCTACAGAAGAAAGACATTTCCCCCAATCCTCACGCACCCCAATAAATGTAGCAATTAAAGATTATCCTTAAGAAACAGTGCAGCTTTTATCAGGCTGCCATAGTAACAGGAGACTTTATTTGACTTACACATACTATCAAAGCAATAACCATGCCTGATTTCATTGTTTATAAATATAAATTTTCAGAGGATATTTGGAATGAAATATTGAAATATTATCAATCAATTAACATATAGATTTTAAAGCAATACAAGAGGAATAAGGAAAGATTGGGAATATGCAAATAATTTCATGTTGCGCAAAAGATTGCAAACGTCATCTACAGATAAGTGATTCCATACTCCTTTATCTTCATAAGAAGGCTTCTATAACTGATCTGGAGCAGTTTACAAGCAATGGACTTATTCCCGCCTGCTGCCTTTAGAGCCTGAATGATAATCTTTATCTCAGCCTCAACGATTGCAGTCTTCAAGTTAAGAATATCTGCTTGAATTGGGTTTTTATAGACCAAAAAATCAATCAATTCGGGATTCAATGTATCATTAGAGGCATTGATCATTGCGCGTCTAATCACATTGCGCAATTCTCTGATATTCCCAGGCCATGAATGGTTCGTTAAAAGGTCAAGGGTTTCTTTTGGAATTTCCTTTATATGACGATTTAGCTCCTCATTGGACTCATAAATCACCATCCATATAAAAAATTCAATATCCTCTTTTCGTTCCCTTAGAGGAGGTATTGTAATTATATACTCGCCAATTCTATAAAAAAGATCATTTCTGAATAGTTTTTCGGATACATCTTTTTGTAAATCCCTATTCGTAGCAGCGATTATACGCACATCTATGTTTTTAGGAGTATTTGAGCCTACTGGAGTAATAGCCCTATCATCAATTACACTTAATAATTTACTCTGAACGATATTGGATAAATTTTGGATATCATCTAAAAATATGGTACCTCCTGATGCAATCTCAAAATATCCCTTTCTTTTTGCATAAGCCCCAGAAAATGAGCCCATTTCGTGACCAAATAATTCGCTCTCAAGGACTGTCTCTGCTAGAGAGTTTATGTCTATCTTGATAAATTGGTTCTTTCTACGATTACTCATCAGATGAATAATCTTTGCAAAATATGACTTGCCAGTACCAGTTTCACCTTGCAATAATACAGATATATTACTTTGTGATATTTGTTGGAGTTCTTTTATTATTTTAATAATAGCAGGGCTTTTTCCGATTGTATTCTCAATTGAGACACCTACCACTTCGCTAAGTCTATGAACCTCCCTCTTTAACACAAATCCCTTGATAGCTTTTTTGACTGACAATACAAGTACAGACGGATGTATCGGCTTTACTATAAAATCAAATGCGCCAAGCTGCATTGCCTTAACAGCAGTCTCTATATCTCCATAACCTGTTATTATTATTACTGGTAAATCAGGGTAGAGATTTCTAATAGTTACAGTTGCATCTAGCCCGTTTAATTCAGGCATCTTCATATCCATGATAACTGCATCTACAGTATTTTTACTTAAATAAGAAAGTCCTTTTTCTGCAGAAGGAAAAGATATTGAATCTATCCCAGCACGATTCAAAATAGTAGAACATGTCTCTCTGATATTATCATCATCATCTATTACCAATACCTTATTCATAACGCATTTCCTCCACTTTTTCCTTTAAATATTTAAATACATAATTAAAATCTCCATTTTCTTTATATACGTAATATAAATTCAAACAGCATGACCGTATCAATTCGAAAAAACCTTTACCATTAATCTCTTTAGAATCAACAAGTCTTAAGTATTAGTTTATTTAGACGAATTGCCACAATTATTCTATCTTCTAACTCTAATAGATCAAAACTTCACGGCTCAAGAAGGTTTAGACATTTTTTACAGTATAAGGATGTCATTATATGCAGGCAGTGAAAATAGGGCATGATATTTCTCATCGTATACTCCTTATGATGATTTATAGACAACAACCCCAGTAAAAAAATAAAACTTCGCAAAATTGTCATAAGATTTACATATATAACGATAACATTACGCAAAATTAAAAGTCAATTGGTACTTGGATGATTCTTTTGTGGATGTTTATACAAATTTGCAATTAGTATAATAATATTTTTAAATAGAGATATAAAACGCAGGGGCAGGTTGAACCTGCCTTCTTGGTAAACGAATAGGGCATATGTACTATGCACCTACGTTATTAATGTCTGTTTCAGCTTATCATATTATTTTACCTTTTGAATTGCGAATTATTATCACATAGAAAACTATATATTAAAAAATATAACCTTTTAGGAAGTTAAATAGATCAGAAAAGATTAACCTGAAAATAAAATAAGCAGGGATTTTGCAAAAAATTGACCACATCTCAACCAATATCTTAATATATGAGATAATGGAGGGATAATAACATGACGTTTATCGCTGATTTCCATATTCATTCTCATTACTCTATGGCTACTAGCATTGAGCTTACCCCAGCAAATCTCAATAAATGGGCTAAGATTAAAGGTATCACTGTGCTTGGAACTGGTGATTGTATCCACCCCGGCTGGTTAAATGAACTTAAAGATAATCTTGTTCCAGAAGAAAATGGTCTTTTCTGTCTTAAGTCAGCAAACGACTCCCATAAGTCATATTTTATTCTTACAACTGAGATAAGCTCTATTTATAAAAAAAATGGCAAGGTTAGAAAGGTTCATAACATATGTGTACTCTCTGATTTTGATTCAGCAGAAAAACTTCAAAACAGTCTCTCTAAGATTGGAAATATCCATTCTGACGGCCGTCCAATATTAGGCTTAGACTCTAAAAATCTGCTTGAAATGGTTTTGGAGACATCTGAAAAGGCATTTCTAATTCCTGCTCATATATGGACTCCTTGGTTTTCAGTTCTTGGATCAAGGTCTGGATTTGATTCTATTGAAGAATGTTTTGAAGATTTAACTCAATATATATTTGCGGTAGAGACGGGTCTTTCAAGCGATCCGCCTATGAATAGAAGATGTTCATTTCTTGATCCCTTCACCCTTGTCTCAAACTCAGATGCCCATTCACTTCAAAAATTAGGACGTGAGGCAACCCTATTTGATACAGAGATTAGTTTCCAAGGGATTTATAATGCCCTCAAAACAAGAGATGGATTTGCAGGCACAATAGAATTCTTCCCGCAAGAAGGGAAATATTATTTTGATGGTCATAGAAAATGCGATATATGCTGGAATCCAGTTACTACAATAGACAATAACTCCATCTGCCCAAAATGCGGAAAACCAGTTACAAAGGGAGTGATGTATAGAGTAACAGAACTTGCTGATAGAACCATTGAACAAGGGATAAAGTTGTCAGAGGATTTTTATTCCATAACCTCTCTCATTGACATCATCTCCGAAATTACCAATAAAAGCCCTAATTCAAAAACCGTTCAAACTGAATATCTAAGACTAATTGAATCCCTTGGCGCAGAACTTGAAATCCTCCTAAATATCAACTTATCAGATATTAAAACAGTTGGAGGAAAGGAATTATCCGAAGGAATCAAAAGACTCAGGGCAGGATATGTATCTATCAAAGAAGGCTTTGACGGTGAGTTTGGAGAAATAAAAATTAAAACTAAAACGTGAGGGCTCCCTTTATACTGGTTGTCAAAAATATCTTCGCTTTATATGAAATCTTATCTTGAATAACATTCAAATACCCCGTTTGCTACGCATCCACCCCTTTTTCTAAAGGGGAATTAAACGGAATTTACTTTTGACAATAGCTATAGGTATGGCTGCCGCAAGGGAACTCGTCCCCTTGTCTTATAATCTTGTGACTTGCTCTTAAATTAACAAAATTTATCAATCACCTCGCTAATAATCTTTCCTTTAGCAAGTTTAGTTTCAATCTTATCTTTAACTTTAACCTGATCAACAAACCTAACTACCTTTCCATTTAAATAAGTTAGACTAAATCCTCGTTTAAGAATAGAATCAGGATTTAGGTGATTAATTGCCTTATAAAGTGTATTAAGCCTCTCATTCTGCCGTAGGATTAATTTCTTAGATTTATCTATAATTACTACAAGTAGTCTTTGAATATCAGAATTATTTTGAAAAATCTTTCTTTTCATTAATCCATTGATACTGTTTACCAAATTATCCAATCTATAAGAATTTCTTAATATTATTCTCTTAGCAGCATTTTCTAACTGCTTAGTTATTGTTAATAATATTCTTTGTGTATCAGTTACCTTTAAGGATGCAGTTTTTACAATATTTCGCGAAAGTAATTCCAAACTCTCCTCAAACTCCCTAATAGTTTCAATTATAAAACCAGCTGCTGCAGTTGGGGTTTTAACTCTGGTATTAGATACCTCATCTATAACAGTAACGTCTCTTTCATGACCAATTCCAGAGATTACCGGAAGTGATAACATTGCAATCGCCCTGCCAATCTCATAACTGTCAAAACAGTCAAGCTCACTTGCTGCCCCGCCTCCTCTGACTATTATTACTACATCAATATTCTCACGATCCAATTCACATTGAGCAAAGGCATTTAATATTGAAGCCTCTGCATTATCCCCTTGCATAATTGCCTCAAATAGTTTGATATTTATTACATATCCATAAGGATTAGTTGATATATGATTAACAAAATCGCCAAAACCTGCTGCCCTGCTTGAAGATATTACAGCAAGACGCTGAGGCACAAGCGGGAGAGGGATTAATTTATTTCTATTAATAAGTCCTTCTAAAGTCAGGCGGTCAATGATTTCCTTTCGTTTTTTTGCCATATCGCCAAGCGTATAAGAGGAATCAATATTGCGGATGATTAAACTCATTCCATACCGCTCATGATAATTAAGCGATGCCTTTATTAAAATCTTTAATCCCTTTGTCAATGCTATCTTTGTAGTGTCTTGAAATTCCCTTGCTATAGATTTATACTGATTAGCCCAGATACGCCCATCCATTTGAGCGACTATGGTATTATCTATCTTTTCAATTAAATCAAGATAACAATGCCCCTTGCCATCAACATTTAAGGAGGCGATCTCTGCAGTTATTAGGAATGATTCGGGGAGTGAGTTATCTAATAAATCTTTAATCATCAGATTAAATTCATATAGACTCATTATGCTTTTTTCTATATTTGCTTGTTTCATAATTTATTATACAGTAATTTTATATAAATTTAACTCCCTGTCTTATCCTATAGTATACATTTTACTATCTATTTTTTAATTGAGCAGTATAAAGCAGAGAACGTAGAGATTTTTAGAATTTCCCTTTTTAGAGAGGCAGGTTTTATTTTTTAATTCCCCTTTTTTAAAAGGGGTGGCAGCCTTTAGGCTGACGGGGTATCTTGTTTTTAGGTATTAACGTTGGTTCGTCTTTTGTTAATTATACCTACCTTTTCAATAAATCAATAAATTCTTCAACAGTAAGCCCTGCGTCTAAGAGTATAGCCTTTAGAGTTTTTCTTTTAAGTTCTTTAGTTTTATGTATAGGAACACACGTTCTTTTTTTGTCTATATCTCTATAATAAATTGCATGACTGCTGCCTGATTGTCTTTTAAATCTGAAACCAATTATCTTTAGAACTCGGATTATTTCATCTGACGTAGCAGTCGGAAATTTTTGACTCATACAGCGACTTTAAGCGTTGTAATAGTTAGATTATCTTGAGGAATTGCTTCTCCATCCTGTTTATAGTCATCAATAAAGGCGTTGATTGCAGATCTCATTTCTCTAATCGTTTCTTCATATGTTTCACCTTCAACATGACAACCGCTAAGGGCTGGACAGGTTGCAAAATATCCGCCTTCTACACAAGGTTCTATTAAGATTGTAAATCTATATTCTTTTTTTGACACTGTATCCATCTATAAATTATACAATAATTTTAATTAAGGATTCAAGGGGGGAATTTATGTCTATAATTTATGACTATAAGGTTTTTTTAATTCCCCTTTTATAAAAGGGGTGGCAGTCTTTAGGCTGACGGGGTATCTTGTTTTTTTATGAATGAGGTATCATGAAATATTTGGGAGCAGGTGCTCTTTGAGACACCTGCTTTCGCACTAAGAGTAGGCAAAACTGTGTCAATATAAATGGTCGCTGACCCTATTTACGACCACTTGCTCCTACAACGTTTTAGAGCGGTAAGATACTTGCTTGTTTTGTTCTTTTTTTGATTCAAGTAAATTTTCATCTTCTAATATTCTGGCAATTGTATCGAACAAGTAACCTTTGTGGCCTTGTCCGTTTGCTTTACGTACACCAACATGATTCAAATCAAGGGGTTTTCTGATTTTGACTGCAGGCACATATCGGTCTTCATATTTCGATTCTTCCTCTTTGATAAAGGCGAGCATTTCTAACGAAATCTTTTTTTATTAGTTCATGAATATTTTCTTTGTGAGTCATATTGCCTCCATATAATTTGTCGGTTTCCCCCTAAATGGGGAAGTAAAAGAAAATAGAGTATATTTTTATAAGATATTATCTAATATATCATGAAATATAGTTACCAACTAAAACCATTCTTACTTAAAAAGTCTTGAGCTTCTTTATCTCCTAAACGGGCAGCAATCTTGTAATCATTAGTAGCCTGCTGATAATTGCCTAATTTGGAATAAGAAAGCCCACGATTATAATAAGCTGGTGTAAATTGAGGATTAAGTTCAATTGCCTTGGTGTAATCTGAAATAGCCTGCTGATAATTGCCTAAAAAGTAATAAGAAAGTCCACGACTATCATAAGCTATTGCAAATTGAGGATCAAGTTCAATTGCCTTGGTGTAATCTGAAATAGCCTGCTGATAATTGCCTAAATAGTCATAAGAATCCCCACGATTATAATAAGCAAATACATCTTGAGGATTAAGTTCTATTGCCTTATTGTAATCTGAAATTGACTGCTGATAGTTGTGTAGATCAGCATAAGAATTCCCACGATGAACATAAGCATTTGCAAATTGAGGATTAAGTTCTATTGCCTTATTGAAATCATTAATAGCTTGCTGATAATTGCCTAAATTACCATAAGAAAGCCCACGATCAAAATAAGCCTTTGCATCTTGAGGATTAAGTTTTATTGCTTTATTATCACTTGGCGTTACTTCAGGATTAGAATTTTTTGAAGCAATTACTGTATTTAAGCTTGGGTCTTTTGACCCATTAGAATTAGTACCTAATTTGAAATAAAAATCCCCTGTTATATTTGAAGCGATCCACGGGGTCTGTTTCTCGTTTGACGCCTGCTGTACTGCCCCTGATACTTCTTTAAACATCTCCTCAATCTTTAGCCCTGATTTATTCATACTATTAATCATTGCCTGAGTAAAAAGCCCATGCTGACCGTCTCCATCACTTGCTATTGACCCCGGGGAAGTTGCATAGGCTATAAATGTTCCTCTTGGGGCATTCATCATCGCAAGCCCACCGCCTCCAACTGACCTAAACCCTTTAAATGGATTATCTCTGCAAGCGTCAAGTATCACTATATTTAAATGATTCTTTGCTGCATCCATCCTTGCAAGAATATAATCAGCATCTACTGCCTCTGTCTCTACTACTTCTTGAGAATCAATATTTGCATTGACAGGTATAAGATAATTCTTCCCATTAACCTGAACCCCATGACCCGCAAAATAAAATAATCCTACTCCGCCGTATTTTATTTTATCCCCAAATGTTCTTACAAGTTTTATCATCTCATCTTTAGAGAGATTTACATCTGTTATAACCTCAAAGTTCAATTCTCTTAATACCTCTGCCATTGCTTTAGCGTCATTTACGGGATTTCTTAGGGTCTTGATATTTTTATAATCTCCATTACCTATAACAAGGGCTACACGCTTTTCTATCTGCATTTCTGATAATGAGTTATCGTCTGCCGTTTGAGAGTTATTTATTGCATTATCGCCTACGCTTCTTACATTTGAATAATTTTTATTATAGAAATAAGCCGATACAGCTATACAAGATATAAGGATGATTGAAACAAAAACTGCTGCTTTTTTAGGTATTAACTTTTTCCATCCACGCTTTTTATTCATTTTGATTGATTTTTCTACTTCGACAGATTTAGGTAAATATGGATGCGGACTATAATAATCATATAATGAATCATACGCGTTATTGATTTTATTTAATCTCTCTACAACCTTTTTTTTACAAATAGGATCATCAGAAAAATCATCGGGATTCCAAACTTCAATCAAATCATTACGCGCTTGTTTGATTTTATCTAAAGAAGTATCGGTAGGCTCTATCTCAAGTATATCAAAATATTGTTTTAAATCGTTTTCGTTCATATTATCCACCTAAAATTGATCTATATTTAAAGATATTGATTCTTTTATAATATAGTGATGAAGATTTTTGAAATTTCCATTTTTAACTAAGGCGAGAATTAAAAGACTAAAAATAAAAACAAGATACCCCGTCAGTCAAAAGGCTGCCACCCCTTTTAATAAAGGGGAATTTATGAACAGTATTGGGATAGACACTATTTAACCCTTAGAACAAAAATATTGGGTTTCTTACTTGATCTTTATTTAGGTCGGTTATTCAATTTGCTTTTGAATTTCATCAAGAATTTTTTCAAACTCAGGTTTTAGATTTGGCAGGGTTTCTCGTGCCACCTTCCATACTATTTCATTTCTAACTCCAAAGTATTCATGGCTCATTTTATCTCTCATCTTTGCCATTTCTTTCCATGGAAGTTTCTTACTTTCCTTTTTAATATAATCGGGAATATTTTTGGAGGCTTCTCCGATTACTTCTATCTTTTTGATTACCGCTGTCTTTGTTAATTCATCGTCAATAAAATCACTAAATGTCATATCTCTGATAAAATTCTCTATCCATCCAATGCTTTTTACTATATCCTCAATAAAAAGTATAGGATGCTCTTCGTCATATGTAAAACACTTCCGACAAGATAGTTTCTTTAATACGTGGTTTAAGACCCTGTTTATCGACGAGGTCTACTCTTGATTTGAGGAGTTTTTCAAGGTAACCCTCAAGCTCAATGAATTTTATAAGATCGGGGATTTCATAAAAATCCACTAATATATCTATATCGCTTTTTTGTTTTGTCTCCCCCCTTACGACAGAACCGAATATCCCTATCTCTTTAACCTTGTATTTACCCAAAACTTCATCCTTTTTGCGAATCAGTATACCTTTAATCTCTTCAAATGTTTTCATATTTTTTAGTCCTTCTATCAAATTGACCTTAATAAGTATAACACTAACTATAATTTCATCTCCACAAAATTATAGATTGTCAAAAGCTTTATACAAGATTTTATTTTAGCTCATTTTCTGACGCCCCTACACAAGTTGAAACAGGATTTATCACCGTTCAACATTTATAGCTGCCACCATAAAATTGGCAATTCATAGATTGCACCTACTAAAAAGGGGAATTAAAGAATCGTTATTGTGCAGAGGACTTTAAAACCAAATATAGCAGGAACTTTTCATCTTGCTTCTATCCTTAATTTATCAAGCGTAACTTTTAGAGCAGGCGGTACAATTATATTTTTGATAAACCGTTCAATTCCCTCCCATATTCCGATCTTTACGTTACTCTCAGCTCTAGCATCACAATATCTTGCAGTAATAGAAGCAGCCATCCTTATTTCAACATCCGTAAACTCGCCGATTAATAATGTGGCAGGTGACCCCACTGTATCTGCTATTAAGATTAAATCCCCTTGCGCATATAACCCTTCAAGGATATTATTTTCTCTCTCGTTTCTCCCAACAACTGCCTTACATCTATCCGATAATCTAAAATGCCTTCCATATTTTAATAGATTTATCTCTTTATATGTTGCATCAGGGCTATACTTTAATAAGTCATTGAGACGATAGGCATAAAACGGCTCAGTAAGAAGACATCCGCCTCCGGGGTCAGGATATTCCGTTAGTCCTAGTTCCTTAGCAAGCGCAATCTGTGGTTTTCTGGATCGTCCATGAAAGTCATAAAGTGCGTTTCTATCTATTATTCCATTTATTTCAGGCATTGTGGGGTTTAAACGTTTAGCAGTTAATGGTCTTAATACAAGCCCTATTGTATCTGATTCCTTATCTATTACTGGGAATGTTGCCCTTCGCTGACTCATTGGCCGCTGGCCTAAGACCTCGCCTGTAATTAGAAAATCAGCTCCCATATTCTCCATTAATGACTTAGCCTCTTTGAGCATTAAGATCCTGCAGTCTATACAAGGGTTGATGTTTTTACCGTAACCAAATTTTGGATTTTTTACAATATCTATAAATTTATCCGCTAGATGAGAGAGCTTTACATCAAATCCAAATTTCAAGGCATTTGGAAGTGGATTGCTTGAACACGATGAGGAATCTGTTAGATTAAATGGGTCACACCCAAAATGGGTCATAAAGGTCACGGCAGTAACCTCTATTCCCTGTTTTAATACGATGAGGGCAGCAAGTGTGCTGTCAAGTCCGCCTGAGAGTAATGCTATTGCCTTTGCCATTAGGATAAATTTAAGTTCCACTGATTCAATAATTTAGACATAGGCAAATACATTGATTGTAATTGATTTTAAAGGTGCTGCTTCTCCAAGAACCATCCTGCGAATTTTTTCAGTTGTTTCACGGCTAAATGTTTCATCCCCGCAGCGAGAACAGATTGTTACAGGAATATTTTCAACTAAAACTGGCTTATCATCAATTTGAAATGTCTCATCAATATGCTCTTTTATTGCCTCTGTCCCGCCACAAATGTTACATCTATACATATATCTATCTCCGTTTAGAAAAATCTATCCATTTTTCTCTATCTGGTTCGTATATGGTAATAATTTTCACAAATTCAGTTTCAGCAAGCGATACCTGTAGATGTAATGGTCTTCCTGCATTTGTAAATCCTAAAAGTAAACAACTGGGATTATACTTATCTTCTGGATAATCCTTAATTACTCTAGCATAAATGCCAGCATCCATTATTTCAATCTCTGAGATATTCCGCTCAATCGTTCTTTTAAAGGCATGTTTGCTAAAATCAAATTGACCAGTTGAAAGTTGTCTACAAATCTCAACATAATTTTTCATTAATTTCTATTTATTACCAATTATAACTGTTACTTTATAATATTATAACATATTTTTTCTACGGTACTTCATAAAAGAGATTTTAAAATGTCATCAATTGTCACAGTAGCAGTTCCAAGTTTGCCAACCACAATACCCGCCGCATGATTAGAAATATGAGCAGCTTGGTGCATAACTGCCCCTGATATATATGATAGAGTAAATACTGAGATAACTGTATCTCCAGCGCCGGTAACATCATACACTACCCTTGCCATAGTTGGAATATGATCTATTGATTCATCGGTAAACAAACTCATACCGCTCTCTCCAGTAGTTATAAGCACTGCCTTACATTGAAGAGTCTTTTTTAATCTCTGTCCAGCAGACTCTAAGGAATCTTTGTCCGTAATATCTATATTTGAACCAAGGGCAGCCTCTTTTTTATTAGGCGTAATCAAGCTGACGCCTTTATAAAATGGAAAATGCCCTACCTTTGGGTCTACTGCAATAAAATGACCTTTTGGCTGAGATAATCTTACTAAAAGTTTTATCAGTCTTCTATCAACAACGCCTTTTTTATAATCAGAGACTATTATCGCATCATATGAATTAATGTTAGCAGCAATATATTTTGATATCTTATTAAATAACGAATTATCTAAATATTCCCTGCCTTCTCTATCAAACCTGACAACCTGTTGATGATTTGCTATTACGCGGGTCTTGACAGTAGTAGGTCTGTCATCAATAAAGAGTCCCTCGGTATTGATATTTTTTTCTTTAAATATACGCAAAAGTTCCTTAGCGCTTTGATCATCTCCAATTATCCCGACTACAGTAGCCTTTGCGCCAAGTGAGACAATATTATGTGCAACATTTCCAGCCCCGCCTACCAAAAAACTCTCTGATTTTACATCTACCACAGGTACAGGAGCTTCAGGAGATATCCTGCTTACATCTCCCCATATAAAATGATCAAGCATCATATCCCCTATTACAAGGATATGCTTGTCACTAAAATTATCTAATATGCCCTTATAATCCATATAAATTTTTCCTTTAACCGTTGCAGGGTCTGGGGTACATCTCCATTAATAATACTATATCAAATAAAATTTTTGCCTGATTTAATTGAATACTATGCTATAATATAATGTTTAACTAAATTGAATAATGATTTAAGATATAAGATTGCAGTATCAGGTGAGACCCTTAGTCTCTTAACCACAAGTTTTAGGGCTGAAAGGAAGAGTGTTTTACATAGCGGGATTTACACTAAGGAACTCTCATCTATGTTTGCAGCCTTTATTGTATCTTTCATTTATATTATTTATGTATCATTTATCAGCCAGCTACATTGGTTAAATTTTATTATAGCAAGTGTTGGGTTTATCGTATTATTTCCAATATGTAGGATTTTTATATTTAAAGAGCATTTGATGTCTGTTATTTTTGATAAATCTAATAACTTGATTACTATCACTCAAAATTGTATAATAGGTAAAAAAATTCAGCAAAAAAAACTAAGTTCTCTAAGTGAAATAACTATTGATCATAAAATGATTGAACCTCAAAATCAAGACGGTATAGAGTTTGTTAAAAAAATATCCCTCTCTCATGGTGCTCCGATGCCTGATTTAGGCTCTATTGAACATTTTTATAATATTAATCTTGCATTTTCAAATGGGTTGATTATGATATTTTCAGCTCCTGACCAAATTGAATCAGAAGGGCTTGTTAAAATTATAAGGGAATTTTGTTTTGATATCTCAAAGGAAAATACGTGCCAAAAAGAACTGATATAAAGAAAATATTGATAATTGGTTCAGGGCCTATAGTAATAGGACAGGCTTGTGAATTTGATTATTCAGGAACTCAAGCATGCAAAGCCCTTATCAGTGAGGGTTATGAAGTAGTTTTAGTAAACTCTAATCCTGCAACCATTATGACAGACCCAGAACTTGCGCATTCAACATATATAGAACCTCTAAATCCATACTTCCTTGAAAAGATAATTGCAAAGGAACGTCCAGATGCAATCCTTCCAACAATGGGAGGGCAAACTGCCCTTAATCTTACAGTTGCACTTGCAGAATCAGGAGTTATTGAGAAATACGGCGTAGAACTAATAGGTGCAAATATTAAGGCAATACGCAAGGCAGAAGACCGTGACCTCTTTAAACAGGCTATGACTTCAATAGGTCTTGAGGTTGCAAAGAGCGCCGCTGTTTCAACAATGGCAGCAGGACTTGAGGTTATAAAAGATATTGGATTTCCTGTAATTCTTAGACCTGCATACACTTTAGGAGGCACTGGAGGAAGTATTGCCTATAATATAGAGGAATTTAATAATCTCCTTGCTATTGCTCTTGATCTTAGTCCGATAAATCAGGTATTGGTAGAGGAATCTGTAATTGGATGGAAGGAATTTGAACTTGAATTGATGCGTGATACAGCAGATAACGTGGTTATTATTTGCTCAATAGAAAATCTTGATCCAATGGGAATTCATACAGGCGACTCCATCACAGTTGCCCCAGCCCAAACTCTAACAGATAAGGAATATCAGAGGATGCGAGATGCTGCGATAGCGGTAATTCGAGAGATTGGAGTTGATACTGGAGGCAGTAACATACAATTTGCACTTAATCCTGAAAATGGAAGGATGTTGATAATAGAGATGAATCCGCGAGTATCAAGAAGTTCAGCCCTTGCAAGCAAGGCAACTGGTTTTCCAATTGCTAAGATTGCCGCAAAACTTGCCGTTGGACTAAGGCTTGATGAGATACCAAATGATATAACCAAAAAAACCCCGGCATCTTTTGAACCGACTATTGATTATGTGGTAACAAAGATACCGCGTTTTACATTTGAAAAATTCCCTGAAACAGAAGCCTTGCTCTCAATTCAGATGAAATCCGTTGGAGAGGTAATGGCTATTGGAAGGACATTTAAGGAATCCATTCATAAGGCAATACGCAGCCTTGAGACAGATACCTATGGATTTGACAATCTTCCGTATGATATAGATATTCTTAAAAAAAGGCTTACAAAACCGCTTCCTGAGAGGCTTTGGGATGTGGCTATGGCGTTACGTTTGGGAATCAGCATAGATGAAATATATGAGGCTACAAAGATAGACCCTTGGTTTTTAAATAATATCAAAGAGATAATTGACCTTGAAGTGATTATTAAAAAATCAATCTATCCTATAAGCAGCCAATTATTAAGAACTGCAAAGGAATTTGGTTTTTCAGATAGGACAATTGGTGAATTGACCTCACAAAAAGAGGGAGATATTAGGAATCTAAGAAAACAATACGGTATTATTCCTGTATATAAAATGGTAGACACCTGCGCCGCAGAGTTTGAAACCACAACTCCTTATTTATATTCAACATACGAAAGACCTTTTTATAGATTAATAAACGGTAAACCTACTGAAAAAACATGTCAATGTGAGGTTCCGCCATCTGAGCGGGAGAAGATAATTATACTAGGTTCTGGACCAAATAGGATTGGACAGGGTATTGAATTTGATTATTGCTGTGTACATGCGGTCTTTGCCTTAAGTGAGCTTGGGTATGAGACAATAATGATTAATTGTAATCCTGAGACTGTAAGCACAGATTATGATACTGCAAATAGGCTGTATTTTGAGCCATTAACCTTTGAAGATGTATTAAATGTAATAGAAAGAGAAAATCCAATAGGTGTAATATTACAATTTGGCGGGCAGACACCATTAAAACTTGCAAAATTACTTGAAAAGGCAGGAGTAAAGATACTTGGAACAACGCCTGACGCAATAGACAGGGCTGAAGATCGGAGGAGATTTAGCTCTCTGATTACAAAATTAGGATTGAAACAGCCAGTAAGTTATACAGTGATGTCTGCAGATGAAGCTGTAGAGAGCGCAAATAAGATTGGTTATCCAGTGATGCTGCGTCCCTCATATGTTCTTGGAGGCAGGGCAATGGAGATTGTATATGATGAGGAAACATTGCGGCAGTATATGGCAAAGGCTGTAAAGGTATCATTTGAACATCCAGTATTGATTGATAAATATCTTGAAGAGGCAATAGAGGTTGACGTTGATGCCTTATGTGACGGTCATGACGTAATAATTGGCGGTGTAATGCAGCATATAGAAGAGGCAGGAATACACTCTGGAGATTCAGCGTGTTCTCTTCCGCCATATGCTCTTCCACCATCAATTGTGGAAGAAATAAAGACTCAAGCGCGTGAGCTTGCCCTTGAACTTGAGGTAATAGGGCTGATGAATGTGCAGTTTGCGGTAAAGGATAATACAGTATATATACTTGAGGTCAATCCGCGCGGGTCACGCACAGTGCCGTTTGTCAGCAAGGCAACTGGACTACCGCTTGCGAAGGTTGCAGCTAAACTTATGACTGGATTAACGCTTAAAGGGCTTGGAATAACTAAGGATATTGATATAAAACATGTGGCTGTCAAAGAAGCAGTCTTTCCATTTGATAAATTTGTAGGCGTTGACACAATACTTGGGCCTGAGATGAAATCAACTGGAGAGGTAATGGGGATAGACGATGATTTTGGAACAGCATTTGCAAAGAGTCAATCTGCTAGTTATAATATTATTCCACTAAGCGGTAAGATCCTCATAAGCGTAAGAAAATCAGATAGAAAGGCTATAGTAGAGACAGCAAGAGTTTTCATAGAGAATGGTTTCTCTCTTATTTCTACAAAGGGTACGGCAAGATATTTAAGAGAACAGGGTCTAAGAGTTGAAATAATAAATAAAGTTACAGAAGGAAGGCCTCATATTGTAGATATTATAAAAAACAAAGAGATTAGTTATATAATAAATACAGTTGAAGGGGCGCAGGCAAAAAAAGATTCTTTGGCAATAAGGACTACAGCCTTACAGTATAAAGTACCTTATACAACAACCATTTCAGGGGCTGAAGCAGCGGCACACGCAATATTCAAACTCAAGTCCAAAGAAATGGGAATAAAAACAATTCAAGATTATCATAGAGTTAAATAAGGAGAAAGATATATGGAAATGAAGATAAAGGAAGCGCCAATGTGTCCGCATTGTGGAACTAAGATGACTAAGACACTTCCCCCGCCGTTTAATTTTGGAGATGGATTGGGCTGGTGTGTTGAGTATTTTTATATATGTTTTAATGATGAGTGTAAATTATATGAAAACGGATGGGATCACCTCAAAAAAAATTACGGTAAGACCGCTTCATATAGATGTATGATCTACCCAGATAATGGAGTTGTTGATTCTGTCTGCGTGTTATCGCCAGATGCTTTTAAGGGTCAGATTGTTGAGGAATAGAGATATACTCAATTAATCCTTGATTAATATTTGGTTACTTGGTATACTTATATTATGACAACAATGACCTTTGATACTTTAACTTATGTAAAAAAACTTAGAGCTGCTGGTGTTTCTGAGGAACAAGCAGAAGTTCAAGCCGAAACTATCAAGGAACTTGTTGCTGAACAACAGATTTCAACTCAAGACCATATAAAACTTGAAACACATCTTGACAGTTCAATAAACAAGCTTGACAGCAAAATTGACAAGTTAGACATTAAAATTGACAACAAAATAGACAAGCTGGACAATAAGATTGACAATATTTATGTTGAACTTAAAAGTGAGATTAAAATCCTGCGCTGGATGATGGGATTAATGCTTACTGGCATGTTGTCTCTAGTACTCAAGGCATTTGCAAGTTCAATCCTTTTCCTTATTAAATAAGATTCAACGTCTTATCTTAATCCTGCATTTTTAATTTATAGATATTAAATAAAAATATCTCTCAAAATATTGACATAGCCTTTCAATATATATACAATAATGAGAGACATTGTCTCACAAACTCAAGAGCATTAAGAGAATATTATTTTTATGTTAAATGAATTAAAGGGTTTTAAACAGATAATCGGTGAATCGCCTCAGATGTTAAAGGTTTATAACCTAATTGATCGAGTAGCTGATTCAGACAGCACAGTTCTAATACGCGGTGACAGCGGCACAGGCAAAGAGCTTGTCGCTCGTACGATTCATAATAGCAGCCCTCGCGCTTCAAAACCCTTTGTCCCTGTAAATTGCGGGGCTATTCCAAAAGACCTAATAGAATCCGAACTCTTTGGTCATGAAAAAGGGGCATTTACAGGCGCTATAAGCACTCGGGCAGGACGATTTGAACTTGCAAACGGCGGGACTATATTTCTTGATGAGATTGGAGAGTTACATCCATCCCTTCAGGTAAAATTATTAAGGGTTGTGCAAGAACGTGAGTTTGAAAGGGTTGGCGGATGCAAGACTATTAGTGTAGACGTAAGAATTCTTGCTGCTACCAATAGAAATCTTGAAACCTCTATTGCAGAAGGCACATTTAGAGAGGATTTATTTTATCGTCTAAGCGTAATTCCAATTTACGTTCCGTCTCTTAAAAATAGATTAAATGATATAGAAGTATTAATGAATTATTTTATCGAAAAATACTGCAAGAAAAAAGGCAGACCAATGATGGAAATTGCCTCTGATGTAAAGGAATGTTTATGCTGTTATTCATGGCCTGGCAATGTGCGGGAACTGGAAAATCTTGTTGAGCGGTTAAGCATACTTGTTGAGGGCGACACTATAACTATAGATGATCTCCCTGATCACCTAAAATCAGATTCTCTTAAATCTGTAACAACATTACCATCAACAAAACTTACACCTGAATCAGTAACTCTTCCTATTGAGGGAATTGATTTACATTCCTTTATAAATGAAATTGAACTAAGTTTAATTAATCAGGCGTTAAAAACATCTGCTGGTGTAAAGAGCAAGGCAGCAAGTCTTCTTGGGTTGAATAGAACAACCTTTATAGAAAAACTCAAAAAATTCTCTCATTGATAATCTCAAAAATGACCTCTATTAATTTTACAAAAATGCACGGAATTGGTAATGATTTTATCTTGATTGACTGTTTAAATCAAGAAACATTACAGACCTGTTCCGATTTGTTTTGGGTGGATTTTTCCATTCAATATTGTGAAAGAAGGAAGGGAATAGGAGCTGATCAACTATTATTACTTCTTCCCTCAAAGATTGGAGATTATCGTATGAGAATATTTAATTCAAGCGGCGGCGAAGTGGAGATGTGCGGCAATGGAATCCGATGTCTTGCTCAATATATCTGGGACAACAATCTTTCAGATAATGATGTCCTAAATATTGAAACGCTTGCTGGGATAATTAAGCCAAAACGTAATGGAGATTTAATTACCGTAGATATGGGACTACCTAAATTAGAGGGCGCAGTTATTAATAAACCCTTTAATATCAGTGATAAGACCTTTTTGATAACAACCGTTTCAATGGGCAATCCACATGCCGTAATATTAGTAGATGATGTTCCAAGTTTTCCTGTGGCAGTTTATGGCCCATTGATTGAAACTAATGATTTTTTCCCTAAAAAGACAAATGTCGAATTTATAAAGATATTAGATAAACAAACCATCCAAATGAGGGTCTGGGAACGCGGAGCAGGAGAGACACTTGCATGCGGTACTGGGGCAAGTGCCGCAGCTGTTGCCTCAAGACTCTTAGGACATACTGGTAATAACGTTAAGGTAATACTTACAGGTGGAGATTTGGATATTGAATGGGACGGCAAAGGCAGCGTTTATATGACAGGGCCTGCGGTTAGTGTATTCAAAGGAACTCTTTAAGGGCTCTGCCCTTAAAAATCCCGCAAGGGAACTCGTTCCCTTGACCCTTTAATTTTATATTAATATCATAATAAGCTAAATTATGGGTTCAAAGGGACGAGTCCCTTTGCGGGAGTTTGAGGGCAGCGCCCTCATTCTTTATTAGATAAGACATAACCTTTTGTTGCAGAATATCTTTTAATGGCGCATATTTTTTGATATTTAAACGATAACTAATAGGATTAAGTCCAATAAGCCTGCGAATATGAAAATCCATTATTTCATTTAGATTTAAATGATCTTCAAGTAATAGTGATACCGAAGGGTCTAACTGCTTGATAATCTCATCTACCTGTTCCTTCTGCCCCTCTATTAGAGCTGCCATTGCGCATTCAAGTATCCGTTCTGCCATGACTCCTATTTTATTATAAAAACATATAGAATTTTTATAGACTATAGATTCATTATCTCTGTTTAAAGGCTCATATGACTCATTAATTATCTTTATCCATTCACTAAGCATTTCGGTTCGATAAACCCGCATCATGCTCCTATTTTTCTGACGATATAATCCTCCTATACCATAACTTGGCAGTATCTTATATCCATAGCGTAAAATGGTTGTATAACACCTCCAATCCTCGCCACCGTGTTTCATATTCACATCAAACCCTTTAACCTCTCTTACTACAGAGGTCTTAAATAACGGCGCAAGAGGAACAAAGGGACCTATGCCACGATTTGAGATAAATGTCTTTATAATATCTGTATGATATAGGAATCTCTCAATATGAAATGACTTTAATTTTCTGCCTTCTTCAACTGCAATTATCCCGCAGTATGAACCCCCAACACGCTGATTATCGTTTTGCTCAATGGTATAAACCCTTTGCCATAATGAAGATGAAAACAAAAAATCATCAGAATCCAAAAAACAAATATATTTGCCTTGGGCGTTATCTATCCCTGTATTTCTAGCCTGCGAAAGACCAGAATTTTTGGCATGATGAATGATTCTAAATCTCTTATCCCCTTCAATAATCTTCGCTGCTATCTGAACTGAATTATCAGTAGAGCAGTCATTGATAATAAGACATTCAAGGTTTTTATAGGACTGTCTCTTTATGCTTTTAAGGCAGTCTGCCACAAATCTTTCTTCATTATATAATGGTATAACAATTGTCACAAGGGGATATTTATGACTGTCTTTAAAAGAAAGAAATATATCCATAAAGATTACATAAAAAAAGCGGTAGATTACGATAACATATTCTACAAAGCCTATTTTTCTATTAATTTGGCCGGCATAAGATTTAGAGGGGAATTTTTTCATATTGCGGGTTACAAATTATCCTTAGACAAATGGTCTTAATCTCCCTCTATATGCAAGGCATGAAGATGTCTATAAAGTGATTCAGCAACAAGGAAATCCAATTCTTCATCAATATCAACTGCCTCAAGACGCGGGATTTCAAACATCAATGGATTAAAACCAATCCGATTATTTCTTTCTGTCAAGGTCTTTTTATTAAATATAAATATATTAGAATTTTCTTCAAATATCGGAGGCAGGTCTTGAGTCCTCATAAGTACCGATGGGTCATGGTTAAGCGGCTTATTATCTGCATACCAAAATCTGCTCTGAACTTTCGTTACAGAAAAAAGCGAGTCATAATGCGGCAGACTATTTAAAAGGGCTTTTATGGAATTTGTAATAGTATCAGCCTTAAGCAGCGGATTTGTGCAGTGCGTTTGAAGATACCAATCTGCATCCACTTGATTTATGTCATGAAGCAAGATGGTATTCATTGATATATTTCCATCACGTAGATGTTTTGGACGGTTTATTATCCTTATCTCTGGAAAATTAATTTTTGCATCCTTAATTATAGTTGGGCTGTCTGTATCAATAACAATCTCATTTATTAACGGGCATTCCAAAAGCGACATCAATATGTGATGATATAGTGGTTTTCCAACAAACGGTCTATAATTTTTCCCCTTTATCCGTTCACTATCATGACGCATAGGTAGCAGCGCTGCAATCTTCATTATTTATTATACCCAAGTTATTTAAAAAATTAAAGTTTATTTTGAGGGCTCTGCCCTTGTTATTTACGGGCTCCCGCAAAGGGATTTTTAAAACGGGTCTAAGACCCTCCCTTTGAACTCATTTAAAAAAATCATTCCCCAGCCCTTAATGAAATCGAAAATGTGCTTCCTTTACCTAACTCGCTTTCAACCTTTGCTATGCCCCCATGTACCTCAGCTATATGCTTTACTATTGAAAGCCCAAGGCCAGTTCCGCCCATCTTTCTGCTTCTGCCTTTATCAATTCTATAAAACCGCTCAAATATCCTTGATAAATGCTCAAACCCAATGCCTATTCCATTATCCTTTACCTGCACAACTACTTTATTAGAGATTTTATACGCAGAAACATGTACTACTGTTCCTTGCTCACTATATTTAATAGCATTGTCTATCAAATTTACTACTGCCTGCTCAAGAAGATGACTATTCAAATATCCATATATCGCCTCATCACATTCCATTATCAAATCAATATTCATGTCTTTTGCCCTCTCCCTGCATATGCTGACTGCTCCAATCAACACATTTCGTACAGAGGCATTTTCAAGTTGAAGACCGCTTGTTTCTGAATATCTCTCAAGCTCTGATAAAGAGAGCAGATCATCAATTATAGAGTTTAAACGATTTGACTGACGAAGTATAATAGTAAGAAATTTATCCGTTTCTTCTTTTGAAAGAGCATTTTGTGTTAATGTCTCAACGAATCCTTTTATTGATGTAATCGGAGTCTTAAGTTCATGCGAGACATTGGCTACAAATTCCTTCCTATGTCTTTCAAGATGTTTTAATCTGGTATAATCATTTAATACTAAGAGCATCCCGATTTTATTGCTGTTCTCAGGTTTAAATGGCTTTCCATATACATGAAATATCTTCCTTATCCTTAGTATCTCTATATCTTTTTCAATTGGTACATTACTTACAAAGGCGCTTTCTATAAATTCTAAGAGTGACTCAATCTTGATTACTTCTGATACATCAAGACCAATGGATCGTGAAAGATTAATATCAAGCAAGGATGCAAATGATTTATTCATATTTATGATTCTCTTATCGTGTCCAATTACTAATAGACCCTCCATCATACTAGAAAAAACCATGTCTTGTTCCTCTTTTTGGAGTTCAATGATTCTAAAACGCTCAAGCAATTGTTCTGCCATATTTTCAATAGCCCTGCCCATCTCTGCTATTTCTACACTATCTGAATCATTGAATTGAAATTTCAAAGAAAAATCTCCATCTGATATTCTTTGACTTTGCTGCTTCATCTCAACCAATCTTCTGCTAATTCTCTTTGATATGTACAAACTAATTATTGTTATTAATACGATTAATAGAAATACCCCGCCAATAAGCTGCAAATATATGTGAAAAAGTGTCTCTTTTATAGTGGAAGCCGAAACTGAAGTCCTAATGATTGCTAACACTTTATTATTTTCAGTTAATACATATGAGGCATACATCATTTCAACCTTCATTGTATTACTATATCTTATTGAGGTGCCAGTGCCTTTGGAGAGAGCCTCTTGTACCTCAATGCGGTTTATATGATTATCCATCCTTTCAGGATCATTATATGTATCAGCTATCACCTTGCCATTTGGGAATATTATAGTTACCCTTGTTGTAGAATCCAATCCAAGTTGTTTTGCTAATCTATCTACTTCTTTAAAATTTTCTTTGATAATATATTCGCGCAATATCACAGACAACAGTTTTGACCTTATTAACAAGACCTTAGAAATCTCATTATAATAAAACGTGCGGAAGGTTAGGCATGCAAATAGAACGGTTATCAATAAAATAATTATTGATACCCATAGATAAGATTGTGTTAATTGATAAAAAAGAGTTCGTCTGTTAGATTTATTCGTCAATGTATTGTTATACCCAATGATTGAGTTGAAGATTACGCCTCAATCTTTTCATCATTTCCTTCTATAAATCTATATCCAACTCCACGTATAGTCTCAATACAGTTACTGTAATCATTTAATTTCTTTCTTAATCCAACAATTATAACATCTATTGATCTTGGAGTAACCGCATAACCGGGTTCTCTGATAATATCAACAATTTGATCTCTGGTAAATATCCAACCCTGCTTTCTTGAAAATAAATGCAGGATTTGAAACTCAGAATTTGTCAGGTCTATCTCAGTTCCATCAATTAAAACCCTTCTTTTGCCGGGATGAATACTTAAACCCTTATATTGAATTATCTCTTCCTTATCCTTAACTGCTGCAGTTCGCCTTAAAACACTTGCAACTCTAGCTATAAAAACCTTTGTACTAAATGGTTTTGTGATATAATCATCCGCGCCCATGTTTAAACCATGTACAATATCTTCATTGCTTCCCTTTGCGGTTACCATAATTATAGGAATTGTTGAGTATTTTATATCATTTTTTAATATTCGGCATATATCCATGCCTTCAATACCGGGAAGCATAAGATCTAAGATCAGCAGATCAGGACATTGTTCCTTAACACTATTTAGCCCTTTAAGTCCATCAACATGCCCCATCACCTTATAGCCTTCTGTTTCAAGGATAAAGGTAATAAGCTCAAGGATGTCTTCTTCATCTTCTATTACAGTAATATGTCTACCATAATGCCTTTCTTGAGTCATTGCCTCTGCTGGAGTTTTTTTCATATTATTCCTCTAAATAATCAACAATCCATCATATTTTATCGTAATACTAATTCGCAATTCAATAGGTAAAATAATATAATAAGCTGAAACAGAAATTAACAACTTAAGGACATATTGCATATGCCCTGTTTGTTTACCAATAGGGCAGGTTCAACAGCCCCAACGTTTTATATCTCTATTTAAAAATATTACTATACTAATTGTAAATTCTTATAACTATCTCGTAAATTGATGTCGATATTAAATTTATATACAATAAATATAAAAGCAATTAAAATGACCAAACAATACGAAGTAACTAAAGGAAGCATTTATAAGGAGAGATTAATATTATGACAGAAAACTGAAACAACTGTTATTTTAACTGTCGTTTATTTTAATAGAGACTATTATGTTTTATCTTCATGTTTATCATCAATCTTAACTTCAAGCTTATCATCAACTTTATCTTCATGCTTATATTTTTTCCACTGTGCCTTTGCCTTTTCAGTTGTTTCTTCAAACTCTTTTTTAACTGTTGGCACTTTTTCTTCAAGTGCATCTGTTACATCAAGGAAATAATTAAGAGATTTTCTAAAAAATATCATAAACCAATCCATCATCGTTACCCCTATGATGAACATCACTAACATTATACAAAAAGGCACTATCACATACCAATGATTTACTTTAAACATATCATAAAACGTTATCCTGCCAATATCTCCAAATGCCATAAATGTTGTATTCCATGAATCATAAAACAACTCAGCAAATATAACAGCCCCTGTTATCATACCTAATATCCCGGGTATTGCATCTAGAGATCCTTCTCCTAAAGCTCCAAGTGAAGTACCTGGACAATATCCAAGTATTGCAATCCCAGCTCCAAATAGCAGACCTCCTACTATCTGCGGAACAATAACTGTCTTAGGTATGGATAACTCCAACATTCCTAAATCCAAAAAGAAAAATATTAAAACAGTTGAAAATAATAACATTGGCGCTCCAAGACGAAATACCGTGAAATCTTGCAGCCTAAATAACCCTGAGACTACATCGTATTTACATATTCTTCCCTTTTGAAGCACTAATCCCCATGCAAGACCAATTAAAAAACCAGCTATTAAACTTGATCCTCCTGTGGCTGACTCAAGTGTGGCTGGGTCTAAAATCTTGCCTAATCTTAATAAGAAATCTTCCATTGTTATAATTTATCCCTGTGATTTATCCCTTTTTAGGACAACCGATCTTGTTCTATAAAATACCAAAGTAGTAAATAATCCGCCTATCCATATTGCAAACATAAATATAAATCCTGAAGGAGCCATCTGTATAACTCCCGAAATAAGTAATCCACTTGCACATCCACCTGCGATACGAGCAGCAAATCCAATCATTGCCCCGCCTATGAATGCCCATATCCATCTCTTTAGCACAGAAGGTCCTTTTGATAATTTCCAAAATTCAGGGACTGCATTTAATTTAAAATCACCTGAATACCGTGATGAAATTAAAGAGCCAAGCCATACTCCTACAAGCAATGCTATAGTCCAATCAATTACAGGTTCATATACACTCCAATAATTAACGCTCTCTGCATGATCTGGTATTGCTAATGTCTCAGCTATTGCCCCAATTACCGTTAAGCCTCGAGTTGCGCCAAGAGGACGACCTGACAACAAAAATGACATCAACTGTACTAATGCAAAACCAATTCCTGCATATGCTGGCCACCACCTCTTTGGTTTGCCAAGTACTGCAAAGGCAATTCCTATTAAGAGTATCAACCAATTATGTATGGCTAATGCCACGAATACAGATGCCAGAGGAATTGACCACCAATTTGGATTTATTAGGAATACTAATACCAAAGCTGCTACAATAGGCCACCAATTCTTTAATATCATAGACGCTACAATACATACAAGTAGTATCCCGTATTTAAGGAAAAACTTAATTGGCTTTTTTATAAAGTTATTTGTCGGTAAATTTATCATATTATATTATATTCAAAATTATTTATTTAGGACTCTTAGCTATCTTATTTTAAAACTCTTATGAATGTCAACTTATAAAAAAATTATTTGATATTATTGCAAATTTTGAAGTGTTTTATGAAAATCCTTGTTACTAATAAAAATTATATTACACCATACTATGACTCTAAAGTCATAGTATGGCTGCTACATTATTTTTTTGGAGCATCTTTTGGAGCGTCTTTTGGAGCTTCTTCTTTTTTAACGGTGCCTTCAACTGCAGTCGGATTTGGAGCAGGGGTTGGAGCAGGCTCGCCTAGTGTTTCAGTTTTTTTTGCAACTTCAGCCTCTCCAGTTACAATTGTACACTGGCGTGTATATGTGCCAAATATGCTTAAGCTTTCCTTATTTACTGTATGTATTGAGGTAATTGCATGTTCTTTCATAGCAGCTTCAATACTTCCATCACCTATTGTTATCATGCCTAAAAATGAATGAACACATGCTTTTCCTTCTAATGTACCAGTCTCAGCAGGACCTACAGCAACAGGCAACTTTGTATCAGTATAAACCCATCCAAATGGGCCGTCAGAAACAAACCCGCATCCACCTATTAATACAACTGATAACAACGCAAATACTATCAATATTAAAGACTTAAATCTCATAAAATACCTCCCTTTAAAATATAATGCTTTTTTTGATTTATTTCATAACTTGATTGATAACCAAGTCCTAATATGCAATTTTTATTATCTTATAGTATAAAACAAGGCGGGAATTTCGGGATAACCCGTTGGGATAACCCGTTTTCCCGCCTTAATATAATAGCATAATTTAATCAATATTTTAATTCAACCGCTATCCCCGATACCCCACTAAATAAAATATACAATTAATTAGCAACCTGCAACTGCTCTTCTGATAACGGTAGCTTCTTTCTTTCCGCCAGCATCCTTATACTCAACTGTAACATCAGTCTTTCCTTCAGCATCAATCTTGGTCTTTACATCACAGCCCTTTCCGCATTCAAATACTTCTTTCTTTCCGCCTTCTTCTAAGGTTATCATCATGCTTGTGATCTTGCCCTTCATCTTGTCTGCTGACATTGCTACGCCTGTTAATGACATAACAAATAATGCAATTAATAATACGGTAATAAACTTCTTCATTCAATACCCCCTGCTATACTATACAAATAAATTATTATGCCCGAATCAGGCATCACAAAATGTTATCATGACAAAAATCTTTTTGTCAATACGTATATTATATAAAATTTAATATGAGGCAATATCAATACGATTAAAATACATTGGGTTCAAGTTATTAGCTTGAACCCAATTAGTTAGACTTGCTTTATTTCTGTGTTGCTTTGACAAAGTTTATGGCATTATAGACTTACTTCTTGTCTGTTTTTTTGCCCTTATCATCTGCCTTTTTTGCATCAGGAGCTGGTGCTGCATCCTTTGCTGCATCCTTTGCTGGTGTGGTTACTGCTGCCTTTTTATCCTTTGCCTTTGCATCATCTGCTGACATTGCTACTCCTGCAAAAGAAATCATAAGAACCATTACGAATAATACACTTAATATTTTCTTCACTAATAACCTCCTAGATACTGGTACTATCTTATACCTGAATCAGGCACTTTGGAAGTTAAACATGAACCAAATATTTTTGTCAATATAATAATTTTTAGTTTACAAAAATTTACACATGTATTACATTGCAACATGATACCAAAATTTTATATAATAATTAAGCAATGCCTTAATTATGGCAGACTATGCGCCATTTAAAAATGGCAATTAATATGAGGTAAAAATGATAGAACTAAAAGGCAGACCTAAGACATGCAGTGTTCGCATGACAATGGAAGAATTTGATATTCTGACAAATCAGGCAGCTAAAGCTGGGGTATCTGTAAGCAAATTTATCCGCGCTGTTTTAGTAAGACAAGGCGTATTGCCAGATCATCTTTCGGATATGCTGAAAGACGATAAGTCTTAATAATATTAGCGATTCATCTTTAATTCTATAACGCCGTGCAATTTCGGTTATATTAAGGCTTTGAGGGCGTAACAATCTATATTGCCATTCCTTATGTTTTTATCCCAAAACTAAATTATTCAAGCTGCAAGCCCCTTTTCACTTTTTATTACAAATAAAGTTGTAATTTCCCTACAAAAAAATCATCCATACACCTACAAAAGATTTATCTTTAGGCGTAGTTACAACAGGGAATTATTGATAAATCTGAGATAAGCTGAAGTCATGCAGAGGCATTATATTATAACAATTATTACTTATGATGTGCATAGGTCTTCTAATGTGCACATGGGTTTCATGACGACATTACCTCTTTAGATTATTAACACTATATTGTAGGGGTCTCTCATGTTAAAGTTTAATCTGCATATAATCAGGGTAACCACAAGGGTTACCCCTACGAAATTTAATTGTAATTGAAACTCTTTATATAGGATAGTTTGAACGGGATAAAATATTAAGTATTTTATCAAAGTTGAAACGGAATAATATATTATCTGTAAATATTGATATGTCAAAATGATTATTTACCAAAACAGACAGACTTGCAATAACACAAATAGGACAGTCATCATGCGTTTCGCAGTCATCATGAAAATGAGAGCCTGCTATAATAATGGAATAAAACGCAAAACATTAACACGATAAGCGTTAATCCATATCTTTTCCAACTTTTATAATTTGTCTTGTCTGATATTTGTAACTTTTGTCCGCGGGTTCAGGATATTTAATTGCAACATTTGTGCATTTAGTATATCTTAGGATTAGATTTTTGTCAAGTAGTTTAGGGGGCAGCCCTCTGGGCGAACACATAGGTTCGCCCTTACTTAATCAGATTAAGATTATTGAAAAGAATAGGCTTATTAAAATAAATCAGCATTTGGTATAATGAAATAATTAAATCTGTTATAAAAGAGATGCTGGTTTAATAAAATTTGTCAGATTATGGTATATTTTCATAAGGATTCTCATGGAAGAAAGATCATCTAATACATCAAATAAATTTTTAAAGACTAAGATATTTATAATAATCTTAGCCTTGCAATTTATCGTTATAATCTCAATCATAGGCTATAGATCATGGAAGGATTCTTCTATTGAATGTGTAAGGTGTCATTCAAATAAGGAATTATTAAATACATTTTCTGCCTCTAAATTTTATACCACAAATGAACTAGTCGCAAAACAAAGCGGGCATCAAAATATTGAATGTCGAGACTGTCATCTTGGAAATGGAAGGACAACCAATAAAGATTTAGCACATAAGGATATGTTAAAGGCTAATTTTGTTAGTTCTGAAGGCACATTGATAAATCGTTTTGATTATAGCAAAGAACCGCTTTTACCAAGCGGCGATAATAAAATCTATGGTCTTATTCCAAAGTTAAATCAAGATGGGTTGCTTTATATGCTGCCTGATCTAAGAAATATCTTATGGCATGATAGAGATAAGGTTACCTTTAATTTTGATCCTGAAATTGCCAAAAAAACCTGCGGGAAATCTAACTGTCATCCGCAGCAGCTGCAGCAGTTTAAAAAATCCATCATGGGTAGAAATTATCGTCAGAGATATATGAAGACATGGTTAGATCCTTATGGGCCTCAAAATTGCGGTCCTTCATTTGCCGATCTCCCTCCAATGAAAGAACTTCAAGGCACAGGATTTTCTCATGAAAATACCAAAGAAATCGCAGCGCACTTAAATGTGCCTTTTACAAATAACCAAGCTGATATGAAACAAAAACTCTGTAATGTCTGTCATGCTGGGTGTCTTGACTGTCATTATTCGCCGACTTGGGAGAAGGGAGTTCATTCATTTTCCAAAGTCCCAACTCCTGAAAATTGCGCTGGTTTTGGCAGAGGCACATCCATCTGTCACCCAGGGGCGATGCAGTCTAGACGCGGCGAGACATACATTGGCAATGACTATTCAGTTCCAACTGGAATGAAACCTGATGTGCATTATGAAAAAGGCATTAAATGTGTGGATTGTCATCAAACAGGAGAGGGCGGTATGGGGCATATTGAACGCGCTGCCACTTGTCAGGACTGCCATGTTGAGATTGAAGATGCGATTGCAAAAAGCGTCCACAAAAAACTTGACTGCGCATCATGTCATATCAGTGAACTTCGCGGGTATCAATTGACAATCTGGGGGCCTGGTATTGTGGGCAATGAGAAAAATCCATTTAATAAATATTCCCTTTATTACGGAATTCAGAGTCCTCCAATATTAATGAAGGATCAAGGCGGGATATGGAGACCTTATAAGATCTGGCCTCATAGTCTTGGAAATTATAAAGACGATGTTCAGCCGTCGGCTTCAATTCAATTTAGATGGCCAAAGGGCGAGACTCATGATGCCTATTATATAGTTGGCACAAAAAGCGGGCTGCCATCTAATAATAAACATCTGCTTTGGATGGAGATTGAACAGGCATCTCATCCTTATGGAAAGGCGCGAGAGTGCGATTCGTGTCATAGTAAGAGTCAGGTATCAAAGTCAAAATGGGAGTTTTTTGATGACTATGGGGCAGAGCCTTTTAATGGTGAACATAGGATAGTTGCTGATGATAAAAGTCTAAGGATAGAAGGGCTTCATAATACAACTTCAATAAAGGTTATGAAAGGGTTTAAGATTGAAGACTTTGCATCTTGGATTTATATGAAGGATAAGTGGGTAGTTCCAGGAGATTTTTCAATTGCTACAGATTTAACTAAATATAATAAATATCTATCTGATTATAAAAAAATAAGGAGTGGATTTGATAATATAGCTGCACAGCACAAAGATCTTTCAAAGGAAGGGCTTAAAAGATATAATCTCATACGCTCAACTGCCTTGCATAATAACCTTTCTGATGGACAAGAGATTTTAAGAAAACTAAAATAATGGGTTCAAAGGGACGAGTCCCTTTGCAGGTGTTTGAGGGCAGAGCCCTCATTCTTTAAATCTTAGGAGAGAAGTTCTGAAACATATTGATTTGCGGGGTTGTTTTTAACGTCTATTGGCGAGCCAATCTGCGCTATTTTACCATGTTCATAGACGATTATCTTTTCTGAAATTGAGGCAGCCTCTTCAAAATCATGAGTGACAAATAAGATTGGTATGTTAAATTTATCCCTGACATCTATTAAAAAACGTCTCATCTCAAGGCGAAGTGGACGATCAAGTGCAGAAAATGGTTCATCAAGCATCAGAGCTTGAGGCTGACGGATTAAGGCGCGTGCAAATGCAACCCTTTGTTTCTGCCCTCCAGATATTTGATCGGGGTATCTGTCTTTTAGTCCATTTAGTTTAAATTTATCCATCATTTCATTAGCAATGTTCATCTTTTCTTTTTTTTGAAGATTTGGCGCGCCATAAACAATATTCTGTAATACCGTCATATGTGGAAATAGGGCAAGCGTTTGAAATACATATCCAAGATGCCTTTTCTGCGGAGGAAGATTAATCCCAGTTAAACTATCAAAGTATACAGTTTTATTAAGCATAATTTGTCCATTATCTGGTTTCATAAGCCCTGCAATTAATTGAAGCGTCATAGATTTGCCTGCTCCAGATAGACCAAAGAGTACCGCCATAACATTGTCAAGCTGCCATTTTATATCAAGGGTAAAATCATTTATCTTTTTGCGAAGACTTACCTCAAACTCCATTAGAAAATCCTCTTTGTGTATCTATTTGCTATATATAATAAACAGCCAGACATTACAGTGAGAAGTATTACCATATAATGAGCCTCAGACCACTGACCACCTCTTGCAAGGCTATAGATTGCAATAGGCATAGTGTCGGTTCGCCCGGGAAGGTTGCCAGCTAGCATGAGCGTTGCGCCAAATTCACCCATCGCTCTGGCAAATGATAATACAGTTCCTGCAATGATTCCTCGTTTTGCAAGTGGAAAGATTACCCTTAATGCCGTGCTAAAATTGCTATGACCAAGAGTGTATGAGGCATTGATGAGATTTTTGTCAACGGACTCAATTGCTGCCCTTGCCGTCTTTATCATTAATGGCAGCGCAACTACATAAGAGGCTAAGACTGCTGCATACCAAGTAAACATAATACTCCACCCAGTATGCTGATAAATAATCCTGCCAATAAATCCGTGTCTGCCAAATATTATTATAAGATAATACCCAGTAACTGTGGGAGGCAAAACCAAAGGCAGCGTGAAAAGCATATCAAGCAGTTCTCGTCCCTTAAAATCTCTCTGTGCAAGCAGATATGCAATCGGTATCCCTGTGATAATAATCAGTATCGTAGAAATTGACGCTACCTGCAGCGATAGACACATTGAAAATAGAATTGAACTTTCCATCTTTAAAAAAAATGAGGGTTTTTATAACGGGTCTAAGACCCTGCCCTTTTCAACTATGGGCTCCCGCAAAGGGATTTTTAAAACGGGTCTGAGACCCTCCCTTTGAACCCATTATTTAATAAACTTAAATCCATATTTTTGCAAAATTTTCCTGCCTTCTTCAGACATTAAAATTGAGATAAAACCCCTTGCTGCAACATTGTTTTTTGAATCCTTTACTATTGCAATTGGATATATTACCTGTTTATGAGTATTTTCAGGAGCTTCTGCAATAATAACCACTTCCTTTGACCTTATGGCTGCATCTGTCGCATATACAATACCTGCATCAACTTCGCCCATTGCAACATAATCAAGTACCTGTCGTACATTTTCAGTATATACAAGTTTATCCTTTATCATAGGAAATAATTTATAAGAATTTATTACCTCTTCCGCATAACGTCCTGCTGGAACAGTCTTAGGGTTTCCTACAGCAATCTTTTTAATTTCAATGTTGTTTAAATCTATAAATGATCTAAGGGATGTCTTTGTACTAATCGGAGCTATCAATACAACGCTGTTAGCTGCAAAATCAGCGCGAGTTGCAGTAACCATTAAACCTTGATTATAAGCCTCATCCATATCTTTTTGAGCCGCAGATGCAAAGACATCTACTGGCGCGCCGCCTGCTATCTGTTTCAATAGATCTCCTGAAGCTCCAAAATTAAATACGCACTTTATCCCGCTTTTCGACTCATAAAGTCTGCCTATCTCTTCAAAGGCAGACTTTAGAGATATTGCTGCGGATATGGTAATCTCTTTTCTCGAACCTGCAAATATTATAGTTGGGAGAAATAAAAAGATTATAACTATAGTTATTTTAAGTTTATATCCCATACTTATTCCATTTTCCATCTACTAATTTCTTAATCTCATCAGGCATGGTAATATCATCAGGCCATATACGGCTAAAACCCTCTGATGGAAGTTTCTTTGTAGCATCTATCCCAAGTTTACCGCCATAAGCTGGAATGTTTGAGGCATGTTCAAGGACATCAAGAGGACCCTCAAGTATCACTAAATCTCTTTTTGGATCAACATTATTTCCTATTCTCCATACCACCTCAGATACATTCTGCACATCCACCCATTTATCTACTATAACTATCATCTTTGTAAAACTCATCTGCCCCATTCCCCATATCGCATACATTACCTTTCTTGAGTGTCCCGGATAACGTTTATCAATTGATATAAGGGCTATATTATGAAATACCCCCTCAAGCGGCAGATTTATATCTATTATCTCTGGGAGCTGCATCTTTAATAGCGGGAAAAATATCCGCTCCGTAGCCTTTCCCATAAAACAATCCTCCATTGGAGGCTTGCCGACTATCGTTGCTGGATATATTGCATCTTTTCTATGGGTTATACATGTTATATGAAATACAGGAAACTCATCTGTAAGTGAATAATAACCAGTGTGATCACCAAATGGGCCTTCCATGCGTCTTTCCTGCGGGTCTACATATCCCTCAAGCACTATCTCAGAATTGGCTGGCACCTCTAAATTTACTGTCTCACATTTTACAAGCTCTACTGCGGATTTTCTAATAAATCCAGCAAACAACATCTCATCCATATTCTCTGGAAGAGGAGCAGTAGCGCTGTACATTACAGCTGGATCGCTGCCTATTGCTACAGCAACTGGAAGACGTTTGTTTAATCTTTCCGCTTTTTTATAATGTCTTGCGCCGTCTTTGTGCATATGCCAGTGCATTCCTGTTGTATTTTTGTCATAAACCTGCATCCTATACATTCCACAGTTACGCATCTCAGTCTCTGGGTCTTTGGTAAAGACCATAGGCAGTGTGATAAATGCCCCTCCGTCTTGAGGCCATGTCTTTAATATAGGGAATTTTTCAAGCGATGGGTCTATCTTATTTATCACCTCTTTACAAGGCCCAGAATGTACAATCTTTGGAAAGAATTCGCTTATTTGTTTAAGTTTTGGCAGAGCCTTTAATTTATCAAGAAAATTTGTTGGAATATCTGGTTCCATAAACTTGACTATCTCTTTGCCTATATCATCAAGATTGTTTGTCTCAAGGGCTAGTTTCATCCTTTGTGACGAGCCAAAAAGATTAACTATACAAGGAAATTCCGCGCCTTTGCACCTTTCAAATAAAAGCGCAGGACCACCTGCCTTTACAACGCGGTCATTTATCTCTGATATTTCAAGAACTGGATCAACCTCCTCTTTTATTCTCTTTAAAAGTCCAAGATATTGCAGTTTATCTATAAAATGCCTTAAATCTTTATACGCCACATCTGCCTCCTTAATATCATTTTATTACTATTAGAATACCATATATATACCTATATATTGAAATATTAAAATTAAGGTCGTAGGATTCACAATCGTTGGCTCAATCTACAAGATTGAATTAAAATCTTGTTATATCAATATTCATTACGACTAAAATAAAAACCGCAAACAATCGTAGGGGCAACACATAGGTTCGCCCTATAGTCAAATTGTCATAAGTCGTGAGATGGCTCCTTGTGCTGATGTTTTTAATTAGGAAGTAACGTATTCATTAAGTCTTATCGTTAAAGTAATATCGAAGAGTAATTGCAATATCTGAATGTCCAAGATATTGAGAGATTTGTTCAGGGGTAAGATTTTTAGAATCTTTTAGGAACATTGCTGTGCTGTGTCTTAGGGTATTGGGATGGATGTTATAGCCATATCGTTTTGCCTGTCTTTTTATTTCTATGCAGATGGATGTTCTATTGTATTTGCGTTTCCGTATGTTTTCAAATAAATAGATCTTGCCGTTAAATTTTGAACAAATATCAATATATAATTCCAATGGTAACTGCACAGTTCGATTCTTTTTCCCCTTTCCTTTAATCAAGCAGTACACACTATTTAATCTAATAACGCAGTCAGAATGTTTAATATTTATAAGTTCTGAAATCTTACATCCTGTCCAAAATAAGGCATTTGTTATTAAACTCATTATCTGTGTCATCTTTGTGGTTAGATTTTCAACATCTTCAATCTTTAAATAAACGTTTTCTTTAACCGTTTTCTCAGAATTAACAAGGCTGATTCCTTTAAATGCCTGTTCAAGCCAGCAGGTAGCAGTAATGTCATTTTCATATTTTTTTAGAAGATAATCCTTAAGCCCTCGTATCCGTAGATTTACTGTAGAAGGTTTAAGATAAGGAGATGTCTTGAGTCTTGAAATCCATGAAAGTACAGATGCCAAATTTTCTATCTGTTCAGTTGTCTCTATGAAATGATAAAATTGTTTGACTGATTGAGTATAAGCCTTTTTTGATAGATCGGTCAGCCTTTCATTGCGAAATCTGACGGATAGATTTTCATTAAATATTGAAATTGCTTCGTTCAAAACTACTCCTTAATTACCTTAAAGGCATACATAGAATGTTTCATTATAACTATTCTTTTATTACTCCCAATGTCAAGCCTTAAGCTGAAAATTCCGTTAGAGTGAAGTGTACCCTTAAATACATGTCCATTTCGCAGCGCTATTCCAACAGGCAATTTATCGTTAAAGGCATTTTCAATCTCTTCTTCTGGAATAACGGCTCGTGTTTCAACTACTCTTGGTATTTTTAATTTTAGAGCAGATATAGTTTTATTAATGGTTACTGATGATTTAACGATATTTGCTGCATCGGGCTTAAACATATATAAAATGCCTAGTTTTGAAACAGGAGCCTTTCTTTTAATAAGTTTTACCTCATAATCTCCAATTGTCTGTATCTTCCCTGTTACAATGCCGTTATAGCAGATAAAAACAAGCGGTGATTTGTCTCGCAGCTGTTTAAATAAATATCTGTTAGCTGGATCTTTTTGCGCTTGCCTGACACTATAACGCTGTATTTCTTCATCTGACATATGTCCTCCATGGGACTGATTTTTTATGGTATATTTGAAAAGTTATGTTATATATTATCTTGATATGAGTTAAAATTGCAAGTCTGTGAGTTGTCTTTTTGTAAGATTTATGTAAATTTGAGTTAAAATAAAAAGTTGTTTTATGGATGTGTTTTAGATGATAATAGAAAAAATGAATTATTCTAAAAAAATGAAGGCAGTATTATTTGACGGCAGTTTAAGATTAGTCTCTGATTATCCGAGGCCGTTACTTAAACCTGATTGGGCAGTTATTAAGGTTATTAAGGCAGGCATTTGTCGTACAGATATTGAATTGATTAAAGGTTATATGGGGTTTAAGGGAATTTTAGGACATGAGTTTATTGGGGTTATAGAGGATACAATAGATAAGTCACTTATTGGCAGGAGAGTTACAGGTGAAATAAATGTCTCATGCGGCAAATGTGCCATGTGTAAAATGGGGCTTAAGAGGCATTGTTATAATCGTGCTGTGCAAGGTATTCATAAAATAGATGGAGCAATGGCAGAATATTGTACGCTGCCGATTGAAAATCTTAAGATTATTCCAGATGAAATATCTGACGAAAAGGCGGTTTTTATTGAACCTATGTCTGCTGCCGCACAGATATTAACTCAGATTACTATAGAAGCTAATGACACTTGCGTAATATTAGGTGATGGTAAATTAGGTATATTATGTGCGTGGGTAATGACTACTGTCTGCAGGGATGTTACAATAGTTGGGCATCATGAAAACAAATTAAATGCTGCCCGATGGAATGGGCTTAAAACAATTACGGATATTTCAGAGATTAAAACAGGGGTTGATATAGTAATAGAGGCAACTGGAAGCCTTTCTGGTCTGACAGATGCAGTAAAGATATGCCGTCCTATGGGCATTATAATCCTGAAATCTACAGTTGCATCTAAGATAGAGATTGATTTATCAATAGTAACAATTAATGAAATATCAATAATAGGTTCACGGTGTGGATTGTTTGATGATGGAATTGGTATAATGAGAAATTGGAAAGATATGCCGATAGAGAGGCTGATAACTGCTCGTTATCCTATATCAGAAGCTGTTACTGCCTTTGAAAAGGCAGTACAACGGGATTCATTAAAGGTTTTATTAGAGTTTTAGTAAATTTTGTAAAAAAATGTTTACTTCAATCAGATAATCCTTTATACTAATAATTTATAAGCTAATTTAAAGGAAAGGTTTTTTTATGCGATTATTTTTTAAAAGTATATTTATAACAATTATTATTTTATTAAGCGCTAATGTTTATGCAATAGATAATCCTCCAGTAAATTTCATTGAAATTAAGGGAGTTTTTAGGATAGAGGAAGGCGCTATACGCGCAGTGCTTACTCAAAAGATTGGGGAACCTTTATCTAAAACTAAAGTTGCCGATGATATAAAGGCAATATTCCAAATGGGATATTTTAGGGACGTAAGGGTAGATACTGAATTTTTTGAAGGTGGAGTTAAATTAACTTATATCCTTAAAGAAAAACCTACTATTGTTAGTTTAATATTTCATGGCAATGTTGAATATGATGAAGTTGACTTGAAAAAAGAGATTACATTGATGAAAGGCTCTATAGGAGATAATGCGCTTATTCAAGATAATGTATCTAAATTGAAAAATTTTTATGAGGGTAAGGGGTATCATAAAATTGAGGTATATCCTATAATAAAATATAGATCAGAACAGGAAGTAGAGGTCATATTTGAGATAAAAGAAAATGAAAAATTAAAGATTAGAGAGATAGTCATTTCAGGAAACGAAAAAATTTCTTCAAGCGAAATTATAGACTCTATGAGGTCAGGGGTATGGTGGCTGGGTTCTTTTATATCTGATTCAGGTTTTGTAAAGGATCAGGATCTTAAAATGGATCCAGAACGTATAGTAGATTTATATTATAATTATGGTTATATTGACGCAACAGCAACAGAGCCTGCAGTCAAGGTCATAGAAAAGGTTAATGACCAATTAATCATTAAACACCCTGATGTCCCTGGACATTGGGTAAAGGAAAATCAAGAGGGTTATTCATTATCAGTAGAGGTGTATGAGGGGTTACAGTATAAATTATCTACAGTTACATTTAGCGGCACAAAGGCATTTCCAGCTTCAGATATTCAAGATCTGATAAAAATTAAGTCTGGAGAGACCTTTAATAAGAAGACTATAGGAGAGGATATTCGCAGGATTACAGAATATTATACTGAACGCGGGTATGCGCTTGTATCAATTAATCCTAAAGTTATTCCTAATAAGTCAACATTGACAGTAAGTATTGAATATGCCATAAGTGAAGGTAAACTCTATAAAATAGGCAGGATTGAGATAAGCGGAAATACTATAACAAGAGATAAGGTAATTCGAAGAGAATTTTTGCTTGACGAAGGAGATATATTTAACAGTAAGAAATTAAAGAGAACTTATGAAAAATTAATGAATCTTAACTTTTTTGAAAAGGTAGAAATATCTCCAAAACCACATTCAGAAGATAATTTAATAGATTTGGATGTAAAGGTAAAAGAAAAATCAACTGGATCTTTTAGTTTAGGCGGCGGATATAGTTCTTTGGAGAGTTTTATGGTATTTGCCAAAATAACAAAGGCTAATCTGTTTGGTTCTGGACAGATTATTCAGATAAATGCGCAGGTTGGCGGTATAACTACTCTATATGAGATAACTTATCAAGAACCATGGTTTATGGATAAGCCTTTGAGTTTTAATATGAGCATATTTGATACTAGTATGGTATATGTTGATTATACTAAATCATCGGCTGGTTTTTCAGCAGGGTTTAATAAGAGATTTTTAGATTATTATTCAACAGGAATAATTTATAAATTTGAGGATATTGATGTATTTGATATGAATTCAAATGCATCTAATTGGCTTAAGTCTTTTGAAGGAAAATCTACTACGTCTTCTGTAACAGTAAATGTGGAAAGAGATTCAAGAGATAACTTTCTTGATCCAACAAAGGGATCGCGTAATGCTGCTTTCTTCACATATGCAGGCCTAGGTGGCACAAATAATTTCTTTAAAGATGGTGTAGATACTTCATGGTTTTTCCCAATTGCTCCAACTACATTTTCTTTACGTGGAAGATTTTCATATGCTGCTGGGATAAATGGAGAGGCGTTACCTGTTTTTGAGAGGTATTATATTGGAGGTATTTATACAATAAGGGGATTTGATTTTGGCGCTGCTGGTCCAAGAGATAGTCAAGGAACCTATATTGGCGGTTCTACATTTGTTATATTGAGTGGAGAATTTGTCTTCCCAATATTACCTAGCGTGAAATTAAAGGGTGTGACATTTTTAGATTCAGGAAGCGCTTACAGCAGTCTCAATGATATTAATTTTAATTCCTTTAAGTATTCTACTGGCGGTGGTATTAGGTGGATTTCTCCGATGGGTCCAATTAGAATAGAATATGGATATATTCTTCATGGAAAAAATCCAGGAGAATCTGTTGGAAAAGTTGAATTTGCAATTGGCGGCATTTTATAACTTGAGACCTGCGGCCTCAAACTCCGCAAGGCAATAAAGGTGAAACATTGAGACCTGCGGCCTCAAACTCCGCAAGGCAATAAAGGTGAAACATTGAGACCTGCGGCCTCAAACTCCGCAAGGCTATAAAGGTAAAAGAGAATATATGGATAATAAAACATTAAAATTAGGACTACCAAAGGGCAGTTTACAGGAATCAACATTTAAACTTTTCAAAAAGGCAGGGTATCATGTGACTGTGTCTTCAAGGTCATATTATCCAACGTTAAATGATACAGATATTGATTCAATGTTAATCAGGGCGCAGGAGATGGCGCGCTATGTGGCTAATGGAATTTTAGACTGCGGATTAACTGGTTATGATTGGATTTTAGAACAGGATGCAGATGTATTAAGTGTTGCAGAACTTAATTATGCAAAAGAGGGTTTAAGACCTGTAAGATGGGTAGTAGCTGTGCCTAATAACTCAGAGATCAAGTGTCTTGATGACCTTAATGGAAAGAGAATTGCCACAGAACTTGTAGGATATACAAAGAGATATTTAATAGAAAAGGGCATTAAGGCAGAAGTAGATTTTTCGTGGGGGGCTACTGAGGTAAAACCTCCGCAACTTGCTGATGCGATAGTTGAATTGACTGAGACAGGGAGTTCCCTTAGGGCAAATAATCTTAAGGTTATAGAGACTATGCTTGTGTCTACTACCCGATTTATTGCAAATAAGGAAGCATATAAAGATCCTTGGAAAAAGGCAAAGATAGATAATCTTGTGATGCTTTTAAAGGGTGCGCTGCTTGCTGAAGAGCAGGTGGGATTAAAGATGAATGTCCCAAAAAAAGTGCTTGATAAGATTCTAAAAGTCCTTCCATCGCTGCAATCACCAACAATATCACAATTGATGGATGATAATTGGGTTGCACTAGATATAATTATTGATGAAAATCTCGTACGTGATCTTATTCCAGAATTAAAACTAGCTGGAGCAACAGGGATAGTAGAATATCAGTTAAATAAGGTAATTCCCTGATGTCTTCTGCTTTACAGAGATTTATCAAACCAAATATTCGTGCACTTTCTGCTTATGACCCGGGCACTATTAATTGTAAGATAAAACTTGACGCAAATGAAAGTCCATATGGTTTTAAGATTCCTCAAGAGCTTCTCTCTATTGAGACAAATAGGTATCCAGATTCAAAGGCTCAGGGATTAAGAGAGTTTCTATCCGCTTCTTTGGATGTCTTACCCTCCGAACTTCTATTTGGAAATGGCTCAGATGAATTGATATATTCATTGATAACAACAGTTGGCGGCACAGTCCTGTCTCCAACCCCCACGTTTTCTATGTATTCTATTATATCCCGCACATTAGATCAGCAGATAAAGACAGTCCCGCTTGATAATACCTTTGATCTTGATATTGACTTAATGTTAAGGACAGTTCAAGATAATGATATAAAATTAATATTTTTGAGTTCTCCAAATAATCCAACTGGTAATTCGTTTGACAGAAAAAAGATTTTAACATTGATTGAAAAAACAGATGCGATTGTCATAGTAGATGAGGCATATCAGCAATTTTCTGATATAGAGAGCTTTATTCCATTAGTCAAGAAATATGAAAGATTGGTAGTATTTAGAACCTTGAGCAAGATTGGTCTTGCAGCATTACGGATAGGTTTTATGATTGCCTCTCCTGAACTTATCAATGAGGTAAATAAGGTAAGACTGCCATTTAATATAAATTCCTTGTCACAAGATTTGGCATTAAGAATCCTTAAAGATGACGTAACTATGAACTCAAATATTTCTGAGATAAAAATAAATAGGGAGAATCTTTTTTCAGGATTATTAAAGATAAAAGGAGTAAAGCCATATCCGTCTGATGCCAATTTCATACTTTTTAAAGTAGATAATGCTGAAATGATCTATAAAAAATTAATAGAGAATGATATTTTAGTGCGAAATTTAAACAGTCATATTGAAGGATGCCTAAGGGTGACCGTAGGGACAAGATATGAAATGGATGTATTTTTAGAGGTATTAAATAAAATTCTTATCAAAGAATAAGGTATGTACGACAGCACTCAAGAATATAATGGGTCAGCAAAGAATAGATTGTTTTAAATGTAGAAATTTTTATATTACTTGGGACAATACCCGGCCGTATGGGTGTAGAATAATGGGATTTTTGTCAAAAATAATGCCTTCACTTGAAGTATTTAGGGCATCAGGCGAAAGGTGTTTACATTTTGTAAAAAAAGATTAATCTTTGTATAAACACTATACTCTAATTTAACAATAGGTACAAGTAGATTTAAACAGTTAATAAAACAATAACCTACAAAGATCAAGCGATCATAATTTGTCATTATTTGAAAAGAATCATTTGAGCCAAAGAAAAACGCAAATGTTCCAAATAATAATAAACAAATTGCCCATATAAAAGTATACCGCAGGCAGTATTCATTAAAATCAGCAATTTCCCCATTACAAATTCTCCCCCCAAACCCATTTTTCCTGTCAGACCATTCTATTTTATAATTATTCTCATCTAACATCTTTCCTCCCTTTCACTCAATATTTATAATTTACTTAGGGTTGCTTACAATAATATATTATCATATCATTGACAGATATATAAAATTAATTTCCAAAAAAAACCAAAAAAGTATATAATAATTATTCAAAATAAATAATCGTAACACAAGTGTTTTTGGAGGATGTTTAAAGATGAAAAAAGAAACCAATGATATAGCTCTCTCTCCTAATTCTCTAAAGGTTTTAGAGCGGAGATACCTAAAGAAAAACTCAAAGGGCGAGGTTACAGAAACCCCTCAAGGACTCTTTCGCAGGGTTGCTAAGACCATCGCTATGGCTGATCTTAAATTTGGTAAGGAATTTGCCGAAGTTGAAAAATTAGAGACTGATTTTTATGAAATGATGACTCAATTAAATTTCCTCCCAAACTCCCCAACCCTTATGAACGCAGGCAGGGAACTTGGACAGCTTAGCGCATGTTTCGTTATCCCAATTCAGGACTCTATGGAGAGTATTTTTGACGGCGTGAAAAATGCCGCTATTATCCATAAATCTGGCGGAGGTACTGGTTTTAGTTTCAGCAACCTTAGACCAAATGGCGATATGGTCGGCTCTACGAAGGGTGTGTCATCTGGTCCAATATCCTTTATGACTGTTTTTGACAGTGCAACTGAAGCAGTTAAGCAAGGAGGCACAAGAAGAGGCGCTAATATGGCAATCCTTAGAGTTGACCACCCTGATATACTTGATTTCATCACCTGTAAGGATAATCTGGATAAATTAAATAATTTCAATATCTCAGTTGCCCTAACCTCTGATTTTATGAACGCAGTTGAGAAAAACGAGCAGTATGACATCATAAATCCACGAACCAAACAGGCTGAAAAGACAATAGAGGCACGTTATGTCTTAGATGTCATCATTAAACACGCTTGGCAGACAGGTGAGCCCGGCGTAATATTTATAGATAGGATTAATGAGTCAAATCCAACTCCAAAGGTAGGAATGATTGAATCAACAAATCCATGCGGAGAACAGCCGCTCTTAGCTTTTGAATCTTGTAATCTTGGCAGTATCAATCTTTCAAAGATGGTTAAAGACGGACATGTTGATTACGAGAAACTAAAAGACATAACACATAAGGCAGTACATTTTTTAGATAATGTCATTGATATAAATAAATATCCATTAAAACAGATTAAAGAAATAACACAGGCAAACCGTAAGATTGGGCTTGGGATAATGGGATGGGCAGATATGCTGATTGATCTTGGCATACCTTATAATTCCGAAAAGGCATTGACCCTTGCTGAAGAATTAATGAAGTTCATCAGGCAGGAAGGCAGAAATCAGTCAACCATTTTAGCTGAACAAAGAGGGGTATTCCCAAATCACGATAAAAGTATCTATCATGGTAAGATGAAATTAAGAAACGCAACCATTACCACTATTGCACCAACAGGGTCTCTATCAATAATAGCAGGGTGTTCATCAGGGATTGAGCCTTTATTTGCAGTTTCATATATAAGGACAGTGCTTGAAGGTACAAAGATGATAGAGGTAAATCCAAAATTTGAAGAGATTGCAAGGAAAAAAGGATTTCATTCAGATGAATTGATGACCAGAATCTCTGAATCTGCGTCAATCAAGGATTTTAAAGATATTCCTGCTGATATTAGAAAGATATTTGTGACTTCACATGATATATCTCCTTCAGATCACATAAAGACACAGGCTGCATTTCAAACCCATACCTGTAATGCTGTATCAAAGACAGTGAATTTCCCAACAACCGCGACCCCTGAAGATGTAAAAGAGGTATATCTCTTAGCCTATAAAACTGGCTGTAAAGGGGTAACTGTATATCGTGATGGTTCAAGAGACGAGCAGGTGCTTTCAGTAAAGAAAAAGTCAACTGTCAGCAAGTCTGCAGCAGTTGATAGTCAGGTTAAAAAAGATGAGTATCAGAAAATTGTTCCAAAAAAGAGACCAGATGTTATTAAAGGTACGACTCATTGTATTAAGACAGGCTGTGGTAATTTATATGTAACAATAAATGCAAATGAAAACAATTCGCCGTTTGAGATATTCAATCATATAGGAAAGGCAGGCGGATGTGCTGCAAGTCAGTCTGAGGCTATAGGACGACTATTATCACTTGCCTTGCGATGTGATATAGCAGTAGATCAGGTTATAAAGCAATTAAAGGGTATATCTTGTCATCAGCCGTCATGGGCAAGTGTAGGCAAGATTTCATCCTGTGCAGACGCAGTAGCAAAGGCTTTAGAATTACATCAAAAACATTTCAAGATAGAGCATACAAAAGACGGTGAGGTTTTTAAAATGGGAGCGTGTCCAGAGTGCGGAGGCACGGTTGAGCACGAAGGCGGATGCGCAGTCTGTCATGACTGTGGGTTTACTAAATGCGGATAAGTTTATTATTAAGTAATAAAAAAAATTAATGGGTCAAGGGAACGAGTTCCCTTGCGGGAGTTTGAGGGCAGAGCCCTCATGGAGATGCCTTTGATGAATGAAACTAAATTTTTTGAAGGGCGTACAATAGCAATTACTGGAGCTGCTGGAACTATAGGGCAGGAGTTGATAATTCAGCTTCTCAAGCTGCCTGTTGCTGAAGTCAGGGCTTTAGATAATAATGAAAGTGAGTTATTTTTTCTATCTAAAAAATACTGGGGATTAAAGAATTTTCAGTGTTTTTATGTAGATATAAAAGACGAGAGCAAACTCAATTATCTCTTAAAAGGGGTTGATTATCTATTTCACGCTGCAGCACTTAAGCATATCTCTATTTGCGAGAGATCACCATTTAGCACTGTACAGAATAATATCATCGGCTTGCAAAATGTTATACAAGCCTCTATCTTAAATAAGATTAAAAAGGTACTATTTACATCTTCAGATAAGGCGGTCAATCCGACAAGTGTAATGGGGACATCAAAGTTGATGGGCGAGCGGTTAATAACTGCAGCAAATATCCTGCGCGCAAGTGATGAAGATACTATATTTGCCTCTACGCGGTTTGGTAATGTTGCTGGTTCTAAGGGTTCTGTTATTCCATTATTTACACAGCAGATTGCTAAAGACAGTCATGTAACTTTGACAAGCAATGAGATGACGCGTTTTATGATGACATTAAATAACGCAGTAGATCTTATTATAAAGAGCATGATGATCTCTCAAGGCGGAGAGGTCTATGTATCAAAGATGCCTGTGATGAGGATATGTGATTTAGCAGATGTCATGGTAGAATTGCTTTCTCCAGTATTTAATAGAAATCCATTGGAGATAGAAATAATTTCAATAGGTGCTCAACCCGGCGAAAAATTATATGAAGAGCTGATAAATGATGAAGAAGTCAGAAGGACTATGGAATCAGAGGATATGTTTATAATCTTTCCAGCCCTTAGAAATATCTATTCAAACATTGTTTATAAGATGGAGGAATTATCACTTAAACCAATAAATACATCATATAATTCCTCAAAGGCTAAGACCTTAAATAAAGCTGAGATAAAGGAATTTTTATTAAGTTATAATGTATTTCCAGAGGATCTAAGGAGTAAGCTAAAATGAATATTTTAATACTGGGTGGAGACGGATATTTAGGCTGGCCTACAGCGATGCACTTTTCGCAGATGGGACATGCAGTAACAGTAGTTGATAATTATTTTAAGCGCCATGCAGGACTTGAGCTTGATTTTGAATCCCTGATAGCAATTCCTAATCTTACTCGCAGAACTAAGGCTTGGAAGGAGATAACAGGCAAGGAGATTAAACATTATATAGGCGATATAACAGATTATAATTTCCTAAAAGATGTCTTTATTACTACGCAGCCTGACACAGTTATTCATTATGCAGAACAGCCCTCTGCCCCATATTCAATGATAAGCAGGGATAAAGCTGCAAAGACACTTCAAAATAATCTGACTGGAACTCTAAATATAATCTATGCGATAAAAGAAACAGTTCCAAACTGTCACCTAATAAAACTTGGGACAATGGGCGAATATGGAACGCCTAATATTGATATTCCAGAGGGCTATATTGACATTGCTCATAACGGCAAGACGGATAAATTTCTTTTTCCAAGACAAGGCGGGTCACTTTATCACACCACAAAGGTTCAAGACACAGATATGATATGGTTTTATGTAAGGACTTGGAAATTAAGGGCTACAGATTTAATGCAAGGCCCTGTTTATGGCATATCTACAGATGAATCCGCACAAGATGTGAGACTAACGCCTTCATTTCATTATGATGAAATTTTTGGCACTGTGTTAAATAGATTTATTGTGCAGGCAGTATGCGGGCATCCGATAACGATTTATGGGAAGGGAACTCAGATAAGAGGGTACTTAAATATCAAAGATACCTTAGCCTGCGTCTATTTATCAGCAATGAATCCTCCAGAGGGGGGTACTCTAAATATTTACAATCAAATAACAGAGACCTTTTCAGTCTTAGAGCTTGCGGATAAGGTAAGTGCTGCTGCAAAGTCTTTGGGTTATGAAGTTACTATAAAACATATAGAAAATCCTAGAATTGAGAAAGAGGAGCATTATTATAATCCGACATACACAACGTTAAAAGGTTTAGGTCTAACGCCAAATCTATTAACCAATGAAATCTTAGTAGAGATGTTAAAGACTGTATTGCTTTATAAAGACAATATATCAGTAGATTCAATTTTTAAAGGTATAAAGTGGAAGTAGTAATTATGGGTTTAAAGGGATGGTCTCAGACCCGTTTTAAAATCCCTTTGCGGGAGTTTGAGGGCAGAGCCCTCATGTAGATGCCTTTGAATTTTTATCAAAAAATAACGATAGTAGCGATAGAGTCTCTATTAAATCATAAACTAAGATGTGGTTTGAGCATATTAGGGATAATATGCGGCGTAACGGCAATAGTTGCGATGTTTTCTATAGGTGAGGGTGCGAGGAAGAAGGCAATAGAGCAGATAGAGAATCTTGGAACGAATAATATCTATATAAAATCTCAGACTTTGGGGATTTTGACTACTAAGGATGCTGAAAGAATATCAAAGAGCTGCACATCTATTGAATCAACTGCAACGATTAGAGACATAGACGCTCTGCCTAAGTTATCGGCAAAGGATACTGCAATACGGATAATGTCTTGCTCGCCAAATTTATTAAATATCATAGGGTTAAAGGTTATAGAGGGGAGATTTATAAGTGAGTTTGATGTAAAAAATAGAAATCTTATTGCAGTTATAGGAAATGCTGCCTCAAGGAATTTTGGGCAGGAGGGTAAGACAGGAGGGTACATACGATTAGAGGATCAATATTTTAAGGTAGCAGGGATTATTAAGCGGGCAAATGATTTAGGAAAAGACCAATCAAGTGTTGCAACGAGGGATTATTCAAATATGATATTTCTTCCGTCAGGGACTTCATTAGGGCTAAAGAGTCCAGAGGAAAATGAGGAAGAACCATTAAATGAGATAATTATTAAAATTGCGAAAAAAGATGAGGTAATAGACTCTGCCACAATTATCAAACGGTCTCTGAAATTAAGCCATAAAGGTATGGAAGATTATGAGATAATAGTCCCTCTTGAGTTATTAAATCAGGCGGAGAAGACGAATCGAATATTTGATATAGTGCTAGGAAGCATTGCCTTTATCTCTTTGCTTGTAGGGGGCATAGGGATAATGAATATTATGCTTGCAACTGTAACTGAGCGTACAAGGGAGATAGGGATAAGACGGGCAGTAGGGGCATCCAAATTTCATATCATAACGCAGTTTTTGATTGAGGCGGTGATATTAACAACAACTGGAGGGGTTTTAGGGGTGATTACAGGGGTTTTGAGCGTAGTATTTGTAAGTGTAATATTTAATTTTGAGATGAGCGTGACGTTTAAGGCTGTTATTATTCCACTTATAATGGCAATGTTGACAGGGATATTTTTTGGACTATATCCAGCGAAAAAGGCCTCTGATATGGATCCTGCACAGGCGTTAAGTGTTGAGTAAGGTTACTAACTAATGCCTATTAGATATTATCAATTCATTGGTACCATTTAATAACTTCTTACCCCAACTAATAACGTACCGAAAAACAGCTAAACTCACCTATATATTTTTCCCACTTAAGATCAATTCCTTCTACATGACTGGCCGATGGTCCCTTATAACACTTAGAAACTGCAATCTCTACATCCTTTCTCTTCCCTTCAAATAAAGCCTCAACCCTGCCGTCAAAGAGATTTTTCACCCAGCCTGTAACATTTGCGTCAATTGCAGCTTGTCTCACATAGGCCCTAAAAAACACACCCTGCACTATTCCGCTTATCAATAAATGTGCCCTTATATGCGTTTCTTTCATATTTTAAGTAATTAAAGCATGAGGACTCTGCCCAAGGGTTCCCTTTAGGGATGGCTCTCACAAATGGACTCGTCCCTTTGAACCCATAAATTATATTGGTTAAGGCTAGCTATATTGCCAGTTTTGCCCTTATTCCATAGAAGAATTCATCTTTAATATTTAATTCAGCATCCTTTGTCAGCGGATAACTATACGCTGCAAGAGGCTCTATAACAAAGTTATTTGCAGCCTTAATAATAAAAGATGCCATTAACTGACCATTATAAAAATTAAAGAAATATTGATTTTTTGTGCCTCTGCCTAAAAGTGAATTGCTCATATCCATATTAAAATCAGAAGCTAATTTAAGTTTTGCCAGCGTTCCAATAGGCAGTGAATAACTAAAATCAGATTCAAAAAATCCGCCTTTGCCTTCCAGAAAGTCATAATAAATGGTAAAAATAGCATCAACAACAAATTTTGCAGACATTGATACATATGCTTCCATAGTATCACGATGATTATGTGCAGTGAACTCATAATAAACCAGCCCAAAATTAAGCGCTAAATCATCAGATTTGGTCATATAATTTAAGGTATATAAAAGTTCATTTAACTTTGCATCTTTTATATCAAAATTCCCCATAACATTAAATCCATACTGCTTTTCTATAAGATCAATACCCGGCTGCAAAACAAATCCTTTGCTTATATCTCTGCCGCGCCAGATATAATTACTATACGAATCAAGGGAAAAACTTGTTGATAATCTATTATCTTCTGCAACTGCTTGATCAATAAATATCATTGATATTATGCTAATTAATATTGATATCAGAGATATCAATTTTCTTTCATGTCTCACAATTCACCTCTTATTATTTCTTTTTTCATGGTTATTTTATTACTATAGCATCAATTTTATGTACAGTTTTCAAACGTAATGCCGTAGCTGTGGCTTCTTTTTTCGTATTAAACTTACCAGTTGTTACAAGATATATCGTTTTATCCTTTTTATGTATCTCCTTTATCTCTCCTTGATAATTATCCGCTTGAAGTTTGTTAAGTATGCTGATAGCATTAGCAGAATTATTGAAAACTCCAACTTGAACCTTATAGGTTTGAGTTGACTTTTCTTCAGATTTAACAGTTTTTTCTTCATTTTTAGTAGAAACCTGTTCTTTAGCCTTAGAAACAGGAGATTTCGTATTTTGATGAACTGGTTTTTGTTTAGCAGTCACTTCAGGAGTTGAGGTTTTTTCTTTAATTTCTGCTTTGGCTTCAGTTTTGGCAGTTGTTTCAGATTTTGGACTATGTGATGGTTTTGTTGGTTTTTGTATAGTTTTCTTAGCAGTCTCAGTTTTTTTCGTTACTGTCTTTTTGTGAGCAGCCTTTGGTTCAGATTTCTGAGCTGGTTTTTCTTCAACAGGCGCAGGTTTTTTTGCAGCAATTTTCTCTTCAACTTTAACAGGAGGCTTAGTTTGAGTGACAGCTGGTTTTACAGCCTCTTCAGGCTTAACTTTTTCTTCTTGATTGGCTTTATTTTCAATCTTATTGGCTGGTTTTTCTTCAGGTTTAGCAGTCTCTTCAGGTTTTACAATCTGCTCTGGAACTGCCTTTTCTTGCGCAGTTGGTTTTTCAGGAAGTTCGTTTTTTGCAGGCTCTTTTATAGACGGTTTATTTTGAGACAAAAGAGTTGCAGCATTATTATCTGTTGGTGATAAGGGTTTTTTATCAGGAGGCTCTACTATAGTCAAAATCTCTCTGCCTGATTCTGCTGATTTATCTTTTTCTTTATTATGTTTTTGAGTTATCTTTGTAATGATTAATGAGGCAAAAATAATAACTACTATTCCAACCATTAATATTGGAAGCATCTTTTTGGATTTAAGCATTTCTGCTATTCCAGACAATTTACTGGAAGCTGACTTTGATTCATTTTCGGATACTTCGCTGAAATCATTTTCCTCATAATGAATGCGAGGGTCATTTTCCTCATCTATTTCAATCTTCCTGTCTTTTTTTTCTGCCATGTTTTTTCTTTCTCCTTCAATATTCTCTTGTAATGTATCATAAAAGCCTTCTTGGATTTTATCTTCTTGTGGTTCTCTATGGGAATTAACGGAATTGTCAAATTGTTGTAGTTTTGTTTCAATATCAATATTATTAGTGATAGATTTGATTGTTGATAAAAATTCTTCAGCATCTATTGGAATTTGAATAACCTTGATAATCCCATAATCAGGTTTGTATTTGCTTATTACTGAAATATCATTATAATCCTCTTCAGATTCTGTTATCATAACAATAGGGATTGCCTTTAAGGCTTCTAATGAACGTAGTCCCCTTATAATGTCAAACTCGCTTGCATCAATAAGTATTGCCTTAATCATTATTAAAGACGGCATCATTTTAACCGTCATTTCAACTGCTTCATCCTTGCTGCCTGCGACCCTGACATTATATCCATCAGTGATAAGCAGTTGACCAAGATCTTTGGTCTTCATGAATTCATCATCAATAATAATTACGCTTTTATCAGCCAAATCTCTTAACTCCTAAAAAAATGTTTATCTATTATATATAATATTATAAAAAAAGAATAGAGGTTATAAAAATTAATGGGTTCAAAGGGAGGGTGAAGCCCACGTTTAAAAAACCCCTTTGCTGGAGCCCATAGATAAAAAGTGCATGGTTGTAGACCCGTTATAAAAACCCTCATGCCTTTAAAAAAGATTCGTAGTAAATTCCCTGCCTATATGTTCAAACCCCAGTCTTGTAGCAAGCCTGCCCCTTGGTGTTCTTTCAATTAATCCTTGTTGTATCAAAAATGGTTCATAGACATCTTCAAGCGTATCTCTATCTTCAGATAGTGAGGCAGCAAGCGTCTCAATACCTACAGGTCCACCACCGTATTTGTCAATGATTGTCAGAAGCAGCATTCTATCCATCTCATCAAGTCCCAATCCGTCAACATTTAAGGCTTTAAGCGAACTTCTGGTTATCTCAATATCTACAATAGAGTTATTTTTTATCTGCGCAAAATCCCGCACCCTTCTAAGCAGTCGGTTTGCTATCCTTGGAGTGCCTCGCGAGCGTTTAGCTATCTCAATAATTGCGTCACTTGAAATCTTTAAATCTAATAAAGAAGCTGAACGCCTTACTATTAATTCAAGTTCTTCAGTCTCATAATATTGCAGCCTGTTGATAACTCCAAATCTATCACGTAAAGGAGAGGTTAAAAGTCCAGTTCTGGTAGTTGCCCCAATGATTGTAAATGCAGGTAGAGCGAGTTTTAAACTTCTGGCATTTGGCCCCTGCCCTATAACAATATCTAATGCAAAATCCTCCATCGCCGGGTATAAAATCTCTTCAACAATTCTTGGAAGACGATGTATCTCGTCAATAAAAAGTATATCAAATTCTGCGAGATTTGTTAAAATAGCAGCAATATCACCCGCGCGTTCAAGCACAGGACCTGAGGTTGATTTAAAATTAACCCCAAGTTCATTTGATATAATATTAGAAAGCGTAGTCTTTCCAAGACCCGGAGGCCCGCATAATAACACATGATCAAGAGGTTCTTTTCTCTCTTTTGCAGCCTTGATAAATATGCTTAGATTACTCTTAATCCTCTCTTGTCCAATAAAATCTTCAAATGTCTTAGGCCTGAGCGTTTTATCAAACACGCCGTCTTGTTTATCTGATAATATATCGCCTTCTATCCTTTTATCCATAATGTTATTATGATACTATTTTAATCTTAAATTAAGCCATAACTGAAAAAAACATTATAATTTTTAATATGTATCTTATGATACAGACACAGAAATAACTATTAATATAATCTATATTCAAGCAACGAATAAAACCAAAAGGGATTCATAGAAATCCCAAAATATAATTTTCAAGGAGATTGATATGGCAGAAGAATCTAAGAAAAGCAGATTGGTAGCATTATTATTATGTTTCTTTTTAGGATGGGCAGGCGGACATCGCTTTTATACAAACAAAGTAGGTACAGGCGTATTGATGCTTATGACTGGCGGCGGAATGGGAATATGGTATTTTGTTGACCTCGTTATGATTTCCATGGGCGCTTTCAAGGACAAGGAAGGATTAAATTTAATGAGCTGGGATCTGAAATAATAACATTAATATTAATTAAGGAGGCATAAATGCCTCCTTTTTTTTTGTCTTGAGGGTTTCACCCAAGGGTTCTCTTTACCCCATGATTTCTGGTTATTTATAATGACAAGCAATTACACTATAGTAAATGGGTTCAAAGGGTCAAGACCCTTTGCGGGTGTTTGAGGGCAGCGCCCTCAAAAAAAATAAATCTCTTTTTTGAATGCTTCTGTTATAATTTCAAATAATATTAATCAAACATAGGGAGATTTATTATGCACATAGGAGTTATTGGAACTGGATATGTAGGGCTTGTTACAGGGGCATGTTTTGCAGAATTTGGCGTAATGGTTACTTGCGTTGATAATGATGCGAGTAAGATTGCTTCTTTAAACAGGGGGGAGATTCCGTTTTTTGAACCCGGCCTTGAAGAACTTGTAAAACGAAATATGAAAGAAGACAGGCTTCGTTTTAGTTCAGAGGCTGAAGATGCAATAAAATCCTCCTTAGTAATTTTTATTGCTGTAGGCACTCCGCCGCGCGGGGATGGGTCAGCAGATTTAAGTTATGTAGAGGGAGTAGCGTGTCAGATTGCAAAGAATCTTGATAATTATAAGGTAATAGTCACAAAAAGCACTGTTCCAGTCGGCACTGGTAAGAAACTTCGTGAGATTATAAATAAAGAAAGTAATGGCAAGGCTAAATTTGACGTAGTATCAAACCCTGAATTTTTAAGAGAAGGCGCTGCAATTGAAGATTTTATGAGACCTAACAGGGTTGTAATAGGTTCTGAGAGCGATCAGGCTACTGCAATTATGAAGGATTTATATGGGCCTTTATATCTAATTGAAACCCCGATAGTTATTACTAATATAGAGACTGCTGAATTAATCAAATATGCCTCAAATTCATTCTTGGCTGTTAAAATATCATTTATAAATGAACTTGCAAATCTCTGTGAACAAGTTGGAGCGGATGTCAACATAGTTGCTAAAGGTATGGGATTAGATAAACGTATTGGATCAAAATTTTTACATGCTGGCGCTGGTTATGGAGGTTCTTGTTTTCCAAAAGATACACGCGCACTGCTTAGTTTGGCAAATGATCGTAATATTAATTTATCTGTGGTCTCAGCAAGCGTTTCTGCTAATGACGTTCAAAAAACATTAATGCTGAAAAAAATCAAGGATGCTGGAGGGATACTAAAAGATAAGACATTTGCGATTTTAGGACTCTCATTTAAACCAAATACAGATGACATTAGAGAGGCTCCTGCCATATATATCATTGAAGAACTTTTAAAAGAAGGCGTTAAGATTAAGGCTTATGATCCTACAAGTATGCACAATGCTAGCTTGGTAATTAAGGATATTTATTATGCCAAAGACCCATATGATGCCCTTAACGGAGTTGACGCAGTTGTGCTTATTACAGAATGGAATCAATTTAGAAATCTTGATTTGGATAAGGTAAAGTCCTTGATGAAGACTCCATTATTTTTTGATCTAAGAAATGTTTATGAACCAATTAAAATGAGGGATTTAGGTTTTGAGTTTTATTGTGTTGGAAGAGGGATAAAATAAACTAAAAGGTCGTGGGACGACTCCCAAAATGAAAAGTGAAAGGCATTTAAGAGAAATTTGTTTAAAAACTTCCTACTTTTTCGTTTAATTAATAATGAGAAGAGGAATTTATAGATATCTTGTTAAGTTAAGAAGGTTATTTCCTTATGCCTTTGGCAAATATACAACAACTATAACTTTTGCAATATTAATAGGCGCAGTAACAGGCTGCACAAATATAGTTTTTCGTTATATCCTTGATCTTGTAAAACGGGTGATATTTATAAGAGGTCAGGAAATTTTACAGATTGGTTATCATAATGACTCACGAATATTCCTGCCCATTTTACCGATATTAGGCGCAGTCTTGTTAATTCCGCTTTCAAAGATATTTAAGGGAGGAGTTTATGGGTATAGATTCCCAGATTTTCTTGAAAAGGTTAATCTAAAAGGCGGGATAATATCGTTTAAATCTGTATTAATAAGAATGATTGCCCCTGCCTTGACTATTGGTTCAGGAGGGTCTGCTGGAGTTGAAGGGCCTATTGCGCAAATAGGAGGAGGGATTGGATCATTAATCAGCCAGTTTCTTGGCACATCGGCTAAACAAAGAACCTTGATGATTGCCGCAGGTTCAGCAGGCGCAATATCCGCTACATTTAATGCCCCTATTACTGGAGTTATGTTTGCTACTGAGATAATCCTTTTGGGTAATTACGGTATGATGTCTTTTGGAGCGGTTATAATCTCTGCTGGTATAGCAGCTGCGATTTCTAATGGTTATTATGGAGTTAATCCTACTTTTATTGTGCCTGTTAGTAAGACAAAAAGTCTTTTTGAAATGCCTCTGTATCTTATGTTAGGGCTTTATATGGGAGTAATATCAGTGATATATATAAAGTTTTTTTATTGGGTAAAGGGGTTTTTTGAAAAACTTGAAATAAACGAACATCTAAAGCCCATTATCGGAGCATTTACAATAGGTTTGATTGGAATTATCTATCCGCATGTGATGAGCGATGGATATGAATATATCGTTCAAGCATTAAAGGGTAATTATTTGTTTTATCTGATGTTAATATTAGTATTTGTAAAGATAATTGCAACTTCAGTTACGCTTGGTTCAGGAGGGGCAGGAGGGGTATTTGCGCCTTCTTTGTTTATTGGAGCAATGGCAGGAGGGGCTTTTGGCTCTGCGGTTAATCATATATTTCCACTCTCTATTACTTCTCAATTTATTTCTCCGCCCGGCACATATGCAGCAATTGGAATGGGGGTTTTTTTGGCATCTGTCACTCATGCCCCTATGACAGGGATGTTTTTGATGTTTGAGTTAACTGGAAATTATCAAATTATGATACCTGTTATGCTTTCCTCAGCGACTGGGGTTTTTATGGCTACCAGAATTTTAAAGGATTCTATTGATACAATGGCCTTGACCAATAGAGGCATTAAACTTAATGAAGGCTTAGAGGAGACAATTCTATCGTCAATTAAGGTAACAGACGTTATGACTACTTCATTTGAAACCATTGACAGAGATGTCAGCATTAATGAGGCGCATGATTTGATGATCATGTCTAAGGGTCTCTATTTTCCTGTAGTTAATTCAGAGAAGGAGTTAATTGGGATCATTTCTATGAATGATATTAAATCTGTAGTTTTTGATAATAAGAAAAAACATGTAATTACAGCAGGAGATTTTTGCACAAAAGCTGCGGAGGTTTTTACGTCAGAGGATAATTTAAATATTGCGCTCAGCAGACTAAGTTTTATTGATTTAGATGAGATGCCAGTAGTTGATGTTAATAATCAAAAAAAGGTGATAGGTATGATTAGTCGTTCAGGTATTTATTCAACTTATTATAAAAAAATCAGTCATCTGCATGACGATACACGATAAATAATTAAAATTTCTTGACTTTCATTATAGTATCAATATATAATTTATGTTAATATGAAAAAATGTATTTTTTATATAATTATATTAATTTTAATGTTGCTGCCAGCGATTGCTTGCGCAGATTTATACAAATATACTGAAGACTCAGGTACTGTAGTTATCTCAAACGACATTAAAAGAGTACCAGCAAAATATAAAGATACTTTAGTTATTATAAGGGAAGACTCAAATTCATCTGCCCAACAAACCCCGTCAACCTCATCAACCCCCCCTAAGCTTGCTGATGAAGATAACAAGAATACAACAGAGTCTTTAACTAACAGCATAACGAATATTTTAAAGAAAAATAATAAGCAAGGCTCTCCTGATATTGCAGAGCTTAAAGATTCCAAGCTTAATGATCTTAGCGGTATGGTTGGTAAAGATTTAAACAAAATGATATATTTGATTGGATTTAGTATAATTGGGTCAATAGTGTCCATCTTTGTAGTGAGATTAATAGTGCCAAAGCAGCCTATGCGGATAATTGTAACTATTATAGTAATGTTATTGATTAATCTTATATCATTTTCTTCATATATTGGTCCAACATTGCAAAAAGGTTCAGCACTACAAAAAGGCTCAAGCATAACAAAGGATATAGAAAATATCAGAAACCTTACCAATCAACGTCCTAATGAGATTGAAAAGGCTTTGAAATAAACTTTTTTTTAATATCTCTGCAATTATATTCACTAAAGTTATAAATAATAGTTAATGACCTTGGAGGGTTATTCATGGGTAAAGCAATTAAAATATTTATTTTTGTTATAATTATTTCTATGTTCAGTATTACGCAGGCGGTCTATGCTAAGGCAAAAAAAGCTGCAAGGAATGACTCAAATACCTCTCAATCTTCAGAAAATCGTTCGATTGAAATACAGCAGATGCAGTCAGAAAAACGCGTTGCACTTGTTATGGGTAATAGCACATATAAAAATATCAAGCCTCTAAAAAACCCTGTAAATGATGCTCAGGCAATGGCAAGGGTACTAGAAAATCTTCATTTTAAGGTAATCTCCGGTTATAATCTTACTCAAAAAGATATGAAAAAACTTATTTCTGAATTTGGAGATGCAATAAGAGACGGCGGGGTTGGGTTATTTTATTTTGCAGGCCATGGGATTCAGATAAATGGTGAAAATTATCTAATTCCAATTGACGCAGACGTGCATTCTGAAAAGGATGTTGACCCAGAGGCAGTTAATGCCAATGTTGTGCTCAATAATATGGCATATGCAAAGAATCGCTTAAATATAGTCATTCTTGATGCTTGCAGAGATAATCCATTTAGGGGATTTAGATCAGCAGGCGGTGGAGGACTAGCACAAATGAAGGCTCCTGAAGGGACATTTATCGCATATGCAACATCTCCAGGATCCGTAGCAAGTGATGGGGATGGAAAAAATGGTCTTTATACTCAGGAATTAATAAAAAATATGGAAAAACCTGGACTTCAGATTGAACAGATGTTTAAAGGTGTTAGACAGTCAGTAGAACAAATATCCGCTAAAAAGCAGACCCCATGGGAATCATCTTCAATAACAGGGGATTTTTATTTTAAGATAGATTCTAATATAAAGACATCTGAACCATCAGAAGAGTCAACCCCAACAACTCCACCTAAGCAAAATGATTTAAACGCTGAAAAGGTGACATGGAAGACAATAGAAAATTCAACAGACCCATCAGATTTTAAAGAATTTTTATCAGCATTTCCTAACAGCTCTCTTGCAGTTGCTGCTAAAATAAAGATCAAACAGCTTGAAAAGACACAGTCTCCAACTCAACAGACTGCATCTATCCCGCAGACTTATCCTAATAAACCAAAGTCAAATGATTCAACCTTCAGAGACCCTAATACTGGTATGGAATTTGTCTTTATCAAGGGCGGATGTTACCAGATGGGAGATACAGTTGGAGGAGGAGAAGAAAATGAGAAGCCTGTGCATGAGGTATGTTTGGATGATTTTTATATTGGAAAGTATGAGGTAACCATTGGCGAATTTAGGAGTTTCACAAATGAAACAGGATATAAGACAGAGGCAGAAAGCAGTGACGGATGTTATTATTGGACTGGCAGCAAATTAATAAAGGATAAGACACGAACTTGGCAGGGTCCTGGGTTTGAACAAGGCGATAGAAATCCAGTTTCATGCGTAACATGGAATGACACTCAAAGTTATATAAATTGGCTGCGAAATAAAAATGGTTATAAATACCGCCTGCCTTCTGAAGCGGAATGGGAATATGTGTGCAGGAGCGGCGGCAGGAGTGAGAAATACTCAGGCGGTAACGACGTAAACAGCGTTGCATGGTATGTTGTGAATTCAGGTGGAAGATCACATCAAGTTGGCACAAAGGCTCCTAATGGACTAGGTGTATATGATATGAGCGGCAATTTGACCGAGTTGATACAAGATTGGTACGATGCAGCGGCATATACAAAACATACACATAATAATCCTATTTATGATTCCTACAGCAGTACTCATGGCGCGCGCGGAGGCGGTTGGATAAATATTCCAGAATATAATCGCTGCTCTGCTCGTTTTTTCAGCCAGCCAGATTATAATTATTATAATTTAGGTTTTCGCTTAGTAAGAATACCTTAAAAGGCATCTTTCAAGGGGCTCTGCCCCTTGACCCCGCAAGGGAACTTGTCCCCTTGACCCCATAATTTTATATTAATAATTATAATAAGCAAAATTACGGGTTCAAAGGGACGAGTCCCTTTGCGGGATTTTTAAGGGCAGAGCCCTTAAAGATAATAATAATATATTATTTTCTGTTATACTATTAAAAATCATTAATCTAAGCAGGAGAAAAATCAATGTCATCCAGTACAAAAGTAGGAGTATATGTAGATCTTGAAAATTTTAAACGCAGCGGTGGATTTGGCATGCAGTATGATGTATTAAGAAAATTTGCATGCAGGGAAGGCGCTGAGACGGTACGGCTAAACGCATACGCAGGCTTTGACAAACGCAGGGCAAATATTGATCCGCTTTATGAAAAAAAGACAAGGAGTTTCTTTTCTATTATTAGGGATTTTGGTTTTAAGGTTATTGAAAAAGAGGTTAAATGGTATAGAGATGAAGATGGAAAGGAATATGCTAAGGCAAATGCAGATTTAGATATGGCAGTTGATGCCCTGCTGCAATCAGAAAACCTAGACAGGGTTTTGATGGCTACAGGAGATGGGGATTTTGTTCAGGTAATTCGAGCCCTTCAAAATAAGGGCTGCAGGGTTGAGGTCGTTGCATTTAATAATGTGTCTTCTGCTCTAAGACAGGAAGCGGATATGTTTATTTCAGGGTTTTTAATCCCTAATCTACTTCCCCCAATAAAACCAGCTAAGGAAGAAATATCTTGGGGAAATATTGGTTCAAGGGTGCGCGGGACTTGTTATCACTATAATCATGGAAAGAGTTTTGGTTATATGAGATTTTTAAAGGATAATGGGCCTTTATGGATTACAGATCATAGAGATGTGGATTCACCATATAAAACTGCATATTTTCATAATTCTATGGTCTTAGATAATATAGATTATTCTTTGCTTCCAAGCCGTAATTATCTCTTTGAATTTAAACTTGCTCAATCATCAGTACATGAGGGCGAATATCAGGCTGAAGATATTAATTTAATATGCAGACTTTCTTAAGTAACCCTTTAAGGGCTCTGCCCTTAAAAATCCCGCAAGGGGACTCGTCCCCTTGACCCATTAATTTTTTTGGCTCTTACATTTTTCATTTTTATTTTTTCACTTAAATAGGATATAATTGACAATGATTCAATTGGGACATATAGCTAGCGTAATTGGTTTAGTTACAGGCGCATTTTTGATTAATATTCCATTAGGATACGCAAGAGAAAAATCTAAGAAATATTCATTAAAATGGTTTGTTCTAATACATTTATCAATACCTTTTATGATTGCTGCAAGGCTCTTTCTTCATGTAGAGTTTAAATATGTACCATTTATAATAATTGGCGCAATTTGCGGGCAGTTTTCCAGCAAGGTTGGCGATAAATTATTTAAATTTTTCTCTTCTGTAAAACTTGCTGCAGTACTTATAGCAGTTATTGCCTTTACCTCAATAATAGGCACAATCATTGAGCAAAACGGCGACCCACAAAATAATTTAAAGCTCATTGAAAGAATATTCGGCATCTCTTCTGCCCCAAATATTTATTCAATCTTTTATTCTTTGGGTTTTATGGATATGTACCATTCAATATGGTTCATAGCTATTTTAGTATTATTTTGTCTAAATCTGATAATATGTTCTTTAGACAGGCTTCCAAGAATAAGTAAAATAGTCAATGAACCCCTATCGCCTCTGAAATCAGGCGCTGCATCAAAGTTTTCAATACATAAAGAGCTTAATTTAAAGGGTAATATAGAGAATTATAGAGGTAAAATTGAGATATTTTTTAAGAAATTAGGATTTTATCCAATAGAGGCTGCATCAGATATAGAGACACAATTTTATGCCCAGAAGGGCGCATTCACAAGATATGGCATTTATGTAACCCATCTAAGTATAATTATTATACTTATTGGTAGTGTAATTGGCGTGTTTTTTGGTTTTGACGGGTTTTTAAATCTGCCAGAAGGAGAGGTATCTGATGTTGCTTTCCATAAAAATGGCTCTGGAGAGCAAAAATTAGGTTTTAGTATAAGATGCGATGATTTTAATGTTGAATTTTATAAAGACACAGACCGCCCAATGAGGTATATAAGCTGGCTGACCATTTTAAAGTATAATAAAGAAGTTAAAAAACAGGTAATAGAAGTCAATACCCCTCTTAAATATGAGGGCTATACATTTTATCAGGCAAACTATGGGCCAATGCCTCCGGGTAAAGGGGTTATCGTTTTAAGGGTCACGCCAAATGGGGAAGCTGAAGAGATCTTAAAACTCAAGGTTGGAGAATCATTTAATCTGGCAGGCACAAATTTGACTGCAACAGTGGTACAGTTTGCCCCGGCTCTTGCATTTGATAAAGATTGGAAACCGTTTAACTATACAGAAATGATGAATAATCCAGCGGTTTTCGTCGTATTTAAAGAAAAAGAAGAGACAAAATTATCATGGTGGGTACAAAAACGATATAATAAGACATGGGAAATACCAGGCGGACATAAGATTGAATTAATTGATAACTGGGGCGGGCAATATACAGGTCTGCAAGTTCGAAAAGACCCAGGCGTTTGGCTGGTTTATCTTGGTTTTATGTTAATGGTAATTGGATTATTCTTTGCAATGTTTACTTCACATAAAAAAATGTGGGTAATAATGAGTTCTGAAAAAGGCAGAGTGATTATAAATATTGCTGCTTCTGCAAATAAAAATCGTACGGCTTTTGAAGAAAAGATAGATAATTTAAGTAAATTATTGTCATGATGGTTTTACCCTAAACTCCCGCAAGGCGTTTAGTCGGGTATGGAGCTGTTGCCCCATTTTGACCCATTAATTTTTATTAGTTGTTTAATAAGAAGCTGGTTACCATAAATGTTTTTAATTAAGGGGTCAAGGGGTCTTAGACTCCTTGCGGGAGTTTGAGGGCAGAGCCCTCATGATAAATTAACGGAGGCGTTATGGGCAGTTCTGAATTTTTTGGACTTGCGACAATTGGATACATTGTTGCGATGATGTTTTATATAACATATCTTGTCATAAAGAATAAAACTATAGGCATAATTGGCACTACAATTACAGTTGCCAGTTTTGTTTCACATACAGCTGCTTTTATTTTACGGTGGGTAGAGTCATATCAGCTTGGAATGGGACGCGCTCCTTTAACTAACTTATTTGAATCATTGACTTTTTTTGTATGGTGTTTGATTTTAGGCTATTTAATTATTGAGATAACGTATAAGACCAGATCATTTGGGGCTTTTATTACGCCTATAGCTGGTATGGCTCTTGGGTTTATAGAACTTTCAGGAATTTCTAAAGATATAGAGCCGTTGATGCCTGCACTCCAGAGTAACTGGCTATTAGCTCATGTTATGATGAGTTTTATTTCATATTCCGCATTTGCATTATCATTTGCAACAGCAATGATGTATTTGATATTAAAGACAAAGGATAAAAAAGAACCTTTTTATATATTTTGGATATTAGCATGCGGGATGTTTTTTATAGTATTAGCTGGGATGGCGATAGATTTTATACAATTTAAATTAATAACCAAGACTTCAGGGGAGTTGATTACAAATTTCCTATTTAAGGCAACCTTTAGAGCGGAATCACCGTTTGTAGTTATCACATCTTGGCTTGTATCAATAATATTTATTTTAGGGCTGTGGCAGTATGGGTATATTTTAAGGAATACGATAGAATATTTTAAGATTTCTGAAAAGGTATTAGAGGATTTAACTTATAAGACAATCACAATTGGGTTTCCAATATTTACATTAGGAGGACTGATATTTGGAGCAGTATGGGCTGATCAGGCATGGGGAGTATATTGGAGTTGGGATCCGAAAGAGACATGGTCACTGATTACATGGCTAATCTACGCATTTTTCCTTCATACGAGATACATTGCAGGATGGCGTGGGAATAGAATCGCAGCAGTTGCGGTTAGTGGTTTTATAGCAGTGATATTTACGTATCTTGGGGTGAATCTATTTTTATCAGGACTCCATAGTTATGGTGGAATGAAATAAATGCAGTTTTAATAATCTTTAATACCATAGGACTATAACACAGGTCTGCAGCTTATAAATCAAAATTTACAAAAACTTAATGTTGACTATTATTATAATCAGAGTTAATATAATATGTAACGTATATTTAACAGAGGGGTAATAAGTAATTTAAATCTCAAACTGAGGTAAAATCTTATGGGTCAACATAGATTTTGCTGTCCACATCTAAAAGAAATGTCATGGTATAAATGTGTAAAACTTTTAGACCCTAACATTACTTCACATTTTCGTTTAAGAAATATCCCTACATGTCAACACCTTATCAGTTATTGTGAAACTGAACAATATTTTAAATGTAGTTTGTTTGGGTTGATTCCTTTATATGATGGTATGATTATCAATAAGGAATCAATTACAGCTAAGGAGGTGTTTAGAAATGAGAATAAGCGACATGTTTAAAAGACTTTCTGAAAAAAAGGTAATAATTGACCTTAAAAAGTCTAATGCAACCCTAGTAGATATTGAATCGATGTCGCCTATAGCATCAATGGAGATGTCTGCAATTGATAAAAGACATATGAATAGAGGGATTTTTGCAACTATTGCTGCTGTCATCAGTGCAATGATTGGTGCAGTTATTGGAATAATGTTTGCTCCAAGTTCTGGGAAGGAGTCAAGAGAGAAAGTGGCTAAGTCTTGGGATGAAATGGTTGTAAGATCCAAAGAGTTCAGTATTAATGCTAATGAGCAAGTTCATAAACTTCTTCATGAATTAAAAGAAGATGTCTCAACTCTTCAATTTCATGCAAAGGTCAAATAACAATATGCTACTCTAAATATGACCCATAAGTATCTCTCATATGGGTCATATTTTAATTGATCAACTATAAAATTTAATCTGATAAAGTTTCTTCTTACAGCCAATTTTAAAATATTACACTCTTACAGGGCTGTAGTTGTTATTTAATTTTCACCGCATGCTAACTAACTGCGCTAGTATTTTATGCCCTGTAAGGGCGAAATATTACTTATAATAAAAATTGTAATTTATATACCAATAACACTATTGGCAAAGTCCTTATTATTTAAGAAGATATGGAGATTATATTAGAAAAAAATGTTGGTAACGGTATTCTTAGGCTTGTAAAAGGTGATATAACAACACGCAATGTTGACGTTATTGTTAATGCTGCTAACTCATTACTTGCACATGGCGGAGGTGTAGCTTTAGCTATTGTCAAGGCTGGCGGACGGATTATACAGGATGAAAGCAATAAAATGGGTTTTGTACCTGTAGGTGAGGCTGTTTTAACTACTTCAGGGGCGCTTCCTTGTAAGGCAGTTATACATACGGTAGGACCGCAAATGGGCGAGGGAGATGAGGAGAATAAATTAAAAAATGCTGTGATTAATTCCCTTAAACTTGCCTCAAGTCATGGTTTTAAAAGTATCTCAATGCCTGCTGTAAGTTCTGGGATATATGGTTTCCCAAAGGACTTATGTGCATCTATTCTTGTTGAAAACAGCAAAGAATTCCTGATTAATAATGCCCAATCATCTTTAAAGATAATTGAATTTTGTATATTTGACAATATTACACTCGCTTACTTCAAAAAGGCATTAATGTAGGGACAGGCACAAGATTACTGCTGTCCAAGTTTCATGTTATGCTTAAATTAACTCAAACATTTAGGAGCAGGTGCCCTTTGGGACAACTGTTCTCGCAATTGGTCGAGTTTGTGATTGAACCTCTTATTTAAGACCTCTGCACAACTATTTAGTCAGTCCTGAAAAAATAACTAACCATATAAATAAAGTATAAATTGTCAATAATATGATATTGTTTATTGCAGAAAAGGGAAGAATTATATTAAAAATCTTACAATAATTATTCAAATAAAAGGTGCAAATTAATGGTAAATAATGATGGAAAAAAGCAGACGAATTTATTCACCTACCGTAGAAAATTAACTGAAATTATTGACCTTGAACATTCTTTGGTTAAACATAGAAAAAATAAGTAGTTGTGCAGAGACCTTTTTCTTTGATAACTCGCTCCGTTAGAAAGTGAACTGTATAGTTAAACTAATTTTCTAAATAGAGTCAATATAAATCAATCAACCATTCATCTATTCAAAACCTTCGCAGCATCTTTAGCAAAATAAGTAATAATCACATCCGCCCCAGCCCTTTTTATAGAAACTAACATCTCCATCATTACCCTCTCATAATCAAGCCATCCCATCCTTGCGCCTGCATGCACAAGACTATACTCTCCTGATACATTATATGCAGCAAGCGGTATTGCAAACCGCTCCTTTAAATCCCTTATAATATCAAGATAAGGAAGTGCTGGCTTTACCATAATTATATCTGCCCCTTCTTCCATATCAAGCGCTGCCTCTCTTAATGCCTCTCTTCGATTTGCTGGATCCATCTGATAGGTCTTCCTGTCTCCAAACTTAGGCGTTGACTCCGCAGCATCTCTAAACGGCCCATAAAATGCCGAGGCATATTTTACCGCATAACTCATTATCGGCACATCTCCATATCTATTACTGTCAAGGGCAGCCCTTATTGCCCCAATCCTGCCGTCCATCATATCTGAAGGCGCTACCATGTCAGCCCCAGCTTCAGCATGTGACACTGCCTCTTTGGATAATAAATCAAGACTTAAATCATTTAGTATATTTTCACCGCTAACTACTCCGCAATGACCGTATGTTGTATATTCACAAAGACATACATCCGTTATCACATATAACTCAGGCACCTTATTTTTTATTGCCCTAATTGCCTGCTGTACTATTCCATTTGCATTATAAGCCGACGTTGCAAGATCATCAAGATGTTCAGGGATGCCAAATAGAATGATTCCTCCTATCCCAAGTGAATATACCTCTTGAGCAGTTTTTACTGCCTCTGCAACTGATTCCTGATAACACCCAGGCATTGAGGAAATCTCATGTTTACCATTTAGTCCTTCCTTAACAAACATCGGATATATAAAATTATTTGGAGATATGGTTGTCTCTTGCATCATGGAGCGAATTGCGCTATTTGCTCGCAACCTTCTTGGTCTATGTACTGGAAACATGTCTTATCCTTTAGTATTATTATAGGTCATATTTAAACATGACCAGTTGTGCCTTTATTGACATTTTTTAATGATCCAATTACTCCTTCTATCTCTGGTAGAATATCTTTAGTTGTAAAATTATCTTTTTTCACTTTTGTCCCAGATTTCATAAGCGACTTAAAAGAATCTAATGCCTCATCTGTATTTTCAATCTCATTTTTATTGAGCGCCGCTTCCCCGATCTTTCTCTTTTGAACAAGTTCTGCTGCCTTTAAAGATAAATCTTCCATCTTTTTGGCTTCTCTGCTGAATGCCTGATCTAATACCTTAGAGGCTTCTGCAAGTTTTCCTCCAAGCCTTGCACCAGAGAGAAATGTTGCGCTTGGATTAGTAAATGACGATGTTTCACTATTTACATTGGCTGCCCAATCTTGTACAATCTGCGCAATCATTTGAAGTTTACCTTGGTTTGATATAGTTATATTGTCTGAAGAAGCATGAGTCTGAGGCTTTATACGAGAGCTAATTGGCAGTTTAATAGGTGTTTCTTTTGCATCAGGAATATTAGTCTGCCCTTGATTTAATCGTGATAAGTTATCTGTATTATTATAAGTCTCCATCATAACACCTCTTTATGAGCATAGCCCAGTAGTTTTATTTATGGGGTGTATAAAGTATACCTATTGTTATAATATCAGAGTTATACATTATTAATCAATAGGCTCCCTTGATACCGCCTATTGATTAATATTTCTTATTCAAAGACATTATTATTGCAGCAGTGCAAGCACTCTGCTCGGCGAACTATTTGCTTGAGCGAGCACCGATATTCCAGCCTGCTGAATTATCATGGATTTTGTTAGATTTGCAGTTTCTTCTGCAAAATCTGCATCCTGAATCCTTGAACGAGCTGCTGTGACGTTTTCTCTTACATTATCAAGATTTCTTATTGTTGATTCCATTCTATTCATCTGCGCCCCCAATGTGCTTTTAAAACTGTTTAATGTATTAAGCACCTCATCGGTTACCATCATCGTCAATTTTGAATTATCTACTGAATCTATTGACATATCAGCCATGGATTTCTTGTTCAATACTATATGAGAAGCAGCGTCTGTCCTTCCCTGAATATCAGATTGTTTGCCATTTAATGTAACCACTCCATAACCAAGCAATGCTGTTGTTTCAGAGCTGTCAACATGGGCGACTCCCTTTCCAAAATTCTTATCATTAAGCACTATAATTCCATTTTGCCCGTTTTCAATCTTGCCTCCATTTATATTTAATCCAAGATCAATATCTTTAGAGCTGTCACCTTTTTTAGAAGTAAATTTAGATATATCTATATCATAATTTATCGCAGACCCAGATTGATTGGCAAGCACAAGCCTTGCATTAGACACTATAAACGCCTTAACACCAGTTTCTGTAGATCTGTCGTTAATTGCTGCTGCTATATTTCCAGCAGTACGCTGTCCGATTAAAGCGCCAGCCTTTTGATCTACTAATTCATTAAATCGTGCTTCTCCCCTTTTTTGAGCAAGCGCAGAATCGCTTAGGTCTGCTTCTGCTGATGTCGGTGCTGGGGCTGTTCCTTTTTGTATCTTTTGACGCTCTTCATTTACAAACTTATTTTTCTCAGACTGAATTCCTTCGCCTGCCTGCGCCCTTTCTTCCTTTGTTATCTCGCCTTTAGTGAATCCCCCTATTGCAATACCATTAATAGACATAAACCCAGCCTCGCCAGATGCCCCGCTTGAACCAGCGGTTATCGGCTTTTCAGCGACTATCGCATTTCCATAAGACATTGCGTTCACGTTTGTTACTGATGAGTATCTATTAATTCTTTCTGCCAATACCTTTGAATTATTGGCTATCTCTTTACTAGGGATTGCTCCTCCCATGTCTACGTCATTTATCTTAATCTTTTTTGCAGCATCATTTTTTGTGCTTGCTGAATATGTTGACCAGGCTGCCTGAGCTACTTCATCCGTCTTCCATTGATTATTAGCGGATGAGGTTATGCCAAGAGCCTTTGGAGATAAATTTGTGGTATTTACTGTTATAGTCTCATCAACCTTTGTGCCAACTTGATAACTCCAGCTAACCTGATGATTTAAAAACTGCTCGCCATTATATCTTGTTTGAGATACAACCCTGTCAAGCTCTTTTACAAGTTCATTTACCTCAACATTCATTGAAGATCTGTCATTTTCCGTATTATAACTTGACGATTGTACAGATAATTCATATATCCTCTGGACATCTGCCACCATTTCATTTAATGCTCCCTCAGCAGTCTGAAGAAAACTCAGTCCTTCATTAGTATTTTTTATTGCAACACTCATTCCCCTTACCTGTGTATCCATTCTTGTCGCAATTGCCATACCTGCTGCATCATCTTTTGCAGAGTTTATCCTAAGGCCGGATGAGAGTCTCTGCATTGCAGAATTAAGCGGAGATTCAGTTTTACGTAGATTTCGTTGAGTATCTAGGGAAGGAACATTAGTATTGATTGTTAATGCCATTTTGTACCTCTCTTTCTCTGCATAAACAGATCTCTCTGAGGTATAAACAATACCCCTATCTTATGCAAATTAATATTTTAAAAGGTCTTCCATGACAATATTTTAGAGCAAATCCACTGCCCTCACTGCTTCACTTATTCTACAACTGCTGATTATATTAAATAATATCTGCCAAAACCCCTCAGTTTTAACAATAAGGCAGATACTTACCAACAATTTACTAACAAAATGTTAATAACTATTACCCTATATTAAAGTATAAAATAAAATAATTCAGTAATGCAAGAAATTTTTTAGAAATTTTGCAAAAATGAGTACTTTATCCTAAAGATCTATATAAATCATTCACCTGTTGACGAAAGCACTATTATAATACTATATTATATCTGCTCACATTGATGAAAAGACAAACTGTAAAGGTGTGTATATATTTAAAGGATAACTAAAGTTATGAAGGATATTTTAATTGACAGAGATGAACTAAAAAAATTGATGAGTGAAGTCTTTAAAGAAACACTGATTGAGGTTTTATCTCAAAGAAAAGACCTGATTGAAGATGTATTACTTGAGTCTCTTCTAGATATTGGATTGGTTACAGCAATGGAGGAAGGTAAAACTGGAGAATATATTTCTAATGACTTATTTATGGAAAAAATAGACAAAAAGATTGTAAGTCTCTAATGAATATAAAAATTGAAAAATCATTTGATAAAGATATTGATAAAATTGATAATAAGAAAATATTACTGAATCTAAAAGATGTTATAACAAAAATTAAGAATGTTAAAAATCAATTTGGCCTTTCAGATATAAAAAAGATAACAGGTTACCAATCTTATTACCGTATTAGGATAGGCGATTATAGGTTAGGTGTTGAAATAATAGATGAAGAAATAATTTTATTAAGATTTTTACATCGAAAAGACATCTATAAGTTTTTTCCAATTAAATGAAATTAAGTTTAAATATAGACGTAATTGAAAAAGGTTTTCTAAATAATCATGTTATTAATTTTATAAACTATTTTTTAATCAAAAAATAAAGCTCGCCCATGTTTTTAAGATTCCCTGCTGCAATCTCTGCATAATCACCTGTCCCCCAGAAAATATCTACCCTTCCTTTGCCCTTTATTGCCCCGCCTGTGTCTTGATTTAATACAAATTGAGAAAATTTACACCATCCTGTTATCTCGCCTTTTTCATTGCATAAAGGCTTAGATGTCTGAATATATGCAAGGGCTGCCTTTGGAAAGATTTTTTGATCTGTGGCTATTGAACGCATTGATACAAGCTGCACCCCTAAACTACCAAAGGCTATCTCATTTGTCTTTTTGAAAAATACATAACTTGGATTATAAAAAAGCGCATTATCTAATTCCTCTGGATGCTGCTTGAGATAACTTATTATAGACTGCATTGACATTTCCTCTGTCGTAATATAACCTTTATCAATAAAATACTTTCCAATACCCTTATATATGTGTCCATTTGATCCAGCATATCCTAAATTGATTTCACTTCCGTCCTCAAGTTTAATCACCCCAGAACCTTGTATCTGCATGAAAAATAACTTTAACCTGTCATCTACCCAGAAAAGTTCTAGTCCTTTTTCATCCAATGCCCCATCAAATATCTCTTCATTCGTATAATAAGGCAGTATCTTGCCGCTTGTATATCTTGCCAATATAGTCTTTCCCTTAAATTTATCTGAAAAAAGCCCAAGGTCTATAGGAATTAAATCTTTTGGCGTTGTATAGACAGGATAACGATATACTTCATTTTTTTTGAGGCTGCCATTAATTTCAGGTACATAATAACCTGTGAAAAGCGTCCTTCCAACTCCGTCACTCCCTGTTGAGCGGTACACAATAAATCTCTTTTTTATCTCATTATTAAACCCAGCATTATCATCTTGAAATAACTCCATAAGCGCAAGAAACTCAATCAAAGATTCCTTAATCTCTCCAGCCGAATAAACATCTTTTCCGTAATTAAATGATTTTTTTTGAGAGCTCTTTGCTTGATGATTAAGATATTTGAGGTCTCTATTAATAGCCTCTTTTAGAGAATTATAATCACCTAGTTCAAACTGCGGATAATTCTCTGGCGTAAGTTTAACCATTGTTTCAGATGATGGAGTTACTAAAGGGGTTACTATTACTGGTTTTTCAACAGGTTTGACTTCTGGTTTGGCTTCAGGTTTAACATGAGAACATGCAGCAATGCTTAAAATAACAAATATGTAAAATATTAAATGCTTCATCTTTAATGAATCTTTTCTTTATCAATCTTCTTTGTATCGCCTACAATAACCAAGATATAATTCTTATCATCAAGGTATCGTGATGCTACATCTTTTACTTCGGCAATTGTGACATTATTTATATAATTTATATAATCCTTATCATAAGTCATTCCAAGTCCATAAAACTCAACTAAAGAAAGAAATGACGCAATATCAGCAAGCGTATCAAGCCTTAGAGGAAAACTTCCTGTAAGAAATGCCTTAGCATCACTTAATTCCACATCTGTGACTTCAGAAGTCATAATATTTTTTATCTCATTTAAGGATTCTGTTATGACCTTATCTGTGAGTTCAGTTTTAGTCTTAACGTTAAGACTAAAATAACCTCCGTATTTATTGGTTTTAAAATAACTATGCACATCATAGGCATAACCTCGTTTATTTCTAATATTTTCCATTAGACGCGACCTAAAACCACCGCCTCCAAGTATATAATTCATAACGGATAATTTATAAAAATCTGGATTGCTTCTCTTTATGCCATGGCTGCCAATCATTATAGTAGATTGAGTAAGGGGTCTGTCTATCGTAATGATCTTTTTGATTGGTTTGCGGTTTGTCTCAGTTTTATTAGGCTTAATATTATCATTATTGCTCCAATTAGAGAAATATTGGTCAACTAACTTTAGAGTTTCTTCAAATGAGATGTCTCCAACTACTGTAAGTATTGCCCTGTTTGGAGAATAATAATCACGATGAAAACGTATAAGGTCGCTTTGTTTGATATTAGGAACGGTTTTAGCATCACCCATCACATACCTGCCATAAGGATGATCTGGAAATAATTCTTTAAGAAATGCCCTTGTTGCAAGATAAGAAGGTGATTCTTCCCGCTGTTTTAGTGAATCAAGGAGGATTTCTTTATTACGTAAAAATTCTTTTTTTGGAAATATAGGGTTTTGAATAATATCTGAAAAAATCTCAAATCCTCCTTTAAAGTCTTTTTTGAGCGTATAGAGTGTTATAGCAGTAAAGTCTTCATTTGAAGATGCCCCAATATCTGCTGCCATAAACTCTGCCTCTTGACTAATTTGCTCAGATGTTTTCGTTTTAGTCCCTTCTATCAGCATTGAACTTGTCAAAGATGCAAGCCCAGAAAGATTAGCAGGCTCATCCATTGGAGAGGCATCTATAAGCATTTCTGCCTTGACTAATGGTAAGTCCTTTCTTTCATAGTGAATAATGGTTAGACCATTTTTATTATATACCTCACGTTTATACTCTAATGCCCTTGATTTTGTTGTTACAAATAGATTTATTAATAATATTACAAGTATGATAATCCAAGTCTTTTTATACATCTCAATCTCCATTTTTTTGTTTTATTATAGCACTAATATCTAATAAATTATCATAGAAATTTGTATTTCATAATTGATACGTGATAATATAATATTAAGTATGCAAGGAATTTTATAATAGGAAATCACGATATAATAACATATTATCAAGGTCTTTATTAATGAGATTTAATAAAGACTAAAGTGAAAACAATTTTGGAGTTAGAATCTACGCACCTTAGGAGGTACGCTATAGGACAGGTGTTACTCTTAACTGTCAGTTTATAGCGATTAGAATTATGATTCCTATTATTATATTTATTTTATCTATCAGCCTGCAGCTAACTACTGCTCTATACGCCCTATATTTAATTCGCTTAACACACAAAAAGACTGCGTGGATATTGATCGCTTCAGCAATGCTTTTGATGGCTGCCCGCCGTACAGTATTGTTTTTTTCTATTTTACCTGCTGGAAGGCTTCTGAATGTGTATATTTCTGAGATAATTGCCTTTGCAATCACTTGTCTGATGCTGATGGGAGTTCATCTTTTAAAGCGCTATTTTATGTCTATTAATGCAGATAGTCTTAGGCTCAAACAGACAGAAGATGCGTTTTTTTCAAGCGAGGCGCGCTATCGAGCTTATATTGACATGACTGGTCAGATTGGATGGGGATGGGTTACTAATGCTCAAGGGGAAGTTGTAGAGGATATACCAACATTGAGGCGATTTAATGGCCAGACCTATGAAGAAGCCAAGGGTTTTGGATGGGCGAAAACCCTTCATCCAGATGATATTGAACTAACTATACAGGTATGGAATAAAGCAGTAGATACAAAAAGCCCTTATGAGACCGAATATCGTATGAAAAGGTATGATGGAGTTTATAGGAACATCTTGGCGCGAGGTTTTCCTGTCTTTAAAAAAGATGGAAGTATTAAGGAATGGGTTGGAACTTGTATAGATATAACCAGACGCAAACAGGCAGAACAAGAACTCTCTTTAGTAAAGCAGCGTCTTGAATTAGCAATTAAATCCTCTAAACTTGGAATCTGGGACTGGGATATTCCCAACAACATAATGACATGGGATGATCAGATGCTTGTTCTCTACGGCCTTACAAGGGAAACATTTCCAGGGGGTGTTGAGGCATGGATGAATGGACTGCATCCAGAAGACCGCGAAAAGATATTAGGAGAAAATGAGGCTGCTTTAAGAGGCGAAAAAGAATGGGATACTGAGTTTAGAGTATTGCATCCAAACGGGACAGTGCTTTACATAAAGGCCAATGGCAAGGTAATCTGGGATTCTAAGGGAGTTCCTATACGTATGCTTGGAATAAATTATGATATTACAGAGCGCAAGCATATTGAAGAACAATTACTGAAATCCAGAGAGGAACTGGAGATAAAAGTAGCAGAGCGCACAAAGGAATTATCTCTGACCATTGAGCAGCTCAACGCATTTGCCAAAGAAAAGGAAGCACTGCATGATGAATTAAACCAGATATTCACCTTATCAGCAGATATGATTTGCATTGCCGATATTAACGGTTATTTCAGAAAGGTAAACCCAGCATGGGAAAAAACCCTTGGATATACAGAGGAAGAATTATTAAGCAAGCCGTTTATGTATTTTATTCACCCAGAAGACAAAGAAAAAACACTTGAAATAATTAACGAACGGCTTAAGGCAGGGGCTACAGTATTAAATTTTGAAAACCGATATATCTGTAATAACGGAGCCATTAAATGGCTTTCATGGACATCAAATCCCATCCTTGAACAAGGCATAACCTATGCTATAACTCGTGACATCACAGAACGCAAGCATATTGAGATAGCCTTACAGCAGAGTGAGGAAAAATTTCGAACCCTCTTTGAATCCTCCATTGATGCCATTTATATCATTGACTTGAAAGGTAATTTCGTAGATATTAATAAGGCAGCCTATGAGCGTCTTGGCTATACAAAAGAAGAAATGATGTCAATGCCCATATCCCAGCTTGACCCGCCTGAGTTTGCAGCAAAGTTACCACAGCGAATGAAATATTTGCAAAATCATGGAGAAGGTGTATTTGAATCTGTGAATTTGAAAAAAGACGGCACAGCTATGCAGGTGGAGATAAACTCCCGTTTCATGGAATTTCAAGGGCAGAAGGTGTTTTTCAGTATAATCAGAGACATCACAGAGCGAAAACAAGCGGATGCAGCACTGAGGCAGAGTGAGGAAAAATTTCATTCCCTCTTTGAATCATCCCTTGACGCACTCTATATTGTTGACCTGAAAGGAAATCTAATAGACGCTAATAAAACTGCCTATGAACGTCTTGGCTATACAAAAGAGGAACTACTTTCATTGAATCTATCTCAAATAGACCATTCTGATTATACCTATAAAATACCTGAGCTTATGGAGCATATGAAAAAATTCGGCAGTGCTGTGTTTGAATTAGTTCATTTGAAGAAAGACGGTACAACAATGCCAGTAGAGGTAAACGCCCGTTACATGGATTTTCAAGGTCAGAAGGTATTTTTTAGCATTATCAGAGATATTACAGAACGCAAGAGATCAGAAGAGAAGTTGAGAAAACGTGAGTGGCAATTGCAGGAGTCTCAGCGGGTATCACATCTGGGAAGCTGGGATTATAACCTTATCACTGAAACTCTTGAATGGTCAGATGAGACATACAGACTCTTTGATCAATCTCCGAAAAATTTTATTCCATCCGTTAGTAAATTCGCAAGCTTTATACATCCTGACGACTTTCCAGTCTTTGAGACGACATGGACAAAAGCCCTTGAGAGTGATAATAATCCATATTACGTAAATATCCGTATAATAAATGATTCAGGAAAACAATGGGTTATGGAGGCATATGGCATTGTCAGACGCAATTCATCATATAAACCCCTCAGCATATTAGGCACTGCCCAAGACATTACTGAACGTAAAAAAGCCGAAGAAAAGATCACTCAATCTCTCAATGAAAAAGATACCCTGCTTAAAGAGCTTTACCACAGGACGAAAAATAATATGCAGGTCATCATCAGTCTGCTTAATCTTCAGTCAAGAGATATTAATGATAAAAAGTTAATACAATTAGTAGAAGACACAAAAAATAGGATATATTCGATGGCACTTGTACATGAAAAGTTATATAAGGCAAAAAACCTGTCACAGATATTCCTTAGCGACTACATCAAAGACCTTGCCAATGCCTTAATGAAAAGCCATTATACTGATAATAAACAAATCTCTCTCAAAATTGACATTAACGACATTCCGTTATCTATAGAAACGATTACGCCTCTTGGGCTTGTCATAAACGAACTTATGACTAATGTCTTAAAATATGCCTTCCCAGATAATAGAAAAGGAGATATATTAATCAAAGCGCGCCAAAATACAGATAAAACCATAGAATTGACATTCAATGACAATGGCATTGGTATTCCTAAAAATATTAATATTAAAGAAACTGAGTCTCTTGGACTAACCATTGTACATATGCTGGTTACATCACAGTTAAAAGGGATATTAGAAATAAAAGTTGAAAATGGAACCACTTTTATAATAAAATTCAAAGACATTGGTATTCCATTAGATATAGATGAGGATAAAAAATGACTCAATATAAGATATTAATCGTTGAAGATGAATTTATTACAGCGCTTGATTTGCAGCGCACCCTTAAAAAACAGGGCTATAGCTGTCAAATCACTTCAACTGGCGCAGAGGCAATTACGTTTGCTGAAAATGAAAAACCAAACGTAGTGCTGATGGATATAAATATAGACGGAGAAATAAATGGAATTGAGACTGCTGAAAAAATTTATTCAAAATTCGCTATTCCTATAATATTCATGACAGGATACAGCGATGAAGAAAATATTGCAAAGACAAAATACTCCAAACCAGTTGCAGTTTTATGCAAACCACTAGATATTGATGTGTTGAAAGCAACCATAATTTCCGCTATTGAAAAGGTCGCCTGATAAAAGTGATACAAATTTGCAGTTAGTAATAGTAATATTTTCATATAGAAATATCTAATAAGTTTATCTTATGTTTTGCCTTTTGTATTGCGAATTGGTATGACAAAAAGAATGAGGGTTCTGCCCTTTTCATCTAATACTAAGTTGCTTTCTTAGAAGTAATTCAGTTAATTCTATTTAAAACCGAATTTTGCAGGGGTAACCCAAGTTACATGTAGGCTAAACGTAAAACAGGGCAGCCACAGGGTCTAAGACCCGTTACAAAAAGCAGCCCCAACATTTCAATGGATATATACTTTTATGAGCGCAACTTGGTATTAATGTGGTTTATATGGACGCATTGATATTTCATCATTTAAATTAATTGGCAGTTCCATTATAAAAGTTGTTCCATAGCCAACCTTACTCTCACATCTAATTGTTCCATTTAGGTTTTTATTTACAATATTATACACAATATTTAAACCAAGCCCTGTGCCTCCAGTTCCTCGTTTGGTTGTAAAAAATGGGTCAAATATTTTTTTCAGATTTTCTTCGGGTATCCCTTTTCCATTATCTCTATATTTTAATATTATTATATTTTTTATTTGTTTACAAGATATTAAAATATGTCCTTTGCTATCATTTTCAAAGGCATGTAACATGGAATTCATAAAAAGATTTGTTATTATCTGTACATATGCCCCTGGGTTACTTTTAATCACAATGTTATTTGGACACTTTATTGCTATTGCATGCTCTGTTTTTTTAAGATTTGGTCTCAGGCTTATAATTATTTCCTCAATATATGATCTAAGATTAAATTCCCTTATCTCTTGAGTAGTTTGATCAGCGGAAACCATCTTAAAACTCCTGATTAAATCAGCAGTGCGATTAAGATTTCGCAGGATTAAATTATTCCCTTGAATATTATCCTTTAAATATTGCTCAAATTCAGATTTTTTTATACTTTTATTATTTATAGATGTTTGTATATTATTTGACAGGGTAATCAAGCGAGAGGCGCTGGTTAAGGCTATACCAATTGGGGTATTAATCTCATGAGCTACTCCTGCAACCAATTGTCCAAGCGATGCCATTTTTTCTGATTGAACAAGCTGCTCTTGACTTCTTTTTAGTTCATCGTTAGCGAAATTTAGTTTCTCAATAAGCAGCAGTTGTTTTAATTCCAATTTCTTATGTTCTGTGATGTCCCGCATAACACCGACAAGACCAGAAATTCTGCCGTTAAGGCCATACATAATTGAGAAAGAAACAGCGGTGACAAATTGAGTTCCATCCTTACGAACACATGTTGTTTCCGCAGAAAAACTGCTCCTTTTGATGGTTTCATCATAAACATTAATAGAAGTTTCAATTGGTGAAAATAGATTAGATAGACTTTTGCCTAAAATCTCATCCTTACTATATTGGAAATGCTGTTGTGCAGAGATATTGAATTCAAATATCCTGCCGTCTGGACCTGTAGCTATGATCATATCCATAGAACTATTTATAATATTCAAGGTGTATCGCACTGATTGGTTTAACTTATCTTCAAATTGTTTATGTTCTGTTATATCTTTAAATACGATAACAGCACCTTCTATATAACCCAAATCATTTCTAATAGGTGTAGCTGTGTAATCAACTGGAAAACTTGTCCCGTCTTTTCTCCAAAAAACCTCGTCGTCTGCATGAGTTGTAATACCTTGTTGAAATGACATATTTATTTGACATTCTTCTTTTGGTAAAAGACTGCCATCAGGTTTTGAATGATGTATAATATCATGCTGAAATTTACCAATAAGCTCTTCAACCTCCCATCTAATCATTTTAGCTGCAGCTGGATTTATAAATGTAGTGCGTCCTGATAAATCAAGACCAAAAATCCCATATCCTGCATAATCAAATAACAACTTATGTTGTTTCAATACCTTTTGTATTGCATGGCGGTCTGTCACGTCTCTAAAATGCCCAACAATAAAAAATTTTCCTGCATATTTACTTAAATAACTATTTATATCTGCAATAAAAACAACGCCGTCTTTTTTTAGAACTGGGATATTTTCAATTATAGAAATCTGTTCTTCTATTGCTTTATTAAATTTATCAATTATCCATTCTAAGTCTTCTTTAGGATGAATGTCAGCAATTGTCATGCCTATTATTTCATCAGCGCTAAACCCAAGCATTTCTCTAAATTTTTTATTAGTCAAGATAATTTCTTTGGTTTTTGGTTCAACAAAGCAAACACCATCATTTGAATAGTCAAACATTGCCTTAAATTTTTCTTCTGATTCTTTAATTTCTATTGTCCGCTCTTGAAGTTTGATTTCAAAATTTAACTGCAAGATCTTCATTTCAACTAGATGCCTTACCAGTCCTTTAAATCCATAAACATGGAAGGGTTTTCTTAAAAAAATAGAAACGCCTAATTGGTAGCATTTTTTTACGTCATCCTCATCACCATGTCCAGTCAAAACTATTACAGCATATGCTGAAGATGTTGATATATTAATTTTCTCAAGAAATGTAATGCCGTCCATCACAGGCATTTTTAAATCAAGAACTACCAATATCGGCATATACTCATTTAATAACTCTAATCCTTCCTTCCCATTTTGCGCCTCAATTATATTGTACCCCTCTCCCATTAAAGTATCTCGAATAGTTTCTCGCAGCAACTCTTCATCATCTATAACGAGGATAGTTTTATTAGACATTATTTTGTCTCCTGAATTGGTAATTCAATTGTAAAGGCTGCTCCTTTGTTTATCTCGGAGTCACAAGTAATACTGCCGTGAAACTCTTGTATTATGCCATAGACAATAGATAAACCAAGTCCTGTGCCTTTCCCAACTTCCTTTGTTGTGAAAAATGGGTCAAATATTTTATCAAGATTATCTTTAGTAATCCCTATTCCATTATCGGAAAATTTGATTATAAGAAATCCTTTATCTTTATATATTTGGATGCGTATCTCAGCGTTAGAGATATTCTCTAACGCATCTATTGAATTCTGGAAGAAATTTAAAAACACCTGTTCCATTTGATTGGGGCTGCCTTTAACAACTGGAAGGTCATCTTCAATATCTTTGATGAAATTAATATTGCGCAGACGTATACGTTGACTTATTATTAACATAGTATCATCTAAGACAGACTCTAAATTAAATTGCTGTGTCATAACATCGTCAATATCCTTTCTTCCAAAGATTCGCAGGTGACGAATGATTTTATCTATTCTGTTTACCTGTTTAAAGGATTTTTTGAGTTTGTCTTTTATCCACTCAACATCATTTATATAATGATCAAAATTCATCTCAAAGTTTTGAATAAAACCGCTGATATATCCAAGAGGTTGATTTATTTCATGGGCAACTCCTGTGGCTACCTCTCCCAGAGTGGCTAATTTAGAACTTGACAACAATTGAATCTCTCTTAAACGCGCTTCAGCTTCCATCTTTTCCTGAATGCTTCTGTCTTGAGCTATACATACTATGCCAGAAACACAGTTATCTTTATTATACATTACTGAGGCAGAAAAACTTACGGGTATCCTTTCACCATTTTTTGTGATGAAGATTCTTTGTAAATTGCTGACTCTTTTTGTATTTAATAATTCCAAAAGACCAATTCCATTTAAATAATAATCAGATTTTGCAAAAACTAAATCAATGTGTTTGTTAATCAAATCTTCTGCCTCATAACCCAATAATGTTAATGCCGAATTGTTTATTGTCTTAATAATTCCCGAAGAGTCAGTTACTATTAATATATCTATCATTGAATTGATTATAAGGTTCATAAAATTAATGGAAACAGTTGTATTCATAATATCATTCATCTTCATTTGTATTTCTTCAATGAGCATATTCACGCCAGAGGCAAGGGCAATAAAGTAATCTGAGGATGTTTCCTCTATCTCTACTGAAGCAGAAAAATCGCCTGCGGCAGCCCTTTGAAGGGCAATTAAGATTTGTTCAATCTTTAAATCTATACTAATCTTTGAGTCATATTCCTTAGATATTTTTTCAATCAGATTATTGATTCCAGAGGCGATTCTTGCAAGTTCATTACTGCTTTGTGACGATTCTATTTTCTTAGAGAAATCGTCATTAAGACAATTTTCTATGACCTGCAATATTTCTTCTAATTGGGTGTTTGATTTTTGGCGAACCATGCTTATTTTTCTTTAAGCCAATTAACAGCATTCTGCTTATTAGAAAACATCTTTATCTCTATAAGCGGTTTATTAATACCCATAAAGAAATTAGCGATTGTCTTTGAAATTGGGTTATTGGTAAGTAGTGCAACCTTGTCAATAATTTTTGTGCTAGGGTCAGTTGATACAAACTTCCTGCTTTCAGCAGTTTGTTTTTTTACATTACGCATATCTACAAGTAATAATTTCTTCCCATTAATTTTATCGATCAGATTATTTGTTATTGTTTCAATTGTATCCATAGACATCTCTAAATTAACTAAAGACGCTTCCTGTATTTCCCATATAATCCCATCTTCTATATAAACTGTGCCAACCTTACATTTTGTTTCATACAATCTCACGTTGTTACCTCGTAAGGGCATATTTTAGTTTGCCTCTGCTTAAAAAATATTTTAACTATGTCATATTAACACAGCTTTTAATCTAATTAACAAATATATTTATTCTCACTGCAAATGCCTTGAAAGATAATTATAATATGTTCTATGATATTAAAAATAAAAATAGAATTAATATCATACATATAAATCCATGAAAGAAAAGAAACTTGCATTACAGATTTTGCCAATATTATTGATAGTATTCTTTATCCTTTTTTTAATATCTATAGTCATTTTTTGGACTCATCAAAAAAGAGAACTCAAAGAGGAGATGTTAAAAAAACTGCACTCCTCTGAAAAAATACTCGATGAGGATATTGAAAAGGATGCAAGGTTTATTAACGGACTGATAGAGCCTGTTACCTCTAATATTCAGATAGAAAAGGCATTGATTAACAAAGATCATAAAACTCTTCAGTTAATCGGCGAACCTATATTTAAACATCTGCAGACAAAATATAATATTACACATTTCACATTCATAGACCCTCAGCGCACTAATATTATCCGCCTTCATAATCCTACGCTTTACGGCGAAAAGGTTAATCGTTATACCTGTCTTCAAGCTGAAAAAACAGGTAAAACTTCCTATGGAATTGAACTTGGCATGTTAGGGACATTTACATTAAGAGTGGTTGAGCCTTGGTACAGAAATAATAAGTTAATTGGATATATTGAACTTGGAATGGACATAGATCACATTGTCCAAAGAATCAAAAATACCATCGAGGTAGAACCTTATGTCTTAATTGATAAACATCTCCTTAAACAAGATTATTGGGAATCAGGGATGAAGATGCTTGGATTTAAGGGAAATTGGAATATGCTCCCAGACTATGTTATTAATAATTCTTCAAAAAACGTCCCTGACAGTCTTATAAGAATATTTTCTAATATGAGCTTTAAACAAAAACAGGTTTATATCGTTGAATCCTCTAATGATAAAAAATTTAATATAGGATTTTTCCCTCTTACGGATGCAAGCGGTAAAGAAGTTGGAATAATGGTTATAACAGATAATTATACCCATAGAATCAATGACGACATAAAGGCAATTACCTTAGCTATAATAATCTCTATAATAATTATATTACTAATAATATGGTTTTTTTATAAAGTTTTAAACAGGATAGATAAGAGATTTGACCACTGTAATAATGAATTAGTGACAAAGATCAGGGATTTCGAACTTACGCAAAAGGCATTGGTCTCATCTCTTTCATCTCTTACAGAGGGCAGAGACCCTGAGACTGGAAGCCATCTTGAGAGAACAAAACAATATTCAATGCTCCTAGCACAAGAGCTGCAAAAAAATGAAACCTATAAAGAGATTATAACCAATGAATTTATTATTGACATCTATAATGCTGCCTCGCTTCACGACATTGGAAAGGTTGGCATAACAGACTCAATATTATTAAAGCAAGGCAAACTGACAGAAGAAGAATTTAGTGAAATGAAGCGTCATGTAACCATAGGCAGCAAGGTGTTAAACAGCGCAATTGAAAACTATGGACTAACACAGTCGTTGTTTATTACTGCGCGCAATATTTGCGCCTATCATCATGAAAAATATAATGGCAGAGGTTATATACAAGGCTTAAAAGGCGAAGAGATTCCGCTTGAGGCGAGGATATTTTCAGTATGTGATGTATATGATGCCCTAAGGAGCAAAAGACCTTATAAAGAAGAGATGTCTCACGAAGACGCAATGTCTATCATCGTAAAAGACAGCGGACAGAGCTTTGATCCAATAGTTATAAATGCCCTATTAAAGTGTGAAAAGAATTTTAGTGATATTCATAATTCTTACAAATATCTCTATGCGTTATTTTGTCAGATATACGGCTCAAATTTCATTGGAAATCTATCTTATGTAAATCTAAAGGCAAAGCTAGAGATTGGGGTAAGAGAAATAGATATTAAACATAAAAATATCTTTGATATAATCCAGACCATGCTTAAAACAATCAATACAGGAAAATGGAGCGCTGAGATAGTAAGAACGATAAATTTCATGAATACATTCGTAACGGATCTCTTTAATGCAGAGCAAGAATTTATGGAAAGATATAATTATTTAGCAGCTGCATTTCATAAACTTGACCACACAAGATTAAAGACAAATCTTAATGTAATAAAAAATCAAATAGAAAGTGGTGGAGACGCGCAGATTTCATATGCAAGCGAATTAGTCCTTCAATTTGCTCAGGAATTGATTGCGCATATACTTACCATTGATAAGGCACTGGGTGAGTATCTTGTAAAGAAAATTTAATTTAACATTTATTTTATAAAATATGATATAATTTACGTTATTATATTGATTAATGGATGTTTTATAAATAAATAATCATTCAAAGGAGGTATTTGTATGAAGTTAGGGGTATTTGTAAATCAATACACAAAGACAAACAGCACCCTTGATAGGATTAAGACGGATAATCTTGGCATAATCCTTGTACAAAACGGTGTATATCATGCTGCGCTCAAGGAAAACGGCAAGGATTCAGACATTTTATCAAAGGCTGCAAAGGTATATGCCCTTTCAGAGGATGTAATTTCACGCGGGCTGTCACCTGATAAGTTGGACAAGAAGGTAACGGTTGTTGATTATAACGGCCTTGTTGATGTAATTTTTAATGACTACGAAAAATTTATCTGGTTATAGGAGGATATATGGGCAAGTTAGCAATAGGTTGTTTTTCTTCATTAGTTGGATCAATGAGCCTTGATTTTGCAATCAAACTTTCAGAGGCTGCGATTAAAAAAGGTCATCAAGTAGACATATGGCTTTCAGGCAATGCTACAATGCTTTCAAAAAAGGGGCAGCGTAAGTTTCAGGATTATTCATCATTAGAGGCAAAGACAAAGGATTTAATATCTCAGGGCTTAAACGTTACAGCTTGTGAGGCATGTGCTGAATCAAGGGGGTATCATAAAGAGGATACACTTGAAGGGTTTAATAGAAAGAGTATGGATTATTATCTTGCCAGTTGTTTTAACTCAGACAGGGTTATTCATATAGGAGGTGAGTAATGGCTACTATTAAGAAATTATTATTTTTAGTTGACAAACCGCCATATAAGTCAGAAAATTCAAGACTTGCTTTGACACACGCCATTGCCAGCCAGACCGTAGAGATACATCTTGAGGATGAGGATAATGTAGAGCCAGTGCTTGCATTTGTCGGAGATGGGGTATTAAATTGTATAAAAGGACAAAAGGCATTAGACGCATATGGTATAACAAGCCTTGAGGCTCATATAAAGAATGCCTTACTTTTGGATTTAAAGGTAATATTTTGCAAGGAAGACCTTGATAAGTTTGGATTAACAGAGGATAATGTTATAATGGACGCTGAAGATATTGGCGGAGATATGATAGCGAACATCCTGCCATTTGCTGACATCCTTGGAGAAATGGAAGCAGCAGATCATATTTTACATTTTTAATTATATAAATCTATAAGGAGAGTGAGATGGGAGATCTAAAGTGTGAGACACCTACAGAGGTGCTTGATGTATTAGGAAGGGTATGCCCATACCCGCTTGTATTAACAAAGAAACAATTATCTAAGATGGGTGAAGGAACGCTGTTAAAGGTACTATGTGATGCGCCAGCTTCTGCTGAGGATTCAATCCCTAAGTTTGCTGAAAAGAATAAATTTGGTTTTGATTCCATAAAAGTCGGCGAACATTGGGAACTATATATTAAGAAATAATCTACAAGGGCGCTGCCCTTGATCCGCAAGGGGTCTAAGACCCCTTGACCCATTAATTTTTAATTATTCGTTTAATGAAAAAACTTGTTATTATAAGTAACCTAAAATTATGAGGTCAAGGAGACAAGTCTCCTTGCAGGAGTTTGAGGGCAGAGCCCTCATGTAGATGCCTTTAAATGATAATTCTTTATACAGGTAATGGGAAGGGCAAGACAACCGCAGCCCTTGGTCAGATGTATCGCGCCATTGGGCAAGGGATGAGGGTATGTATAATTCAGTTTATAAAGGGTAAGTGGAAGACAGGGGAGATGTTAGCATCTCAGAGCTTTTCAAATAACTTAACATTTAAAACGATGGGAGAGGGTTTTACTTGGAACTCTAAGGATATTAATAAAGACATTGAGGCTGCAAGATTTGCTTGGGAAACGGCAAAGGACAGCATTAATTCCAGTAAATATGATATGGTGATACTGGATGAATTGACTTATCTAATCAAGTATAAAATAATAACTAATGAAGAAGTCATTGAATTTCTAAAAAATCGGCCAAATAATATTCATATAATAATAACTGGAAGGGACGCATCAAATGAATTAATAGAAGTAAGTGATTTGGTGACAGAGATGAAAGAGATAAAACATCCGTATAAATCAGGGATAGAGGCGATTAAAGGAATAGAATATTAAAGGAGCACACTTGCAAAATCAACAAAATCAAATTGAAACAATCAGAATGCCCTCGATAATACGCGAGACAATAAAGATTTTTAGACAGAGGGGTAAAACAGTAGGATTAGTGCCGACAATGGGGGCACTGCATAATGGACATCTGGCGTTGGTGCGGAGATCGAGCATTGAAAATGATGCTACTATTGTCAGTATATTTGTAAATCCCCTTCAATTTGGAGCAAATGAGGATTTTGCAAAATACCCTCGTAATATATCTGATGATAAAGATAAACTAAAAGAAATTGGAAATGTAGTCCTTTTTATGCCTGACGATATGCTGATGTATCCAAAAGGCTACAGCACATATATAGATATTGGAGAGATTGGCACCAGACTATGCGGCAAATATCGTCCGGGACATTTTAACGGCGTTGCAACAGTGGTTTGTAAGCTATTAAATCTAATTAAACCAGACAGGGCATATTTTGGTCTAAAGGATTATCAGCAGATAGTGATAATCAAAAAACTTGTAAATGAGCTCAATATGGATATTGACATCTTGACTGCCCAAACTGTAAGAGAATATGACGGACTGGCGATGTCTTCGCGTAACGCATATTTAAATAGTGAAGAAAGAAAGGATGCGCAGTTGATTTATAAGGCTCTAAAGACAGTAGAGACGCAGTTATTAGATAAAAGCATCACCCCTGCTGATGTGCAGTCATTGATGGAGTCAACATTGCGCACAGGCAGTCACGTAAAAGAAATACAATATGCTTCAATTTTTGACCATGAAACGCTGATAGACATATCAACATCTAATGTTAACAATTATAAGGGGAAAAAGGTATTGCTTGCTGCTGCTGTGATTATTGGGAGTACTAGATTGATTGATAATTTGTTGATTGAGTTGTAACAATTGAGGCAACTGATGTTGATTCTGATGTGTTTATAGCCTTTGTTGATGAAACTCATAAGAATATTTAACCACAAAAAACGTAAATTTTTTGTTGTAGACAATACTACATGATATAAGAAATGTACTTCATTTTTTGGGATTCTAATATAGTAAATGGTATTATATCGGCTAAAATCAATTAATAATTTATTGATTGCGGAGACAGACCCAAATAAAATTATGTCTGCCTCCTATCTCCTAATCTCACTATTTCCCAAAATCAGAATGAATCAATCCATAACCATGCTCACCATGAAGCGACTGATCAAGTCCTTCCATCTCTCTCTGATCATCAATCCTTAATCCAACCGTCTTTTCTACTATATGATAAATAATAAATGTGCCAACTACAGCCATTGCTATCGTTACCCCTATGCCAAGAAGTTGAATAGTAAACTGATCTATGGATGTCCATGTTCCGCTCTTTGATGCCTTTGCAGCGTCTTCCATCCAACTGTTTCGTATAAAGAAACTTAATAACAAAACTCCAAGTCCGCTCCCTACTCCATGTATCCCAAAACAGTCAAGGCTGTCATCATATCCAAACTTTGACTTTAACGTAATTGCATAAAAACATGCCATTGATGAGATTGATCCAAGTATTATTGCCCCATAAGGCTGCACAACACCTGCAGCAGGAGTAATAACTACAAGACCAGCTAGTATACCTGATACAAATCCAAGCGATGTAACTTTTTTATATATTATAGATTCAATTATCACCCACATCAATGCCCCGCTTGCTGCTGATACCTGTGTCATTGTTAATGCCCTTGCAGTATCCAGACCGCTGTGAACTGTAGAACCTGCATTAAATCCAAACCATCCTACCCATAAAAGTCCTGCGCCCATCATAGTCATTACCATATTATTTGGCGCTATCACAATCTTTGGATACCCGCGTCTTGCCCCAACTAATAAAGCTATTACAAGGGCGCTTACGCCTGCGGATACATGTATAACTGTGCCTCCTGCCAAATCTATTATCCCTGATGCCCCAATATTATGAAGCCATCCATCCGTTGCCCATACCCAATGACACAGCGGGCAATATACAAATAAAAACCATAAGGCTATAAATAATGTATAACCTCTAAAATATACCCTCTCTGCTATTGCACCGCTTATCAGAGCTGGCGTGATAATGGCAAATTTCCCTTGAAACATAGCAAGCACATATTCTGGAACTCCATCTACAATACTATTATCTATCCCATTAAGCAAAAAATACCCATTTTTCCATCCAATAAACCCGCCTAAAATATTACTGCCAAAGGTCAGAGAATAACCAACTACTACCCATAAAACACCTATAACTCCCATAGATATAAAACTGTGCATCATTGTGCTTAATACATTTTTTGTCCTCACTAACCCGCCGTAAAACATCGCAAGCCCAGGTACCATTAACAATACTAATGCAGTAGATGTCAACATCCAGCAGGTTGTCCCAGTATCAATTACCTGACCATCTCCTGCATAAAGCACAGTAGGAATTAAAACTCCAAAAGATGATAAACTTGTTAATAATTTAATGTTCTTCATATTTCTCCTCAGATTTAAATGATTAATAATCAGCAAATATTATACCTTAGGAAGACAATTATGTAAAACTAAAAATTCATGCTCAATAACAGTAAATATGAAATAACACATGCTTTGAATCCTTGCCGTTTATTATTTCATTTAATGACGATTGAAAGATATTTAGTGGTTTGATTTTATATGAGAGGTTATGCAGGAAATCAACTAAATCCTTCATAGTATAGTTATATTGTCCGAATTTATTTGGATGTATCTCTATAACTAATTTAGGTTTATATGTTCTAAGCGTTTTTTCCATTCCTTGTAGTGCCTTTAATTCAGCGCCTTCAATGTCCATTTTGATAAAATCAACCTTACCTATAGACAATTGTTCAGTTAGATTATCATACGCATCACAATGAGCTGTGCTTAGGTTTTCAGGAATATCCTTACAATAAAAATCAAAACAAGACGCTTCATGTCTATACCGTAGAGGCAAATCTATTGTCTCGCTATACAAGGCATAATCTGAAAGATTGATATTACTAAAATTATTTAATTTAATATTGTATTTCATCGTACAAATGGAATTTGGATATGGTTCAAAGGCAAATACCCTTCCATTACTACCGACGAGTTTGGCTGCAATCAGGCTAAAGTATCCATGATAAGCCCCTACATCAACTACAGTCATGTCTTTTTTTATAATTCGTTTAATAAATTCTGTGACTATAAGTTCATGAGAGTGATACTTATATATTGTATCTGCAATTACACTCTTTGCAGGATTCCCAATCATCTTGATTCCGAAAAATTTTAATACAATATAATCTCTGGGAGTAACTCTCAAGGTTGATACAAATTTAAAGAATAACCTCTTTAATATACCAACTGGATATTTTAATCTAAGAAATATCTCTATATTGTGATTAAACTCATTAAACATATAAAACCTCTATATAAGAAATCTACTTTGATGTTACAATATTATTGTTCCATTTATAAAGTATATTGTAAAATTTTCAATTGAAATTTACTGTTGTATTAAGTCTTCAGATGGATTAATATATTAAATCATTGTAATATCAAAAATTATTTTAAAAATCATGAAATGAATATATGAAAGCTAAGATGGTAATATTCCATAATTTCTATTCTCCATACAGGAATAAGTTTTTTAATCTGTTGAGTGAGCGTTATGATTTAACAGTAATATATCTTCAAAGTCAAGATGCAGAAGGCCGTATTTGGTCAAATAAAGATGATGTACATTACAAAACAGTTCATATAAAACCTCAATATATTGGATCTCTTGCCCTGAATAATCTGATTTTAAATTCTCAGTTAACTAATCCTGATATTATTGTTTTAATAGATAATATGCCAAATCTTGTAATGATGTTTCTTTATGGGCTTATATATTTTAAGGGATCAAAAAAAGTTTTATGGACTGAAGACTGGGCAATGGGATATGGTGAGCCGCTGACTAAGACAATATATCGTAATATTTTTAGAAGATTGATACTCCCTAAGATTGATGAACTTTGGTGTTTTGGTGAAAAGGTTGAGATTTATTGGAGGAGTAATTTTAATCTTGCTGGTAAAAATGTAAAACTACTAAAATGTTCTCCGTATGTCAAGGAAGATTTTGAAGTTTTTATAAAGAAAAAAACAAAAAAAAATACGCCCCCTGTCTTTGGATATATTGGTTATTTTAACAAACGAAAAGGTATAATGGAGTTGATAAACGCCTTTAAATCTATTAACTCTGGAAATCAAAAATTGACGCTTAAAATTGCTGGAGGCGGAGAGTCTCAAACAGATGTAATAAATGCCTTAGATGATAATATTGCTATGGTTGGATATGTAGAAGGCTCAGAAAAAGAGGCATTTTTTGATTCAATAGATTTTGCAATTATTCCCTCTTTAAAAGACCCTTGGGGATTGGTAACTAATGAGATTACAAGATATGGTATCATTCCTATAATCTCAGATGAAGCAGGATCTAAAGAGATGGCTGAAGGAATTGGCTATATTTATACTGCTGGTTCACAAAGATCATTAATAAATGCTATTAATTGGGCAGTTTCATTAGATCAGGATGAATTTTTATATCGCAGCAATCTTTGTCAAATTAAAAGTAGAGAATATGTTTTGGACGATAATATTTTCTAATAATATACTTAAACAGAAATGATACTAATATAACGGATAATATATATGAAAAAAAAATCAAAGAAGAATAAATCTTCAAAAATACTCACATTCCCAAATTTACTGCTTATAATAATAATGATTTATCCTGCAATAGATTTCATGCTTACAATATATTATACTACTAGTATGAATTTTGTTATAACCTTTATAATTCTTTATAGTTCAGAGTTTTTTTTGCTTTTGATGGCTTTTATTTTATTATTAAAGATGAAAATGTATAAGGATAAATTATTTTACTATCCTATGTTATTAATGCTTGTTTTCGGAGTATATTCAATAATTGGTTATCGTATGACAGGCGGTGATATTTTTATAGTCCTTAAAGATCTTAGATATATACTTGTGCCTTTGGAATTAATGCTTTTTGGTATGTATTTGTGCAAAGTCAATTTCAGCATGACTAAGATAATAAAATCTATATTAATTTTTTCTGTTTTAATAGTAGTATGGGGATGTATTGAAGAGTTTGTACTCTCTCCAAATCCGTTTTTCACAAGTGTTACAGAAGGTGATTATTCATTTTTTGTAAAATACCTGAACATCCAAGATTATTTAATTAATATAAAAAGACATGATCCAGTTGTTGGCGCAGGAAAACAAAATCCAATCGGCACAAGTTCTGGATCTAGACCTTTCTATAGCGGTATTGGAATAGACCATAGGATGGTTAGTTTCTTTATTGAACCCCTTTCTTGTGGAATTTATTTAGGGGCAGTTCTGAGCCTCGTATTTTATTTAATTATTTTAAAGCAAAATATTTATAAAAAATATCTGCCTTTTATTTTCATTATAGTTTTAATTGGGATGCTATTGTCACAAGATCGTTCAGCGACATTTTTCTTTGGAATGTCCTTACTTCCAATAGTATTGAGAAGTAATAGGGGACGTATAATTATATTTGTGTTGTTAGCGCTTTCTTTGGCATTTACTGGTGGAGGTGAAAGAGGAACTATGTCAGATTTTTATAATCCTTTTGCTTCTGTTCAAACTCTTCTTAATCGTGAAGGCGGACATGCTGCAGGGGTAATTGATTTTTGGAAATCATTACTTGATCCAATTTTTATGGTTGGCCATGGCGTAGGTTGTGTTATAACAATGGAAAGCGGATATGCCTTTATTTATGATCAGACTGGTTATGTTGGTCTAATTACTTTTCTCCTTATGATGAGAAAGTTTTATTTAATGACCAGAAGATTTAATATTAAGTATAGATTCTATTCTTATCTTACTAGCGGATATATATTTGGCACATTGTTTATTAATAATTTTGGACAGTATATTTACACATTCAAAGGATTTATGTTTATTTGGGTCTTTATTGGCTATACAATAATGTTAAAGAGAAAAATTGAGATAGAAGCAGAAAATGTAAAAAAGATTAAAAACAAAAATCAAGTAATCAACGAAATTCCAATTGTGCAGTTACAGCCGATATAGTTTATTATTTGATTTCCATTAATTTGATTTTAGAAATAAAGACAAAGTTGATATTCAATATATATTTAGTATAAAATAGATTAAAGGGATAATATATGTCTACTAATCTGATAAATTCAAACTTTAAGATACTCATTGTTGAGGACAGTGAGGTTCAAACTATTATATTAAAGAAGATTCTTGAGTTGGAAGGTTATTCTGTCATAAGCGCAAGTGACGGTCTTGCTGGAATTGAAGCAGCTTTCAAACATAAACCAGACTTAATTATAAGTGACATAACTATGCCAAGCATGGATGGTTATGAGATGTGTCTAAAGATAAAGTCCAATTCAATGCTTAAAGACATTCCTATTATTTTACTTACACAATTATCAGATACTAAAGATATTGTCAAGGGAATAAACTCAAGGGCAGATTCCTATATCTCAAAACCATATAATAAAAAACATCTCATAAACCGAGTATCTTCATTGATTTCCGATAATACTAAACAAACTATTCATATTGGCGCAAATGGTGTTGAGTTAACAATTGATGATGTGCAGCATAATATTACAAATGATTTAAAACAAATATTTGGTTTTTTGGTAACAACATTTGAAAATGCAATGCATCAAAATCGTGAATTAACTAAGGCTCAAGAAGAACTCCGCTCTTTAAATGAAGAACTAGAGGAAAAGGTTATACAGAGGACAAAGGAACTAAAGGACTCGCAAGAGCAGCTTTCAACGCTTATTCAGACTATTCCTGATATTGTTTATAGAGTTGATACAAATGGACGATTTATATATGTAAACAAGGCGATTGAAAGGCTTGGGTATAAGCCAGATGAATTAATAGGCAAACATTTTTCAATTATCATTCATCCAGAGGATTTAAATGAAATCAGCCGAGACTCTGTTTTAGTTGACTATATCGGCAAAAATACTGGTGAAGATAATGCGCCGAAATTATTTGATGAGCGAAGAAAATCTCGTCCCACAACTGGTCTTCAAGCTAGATTAATTCCAAAATCTCCCACAGATGTTTCATCAGTTGAAAACTATAAATATTTTGAGATTAACTCTTCAGGCGTACATGAGTTTAATACACAGACAAATGGGCATACTATAGCTGGAACGCTTGGCGTAATCAAGGAAAAATCGGTTACATTTAATGGCAGTTCAGGCGTTATTAGAGATATTTCAGACAGATGGAAAAGTGAAGAAAAACTGAAATTTATTACTCAATCTATTGAAGAAGCGATGGATGGAGTTCAAATAATTGACCTTGTTGGCATAATCTCTTATTCAAATAAGGCAGTTATGAAGGTTTATGGCATTGCGCCAGATGAACTGCTTGGAAAGGACATCGATGATTATTTATTTGAACATAATTTCTACAAAGATAAAGTAGTCCCTAAATTATTAATAGAAGGCAGATGGGTTGGAGAGTTATTAATCAGAGATAAAGATGGAAACTCTTTCCCTGTTCTGTTGTCTTCTTCTATAGTTAAAGATAAAGATAAAAAACCTGTGGCTTCTGTAGGGATTATCCGTGACCTAAGTCAAACAAAGGCAATGATAGGCGCTTTAACTGAGAGTGAAAATCGTTTTAGAAAGATATTTGAAGACGGACCAATTGGAATGGCATTTACAGATTGTCATAATGATAAATATGTAAAGGCAAATAAGACTTTTTGTGATATGCTTGGATTTTCTGAAAACGAACTCTTAAATATGTCATATTTAAATATTACCCATCCAGATGATTTACCTAAAGATTATTTACATGTAATTAAACTTAAACACAAAGAAATTTCATCATATAAGACAGAAAAAAGATATATAAAAAAGAATAAAGAGATAATGTGGGGATCTCTTACATTGTCTGTAATATATGATAGTTTTGGAAATCCTGAGTATTTCCTTTCTATGATAAAAGATATCACTAAACGAAAAGCGGCTGCTGATTTAGTTGTAGAATCTGAAAAGAGATTTAGAGAGATATTTGATAATTCAGGAGATGGAATATTTGTAACTGACAAACAATCCTTAACCCATTATATGGCTAACCTTGAGATATGCAAGATGCTTGGCTATTCAAAGGAAGAGCTAATAGGAAAGCATGTCTTTGATTTACACCCAAAGGAAAATATTGAAGTTATTAAAAAAGGATTTTCTAATCACGCAGAAGGCAAATCAAAACATGCAGTAGATGTGCCTATGTTAAGAAAAGACGGGGCCATAATTTATGTAGACATCTCTTCCTCTTCTGTAACAATCAATGGCAATGATTATCTGTTAAGTATATTTAGAGACATTACAGACCGTAAAAAAGCTGAGAATAAACTAAAAGAATCAGAGCAGAGATTTAGGGATATCTTTGACCACACAACAGATGGAATAATATTAATTGATCCTGAGACAAAAACATTTATTATGGCAAACCTTCAGATGTGTAATATGTTGGGGTATTCTAATGAAGAGTTTAATGGGATGAATGTAATGAATATTCATCCAAAAGAAGATATATCAAATATAATCATAGAATTTGAAAGACATGCAAAGGGTGAAATAGATTTAGCAGAAAAGATACCTGTGCAAAGAAAAGATGGAACGATCTTTTATGCAGATATAAAATCATCATTTGTCACAATAGCCGGCAAGAACTATTTGATGGGTATATTCAGGGATATAACCGAACGCAAAGAGGCAGAAGAACATCAACAGAGACATCTTCAGATACAGGCAATCATAAACACCATACTTGAACTTTCTCTAAAACCAATGTCTATGTATGATCTGCTTGACGGAATACTTGGCATTCTTTTATCTATACCATGGTTGACGTTAGATTCAAAGGGCTGCATACTTTTAGTAGAAAATGATTATAATAAACTTAAATTAGTAGCTCAAAGAAATCTGCTTCCAGATCTCCTTGAAAACTGTGACTTAGTGCCATTTGGATATTGTTTATGCGGAAAATCTGCTGCCTCAAAAAAAGTAATCTTTGAAGACTGTATAAATGAACTTCACGAACATCAATATTTAAATATTACTGAACATGGGCATTATATAATCCCAATACTTTCTGGTAAAAATATCTTAGGAGTATTAAATTTATATGTGAAGGCAGGACATAAGTGGGAGAAATGGGAAGAAAATTTCTTAATTTCAGCCGCAAATACCATTGCTGGAATCATTGACCGCAAGCATATTGAAGAACAGCTTCGTCATTATGCAAATGAATTATATAAAAGTAATGAAGAGATGAAGACCTTTACATACATAATTTCACATGACCTGCGCGCACCGCTTGTAAATCTTAAGGGTTTTAGTTATGAGCTTAAAGAGAGTATAAATGAAATTTTGCCCTTGCTTTCACAATGCCGAAAGTATCTTGATGAAGAACAATATCAAAAATACAAACAAAGATTTGAAGAAGATATACCAGAGTCTTTGAATTTTATTGAATCTTCTTCTACAAAAATTGATCATATGATGAATGCAATATTAAAACTCTCCCGCCTTGGACGTAATGAATTAGCGATGGAGGAGATTAATGTAAATGAGATAGTAAAGTTTACAATAAGTTCGCTTTCTCATCAAATTGATGCTAAAGGGGTAGAAGTAGTATGCAGCGATCTGCCAAGCGTCACAGCTGACAGGGTAGCGCTGGAGCAGATATTTGGCAACCTTATGGATAATGCCTTAAAATACCTTGACCCAAATCGAAAGGGAACAATAAAGATTACAGGCGAGACAAAAGGTGATGATATAGTATTTCATATAAAAGATAATGGAATTGGAATAGCTACGGATGATTTTGATAAGGTATTTGCAATATTCCGCAGGATTGGACGCTCAGATGAACCTGGTGAAGGTATGGGTCTTGCCTATACAAAGGCACTTATTGCTAGACATAATGGAACTATCTGGTGTAAATCAGAATTAGGTGAAGGCACAACATTTAGTTTTACTTTACCTGCTTAGATGAAATATAATATGAAAATGAAAAATAAAATATCAATAATACTAATAATAATAGCATTTTTTATTGCATCACATAGCATTTCATATGCAGAAGGCGATATGATTGGCAAGATAAAGGATTCCTATGCCTCAATTAAGGATATAAAAGGTCTATTTGAGCAGACAAATAATATTGGAGGCAAGTCAAAGACATTTGAAGCAGCCTTTTATATTAAAATCCCTAAAAAAATGTCATGGCGATATGAAGGCGTTGGAGCTCAAGAGGTATATATCAATAATTCAAATATTGTATTTTACCAGCCAAAATATAAACAGGCATATGTAAGCACGTATAATCAAAGCACATCAGGGCTAAAAGAATTGACACTCCTTGAAGGTTTTTCTGACGTTGAGAAGAATTATATAATAAAAGAAATGGACGGATTTGTCCGATTAACACCTTCAACTTCTGACAGTAAGGTCAATTATATAGAGGTTTATCCATCAAATGGTAAGTTTCCAGTAGAGAAAATAGTCATCTCAGGCAAGGATGAAAATAATATCACTATTAAAATTAAGACAGCTTCAATAAACTCAGGTATAGCAGATTCACTCTTTGTCTTTGATCCGCCAAATGGTACTACACTTTTAGATCAATAATAAGAAAATACCTAAAGCATGAGAGGTCTGAGACCCTCCCTTTAAACCCATAATTTATAATAACTTCAAGTTCATATAAGAAATAATCATGTTTTAATATAAATTAATACTGATTTATAATTCAGAAAATAATATAATATATTTTTTAATAATGGGTTCAAAGGGACGAGTCCCTTTGCGGGTCAAGGGCAGAGCCCTTGGATAAATTTGGCATGAAAGTTGCTTGTAATATTATATGAATAAGAAAATATTCCCTTCTGGCAGTTGAGGCTCAACTGCCCCTCCTCCCCAAGAGGGAGGGGAAAAGGGGTTTAAAATATAAGGAGAATAGGACATGGATGAATATGAACATCTTAATGCCTTGCAGGGTTTGCCCATAGAAAAAATACAGCCTACAACGTATAAGGCAAATCTTGATTCAGCCATTGCATATCTAAAGGTAGGACAAAAGGGACTTGCATTAGACGCATTGACAAAGGCTTTAGGTCAGGTTCCTGAGCAGGATATTAATATTGATAATGCTGCATATTTTAAGATATTAGCCCTTCTTGCAGAGCTTAATATATCGGAGACTAATCAGATTGATGCTGCAAGATACTTAGATCAAGGTCTTCATATTAAACCAGACCATGCTGATTTATTGTTTTTAAAGGGCGTTTTATTATATGAACAAGGAGAATTTGATATTACGCTGGTTTTGATAACGAGATTTTTGGTAGGAATAGAAGCTCCTGATGCCAAATATTATGATTATGTTTATAATAACGATGGGGCAGTAAATGAGGCAATGGAAAATATTGCCATAAATGCGTATAAAAATTCCGTTAATAAGGAAAAACTTCTCAATATTATAGAACAATTATCTGAAAAATCAAAACTGCCTTTGATGAAAAAACTTGTTTTAAATCTTCAACGGGTCTCAGACCCTTTTAATAGAATAGAATCTTAATAATGAAGATACTGATTCCTTTAAGCAAATGGGACGTAAGCACATCTACTAACCGTTTAAAACTGCTGCCAAGGCTTTTGAAAAACTACGGTCATGATATTGAGGTTGTCACAACTTCAAGCGATCTCAAAGACGAACTCCTTAATGAAAACAAGGATTTCAAGGTTTATATGCCTGAGGCAATCAGTTTTCCTGATTCCTTTAAATTCAGAGATGACCTTGTTAAAACCTTTATTCAACGAACCATAGATATTAAGATACCTAACACCAATCTCCCATTTTGGAAGGTCACTGCATTTGATGATTTCAGAGGACATATAGTCCCGCATTCCTATAGAACTCCGAATATGAAATATGATCTGATATTAGTCCCGCTTCCATCATTTGAAGACCCTATGCCTGATATTGACGATATTTTCTATACCCACCTATTTTCAGAGGCAAAGAGCCGCGGGGTAAAGATAGTCTTTTTTCAATTATTTCCAGTTCATACTGCTCCTATGTTGTTTTTAAGATTTGGCGATTATTACATATTGAGATCGGAATTTGAAAGAGATTTTTTAATAAAAAAAGGGCTTGAACTTAGTAAAATTCGCCTGTTAACCCATCCAATAGACAGATACCTAACATCCTTGATTGCAGACCCTTATATGGATATGGTTTTGGACAGGGTTTCAGAAGAGCGTGATACCCTTAATATTTCATTAATAAATCACGCAAAATATAGGCCTCAAATACGAGAGGTTCTGTCTTTATTAAATAGTATGAAGGTAAAATTGACCCTTAATTTTATCAAGAGAAATTATACAGTAAGAAATCTCTCTGAGACAGAGATTGTTAAGGAAATAATAGATCAAGAACTAACCAATAAAAAAACCATTGACATCAATCTAACGGATACAACCACAATGGCTAAGTCTGTAATGACTGCTGATATAATAATCTCTCCATTTTTTCTAAACGCTTTAAATCTTGCAGTAACTTATGATAAGACTGCAATAATCCATAACAGAGGTTTTAAGGGTACCTTAATGCCTCAAGGGATTAGCGTTACTTCTACTATTGATGAACTAAGGTCAGAGATTGACAAGGTTATAGAGAAAAAAAATAATTATATCAGTATTAGCAATATTTTAAAGGAGATACCGATTGGGTGATTTAAGTGGAAAAAAGATTGCCTGTTTTATAATGCTTCCGCATCATACGAGATTTCTACTTCCAGTAGCTCGTCAGATAAGAGAAAGAGGAGGCGAGGTTATATTTTTTCTATCGCTCTCGGATTATCCATTTGAACGAAATCTAATCAAAGAGGGTGAAAAATATTGTTTCATTAATGATTATGTAGATGATGAGATCAATGCCAAGATGGATGCGTTGTTTAAAGATATAGCAGATGATTGGCTGGATCGAGTCTTTAATTGGCATGGGTTTAGTTTTTGGAGTCTGAAAAAACAGGATTGGACGATAACGCAGATAGTAGAAGAGTATTACTGTATTGAAAAATTCATCAATATTGAAAAACCAGATATGTTCCTAGCCCTTCATGAGAGGAACCGCTGGGGCAAGATAATTGGTTATCTCTCTCATACTCATCAGATTCCTTATGTCACCTTTCAAGAGGGCGATTATTATGCAGGGAGATTGAGTTTTAATGCGCATACTGAATATTCAACTGCTGATCTGCTCTGGGGGGCTGCGACATTTGACGCGCTTTCCGCTAATGGATGCTCAAGAGACAAGATGGTCTTGGTTGGAAATACCCATCTTGATGAGGCGATAAAGCAATACAACTCGCCTAAGAGCAAGGCTGAGGTTAGAAGGGATATTGGGGTAAAAAAAGACGCTCAAATGATACTGTTTTTAGTAGATTTGACATGGTGCGTGGTTATAAACAAGGAATATTGGCAGAGATTTTTAAAGGGTTTGGAGGGATATACATGCGTATTTAAGTGGCATCCTAATGTTAATTACACAACATATAAAGAGATTGAAGGGGTCTTTAATGAGATCTCTTCGTCTATAAAGATAGTGTTAGATTATAATTCTTACGCATTAGTAGGGGCATGTGATATATGTGTGGTGCTTGGAAGCACAACTTTGGCGCTTGAATCACTTGCATTTGGCAAGACATTATATGCAGTTCCTCCATTTAGTCAAAATAATAGTATATATATAGAGATGGGCGTTGCAACAGCAGTCAAACCGGGGGATTGGTCTGCATTAAGGAAAGGTCACAATGAGGATATTAAAGAAAATGTAAAAAAATACCTTCAAAACGCATTTTATGCAGTAGACGGCAATGCGGTAAATCGAGCAGTAAATGTTATGGAATACATGTTTACTACGTTGAAAAATGACCCTTTGCCTATTGAATATAATAAAGAGAAGATTGAGAGTAAGGTCTCATTTATCATTGCATCAGGCAATGACCCTCAGGGGCTGCTTGCAACATTAAAGACGCTTTCAGATAATGTAGACCATCCAGATTGGGAGGTTATATTAGTAGTCAGCGATCCTGCAATTTCTCTACTTGCAGAGGATTTGACAGGAGATATTACGATTTTAACGAATATTTCTAATAATTTAGGAGAGCTTTATAATAAAGGCGCAGAGCAAAGTTCTGGAAGACTGCTTTTATTTATAAGGGCAGGGATAGTAAACGTAAAAGTAAACGGGTTATTAGAGATAAAAGAAGGCATAGCATCAGGCCAGATTAATAAGACGGACAATAGTATCGAATCTATTGGCTATAGATTTGATTTTAATTCAACGCCAGTAGTGATTACTGATCCTAATATTACTGCTCAGGCTTTAGGCGGAGGAGTGATTGCTATTGATAGAAATACGTTTTCAGAAATATCTGGGTTTGACTCAGACCTTGCCAATCATCTGACAGAGATAGACCTTAGCCTTAAAGCTACGCGTATTGGAAAACAGATTTCTATTGTAAAAGATGCCCTATTTTATAATTATAAAGAGTCATTTTATGGATTAGATTCTGGATGGAAGAGCAGGATAAGATTTTATACAAAATGGGCTGGCAGGATGCCAAAGGATGAGGATTATAAGGCTTATTGCGGGGATAGGTTGAATATTGAGGCGGATTAGTTAATCTATTGAAATCTTTGCATAAAAAATAAAATAAAAATATAAGTTTTTCGTTATAAAAACGTATAAATTATATTTATTTTTAAATAATTGATTTATTAATGAAAAATAATTAAAAAATTGTCTAACTTGTCATCAATTTGTCACATGTGATATGTTATGATAAATTATCAGATTTATTCAGAAATAATAATTTTAAAAAGAAAAAATAAAGGAAAAGAAATAAACATGAATAATAAAATTGAAGAAAAAGAAAAGGGCCTAATTAGCTATAATGAGACAGATGTATATGCTTTTGTACCGCAATGTATAGACAATCAATTTATTCCTGAATCTTTAATCAAAAATTTTAATCCAGAAGACAAATCTCATCAAACAAAACGTTATAATGAAACAAGAAAAGAATTGATAAGAAGTATGATTTATTCTGCACAGATTATTGTTAATAGGATAGCTTTTTTTAATAATGATGTTTTTATAAGTTTCTATAATTCTGATGAAGATAAAAAGGCATTAATTGAACTCTTTAATCAACATCGCATTATTCCTGCTCTTTTTAATGAAAAAAATTTTAAGAGTGATTCTATCAATAAAAATCAATTTTCTTTTGTTGATCCTAATAAACTTAAAATAGCCTTTGATTTTTTGGATAATGAGGTAAGGGATTCAGATGTAAATTATATTCGCTGTTCAGATGATAAAGATGTATTTTCTATTTTCAAAAGTTATTTTTCACAATTTTTTAATGAGTTTCGTTTTATAAGCGAAGAAGATACTGAACGAATATATTCAGAAATAAATCCGCTTTATTCATTAAATAGTAAAACAAAAAAACAAAATATTGAGAATTTCATGAATCATCTTAAATATATTTATAGTGATTATATGATAAAAAGTGAAATTGCTGCTAATAATAATAGAACGTTAGGGAGAGAAGATTATTATAAATATTGGATTGTAAAAGAAGATTCAACTGTTGCCGATATGCACATTGATTATAAAAAAAATTTTGTTGTTGAAACAAAAAAATTAATTGATCTGGCATATAATTATAATATGGCAAATTCTCATAAAAGATACTTCTTTGCGCCTGAAAATATGCCTACTCCTTTAGCTCTTAACTCTTCTTTAAGGCAAGATATTAGATTAGCAAATGAAGATGGAACCAAAGATGCTGTTTTGCGTGGAAACCTTATATATAAATCTCAAAAAACCTTTCACGTACCTAATACAGAAAAATTGTCTTTACCTCAGGTAGTATTGATTCAAAAAACTGACGAATGGAAATCATACATTAAAAAACAAAGAGAGGTTTTTGATAATCCTTTAAAATGGAATGAAAATACGGTTAAAGAATATTCTACAGTTTTAGGAAACCTTTACATTAAAATTAAAACAGATTATAAAGATTTTCCTTTTTATGAAAATGTCTATTATAATGTACATATATTAATTAAGATAATTGATCTTCATTCAGAATTTTTTGGATTGAACGAAATAGCTACTGTTATTAATGTTTTAGACAGTTTGATGGAATTAACAAAAGAAAGAGTAATACGTGGAGTAATTAAAATTAAGCAATCAATTTTAAACGAGAAAAAAGAGATAATAGAAGAATTTTCAACTGGACTGAGAAGTTTTGAGCTATCCTCAGATGATCTTAAAGAACTAAAGAGAAACTTCTCTGCTGTTGAGATTATTAATAAAAAGAGTAAGGAATCTAATGCTCAAAGATAATAAAATCCATACAACAGAGATAAATGTTATTTTTAAAAATAAGTATATTGAACTGCAAGATAATGATGTTATATTTCCTAACGGTAAAACTGGCAAATATTTAAGGGTTATTGAAAAAGATTCTAAGACCCCAGGTTCAGTCATCATTTGTATTAATGAATTTAATGAAATACTACTTGTAACGTTATATAGATATGGCATAGATCAATATTCACTTGAATTCCCAAGGGGCTATAAAGATAAAACAGAAGGCTTTATTGATGCTGGAGTTAGAGAGCTACGTGAAGAAGTTAATATTCAAGATAAAAATATCGTTAATGTTTCACTTATTGGGTCATTTTTCGTTAATACTTCTAATAATGCTTCAGAGGTAGGCGTAGTATTAATTCATATAAACTCGTTAGATTTAAATGTTAAATTAGAAATACAAGAAAGTATTATTGAAAGCCAATGGTTACCAATAAAACATATAAAAGAGAAAATTATTATTGGAGAAATAAAAGATTCTTTTACAATTAATGCCTTTATGTTCCTTTTGATTAATGAATCTTCATTGTTAGGAGAATAATTAATCTATAATAAATTGGAATCCAGCTATTCTTAATTAGTAAAATCCCATCCACTCAAATCTTGACAGTCTCCCTTTACTTTTGTTATTATTAACGATAAAGGTGAATATATGGCAATCATAAGTATAGCGAATCATAAGGGAGGAACTGGCAAGACTTCAATGTGTCTTGGTATTGGAGTATATTTTGCGAGGAATGGATATAAGGTATTAATAATAGATATGGACCCGCAAGGTCATATTGCCCCAGGTCTTGGTATAGATATTGGGTATGACGACCCATCTATGGCAGATGTAATCTCTTTAAAAAAAGGGATTTCCGATATAATTATAAAGACTAATATTGATGGTTTATATATTGCCCCTGCAACTATACGGCTTAATTATGTATCTGAAACCCTTTATAATACCTTTCAAAGAGAGCGTCGGCTTAAAAAAGCCCTTGCAGATTTGATTCAAGATCATTTATATGATGTCATATTAATAGATTGCTCGCCATCAATGGGGCCCCTTGTAGAAAATGCCTTGACTGTTTCTGATTATTGTTTGATACCATGTGAGCCGTCAAGCCGTTCAATAGATGGGCTGGCTGATTTTATGCACAGAGTCAATGAGATTAGAGAAGGAGAACTTGACAACAAATGGTTTATAGTGCTTTCAAGGGTAAAGAAGGCAGCAAAATTGACCAATGAAGTTATAGATGAAAAATTATCCGAATTTACAAACAGGATAATAGAAACAAAGGTTTTTGAGCGAGAAACCGTCAATCAAGCACAGATTGCTGGTGTAACCGTATTTGATTTTCCGAGGGCAGGTGATGTTATAGATAATTACACTAAACTTGGCGCAGAGATTTCAAAGAAATGCGGAATTAAAAAACATTCTTCTAAAAAGAAAAAGGATAAATAAATTATGTCCCTTAGTAAAGAAAAAAAGAAAAATTTGATGAGCAGAGGCAGGCTTAGAATAAAAAATCAACCAATAACCGCCTCTTATACAGATGAAGATTCAACTATAAATACAATAGATATAACAAACACCTCTTTACAATTAATACCTGTTGAAAATAAGCCCCAGCAAGAGCCAAACTCAGAAACAAATAATATTAATCCTGATGAAATGACAGGGCAGGAAGAGACGCAAAACTCTCAAACAGCTAATCCTCAAAATGATTATCACGTAATCATGACAGAAAATCTAAAGGCTTGGATGGAAGAAAGCATTCAGATGTTGATTAATTCTGATATCAAGCCTCAAAAGATAGATGAATTCATACAAATGGCTAAAAATAAGCCCGATATACTTACAGTTCTGGCAAGGCTTGGACCTGAGGGAGTAAATACTATATATGAGATTGATAAAGACGATGATTTTATACGCACAGGCAAGATAAAACTCCTTTCATGGATAAATAATCTAAGTAAAAATCCGACCTTTAGGAGCCTTGTGCAAAAACTTGGGCTTGCTGTAAAGGCATTGCGCCAGCTTAAAAAGATGTCTATGGAATAGGGCTAAAATACAATTAATGTGTTGGGGGGAGACCTATGTGTTTGCTCTGATTTAATTAAAATATCAAAATATAATATACCATCCAATAAAAATTTTAATTATTCTTCATTATTTATAATTCACCCTTTTATTGTTAAAAAAAAGTTAATGTTTTGTCACAGATTTGACTATAGTGATATGCTATAATATTAAGCATGGAATAAATTTAAGGTGGAAAAATGAAGGTATTTGATACATCAAATCTAAAAGTTGGAGATGTAGTTTTAATGGGGGATAATTCTATAATTTCTAAATTAATAACAACTTTTTTATCAGATATAAAAAATGATAGAGATATATATTCTCATGTAGGAATGGTAGTAAATGAAAACGAGTTAATAGAGGCTATATCAAAGGGTATTTCATTTAGCGATATAGAAGATACTATAAGAAAAAGGAAAAAGGTCTTAATCATTAGGTCTAACTTTGTAACTTCTAAAGATTATGCAAAAATTGCAGAATGTGCAAGAAAATTATTAATAAAAAATATACATTATGGTTGGTTCAGATTAGGATGTATGTTTGTAGATGATTTATTAGGCATACATTATTTTGCAGATTTCCTAAATAATGTAAAAGATTTAGTATGCAGCACTACGGTTGCTTATATTTATTTTAAAACAAAAAACTATGAATTTAATGGTGCAAAATGGGAGGATGCTGATCCAGACGATATATATGAGGCTTTTGCAAAAATCCATCCTGATTGGCACATGATTTATTGCAAAGGGAGTATTACGAATGTAGACTGAAAGTTTTAATCTATATTTTACAAAGACTGAGGATAAGAACAGATTAAAGGTTTGCCTCCTTGATGAAAGCGGTAATTCAAGATGTTCACATGAGTTTGCTTACAAGATAGATACATTTATACTCATTCAACTTAAAGACAGCGTAGGCTAAAGATAAATGGGAACGAAAAGGTTTAAGTAAATGAATAATTTCATTAGTTATTTATTTTTGTTTCATCAAAAAATCCGCATACATTAGGTCTTCCTTTGAAGTTATCTTAATATTATTATAATCACCGACAATATTTTTGACTCTTCCCCCATAGTTTTCTATTACTGAGGCATCATCTGTAAAGTTCAACCCCTTATTTAATGTATGATTATATGCAGAGATTAAAGTCTGAGCTAAAAATACCTGAGGGGTTTGAATTGCCCGAAGTCTATTACGATCAAGGGTTCGTACAATATACCCATCTTCTACTTCTTTTATCGTATCAATCATCTTAACCGCAGGGATTACCCCGTCGCAATCTACCAATTGTGAAATTGTCTCTCTTATAAGCCTATCCGTAATCAAAGGTCTTGCACCGTCATGAATTACTAAGATTGCGTTTATGTCTTCAATGAGATTAAGGGCATTTAAGATTGAATCCTGTCTTTCTTTACCTCCCTTTGCAATATGTTTGACCTTAGTAATTCTAAATTCATCAATGATTCTATTACCCCTTTCAAGGTCATCTTCTTTAAACACTGGGATAATCTCATCAATCTCAGGGCAGAGTTGAAAGGTTCTTAATACATGTAGTATTACAGGTATTCCTTGTAGCAGATGAAAGGTCTTATTAAGACTTGATCCAAATCTATTACCTGAACCAGCGGAAGGGATTATTGCAATTTTCTTCATAAGTAATTTCTTGAGGGCTCGACCCTTTAAATCTTTTAATTATGGGTTCAAAGGGTCGAGACCCTTTGCGGGAGTTTGAGGGCAGAGCCCTCATGTAATTTTTTTTATTCTTCATCCGATCTTTTAGCAAATATCATACGTCCTGCGGTAGTTTGAAGCACACTTGTAACAATTACAGAGATATTCTTACCAATGAGTTTACGCGAATTCTCAACAACTACCATTGTGCCGTCATCCATATATGCTATACCCTGCATTGCCTCTTTACCTTCTTTCATTATAAACACCTTCATCAATTCACCGGGCAGAACAACCGGCTTCAAGGCATTAGAAAGTTCATTAATATTAAGCACAGAGACATTTTGAAGCTGGGCTACCTTATTGAGATTAAAGTCATTGGTAATGATCTTTCCGTTCATTAACTTGGCAATAGCTACAAGTTTTGAGTCAACTTCTTTTATATTTGGAAAGTTTTCATCTACAATCTGAACATTAATCCCTGAAATCTTTTGAATTCTATGAAGTACATCAAGTCCGCGTCGTCCTCTGCTTCTTTTGATAGAATCAGCAGAATCAGCAATATGCTGTAGTTCTTGTAATATAAACTGTGGGACTATAAAGATTCCATCAACAAAACCCGTGTCGCAAACGTCAGCAATCCTGCCGTCAATTATAGCGCTTGTATCAATAATCTTGATATTTTCAGCAACATTTCGTCCTCTAAATTTATCTAAAAGACTGCCTATCGTCAGTCGTTCTCCCCTTGTAAATCCTATCAATAACCCAACATAACCAAATAACGCATTAATAATAAAAAAGAATTTAATATCAATAGATATAAAAATCGTCTTTAATGGAAATACTAAAATTGTTGCTATCACAACGCCTATAAACATTCCTATAATGCCGCCGGCTAGCCTGCCTATACTTACTCTAATCAGCAAAAATTCTAGTATTATTACAAATGCTCCACAAAGTAAACCGAATATTGGGCCCTGAAAATAAGTTAATTCATAATGTTGACCTAAAAAATAACCACTAACTACACAAATCAGGATAATAAATCCCCTTAAAAAATTTTTCAATAATTTCACCTCCTTTAAAATAAAATTTATTAATTATATAATTGCACTATTTTATAAAATTAATATAAAATAGATAATAATATGCAGCTACTTGAAGTTAGATAAGATATTAAAGACAATTAGATAAAAAGCGAAACACTTTTTACTACAATTAATGATCTTTATCATATTTAATTTTTTCCTTATCTTTTAAAATAGTTTTAATGCCTTTATAAATAATAGCACTATTATATTTTATAATAAATTTATTATAATATTCAGGCAGTTATAATGTAAACAAATAATATTTTCAAGGAGGCAACATCTATGGCTAATAAACCATTAAAAAAACTGCTGCTTGCACCAGGGCCAACCCCTGTGTCACCACTTGCACTGCAAGCAATGTCTTTGCCGATTATTCATCATCGCAGCGCAGATTTTAAACCTGTTTTACAATCTGTTAGGGATGGTCTTAAATGGCTTTTTCAAACAAAAAATGAGGTTATTGTGCTTACAAGCACAGGAACTGGCGGAATGGTCAGCGCTGTTAATAATTTTTTTAATTCTGGAGATAAGGTTATTGTTATAGATGGCGGTAAATTTGGAGAAAGATGGACTGAGATTTGCCAAAGCTATGGTCTTAATGCTGATGTTATTAAAGTTGAATGGGGATATACCATTAAAATTGAAGAAGTAGAAAAACGTCTAAAGGCAGATCCTAATATCAAAGGTGTTTTGGTTCAAGCTACTGAGACTTCTACAGGCGTTAATCATGATGTTGAAAAATTAGCAAAATTAATAAAAAATTATGAAAATACACTTTTTATCGTTGATGCAGTAAGTTCTTTGGTTGCCCATGATCTAAAGACAGACGAATGGGGCGTAGATATTATGGTTTCAGGCTCCCAAAAAGGTCTTGCTCTTCCTCCAGGCTTAGCATTTATTGCTGTATCTGAAAAGGCATGGAAAAAGGCTGAAACCTCTAAGCTGCCTCATTTTTATTTCAATCTAAAGGCTGAGCTAAAAAACATCAAAGAAAATCAGACTAATTTTACCTCTCCTGTCTCACTCCTGATTGGTTTGAATGAAGCCATTAAACAATTAAAAGAAGAAGGACTTGAAAACGTATTCAAAAGGCATGAACGTTTAGCAAATGCTACTCGCGCTGGCATCGTTGCTATGGGATTAAAACTCTATGCTAAGGAAATGCCTAGTAATTCAGTTACTGCTATTTGTGCACCAGATGGAATAGATGGACAAGAGATTTATAAAATACTTAGAGATAAATATGGAATTACTACTGCAGGCGGGCAAGGTAAGGCTAAAGGTAAAATATTTAGGATAGCACATCTTGGATATGCAGATACGTTTGATATAATATCAGGATTGGCTGCCATTGAAATGACACTGAAAGGACTTGGCCATCCTATTACACTTGGGAAAGGCATTGCGGCGGCTGAAGAAATATTGATGAAGTAACCTTTTAAGGGCTCTGCCCTTAAAAATTCCGCAAGGGAACTCGTTCCCTTGACCCATTAATAAAAACAGGAGTAAGATATATATGAAAGTACTGGTTAGTGATAGTTTATCACAAAATGGTGTTGAAATCCTTAAAAATGGCGGGCTCGACGTTACAGTCAAAACTGGGATGACTAAAGATGAGCTGAAGGCTTGTATCGGGGAATATGACGGCATCGTCATCAGAAGCGCTACAAAATTGACCGCTGATGTTATTGAAGTTGCTAATAAACTTAAGGTTATCGGCAGAGCTGGTTCAGGACTGGATAATGTTGATAAAATTGCAGCTTCAAAAAAAGGTATTGTGGTAATGAATACACCCGGCGGTAATACCGTTACAACCGCCGAACATACGATTGCCTTGATGTTTGCCCTTGCTCGCAAAGTCCCTCAGGCTAATCAATCTATTGCAGCTGGCAAATGGGAAAAGAAACAGTTTATGGGAGTTGAATTATTCAATAAAACGCTTGGTATAATTGGGTTTGGAAATATCGGCAGACAGGTAGCTAAAAAGGCAATTGGGCTTGAGATGAATGTCTTGGCATTTGATCCATTTGTTGATGAAGATACTGCAACCGAATTGGGCGTTAAAAAGGTAACGCTTGATGAGATATATGCTTCATCAGATTTTATAACGGTTCACACATCACTCAATCCTGAGACTAAAAATTTGATTAATAAAGATACTATAGCAAAGATGAAAAAAGGTGTTAGAGTAATCAACTGCGCACGCGGCGGTATTGTGAATGAAGCAGATATTGTTGAGGCAATAAAAGGCGGTAAGGTCGCTGGGGCTGCCTTTGATGTATTTGAAAAAGAACCTCCAGTTGATTTTGATTTCTTAAATCTCGATCAAATTATTCGTACTCCTCATCTTGGAGCATCTACTACAGAGGCTCAAGACAATGTAGCACTTGCAGTTGCTGAACAGATTGTAGATTATCTTGTAAACGGCACAATAAGAAATGCAGTGAATTTTCCAACTATTTCAGCAGATCAGGCGCCAAAGATTAAGCCTTATGCCTCTTTGGCAGAGGTACTTGGCGGATTTGCCTCTCAGGTCTTTACAGGGCCAGTTAAAGAGATAGTAATAGAACTCTGCGGTAATGCTGCAAACTTTGATGCAGAACCTATAAAAATATCTGCCTTAAAAGGTTTTTTAACCCCTATACTGGAAGAGAACGTAAATTTTGTAAATGCGCCGTTTATTGCTAAGGACAGGGGTATTGATGTCAAGGTTTCAAAAGGTGAAGATGCAGGGGATTATCACAATAAGATAACCCTTAGAATTAAATCTAAAGAAGAAGAATTTACGATTTCTGGGACATTATTTGGTAAAAAGGATCATAGGATTATACAGATAAATGATTTTTATATTGAGATAGTTCCAGAAGGCACTATGTTATATGTAAATAACGTAGATAAACCGGGTGTAATAGGCGGAATAGGCACAATATTTGGTAATAACAAGATAAATATTTCAAGGATGCACTTTAGCAGAGAAGCAATGGGTGGAGGCGCTTTATCAGTGGTTAATGTTGATACAGATGATATTTCTGATGATCTATTGAAAAAGATTAAAGAATTACCGAACATTACCAGCGTTAAAGTTGTAAAAATCTAAAGGGTCACAGATTCTTTATAATACTGCGGGTTCAAGGTATATAACTTGAACCCGAAGTTACGTCTAAAGAAAAACAGTTTTTCAATAAATGAATGTGAACCCACAGTAACAGCATATGGATATGGAAAAAAATGTCAAATATCGTAGTAGTTGGTACACAATGGGGTGATGAAGGCAAGGGAAAGATAATTGATTGTCTTACTGAAGGTGCAGAGGTTGTAGCTAGATCTCAGGGAGGGCATAATGCAGGGCATACAGTATATGTAAATGGCAAAAAATTCATACTGCATTTAATTCCGTCTGGTATCTTGCATCAAGACAAACTTTGCATAATTGGTAATGGAGTTGTAATTAATCCTAAGGCATTGATTGAGGAGATAGATGATTTAACTTCAAATAATATTAAGGTTGGGGACAATCTAAAGATAAGTAAAAATGCCCATGTAATAATGCCATATCATGAAGCCCTTGATGGTAAAAAAGAGTTGACTATGGGCAGTAAAAAGATTGGCACAACTGGTAGAGGGATTGGGCCTACCTATATGGATAAGGCAAGCCGAAACGGTATCAGAATGTCAGATTTATTATGGCCTGATCTATTTAAGGAAAAATTAAATGCTAACCTCTATGAAGTTAATATAACCCTTGAAAGGCTTTATAATGCACCGCCATTTGATGTTGATGCGATATTTGAACAATATATGAAGTACAAAGACCGTATTGAATCCTATCTTGCAGATGTAACTGTGTTGATGGATGATTGTATTAAATCACGCAAGAAGATATTATATGAAGGTGCGCAGGGTACGCTTTTAGATATAGATCATGGAACATATCCATATGTAACCTCTTCAAATGCCTCCGTAGGCGGGGCAATGAGCGGGCTTGGAGTTGGGCCAAAGTGTGTAGATGAGATATATGGAGTAACAAAGGCATATACTACACGAGTAGGCGGAGGACCATTTCCAACAGAATTATTGGATGAAACAGGACAGAGGCTTCAACAGACAGGAAGCGAATTTGGAGCTACAACTGGCAGGGCAAGGAGATGCGGATGGTTAGACCTTGTGGTGTTAAAACATTCAAGAAGGGTAAACAGCCTTACTGGATTGGTCATAACTAAACTTGATATATTAGACGGATTCAAAAAAATACAAGTTTGTACTGGATATAAGTATAAAAATAGTGTTTTAACTGATTTCCCAAGCGAGATAAGTATTCTTGAGAACTGTACGCCAGTTTATGAGGAATTTGACGGATGGGATAAGCCAGTGTTAGGGATTAAAGAGTTTGGTAATCTGCCCAATAAAGCACATGATTATATTAAAATGATTGAAGATAGAGTCAATGTTCCTGTTGTCATAGTTTCTACAGGTCAAAGCAGAGAGGATATAATTTTCAAGGGTATTAATAAATAATTTAATACATTTAAAGATGAGGCGGTTAAAAAAACTATTTATATCAAATATGTAAGAATAAGTAAATGTAATTTTTCATGTATGAAGCTATGGTGACACTTAAATCTCTGTTCTACAGATTCGGAAGGTGTGCCAATTATGGAATATTACTCGATAAGCGGTTTACATAACTCTTCAAAGTTGATTAATTTTTTAAATTTTGCGGTATGGTTGATTTTTTGAGACTATTTGCTCTTTTGTTCAGCCCTCCCGTTTTTTTAATTTAACATTTTAAATATTTTTTTGTCCTTTGGTGACAGTACCATAAAAAGGAGGTAACAAAAGATGCTGTAAAGGTAGAGGCATCGAAAAGTTGACTATCAATGGTAAACATTACTAACGCACATAGCTATTAATTCAAGCTCTTTAATGCGCATATCAAGATAACTTTTGGTAACAAGCTGATCGTGTATAAATTCGCGTAAAGTTTCAACTTGCACCTCTGATACACCAACTGCTTTTTGTTTCTTTATATAGATATGAGTATCATTGTTAATGTATTCATATCTTAGTCAACCAAAGCCGTTATTATTATACAATCATAATCTTATTACTTCATCCTTACATATCCTTATTAGCCAGTAAATCCTTGATAATTGAAGGGTCTGCAAGTGTACTGACATCGCCTAAATTATCAAACTCACCCTTAGCGATATTCCTTAAAATCCTTCTCATAATCTTCCCGCTTCTTGTTTTAGGAAGGCTTGGTGTAAATTGCAGTTTATCTGGCGCAACAAAAGGCCCAATCACATGTCTCACATGCGCGATTAATTCCTTTCTCAACTCCCCAGATGCCTTGACTCCCTCTTTTAAGGTTACAAATACATGTAGTCCTTCACCTTTGATTTCATGCGGGAAACCTACGACTGCTGCCTCAGATACGCTCTCGTGACTTACAAGTGCTGATTCTAATTCAGCTGACCCAACCCTATGACCAGATACATTTATGACATCATCAATACGCCCCATCAACCAAAAATCACCATTTTCATCAACCCTTGCGCTGTCTCCTGTAAAATAAGAACCGGGAAATTTTGAAAAATATACCTCTTTAGTCCTCTCATTTTCAACATCCCCAAACATACCTCTTAAAATCCCAGGCCAAGGATGTTTAATTACCAAATAACCACCTTCATTTTTCCCAGCAGGAGATCCATCTTCTTTTACAATCCTTGGCAATATTCCAGGGAATGGTTTACAGGCAGACCCTGGTTTAAGGGTCATTGCTCCGGGTAAAGCTGAAATAATTATCCCTCCAGTCTCTGTCTGCCAATATGTATCAACTATAGGCAGTTCACCTTTACCAACATGACAATGAAACCACATCCATGCCTCTGGATTAATTGGCTCACCTACAGTTCCCAATAACCTTAATGATGTTAAATCATGCTTATTAACCCAACTCTCACCTTCTTTCATGAGCGACCTTATAGCAGTAGGGGCAGTATAAAAGATATTAACCCCAAATTTATCAACAATACTCCAGAATCTGCCCGGGTCAGGATAGGTTGGGATACCTTCAAACATAACAGAAGTTGCCCCGCTGCATAATGGCCCATACACAATATAACTATGCCCTGTTATCCATCCAATATCAGCAGTGCAAAAATGAATATCATCTTCACGGCAATTAAATATCCATTTAAATGTAAGATCTGTATAAAGCAAATAACCTGCAGTTGTATGAAGCACTCCCTTTGGTTTGCCAGTAGAACCAGAAGTATATAAAATAAACAAAGGATCTTCTGCATCCATCCACTCTGGCTCGCAATAATTTTTTATATCCTCTTTATTTATCTCATCTTGCCACCAAAAGTCCCTATCTTTCTTCATTTCAACATCATAACCTGTTGATTCATAAGACTTAACGACTATAATCTTCTCTACAGTGACGCAAATGTCAACCGCTTCATCTGCATAGGTTTTAAGTGGAATAATTTTATCACCTCTGAAACTATGGTCAGCGGTAATAACAATCTTTGCACCGCAGTCTCTAATCCTCTCCATTAAAGCATTAGAACTAAAACCTGCAAACACAACGCTATGAACAGCCCCAATCCTTGCACAAGCAAGCATTGATACCACTAATTCAGGAATCATAGGCAGATAAATCATCACCCTGTCGCCCTTTTTAATTCCATGTTTTTTCAAGACGTTTGCAAAACGATTAACCTTAGAATATAAGTGTTGATAAGTATATGTATTGCTTATAACCCCTTTATTTGATTCCCATATAATAGCTGCCTTATTTCGTCTGCCATTAAGGAGATGGCGGTCTAGGCAATTATAACTGACGTTTAATTTGCCTCCAGAAAACCATTTTATCATAGGGATATGGAAATCATATTCAAGCACTCTATCCCATCTCTTAAACCAATGGAGATTAGAGGTAGCCATTTCCTCCCAAAATCCCTCGGCATCTAAGATAGATTTTTTATATATTTCTTCATATTGAGAATTGGATTTTATAAAGCAGCTTTGTGAATAATCACTTTTAGGGTGAAACTCACGCCTTTCATCTGATAAGACTTCAATGCTTTTTTCCATATCGCGTTACTCCGTGACAAAATATTTTCCTTTATTATAACATCTTTAAATAAAAATAGGTTTAAGAACAGATAATTGACATCAGTCAAAAAATTATCATTTGGAAAATTATTCCTATCATCATTTATCGCTTTTTTCAGTATTTATGGGTATATTTATGCCTCAAATCCTATGGCATATAAATTGCAAAGTATCTAACAGAGATTAAAAAAAGAAATATAAATAAATGGAGGCTAAAATGGGATATAAAGTAGTGAATATGGACGTAAATAAAAATACTAATACTGATGTACAATCTGAGGAATATACAGTATCATGGACTATTAAATTAAAGACAAAGGTCAAGGCAAGTTCATTTAATGATCTTTATCGTCATCTTGATAAGATAGATGTACAGCGAGGCGGTAAATATGTCTTAGGAAGTATGGAAAATCTTGAGATTGAAGGACTTCCTTACAGTAAAAATTAATTGTTTATTTCATGATCCAAGGGGCTGCAAACCCTCCCAGCCCCTTGGATTATCTTTATTCCATATTATAGATTAATGTCAATATATCTGCTACTGAATTAAAGAAATCAGTATCTGAATCATCTTTTTTATATCCTTCTTTTGTATATAGATTAAGGACTCCTAAGGTCTTGCCATTATGTTTAAATGGTATACACACATGTCCATGTTTTTTATCTGTGCTTTGTATATCATGCTGTTCATCCATTTTTTCGGAAATTATAATCTCTCCAGTCTCAGCAGCCCTTCCGCATAAACATTTCCCCATTGGTATAGTTAAGCATATATTAGTATCACAGCCAACTGATGGAATTTGATAGGCTATTGTCAAGATGTTTTCAACATTGACTACATATACGCATCCTGCATCATCTTTAAACTGTCTAGGCAGAGTATGAAGCAGTTCCATAACACGTTTTAGTTTTTCATTAAATGTAATTGGTTCAAGCAGGAGTTTAATCATTAAAGCTATAATACGTTCCTTCATTTCAGACTTATGCTTATATAATGCAAGCCCAATAGAAATTACCATATCTCTCTTTGTAAAAGGTTTGATTATATAACCATAAGGAAGGGATTTCCTTGCTCGAAGTAGTGTGCTGAGGTCTGAATGTGCTGTAAGATATATTACAGGTATCTTATATTTATTATATATCTCTAAAGCTGCGTCAACGCCATCTTTATCGCCTTCAATTATTATATCCATAAGCACTAAGTCAGGACGGAATTGTTCAGTCATTGAGAGCGCTTCATCTGCAGAAGATGCAATACCTGGCACAGAATACCCTAAACCTATAAGAGTGTCTTCTATTTCTCTGGCAATTATTATCTCATCTTCAACTATTAATACCTTTAATTTGTTATCCTTTAACATTATGCCCCCCTTAATTTTATCTATACTCTTTGTTTATAAATGAGCTTTTTAATAATGATATTATATGTTGTGCCATTGTCTCTTATTATATCAATACTTCCCTTTAATTTTTTTACAATTAAATCATGAACAAGCTGTAACCCCAGAGAATGTGTTGTCATTATATCTATTCCTTCTGGAAGCCCTATTCCGTTATCTTTAAGAACAATCTTAAATTGATCGTCTCCATCTGCATGAAAACTCAGAAATAACTCACCCTCTATACCATTTGGAAAGGCATATTTTAAAGAGTTTGAAATCAACTCATTTAAGGCAAGGCTGCAGGATATTGCGGTATCCATGTCAAGATAAATATTTTCTATATCTGTTGTAATTTTTACAATAGATGATTGAATCTTAAAGGTCGCAAATAGATTTGTAAGCATCTCTGCACAATAGTTTTTAAAATTTAATCTTGAGAGATCTCCTGATTGATAAAGGGTTTCATGGAGCAATGCCATTGATTTAACCCTGCTTTGGCTGTCAAGGATTAAATTCTTTGAATATTCATCTTTGACATATTTAGATTGCAGATATAAAAGAGAGGATATGATCTGCATGTTATTTTTTACACGGTGATGTATCTCTTTTAATAGAACCATTTTTTCTTCAAGGGATTTTTTAATCTTTGTTTCTGCAATGTCTCGTTCAATAATTCCTGCAAGTACATTAGATACTGCAACAAGGAAATCTTGTACATATTTTTCATTTGCGCTGTCACTGATCATAAATATAGTTAATACCCCAAGTACCTTCATCCTTGAGATTATGGGAACAGTATAAAACGCAACATTTTCATCTCTCATATATGCGTTAAAACATGCAGTATTACAGTCATGTTTAGTATAAAATTTGAGATTGCCATCTTTAGCGCATTCTCCGCAAACACAGCCCCCTGTCATTATCTGAGCGCATCTAATTTTAACGTCATGAGGTATACCAATTGAAGCTGAAAGAGTTAATAAGTCAGAATTATCTTCATCCATCAAAAATATAACCCCTGCAGGCCAAGAATGAAAATTAGAAGATATTAACATAGTAGCCAGTATGGATTCTAATTGTTCTATAGCTGGTCTGTTTTGAAAGGGAACTTTTAGTAATTGATTTAGCAGATTATGCAGACCATAAATCTTTTCCAGTTTTTGTTGCGCAAGTGTTTTTTCAGATGTGTCTTCTATTATTAAAAGATAGCTTATCATCAGCTCATTATCGTCAAACACAGGTGAAATATTTAAAGAGCCATTGAAAGATTCTTTATTTTTACGAATAAATTGTCCCTCAACTTTATAAAATGGGATATCTTTAGAACGAACAAGTTTTATTAGATTTAAATAATCAGAGGCGTTATCAGGATGGAATATATCTGAGAGGGAGATGTCCTTGAATTCGTTCCCTGTATAGCCAAATATTTCAGAAAGAGCCTTATTTGTTCTATTAAATTTATGGGCTAAGGTGACGATTCCCATACCTATTGGCCCTTCTTCAAAGATAAAACGGAAGCGTTTTTCTGAGCGTTTTATTAATTCTGACATGGAATTTTGTCCTGTTTTTATGTCTTAGTATTAATAATCACATTCTTACCATTTGCAATTATTTCAGAGGCTGCCTTTTTAAGAATATTTGCAGAGAAGTTTTCTTTAATATGTCTAATTCTGGATTGAGACCGTTTATATAAATAGCAATTTATTAGAATTCTGGGCAGGCATAATATCTGCCCTTATAATTAATATTAAAGATGGATTATTTTTGAACCTGTATTAACTCCCAATTTCCACTGGTGTTTCCATTTCTTTTTCCAGAACAAACTCCAGACATGGTCTTGCCTGTTATTGTGCCGTTCATCTCAAAACTTCCCAAACCGTCAACATCAACAAACTTAGCAGATACAGTTGAGCCAATTTTTTTGCCTGTTAATATTGAGTTTCCATTCATCCATACCTTTAAGTTGCCTTCCTTGTCTATTGTAGCTAACAAGGGTAATTCTTCAGCAGGTACATTTGCTCCATTACCATTTGAGTGAAAGACTCCTTCCCAATAAGTAAATGATTTTGATTCAAATCCGTGCCATGTGCCGCTTTGTGAACCAGAAAATTTACCGTCAAGGATTGAGCCGTCTGTTATTGTAGCCTCATATACTGAACCCTCACAGCATTTACCGCAAGTGCCTGATGCAGGTATCGTAATACTTACCTTTTTTCCATTGACCTTGCCTTTTACATTTTGCCCAAGTATGAAGTCACAATTATTATCTATTACAGCAGTCCACTCTCCACTAGCCCGTGTCCCGTCACATTGAATCCCTGACAGAGTACCGCTCCATTTTGTATTGCTATAAGCGCATCCAACTTCAGCAGATACAATATTTGTGCTGAATATACTTAAACCAGTTAGACAAATTATAGACAATATGATAACACGAAAAACTGATTGTATTTGAAGCATTCATTCTCCTTACTTCTTATGTTATGGTATGTTTTAGAGTCGTCTTATAATTGCATCAGCTACTTCTGCGGTTCCAATAGAAGTAGGGTCATCAGGAGTTGGTTTCATATCATATGTGACATCCTTTCCTTCAGCGATTATATCAGAGATTACCTTTTCAAGATGGTCTGCTGCGCAGCCCTCGCCAATATGTCTAAGCATCAAAATCCCTGATAACATCATTGCCATAGGATTTACCTTATTTAATCCCTTATATTTTGGAGCACTTCCGTGAGTTGCCTCAAACACTGCATAAACACTTCCAATATTTGCACCAGGAGCTAGTCCCAATCCGCCAATTAATCCTGCCGCCAGATCAGATACTATATCACCATATAAATTTGGAAGCACTAATACATCATATAATGCTGGTTTTTGTACAAGCTGCATACACATATTATCTATAATCTTGTCTTCAAACTCAATATCTGGATAATCCTTTGCTACTTCTCTTGAGACTTCAAGGAATAAACCGTCTGAAAACTTCATAATATTTGCTTTATGTACAGATGTTACCTTTCTACGATTATTTTTCCTTGCGTACTCAAAGGCAAATCTAACAATACGTTCAGTCCCAAAGATAGAGATTGGTTTTATACTTATTCCAGAGTCAGATCTAATGGATTTGCCAGTTTTTTTGGCAATAAAATCTATTAATTCAAAAGTTTCAGCATCGTCTTTTTTAAATTCTATACCGCAGTATAAATCTTCTGTGTTTTCACGCACAATAACAAGGTCTACATCTGAATATATTGAACGCGATCCTTTATATGTCTTACAAGGACGGAGACAGGCATAAAGATCAAGCTCCTGACGCAAGGCAACATTTACGCTTCTAAATCCAGTTCCAACTGGAGTTGTGACTGGACCTTTTAGAGCAATTTTATTTTTCTTGATGCTGTCAATAACTCGCTGTGGAAGGGGTGTTCCTTCTTTTTCATACACATCTGTACCAGCGTCTTGAATATCCCAATTAACATCAACTCCGACTGCTTGAATAATCTTTGTAACGGCATCAGTAATCTCAGGTCCTACGCCGTCACCTGGAATTAAAGTAATATTATAGATTGCCACCTTGACTCCTTTACATCTATTTTTAAGATTTGAATAATTTTTATAATATAACTACAACAAAGCGTGCTGCCATTTGTAGCTTATACCTAATAGTTCAATCATAAATATGGGGAACAGGATTTTTCGTTAATTCCTTAAATGCGGGAGCAGGTGTCCCAAAGGGCACCTGCTTCTAAATCTATTATTAAATAAACCACTTATAATATAGCTTGTAGAGGTACACTTATAAATTGTCTTATACCTCAACCCTTAAAATCTGTCTAACCTCTTCTGGATTAGAGGCGATAAATATAAGTTCATCATCAGTTAAAGGCTTTTGAGTATGGAGATTTGCATATTGAACTATCTCTAAGATCTCTTTTGCCTCTTCGTCATTTTTAAAAGAAATTCCAAGATTATCAAATACATGTCTGAAACCCTTAATCCCGCCGTAAGCACCTGTTGTGATAACCCTTCCTGAATAAATAAGATCAGGTTCTCCGCCCCTTCCAACATCTTCAGGGTCATATAATTCATAGTTTCTTCTGTCTTTTAAAGCCCCGTCAGCGTGAATACCTGACTCATGAGCAAATGCGTTAGCACCAACTCCAGGATGATTTATAGGAATTGGAAGATTAAATGCGTAGGAAGCGTATCTAGCAATCTTCCAAGCCATTTTAAGATTAACGCGTTCCCCAATAGGGGTTTTTTCTTTAAAACATGATGAATAAATCAAGGCTAAGAGAATGGATACAAGGTCTGCATTTCCTGCCCTTTCGCCATAACCATTTATCGTAGTATTGATATAGGTTGGAAACCCAGACTCAATTGCTGCCTTTGCCCCTGCAATAGATACTGCCTCTGCCATTCCTAAATCATTATGACAGTGCATCTCAATTGGAAATTTAATCTTTTCAGATAAGAATTTAATCTTTTCATACATAGTAATTGGGTCTTCTGTGCCAAGGGTGTCGCAATACCTAAATTTATCAGCTCCAGCCTCTTTTGCAGCTAGACCAAACTCTACTAAATCCTTTAAATCTGTTCTTGATGCATCTTCGGCATTTATACCAAGGGTTTCAATCCCGCATTCTTTTGCAAGTTTACCTGCCTTTGTAATACTTCTAAGTACATCGGAGAATGTTTTTTGTCCTTGAAATTTGCCTTTGAGCATGATTGCGGATGTTGACATTGAGATATTTAGATGTTTGATCTCAGGACAATTTTTCATTGTTAATTCGATGTCCTCTGGAACTGCCCTGCACCAGCCTTCAAGATGTATATTTTTCATTACGTCTTTTTTAAATAGTTTTAGATTTGCATTAATATAATCTTTTTCGTGTTTAAGAGTAGGAAATCCAATCTCGCTTTGATAGATGCCCATTTCGTCAAGATAAACATTGAGCATTGTCTTTGAAAGTTTTGGAAGGAGTATTCTGGATGTCTGAACGCCGTCTCTATTCGTTACGTCAATAATATGTACTGTATTCACAATTATCACCTCAAGTAAAACATTTTTATGTAATGGTTTAAACTATTGGGTTACCAACAGGTATGACCCCGCAAAGAACATTTAGGCATCTTCTTAATTATATAAACATTTTTAAGATAATTAAAGCAAGAATGTTTCAAAAAAAGGTTATATAAATGATATTATCTCAGGTTAGCTTAAATTTTTTCAATAAAAAATTATTATTTATTTCATTGATTAAAGTCATTGATTTTATATTATATATTGATTAATATATTATAGTATCAGAATTTATGAATTTTATAAAACTATGAATGAAACACCCGCAATAAATGAAGAAGAGATATTTTTTGCTGATGAAGAAGAATCAGGACAGGAGAATTCCTTAAATAATTGGAAAATTCTCATTGTTGACGATGAAGAAGAAGTCCATAGAGTTACCAAACTTGCCTTAAGGGATTTTATATTTGAAGGAAAGGGATTAGAATTTATCTATGCCTTTACATCTAAAGAGGGGCTTGCTAAGATTAAGGAAAATCCTGATGTTGCGTTAATCCTGCTTGATGTAGTTATGGAAACCGATGATGCAGGACTTACTATTGTAAAAAATATCAGAAATGACCTAAAAAATCTTCTCGTAAGGATTGTGTTAAGAACAGGTCAGCCTGGACATGCCCCGCAAAAAGAGGTTATCCTTAACTATGATATAAACGACTATAAGGAAAAAAGTGATCTTACCTCACAGCGGCTTTTTACAACGGTTGTGGCATCGTTAAAATCTTATAAACACGTGGTTGAACTGGATATGTTTAATCATAAACTTGAGGCAATGATTGATGAGCGTACCCTTGAATTAAGAAATGAGCAGAAGAAGGTTGCAAGGGCGCAAAAGGCGATGGCAAGATATGTCGCCCCTTCGCTTGTTCAGAAGATTTTAGATGAAAAGGTCACTGATGTATCAGAAAGAAAAAGATGTAAATTAACCTTATTTTTTTCTGACATCAAGGAATTTACCTCAATAACTGACAGCCTTGAGCCTGAAGATATGGCAGGATTATTAAATGAATATCTGACAAATATGCAGGAGATTGTAAACAAATATGATGGGACGCTTGCAAATATTATAGGAGATGCGCTTTATATATTTTTTGGCGCGCCTGATTTTACCTCTGATAAAGATCATGCAGTACGGTGCGTGAAAATGGCAGTTGATATGCAAAAAAAGATTAAGGAACTCCAGCCTAAATGGTATGAACAAGGGATTGAGTTTCCGCTTTTGGTAAGATGTGGGATAAATACAGGGGTTGTTACAGTAGGAAGTTTTGGCTCTAATGAACGCGCTCAATATACTGCATTTGGAATGCCTGTAAATATCGCCTCAAGGCTTGAGGGAATCTGTCCTTCGGGTGAAATAATAATCAGTCATCAGACATGGGCGCTTGTCAAAGACGATATAAACTGTGCTGAATTCAAAACTGAAATGGTTAAAGGCTTCCATCGTCCTATCAAAACCTATAAGGTTATCATTGAATAATATTTTTATAATAATCCAACTTGACAAGGATATTTAAGACTCTTATAATAATAGACTGTTAAATTTAATAAGGAATTTGTCATCTCACACACATTGGCATTATATAAAAAATACCTTTTATGAAAATTGCAATTGGATGCGACCATGCAGGGGTAGAGTTAAAAAACGAATTAATTACCCTGTTAAAAAATGAGCAAATTGATGTAATTAATTTTGGCACTGATAATAATGATTCTGTAGATTATCCTGATTTTGCTAAAAAGGTAGCCTCATCAATCAAAAAAAATGAAGTTGATAGAGGTATATTGATATGCGGGACTGGGATAGGAATGTCTATTGCCGCAAATAGATATAAAGGAATCAGGGCTGCATTATGTCATGATATTTTTACTGCCCAGATGAGCCGCCTTCATAATGATTCAAATGTATTAGTGATTGGAAGCAGGATTGTTGATATTTTCACAGCTGAGAAGATTGTAAAAATTTGGTTATGTACAGAATTTGAAGGTGGAAGACATGATAACAGATTATGTAAAATTCGAGATATAGAGGATTAGTTTTATGAAGTCTTTTAATGAACAGAACCCATTTAAAAATTTAGCTGAAATAGACCCAGATATTTATCAAGCTGTTAAAAATGAAATAAATCGTGAAAATGATAAGATCGTTTTGATAGCATCAGAAAATTATGCCTCTTTAGCAGTGCTTGAGACACAAGGCAGTGTATTTACAAATAAGTATGCAGAGGGCTATCCATACAAGCGTTATTATGCTGGATGTGAATATGCCGATGTAGTTGAATCTGCTGCTATCAACAGGGCTAAGGCGCTTTTTGGGGCTGAATACGTAAATGTCCAGCCGCATTCAGGGTCTCAAGCGAATATGGCGGTGTATTTTTCTATATTGTCGCCTGGGGATACAATACTTGGCATGAATCTTAGTCATGGCGGGCATTTGTCTCACGGGGCAAAGGTTAATTTTACAGGAAGACTTTATAATGTCGTTTCGTATGGAGTTAGAGAAGATACGGGTTTTATAGATTATGATAATGTTAGGGAATTAGCCAAACTGCATAAGCCAAAGATGATAATATGCGGGGCAAGCGCATATTCAAGGATTATAGATTTCAAGATATTTTCAGATATTGCAAAAGAAACCGGCGCTTATTTACTTGCAGACATTGCCCATATTGCAGGGCTTGTTGCAGCAGGTATTCATAATTCTCCATTTCCATTTACGGATTTTGTTACAACCTCAACACATAAAACCCTTAGAGGTCCAAGGGGCGGTATGATTATGTGCAAGGAAGAGTTTGGAAAAACTATTGATAAAAATATATTTCCGGGCATACAAGGAGGCCCGCTAGTGCATGTTATTGCTGCAAAGGCGGTTGCACTAAAAGAGGCAAGCACTCCGCAATTTATTGAATATCAAAAAAATATAGTTAAAAATGCTAGCACACTTAGTAATGAGTTGATAAAGTGTGGTTATGATATATTTACAAATGGCACAGATAATCATTTGCTGCTTGTTGACCTAAGAAAAAAAGATATTACAGGAGCTGTTGCAGAGACTCTCCTTTATAAGGCAGGCATAACGGTAAATAAAAATTCAATCCCATTTGATAATAAACCTCCAACTATTACAAGCGGTATAAGATTAGGAACTCCTGCTGTGACAACAAGGGGTTTTAAGACTGAAGATATAGTTGAAACAGCGCATATAATAGATGAAGTCCTTAAAACGAGCTTACAAGGCGGAGCGCTTACAAAGATAGAATCGCGCGTTAAGGCATTATGTAAAAAATATCCAGTGTATAATAATATTTAAATATTAAAGGGGTTTTATGATGTATAATAAAACTTAGTTAAAGATAAAATATTGGGGAGTCGTCTAATGGCAGGACAGCAGATTCTGGATCTGCCTGTAGGGGTTCGAGCCCTCTCTCCCCAGCCAAAATTATGTAAAATAGGTCCCATCGTCTAGCGGCCAGGACACGGCCCTCTCAAGGCTGAAACACGGGTTCGATCCCCGTTGGGATCACCATTTAATGAGACAACGGAGATTAAGGAGAAGAAGGAGACAATATGCAGACTAGTGTTGTAGCATTTATACTTGCTGGAGGCGAAGGCAGACGACTTTTTCCATTAACTGCTGAACGCTCAAAACCTTCTGTGCCATTTGGAGGAAGATATAGAATTATTGATTTTGTGCTAAGTAATATAGTTAATTCTGGCTTTTATTCTATGTATATACTTGTACAATATAAATCTCAATCTTTGATTCAGCATATACAAGAAAATTGGAATCAGGTTTCTGTATCTGGAAATCAATTTATTACTGTGGTGCCTCCTCAGATGCTTAAGGGAAATGATTGGTTTTTAGGAACGTCAGATGCTGTATTTCAAAATGTAAATCTTCTTAAAACACATAATCCAACCCATGTTGTGATCTTTGGTTCAGATCATATATATCGTATGGATGTTGCTCAGATGTTGGATTTTCATATACAAAATAACGCAAAGGTTACTGTTGCGGCAAGACCAGTGCCATTATCAGAGGCAAGTGCTTTTGGAGTCATAAAAACAAAAGCAGACGGCAGGATTGAGAGATTTGAAGAAAAACCAAAGAATCCCTCTCCAATGCCTGATGATCCAACGAAGGCATATGCTTCGATGGGCAATTATATATTTAATATTGAAACGCTTTTTGAGGCGTTAGCGGATTCTCAAAAGAAAAATGAATATGATTTTGGTGGTTATATATTACCGTCTTTGGTTAATAAAGAACCTCTTTATGCCTATGATTTTTCTCTAAATAAAATACCGGGCATGAAACCTCACGAAGAAAAGGCTTATTGGAGAGATGTAGGAACGATTGACGCATATTGGAAGGCGCATGTTGATTTACTAGGTGCAGAACCTTTATTTGATCTGCATAATTATCAATGGCCAATTCATCCAAGTCTTTCAAGACTGCCTTCAGCAAAGATTAACGGCGGTACAATAATAAATAGTACGATAACTGATGGGGTTATAATTGATTATGCGACTATCAAAAATTCTATTATAAGAAGCGGAGTTATTATTGAAGAAGGTTCAGAGATTAATGATTGTATAATCTTTGAGGACTGTCATATAAAGGCTGACTGTAAATTAAATCATGTAATAATAGATAAAAATAATGTGATTAAAGAAGGCACAAGACTTGGTTTTGATAATGTTAATGACAGATATAAACTTCATATTGATGAATGTGGAATCGGTATAATACCTAAACATAAAATAAAGTATAGTTAATTAAGAATAAATATTTTTATAGATGAATTACAGTAGGGGCAGCCATTGTGGCTGCTCTTTTTTTGTAGTTTAGTGCTTCTCATTCAGAGCGAACATGCCCCTACGTAAGGCCTCTGCATAACCTAAGAATTGGCGGCATATGATGTTTTTAAAAATTCCCCTTTTTCAAAATGGAAATTTAAAAAATAAATAGTTGTGCAGAGGTCTTTTAAATAAAGAAACGTCTCCTGCTACTGTGGAAGCGTTAAGAAATATAAAAAATGTCACGGCAGATAAGGGGTTATTGTTAATTAATCACAATTGTTGCAACTTACACACAAAATAAAGTATATTATATAATGTTTGACGACAGGATATTAGTATTAGACTTTGGCTCTCAATATACTCGGCTTATTGCCCGCAGGATTCGGGAAGGTCATGTTTATTCTGAGATCTTTCCGTTTAATGCCTCAATTGAAAAAATTAAGGGGTTCAATCCTCAAGGGATTATATTATCTGGCAGTCCATCAAGCGTAACAGATGCTAATGCCCTAATGCCTGATATTAAGATATTTGACCTTGATGTCCCAATCTTGGGCATATGCTATGGAATGCAGTTGATTGCACATCTTCTTGGCGGTAAGGTTGCCAGATCAAGCAAGAGGGAATATGGTAAGGCTGAACTTCTGATTGATTCTATTACTCCTCTCTTAAAAGGTCTTTCAGGTTCAATCGTTTGGATGAGTCATGGCGATGCCTTATCACACATACCTCCAAGTTTCAAGATTATCGCACATACTAAAAACTCCCCTTTTGCTGCGATGGCTAATGTAGAAAGAAAGATCTACGCCCTTCAATTTCATCCAGAGGTTGCCCATACAAACGACGGCAGTCTCATTCTTAAAAATTTCGTTCAAAATATCTGCGGATGCAAGCCTTCATGGAAGATTTCATCTTTTATAGATTATTCAATTCATAAAATCAAAGACCAAGTAAAAAGTGAAAATGTAATCTGCGCACTAAGCGGAGGTGTGGATTCCTCTATTGCTGCCCTTTTGGTTCATAAGGCTGTAGAAAGGCAGCTTACCTGCATATTTGTTGATAATGGACTCCTGCGATTAAATGAGCGCGAAAAGATCGTTGACGCCTTTGAGAGGCACTTAAATATTCATCTTATTGTAGTTGATGCAATTGATAGATTTCTAACCAAATTAAACGGCATTACTGACCCTGAACAAAAACGAAAGATTATAGGCAGAGAATTCATAGAGGTATTTGAGGAAGAGGCTTTAAAAATTCCTAATGTTACAAACCTTGTACAAGGGACAATTTATCCAGATGTTATTGAGAGTATCTCTGTAAAGGGGCCGTCTGCAACCATTAAATCTCATCACAATGTCGGCGGTCTGCCTGAAATAATGAAGCTGAAACTCGTTGAACCCCTTCGCGAATTATTTAAAGATGAGGTCAGAGAGGTTGGAGTAGAACTTGGATTATCTGAAGAGATAGTTTACCGCCAGCCATTTCCAGGGCCTGGACTTGCCATTAGATGTTTAGGAGAGATTACAGAGGAAAAGCTGACAATCCTGCGTTTAGCAGATGCTATTGTGCTTGAAGAGGTAAAAAAAGCTGGTCTATATAGAAAACTATGGCAGTCATTTGCAGTGCTGCTTCCTGTTAAATCAGTCGGAGTAATGGGAGATGAGCGCACATATGAATATACCATTGCTGTCAGGGCAGTTGAGAGCGTTGACGCAATGACTGCTGATTGGGCGAAACTTCCTTATGAAGTAATTGGTGATATTTCTAACCGCATTATTAATGAAGTAAAGGGGGTAAACAGGGTAGTCTATGACATTACCTCAAAACCTCCCGGAACTATAGAATGGGAGTGAAGACTTGGAACTAAAGGAATTCCTTTCTTATAGAAAGGCAGAGATAATGACGTATTTAAAGCAATATTTTGTTAAACGATCTGTCACCCCTAAGATTTTATCTGATTCAATTAATCATTCCCTTTTTAGCAAAGGTAAGGCAATAAGACCAATTTTGTGTCTGACTGCTTATGAAACCTGCGGCGGGGTTTATACAGATATTCTGCCTCAAGCCTCTGCTATTGAATTAATTCACACATATTCTCTCATCCATGACGACCTGCCTGCAATGGATGATGATGATCTAAGACGCGGCAGACCAACAAATCACAAGGTCTATGGCGAGGCTGTGGCGATTCTTGCTGGAGATGCCCTATTGACTGAGGCATTTTATATGTATACCTCTTCTTTTACCGTTAATGGCGGCCTATTAATTGAAGCCCTTAAAGAACTTTCCTCTGCAGCAGGGCTTGACGGAATGGTCGCTGGACAGGTAATGGATATTATGTCGGAATCTAAGACCCCAGATATTGAAACCCTTAAATATATACATACTAATAAAACCGCAGCATTACTAAGGGCATCTGTAATGACAGGGGCAATATTATCAGGGATTAAAGGCAGTGAGCTATATGCAATGAAGATATACGGCGAAAATATAGGGATGACCTTTCAGATAGTTGATGATATCTTAGACATTACTGCTACAACTGAAGAACTCGGCAAACCAAAAGGCTCAGATTTGGAAAAAAATAAAATGACCTATCCCAGCCTTTATGGACTTGTTCATTCTAAAAAACTTGCTAAAGACCACATTGAAACTGCAATTGCATCAATTGAATCATTTCGCGAAAAGGCGCATTGGTTAAGGGAAATTGCTAATTATTTATTAAAACGCGGGGCATGATTAAATTTAAAGTTTTTATGTTATAATACAAAAAATAGAGTTTTTAACTTAATTATTTATTTTTTATATGGAGGGCACTCTAATTGAAAAAACAAAATTTATTCTTTTCACTAATGTTGTTTCTAATCTTTGTAATCCCTGTTTATACTGCATCTGGCGCTTCTGAAAGTGAGAATATCTTAGACATCAGCGCAATGTTGACTAATCTAAACTATAGAGAAATTCAAAGCGGCATGGTTATAGATTCAGAAAAAGGCACTATTCCAGGCATTGAGCTGTCTTTTAGCCATCAACCTTCTTCTTCAATCTTATTCTTACGCGGCATAACAAATTTATCCTATGGCAGCTTAGATTATAATGGTGGAACTTGGGGCGGCACTGCTCTTGCGTTTAGCCATAACAGCACACTTTTTAATCTTGAAGGAGATATTGGTCTTTGTATTGGCTCAAAAAAAATCTTAATATTATATTCTGGAGTTGGTCATACTTTTTGGAATCGCGGAATGTCTAATAGCACTCCTGGAGATTATGATGAACATTATTCATTATACTATTTGCCAGTTGGCGTTATTCTCAATATAAAACAGGACGGAGATTTAAGTTTCTCTATTGACGCTTCTTTACGCTATATGTTTAGCGGTACTGTAACTGCATTTTTCTCTGGAATTAACCCAGGTTTTAATGATGTGGCTTTAAACCTTGGCAGCGCTGTTGGTGGAAACATTAAGGCTAATATTATTTATACAATATCTAAAGATTATTCTCTTTTAATTACTCCATGGTATGAAAATTCTTCTAATGGTCAAAGCAATGTTGGGACTTTAACTTTTAATGGGGTACCTTCTACAGGCGTGCAAGAACCTAACAGTACTACAAATAAATATGGAATAAACGTGGGCATAAGATTAGATTTATAATTAAAATCATATAATTGATTATTTGAGAATAATATTATCGAATAAATTTTTTCATTTATTTTTTTTTGATAATACAGTATTATAGATAACGATGGTCTAGTTTATCTATTATACATTTATTCTAAAATTATATAGGAGGGTTATATGCCTAAGAAAGTTGTAAATATTTGTGTAAAACCTGAGATGAAGAGTAATTTTAATTATGCCTTAGAGAATGTTAATCGCTTTATTGACAAGGAATTTCATCATCATTTAGTTGATGCAGGAAAAAAGATTCAGATCACTAATGGTGAAAATATCTTAATATTAGATTCATCACTTGAGAATGAGTCACCAATTGAATTTGCACGTCAACTCAAAAAAAGAAGCTTAAAAACAAAAATCCTGCTATTGATTTCAGCTGGAGTACCAAGGACAGATATTATAGGAGCTATAAAAGATGGTGTGGTAAGCGGTGCCCTTATAATGCCATTTACTGCTAAACAAGTAGAAGATTATATTAATCGCCTTTAAATAAATATAAAAGGAGGGCAGATAAATGCCATTCATAACTTTTGATGAAAAAATAACGGTTCATATAAAGGAAATAGACGATCATCACCAGACTCTTGTTAGATTGATAAATGAACTTTATGATGCTGTGGTAGAAGGCAAGGGAGAAGAGACTGTCAGCGTAGTGCTTCCTGAACTAATTAATTATACGATGTATCATTTTTTTGCTGAAGAAGATTATATGGTTAAATATGAATATCCAAAATACCATGATCATAAAATGGAACATGCAAAATTGATTGACCAAACACTGGAATTATATGAAAGATATAATGAAGGCGTAAAGATAAGCAATGCAGTACTTGATTTTTTAAAAGACTGGCTTAATGGTCATATTATGGGTCTTGATATTGAACTTGGACATTTTTTACAAGAGCGTAAAGTAGCGTAGAAAATATTGACTTCATGCGGGAAGACTGCACTTCCCGCAAAAATATTCCCCCCTGCCTTCATTTTTTCTCTTATAATTTTCACTAATGGTATGTTATTATTTCAATATGTTAAATATTGCTTCAATTAAAAAACTGCAGATAATCCTTATTTTAATATTGTTAATAAATTCCTGTTCTAGGCAGCCTGAACAAAAGATTTATAAAAAATTTCGTATCCTGATGGATACAATTATTACAATAACCGTTGTCAGCCCTTCAGAAAAAGAAGCCGAAACCGCAATAAACAACGCATTTTCTGTAATTGAAAGACTTGATAAATCGCTCAGTTCTTTTTCTCCTGACAGCGATGTATCAAAGATAAACCACTCTGCAGGAATTGATTTCGTTAAGGTATCAACAGATACATATCAATTAATTAACGCAGCTATTAAGTCTGCTCAAATCTCTGACGGTGCATTTGATCCAACCATAGGACCTTTAGTTAATCTATGGGATATTGCTGATATTATCAAACCTGACGCGCATATTTCCCCTAAATTACCTGCTCTTAACAAAATCAAAGAAAAACTTATGTTTGTAAATTACAAAGATATAATAGTTGATGACCATGACATGTCAATAAAACTAAGAAAAAAAGGTATGGCAATAGACCTTGGCGGAATTGCGAAAGGATACGCAGCAGATAAGGCAGTGGCTGCGCTAAAGGCATCAGGTATAAAATCAGGGATAGTATCGTGCGCAGGCGACTTAAAGGTATTTGGCAATAAACCTGACAATAGCAATTGGCTGGTTGGAATAAGGGCTCCACGCGGAAAACTTGATGATTTAATAGCTGTCCTTTCTCTAAAAGATTTGGCAGTATCAACATCTGGGGATTACGAGCGATTTTTTATAATAAACGGCATACGGTATCATCATATTCTCGATCCAAAGACAGGGTATCCTGCAAATGGGTTTCAAAGCGTTACATTAGTAAATGAACAAGGTATAATTACAGATGGTTTAGATACTGCGGTCTTTGTTCTTGGGCCAAAAAAAGGGCTTGAACTTGTTAATAAGATGGGACTAATGGCATATTTTGTTTATTCTGATGGTTCTATATATATAACAGACAATCTCAAAAAATTAATCGTTCCAAATGATAAAAAAAACTAACCTTGATTTCTTAAAATTTGGGCTATTACCACAAATCCGAATAGGTGATTTTTTATTATTTATATTACTGCTTATACTTTCAATTGGCGGGATGTTTTATGTCTATGGCGGAGAGACAAATAATGGAAACAGGGTAATCATAGAGGTCAATAATATAGAGCAATTTAATCTGCCAATAGATGTAGACAAGGTGATAGATCTGAGACATCTATTAGTAGAGATAAAGGATAAAAAGGTACGGGTCAAAGATGCAGACTGTCAAAACAAATTATGTGTAAAACAAGGATGGATAGATAGGGGATCAATTATTTGTCTCCCAAATAGAGTTGTAATAATAATCAAAAATATCAAAAATAACCATGCGGTAATAGATGCAATCTCAGGATAAATATAGAATAGCAGTATTAGCTGCATACGCAATAGCCCTTCACGGTGTTGAACGGTTTATCCCTATGCCTATTCCGTGGTTAAGGTTTGGATTTGCAAATATAATTGCCCTAACAACACTAATTCTCTTTGGATTTAAGGCAGCAATGTTTGTGACAATTATAAGGATTGTAATTGGGTCTATGATTATAGGGACTTTTTTAGGTCCTGCATTTATAATGAGTTTGACTGCTGGCATTAGTGCGACACTATTTATGGGGCTTTTTTATACATTATTTGGACGGTTGTTTAGTCCTATAGGGATAAGTTTGATAGGGGCTTTATTTCATAATCTTGCGCAGCTTGGGACAGCGTATTTTTTATTTATCCATAATCTTAATGCAATGCTGATGATTGCTCCACTGATTATCTTGATAGGTATATTTAGCGGGGCGTTAAATGGGGCTGCAACTGCATTAATAATTCAAAAAATACGAGAGAATCCATAATTAATACAGACGAATTATCCTAATAAACTACCTTATAATTAATTGCAGTCATAAAAATAACTCCGTATAATTTTTAAATTCAAGTTTTGAAAAGGGGTGTCATTTCAAGTTGAGCTGATAAAAATATATATTCATTGAAATTTAGGGGCAGCCCTGTTTAACGTTTAGTCTGCATGTAACTTATCCTTACGAAATACGGTTTTAAATTGAATCAACGAGACCTCTGCACAACTACTTTTATTCCCGTTTCTTGAGAGGGGGGAATCATTTGAAGCGCTAGATATTTTTAATAAACAACTTCTTTCTTAGGTTATGCAGAGGTCTTTTTATTGTATTCAAATATTGTATAATGTTATACTTTATAAATTTCAATTAATGGAGGATTTTAAGATGAATAATTCTGAGTTATGGTCTCGTTATCAAAAATATTTTTATAATAATTCTGATTTGGGTTTAATGATAGATATCAGCCGTATGAATTTTGATGACAGTTTTTTTAACGGCATCAAAGACAATATGGATAAGGCATTTAAGGATATGGAAAGCCTTGAGAGCGGTGTAATTGCTAACAAGGATGAAAATCGCATGGTTGGTCATTACTGGCTTCGTAACGCAGCCCTTGCCCCAAATCAACAGTTAAAAGACGAGATAAACTCAACCTTTAATGCTATAAAGAAATTCTCAGGCGAAATACATAACGGCAAAATCCTTTCTCAAGGTAACATTCCATTTAAAAATATCCTCGTAATTGGAATTGGAGGTTCTGCCCTAGGCCCTCAGTTTATTGCAAATGCCCTTGGACAGCCTAACAATAAAATGAAACCGTATTTTTTTGACAATACTGATCCTGACGGAATGGATTATGTACTTGGAGAGATTGGGGATAAACTTAATGTTACTCTATCGCTTGTAATATCAAAGAGCGGAGGCACTATTGAGACAAGAAATGGAATGCTTGAGGCAAAGGCAGCCTATGAGAAACTTGGGCTGAATTTTTCTAAACATGCGGTTGCTGTCACTGGCGCTGGAAGTAAACTATACCAAACTGCAAAAAATGATGGATGGATAACAATACTTCCAATGTGGGACTGGGTTGGGGGAAGGACATCTGTAACTTCTGCTGTAGGACTACTCCCTGCTGCCCTTCAAGGCATAGATATTGATGACCTCTGTAAAGGAGCAAGCGCATGTGACGCTGCCACGCGCTCAAAGACAATAATGCAAAATCCAGCTGCAATACTTGCCCTTATGTGGTATTATGCAACTAACAAACGCGGTTCAAAAGATATGGTTATTCTTCCTTATAAAGACAGGCTTTCACTATTTACAAAATACCTCCAGCAATTAATCATGGAGTCACTGGGTAAGGAAAAAGACGTTGATGGTAATATTGTAAATCAAGGCATAACAGTTTACGGCAATAAAGGCACAACAGACCAGCACGCATATATTCAGCAGTTAAGAGACGGAGTGAATAATTTCTTTGTTACATTTATTGAGGTCTTAACTGATAGAAAAGATAAATCAATGGATGTAGATAGCGGAGTTACAACAGGGGATTATCTAAGCGCATTTTTTCTTGGGACTCAGAAGGCTCTATATGGAAACGGAAGGCAGTCTATGACTCTAACGGTAAAAGAGATAAGCCCTTTTACAATAGGCGTACTGATAGCATTATACGAAAGGGCAACTGGGTTTTATGCAACCTTGATCAATATAAATGCCTACCATCAGCCAGGAGTTGAGGCAGGGAAAAAGGCTGCTGGAACGGTTATAACGCTTCAAAATAAGGCACTTGTTTATCTTAAAGCAAATGCTGGACGGCCATTTAATGCCCTTGAAATTGCTAAGGCTATAGAGGAAACAGATGAGGTTGAGACTATATATAAGATTCTAATGCATATTGGAACTAATCCTGATAGAGGGATAAAGATAACATGCGGTAAGACCCCTGCTGAAACGAAGTTTTCAGCTTAAAATCTTAAGGGGCTCAGCCCCTTAACAACCCCCAAGGGCTCTGCCCTTGACCCGCAAAGGGACTAGTCCCTTTGAACCCATTATTAAAACATATATATTTATAGTTCTTTTTAAGTTGTGCAGAAGTCTTTAGTAGTATACGATTGACTCAATTTATTGAAAATTGGTAAACTGGAAAATTATACAATTGAAAATGAAAAAATGTTAAAAATATGATGGCAAAAGAAATATTAGAGCAAGCCCTCAAACTAAAACCAAAAGAAAAGTTTGAGGTTGTGAATTATATATTAAAGAGCCTTGATAACCTTGATCATAACATTGGTGAGATTTGGGCAGAGGAGGCTGAAAAAAGGCTTATAGCTAACAGAAATGGAAGGCTTAATGGAATATCTATGGAGAAAATTCTTTAGCTTTTATTAATGGGTTCAAAGGGAGGGTCTCAGACCCGTTTCAAAAATCCCTTTGCGGGAGTTTGAGGGCAGAGCCCTCATTCTTTGAAAGAGTTTTAACCATAAAGGAGTAGTTTAATAAACCATGACAAATGATTCTAAAGATTATAAAGATACGCTAAATCTCCCGCAGACTGCATTTCCAATGAAGGCTAATCTTACAAATAAAGAGCCTGAGATTCTGTCAAAGTGGGAGGAGAAAAAGGTCTATCAAACGTTAATGGAACAAGGAGTTGGCAAAGAGACCTATATACTTCACGACGGACCTCCATATGCAAATGGGAATATTCACATAGGCCATGCCTTAAATAAAATCCTCAAAGATATTATTGTAAAATACCAGCGTCTAAAGGGGAAGCACGCCCCATATGTTCCGGGATGGGACTGCCATGGGCTTCCGATAGAACTGCAGGTAGATAAAAAACTTGGCAGTAAAAAGGCCGAAGCATCTATCACAGAGATACGCAGACTCTGCCGTGAATATGCCTTAAAATATATTGATATACAAAGAGATGAGTTTATAAGGCTTGGGATATTGGGAGATTGGCAGGATCCTTATATTACTATGAAATATGAATACGAGGCTGCGATTATCAGGGAATTCTATAAGTTCTATGAGACTGGCGGAATCTATAAGGGCAAAAAACCTGTACATTGGTGTTCATCCTGCGTAACTGCCCTAGCGGAGGCAGAGGTAGAATATAATGATAAGGTGTCACCTTCTGTATTTGTAAAATTTAAGGTCAGTGACGATTCAGTTAATAATATATACAGTGAGGCAAAGGACTTAGGGTTATATATAGTAATCTGGACAACAACACCTTGGACTCTTCCAGCAAACTTAGCCCTTGCAGTAAATCCTAATATTGAGTACGGGATTTTAAAAGGTGATAGTTATAATGTTGTGGCAGTTGATCTAATAGAAAGACTCAAAAGTGATATTGGAATAGAAGGCGAACTTGTAAGCCGAATCAAAGGACAAGACTTAATAGGAACAATAACAACTCATCCATTTATAGACCGCCAATCTCAAGTTGTAGCAGGAGATTTTGTATCTGTTGAAGATGGTACAGGGATTGTTCATATAGCCCCTGGGCATGGCGAAGACGATTACATTGTCGGGCTAAAAAATGGTTTAGACATCTATGCCCCAGTAGATGAGCATGGCAAGTTTACCTTAGATTTTGGAGAACTAAAAGGAAAATTTGTGTTTTCTGCTAATAAGGAAATTATTGAAATACTAAAACAAAAAAATGCCTTGATAAAACATATAGATATTACTCATTCCTATCCGCATTGCTGGCGCTGTAAAAGGCCTGTTATATTTAGGGCTACAGAACAGTGGTTTATATCAATGAAGATTAATAATTTAAAAGAAAACAGCCTAAAAGAGATAGAAAAGGTAAACTGGGTGCCGTCATGGGGTAAAGATAGAATACTTTCAATGATGAAAAACCGCCCTGATTGGTGTATATCAAGACAGCGTTCATGGGGCGTGCCTATCGCAATGTTTACCTGTCAGTCCTGCGGTAAGATCGTTGAAGATAAAAATGTCTTTGACAGGATAATTGGATTATTTAAAGAAAAAAGCGCAGACATCTGGTTTGAGCTAACCTCTGCTGAACTTCTGCCGCAGGGATACATTTGTTCTTGCGGAAAGGGAGATTTCAAAAAAGAGACGGATATACTTGATGTATGGTTTGACTCAGGGGTCAGTCATGGCGCAGTGCTTGATGATGATACACGGCTTTCATTCCCAGCAGATATGTATCTTGAAGGAAGCGATCAGCACAGAGGATGGTTTCAGAGTTCACTTCTGACCTCTACTGCCACAAAGGGATGCGCCCCATTTAAGACCGTCTTGACTCACGGCTTTACAGTAGACGGCAAGGGCAAAAAGATGTCTAAATCCATTGGAAACACTATTGCCCCTCAAGATATTATCAAGAAAAATGGCGCTGATATCTTAAGATTATGGACTGCTGCAGAGGATTATAGAAATGACATACGCATATCAGAAGAGATAATCCAAAGACTGACAGAGGCATACAGGAAGATACGAAACACATGCAGATTTTTACTTGGAAATATAGGTGATTTTGACGGTGGAGATTATAAAGCAGACCTGCTTGAGATAGATAGATTTGCAATGTCAAGGCTTAGCGGACTGATTAAACATGTTGATATTGCATATGAAAATTATGATTTTCATGAGGTATTTCACAGGATATATAATTTCTGCATAGTAGATCTGAGTTCATTTTATTTGGATATCTTAAAGGACAGAATTTATACGTTTGGCAAAAATAGTAAGGATCGCAAAGCTGCGCAATGGACGATGAATGAAATATTAAATGCCTTAACTGTATTAATGTCTCCAATTCTTTCGTTTACTGCTGAAGAGGTATATGGGTATATTAATAAAGATGAAAGTGTCTTTCAAACCAGTTTCCCACATGTGGATACCAGCTTTATAGATGAGGAACTTGATACAAGGTGGTTAGAGCTTAAAAAGATAAGGGATGTTGTCAATAAGGCGTTAGAGCTAAAACGCGCTGAAAAGGTTATTGGCAATTCACTTGAGGCAAAGGTTACAATATTTGCAGAAGAACCGCATTTTTCATTATTAAAAAAATATGAAGGATTTCTGCCGACTTTATTCATAGTTTCAGAAGTTTTATTTTCAATAGAAAGTCAAGAATATGAAAGTGATGATCTCTTGGGATTAAAGGTAGGCATAACAAGGGCAGAAGGCGGAAAGTGTTTAAGATGTTGGAACGTCAGCACAACAGTTGGAACGTTTATGGATTATCCTGATTTATGTAATAGATGCCATGATGTGATGACAAGTTAAAATGTTTAGAAAAAGAATCATCTTAATCTTCGCTGTTTTAATTATTGCAGCTCTTGATCAAGCGACAAAGTCTCTTATAGTAACTAATATTCCTTTAAATGATTCTATTGAGATAACGTCGTTTTTTAATATAGTAAATATCCAAAATGTTGGAGCTGCATTTGGGTCTTTAAAGGGACTTGGCAATCCTATATTTATAGTTCTTTCAATAATAGTTATAATCTTTTTAACCATATTAATCTTCAAGGAAAAACAAGGGATGCTGCTGTCATTATCATATTGTCTACTAATAGGCGGGGCAGTGGGAAATCTGATTGATAGATTAACAAGGGGATCTGTTGTAGATTTCCTAGATTTTCATGTATATGGGCATCACTGGGCATCATTTAATGTTGCAGATTCAGCCCTTTCGGTTGGGATGGTTTTGGTGATTTTAATACAGTTAAAGGGCTTAAAACAAAAATAAGTCAACAATTACCTTCATTTTAAAGTTCTAAAATCATTATTGTCAATTAGAATAGATTATAAGATAGATTATAATCTATCCCCCTACTCATTTTTTAAATAATTAGTTTAAAGGCTGGGTCTCTGTACAGTTTTAAAAATCCCTTTGCGAGTGCCAGTAGATAAAATGGGCAATAACACACTCATTGATTTCCTCTAATCTCCATCAAGGGAGATAGGGCTGTCCTCAATGGAGGAATCATTGACGACAGCCCTTGAAGGAGTCTCAGACCATTTGTGAGGTCTTAGACCTTTTGAGGAGAAGACACACTTTACTTACTCAACCCTTTAACAGGCGCAATGAATATGTTTTTCACCGCATATCCCGCACTTTGTATGATATAAATATCCTCTATACTGAGAACAACGATTATTTTTACAACTACGTTCAATTGCTCCATCCATTTCAGCACCGCATACCTTGCAATATCTGCCTTTAGCGATATTTTTAATCGTTACACGACTAACATTAATATTCCGATTTTGTATATATGATCCTGCCAGCATTCTATAAACTCCTGATTTATAACATAAATATAATTTATAAGGGGCTTCCCACCCCTTAGGCGGTGTACCGCTACCTGTCAATTTACCCTGACAGAAGGTTAAATTTTTCTAAACTGCCTCCAATTGAGGTCTTATTGTTTATGGATTATTATAGTACATTATGTACTTTTTGTCAACAAAAAAATATCGCAATGTATTTTTAGATTAACTACGGATAAATGTGAAAGATAATAGGGCTTAACGACCTTTATAAATATATGAATGACTGCGGTGGATATTCCAATTATTGATATATTTATCAACCATTTCCTCTGATTTCAAAATCAATAGATTTTCAGCATTGTATTTTTCGGCTGACCATGTAAAATTAAAGCTTCCAGTGATAACGGTTTCTTTATCAATAATCATGATCTTATTATGAGCAATAGAATGTTTATCGTCAATATAAATTGGTATTCCGATATGAGCTATAAAATCAGCGGAGCTATAATTGAGGTTCGATGTTGCTGCTGCATCCACATTTGATTTATCTAATATTATTTCAACTTTAACTCCAGATTTTTTTGCTTTAATGAGGGCTTTAGAAATTTCTTTAGATGTAAAGGAATATGCCTGAACCAATATCTCTTTCTTAGACTTTAATATTTCATCTACAATAGCGTTTGTGCATCCGCCATCTGGAGAGAAATAAACTTGAATTTGCGCTGCTTTTGCTGTATCATTAGCAAATACTAATGAGATTATGCTAAATATTATTAAAATAATTAATATAGGTTTTATCTTTTGCATCGTATTTTCCATAATATATTATAAAACTTATTACTTAAGTGTGTAAAAATTAAAATACAAAAGCATGAAATTCACTTAACATTTATGATACCCTATTGAGTTATGGATTTAATTGCGCATATATTAACTGGGATATTAATATCCGGCTTAGGATTTAAACGAGAGAAGGCTTTGGTTGTCATCGTAACTGCTTCAATCTTACCTGACATAGATTATATATATCTTTTATTTGGAACAGATACATTTTTACATTTTCATAGAGGGATAACGCATGGATTATTTTCTCTTATAATAGTGCCTATCTTAATTGGAACGCTTGCAAAATATAGATATGAAAAGAGTTTTTTATATTATTCATTTATAGGATTTCTGGGATATGGATTTCATTTATTAATGGATTTGATGCAGGAATTTGGTATTAAGATATTTTCACCGCTTGATTTTAACAGTTATTCGTTTGATCTTTCTTTTATATTTGATCCTTATCTTATAGTAATCCTTCTTATATCACTATTTATTAGATATTTAAAACAAGAAAAAACCTTAGTAATAACCCTTATAACATTCATGTTAATGATAGGTTATTTTGATGGCAGATATTATTTGAAAAACAGGGCAGAAGAGTTATTGCGAAGATCTATGAATGAATATGTATATAGAGTTACACCAATGCCTGCTGAAGTATTTAAGTGGTGGTTTGTGTCAAGATCAGAGGATGTACTAAAAACAGGTATAGTGGATTTATTCCTAAAACGCGTTATAGTGCTTGATACTTATAAATATTCAGAGTCAGAGCCTGAGATACTTTTATCAAAGGATATGGGACAGGTCAAAAATTTATTAGGATTTACAAAATTTCCATATGTTTGGGTATATAAAGATGGCGATAAAACTATTGTTAAATGGAAAGACCTTGTCTATACCTGTCTTCCGGGTGAGAGGATGACTGCTACGATTATATATAATAAAAATGGACTGGTTGAAGAGAGTAAGTTTAGATTTTGATTTTAAATAGTCGAACCTGAAAAGTGTTTTTTATACCTTTTAATTACCTTAAGATTATTAAGAATAACAAATCGCAAAGTTATAACTGATTAGTTTTTTTTTGCAATTTTGTTAAATCCTGACCTTTATGAATTATGTTAAATAAAAAAAAGGCAAACCCTGAAACAATTCAAGGAATGCCAAATTGATGCGGGAGCAGGTCTGTGACCACATCTGTCCAAGATAAAAAAAGAGATGCTTAATTTTGTGGGTTTAGTAGGGGCACGTCTTGTGCCTGCCCAAAGGGTAACCACAAGGGTTACCCCTACAAGTTCTTTGGTGTTTCGTGTGGCAGCAGGCGTCACAATGGACAGGGTCTCAGACCCTGACGCGGGAGCAAGTCTGTGACTTGCTCCTAAATGTTTCAACATTTAAAGTTGAATGGTTCTTAATATTTAGAAAACTCGACTTATAAGTTTATAAATAGACTTAAAGTTTAAATATTAAGGAGCTTTTTTAGAACGTGGGCTTCGACCCTGCCCTTTGGGACACCTGCTCCCGCACAGTATGTGATTTCTATAGATTTGTTACTTTGACAAAATTTTAAAGGGATATGAGCAATATTAGAGGCTATTGCATTAATATATCATTGACCCAAACGGATTGAGATTTTGGTTCGGTAAACTCGCCTTGCTGCTGGCTAAAAAGAGAAGCGGAAAAAAGTTAAATCATTAGGCATGAGTACTAATAATTTTTTTAGGATTTCTTTTGATTTTTGGACGGCATTAAAAAAAGTTAGGGAAAAATCTTTAAAAGTCAATCAAGTCTCTCCTTAAATGATTCAGATATATTTTAATTTGATTTATCGTTAAAAAAATGCGGATTAACAATATTTATATAAAATATGGTCTAATTAAATATTGTTGGTTTAGTCCGACAAGGGTTGACATTTTGGCAAGGCTTTCAATTTTATTTTTATTGAATGTTTCAAGTAAAATTTTTAAATTAATGAAAAAGTTAGGAGGGAAGAATATGACAATAAAAGATTTTGTACATCAAGTTTTGATATATTGTGCTGGTTCTTTTTCCCAAGCTTTAAACGGTTTAATTGATTGTCTTGCCTTGTCGAGCTAAACCAACAATAAAAAATATTATGAAGAATATCTTAAAAAAACATGAAATAAATAAATTACGTGAGCTTATAGATAGCCTTTAGCTTTTATCATGAGTTTAACAGAAGTCATTCCTTTGCAAATATTTAAGGGCAGGGTCAAAACCCACGTTTTAAAAATCCTCAAATGATCTATATAACATATAAAGTAATAATATAGCTTATCTTGGAAAAGTTTTTTTAAAAAGGGGCTTTTGACAGAATGGACATATAAGGATATTCATGAAAACATATTATCCCTTTAGCCAATTATCTTATACCCAGCATCAATAATAGCGTTTTCTATCTTCGCCTTTGAGACAGCTTTTTCATCTATCTGTATAACCGCCAGTCCCTTAGTAACATCAGAAGACACTATTCCAGCAAGCGCATCAATTGCCTTTTTTACATTATTAACGCAATGCTGGCAACTCATCCCATCTATCTTTACCCTTACCTCTGCCATAGTTCTGTCCTCTTATTATGTTAATGGGGCAGCCACAAGGGCTGCCCCTACAAACACGAAGTCTATTACACTTTAGAAATTAGGTTGTCCGATCTCTTTTAATAAATCCTTAAACCAACCAACCTTTATATCAAACGCCTTACCGCCCTTAATGCGGTCAAACTCTATAGCCCTCAAAATCCCTTTTTGAGCTTCATCATGACCTATAATACCGCCCTGTCCGCCTGATTTTGCAATCTCTACCGCTAAATCAGTCATTGACTTAATCAACATTAGGTCTTTTAATATTGCTGGCGCTGAACGTGAAAAATATCCGCTCTTTTGTACCAATGTCTTTCCAGCTCCAATCTTTTTGGCAAGTACATCCGCATGCCACTGCCCTACATTTACCTTATCAAGTTTGACATGTCCAAATGCGTCTCTTGGAACCTCTTGTCCCTTTGATTCAAGTTCTTTTACTATACCTGCTGCGCCTGCGCCCTCTGATATAAATATCTTTGCGCAGTCATATTTATCCATACGTGCCTTTAGATGCTTTGCTAATTTATCAATATCATATTCAACCTCTGGTATCAATACTGCATCTACTCCATAATGCTCTCTTGAAATTCCAAAATCATCTATAAACTCGCGGCTCTTTAGATAAGTCTGATAATCCTCTGCAGTCTTAGCAGTCAGATACCCGCAGCTTCTGCCCATTACTTCATGGACTATCAGCATCTTTGGATTTGCAGAAGATTCTGCTACGACATTTGCAAAGAATTTTGCTCCATTTTCAGCAGCAGTATATGCCCCTAAGGACTGTTTTATCGGAATAATATCATTATCTACTGTCTTTGGCAGTCCTAAAACCGTTAGATTATAACCTTTTTCTTTCAAATATTTTGCTAAATCTGCAGCAGTTAGTGATGTATCATCACCGCCAATTGTATGCAGCACATCAATCTTTAACTCTTTAAGATTCTCAGCAGCAACATGCAAAGGGTCTTGGCCTTCCTTTACAAGTCCCTTTTTAACGCAGTCAGCAACATTTGTCAGCTTTACACGACTGTTTCCAAGCGGACTTCCACCAAATCCATGTAAGAGATGCGCCTTTGACCTTACATCTGCCGTTACCTTCATAAAATTCTTCCTAAGCAGCCCATCATATCCGCCTATGAATCCTATTATCTCTACCTCTGGCATTATCTCTGTGTAACGCTCAATTAAACCCCCCACTGCAGAACTCAAACAAGGTGCAAGCCCTCCAGCAGTTAATAATCCGACCTTCTTTGGCATTGTAATCCTCCTATATTAAATTATTGTGACATTATATCAAATTATTAAGGCTTTGGTAAATATCTCTACTTCACAGATAAGGATTTTAAAGCCTTATTAAAAAGATCTGTCATATTATTGGTCTGCTCATGAATATTATTCAATATCTCTGATGCCTCTATCTGGTTTAACTCTGTTGCCTTTACCGCCCAGTCTTTATAAATCGCAGCATGTTCTTCATTATGCTCAGCCCAGTGATGTAATAACTTCTTTAATTTTTCTAGTTCGTTCATTTTATTAAACTCCCTTTTGAGGGCTCTGCCCTCAAACTCCCGCAAGGGAACTCGTTCCCTTGACCCATTTATTAAAAAGTCTCTTCATCTACTTCATATTCAGGTACGGTATAATCGCCTGGTGCATAATTGGCAAATTTGGTTGACGAACTAATAAATGAGAGATTAATCTCTCCTGTTGGTCCATTACGCTGCTTTGCGATAATTAATTCTGCCTTTCCTTTTTCTGCCTCTTTATTATAGACCTCTTCTCTAAATAAAAATAAGATAAGATCAGCATCCTGCTCAATTGCACCCGATTCCCTTAGATCAGAAAGATTGGGGATAGGTTTTGGTTTTCTGGATTCTACTGCACGGTTTAATTGACTTAACGCTATTACTGGCACACTTAATTCCCTTGCAAGTGATTTTAATGATCTTGAAATCTCTGAAATCTCCTGCTCCCTTCTTTCAGCCCCACCGCGCCCGCGCATTAATTGAAGATAGTCAACTATTATAAGTCCAAGACCGTGTTCAAGTTTTAAACGCCTTGCCTTTGCCCTCATCTCAAGGGCTGTAATATCTGATGAATCATCTATATATATTGGCGCATCTCCAAGATTGCTTGCTGCTGATGTCAATTTATGCCAATCTGATTTTTTTATTATGCCCTTTCTAATACTGTTTGAATCTACATTTGCCTCAGAACATAACATTCTCATCGCAAGCTGTCTCTTTGACATCTCAAGACTAAAAATTGCCACTGGCATCTTAGATTCCTTTGCAGAATATTGCGCAATATTTAGGCATAATGCAGTCTTTCCCATTGACGGTCTTCCGCCGATTATTATTAGGTCACCTTCTTGAAACCCTGTTGTAAGTTCATCTAAATCCTTAAATCCTGAAGGTATCCCTGAGATAATATGCCGTCTGTCATAAAGCTGCTCTATATGTTCAAAACTGTCTTTAATTAATGTATTTAGAGGAGTAAATGATGTGCTTAATTTTTGTTCTGATATGGCGAATATTGTTTTTTCAGCAAAATCAAGCATCTCATCCGCATCGCTTTGTCCTTCATATACCTTAGATATTATATCGGTAGCTGCGCTTATCAGACTTCTCATGACAGCTTGACTGCTGATTATCTTTGAGTGATATACTACATTAGCAGTGGTCGGGACAGAATTAACAAGTGAAGAAAGATAAGACGCTCCTCCAACTGCCTCAAGTTCATTCTTTTTTCTTAGATGATCAGATAAGGTGATAAGGTCAATAGGCTCGTTTTTTTCCAGTAGTTCAAGCATCCCTTTATAGATTTTTCTATGGGATTCTCTGTAAAACTCATTAGGTTTGAGAACCTCTATAGTCTTATAAAGTGCTGTGTTTTCAAGCATAATTGCCCCAAGCACGGTCTGTTCAGCCTCAAGATTTTGCGGGGGCAGTTTATCTATTGTGTCTTCTATTTGTTTCATGTTTCAATCCACACCGCTCAACAAGAGGGTGATTTTTGTTTTGAGAGGGCATTACGAACAATCAGTTAACTATGCTTCTTCAACATGAACCTTTAAAGCTACACTAACCTCTGGATGAATCTTTATCTTAAAGGAATGTTCGCCTGTTCTTTTTATAGGGTTTTCAAGGATTACCTTTCTCTTGTCAAGTTCAAAACCAGCTTCAGCAAGGTATTCAACAATATCCTTATTTGTGATAGCCCCAAAGAGTTTGCCTTCTTCTCCGACTTTTGCCTTTAAAACGATATTTAAGGCAGTGAGTTTAGATGCCATATCATCTGCTGAGGTTTTTAATTTCTTTATTTTTTCAACGATAATCCTTTTTTCATGTTCAAAGACCTTAATATTTCTAGGATTTGCTACTGCTGCTAGGTTTTTAGGGAAGAGATAATTGCGCGCATAACCATCTGCTACATTTACCGTATCGCCAATAAACCCAAGATTACTTACATCTTCTTTTAATATTATCTTCATGTTGATGCTGCTCCTTTAATAAATTTCACCGATGGGAACTGAGCCCCCAAACCTTACAAGGCTTTAAAATCAACTTATTATAGCATAAGTAAATAATATAACAATAAAATAATTTATGACATGTTATAATTATCAAATATTTTTATAATATAGGAGTAAAATTAAATGGATCAAACTAATATTAAACTACAAGTATGGACAACCATTCAGAATTTAAATCGTTTGTGGACTGTTGAAAATAATGCGGATGAGTTGAAAAATTATTTTCATAAAAATATGGTTGCAATTTCTCCAACTGATAAATTGAGATTGGAAGGCAGAGATGCCTGCGTTGCTTCATGGAAGAATTTTACTCAAATCTCTAAAATAAATTACTGGAAAGAGATTGATCCAAAGATTGAGATTTTTGGCGATAATAACCTTGCAATCGTGACATATTATTTTGATATGTCTTTTGAAATCTCTGGTTAGGTCATAAAAATGTGCGGGCGCGATATGTTTTCTCTTGTTAAAGAGGACGAAAAATGGTGGGTTGTTGCTGATCAATTTTCTGCAAATCCACAATAATATATTTTGAGGTCACAATATGAAGATTGCCTATATCGATTGCAGTAGCGGTGTAAGCGGAGATATGCTAAATGGGGCATTTATTGACTGCGGTGTTCCAATTGATTATATATCTTCAATTCTCTCTACTTTTTTTATCTCTGGATTCACAATTAAAAGCAGGGAAGTCAAGAAAAACGGCATAAGGGCTGTTAAATTTGATGTGATACTTGATAATGATTCTCCTCAAATCTCTAGAACTTTTAATGACATTCAGGAATTAATTGATAATTCAACCATTTCTAGTATTATAAAAGAACGCGCTGCAAAGATTTTTCTTAATCTATTTACCGTAGAATCTATAATTCATGGTACTTTATTTAATAATACTCATCTGCATGAGCTTGGTGCTGTTGACTGCATTGTTGATATATGTTCAGCACTTATTTGTTTGGATTTTTTGGCGATTGATAAGGTTATTGTATCTCCTATAAATCTTGGCGGGGGGCATGTTTTGACCTCTCATGGTATGCTTCCAGTTCCAGCTCCTGCTACTGCGGCCCTTTTATGTGATGTGCCGGTATATTCTTCTTCAGTTGACAGGGAACTTACAACTCCAACAGGCGCTGCAATATTGCGCGGTATATCTAATGAATTTCAATCATTTCCAAATATGACCTTTCATCGAATCGGCTATGGCGCAGGTACTCTTGATCTTCCAGAGTGCCCAAATATATTAAGAGTTTTTATTGGAGATGAACAGTCAAAAGAATTTTCTACTGATCATGTCTTAGTGATTGAGACTAATATTGATGATATGTCGCCAACTTTATACGGTTATGTCATGGAAAAATTATTTGCTTCAGGTGCACTTGACGTATATATAACGCCAATTATCATGAAAAAAGTCAGACCTGCTTCAAAGCTAACCGTCATTACTAATATTGATAAAAAAGATATTCTCTCAAGTATTATCTTTAACGAGACCACAACTATAGGCCTGCGTTATTCAACTATGGATAGAACAGTGCTTGAAAGAGAGATCGTTGATGTTTCTACAGAATATGGGATAATAAAGATGAAGGTCTCAAAGAGCGGGGGGGATATTATAAATCTCTCGCCAGAATACGAGGACTGCAAATCTATTGCCTTAAATCATGATTTACCACTAAAATCAGTCATGGATCTAGCCGTTAAGGCTTATAAATATCTTAATGTTATAAACTAAGGAGGCGTTCATGCCATACGTTAATATTAGGGTCGCAGGTAAGCTTACAGTTAAACAAAAAGAAGAAATCGCTGCTGGGGTTACTAAATTGCTGTCTGATATCGCTAATAAACCGCCTGACGCTACTTATATCGCGTTTGATGAATTGGAGCATGAAAATTGGGCGGTTGGAGGAAAATTACTAAAACCTTGAGGGTTTTTATAACGGGTCTGAGACCCTGCCCTCAAACACCCGCAAGGAGGCTAAGCCCCCTTGACCCATAAATATATGAAACTTGATGATTTAACAGTGTTTGTTGTCTCTTGCGCAGAGGATACTATGGATGAATGTATGGATGCGCTAATGAAACAGGACTGCGAATTTAATATCGAACATATTAAAGACGTGTATCCCATGAGCAAAGCCTTTCAAGATATGCCTGATAGATGTAAAACTCCTTATTTTATACAGGTTGACGCGGATATGATCCTTGAACCAACTGCCATCAGACAATTATACGAGACTGCAAAAAAAACTGGTTTTTTTAAGGTCGTAATATACGGGCAGCTCTTTGAAGAAGGCTTTGGAGTTGGCGGAACGGTTAGGCTTTGGAAGAGACATCTATTTAGATTTTTTTCATTTAATGACTGCCGTACTGTAGATAGGAATCTATTTAAGAGGATAAAGCGATTTGGATTTCGGCTTTATAGTATAGATAAGGTGCTTGGAGTTCATAAGCCCCGTCATTCTGATTTCTCTACATATCTAAAGGCTAAGAGCGACGTTGAAAAATGGAAATTTCTAAAACGGCCAGTTGAGCAGTATGCGATAAAATTATATGATGAGATAATTGATGACATTTCCAATCGTTCAGTTCAATTTTTTGGTTTATTAACAGGCGCACTAACGCCAAAACATAGATATATTAGATCAAAAGACCTGTCAATTGAGAAAGATAGGTTTGAAAATATTACAAAAATGCTTGGAATTGAGAATATCCTGCCTGAAATAAAGATAAATATGGTTGATAATAGTGTTAGAGAATTGTTTAGTCAATGTTATATGGATTTTAATTCAAGTGATATAGAAAAAAGAAGGCATTTAGTTAAATATATTATAAAGATATTCAAAAATGCCGATATAAAGGAATGTAATCCAGAAGATATGATGCGGTTTTTGGATATGTGATGTATTAGGAGATTATTATATGGACGAAGAAAAAGATAAATTGTTAATTGAAGAAGATTATTTGCTTTATATATTTGCAAAAGAAAGAGAAATCACTTTTAATCCAGTAACTGCCCTTGCTCATGAGCAGGTTTGGGATTGATTGGCTTTTTCTATAAGATTTAGAATATGAAAGTTAATATATTAAATCTATGTTATAATATATTAAAATATAATACATTATTTAAAAGGTGAATTCAATGACTCAAGTGTTAGAAAAAGTAAAAGTTAGTGACTTAACAATAATTGAATTTAAAGAATTAATTAAAGAAACTGTACTTGAATTAATTGACCCTGATTATGGATTAGAGTTAAGGCCTGAGGTTGAAACGGAACTTATAGAAGCTCGTAAAACAATAGGCAATGGCGTATATTTAACCTTAGAAGAAGTAAAAAAATCTCTTGGAATATAATTAATGTATGAGATTAAATTTTTTCCTTCTTCAATAAAAACCCTTTCTTTAATTGATAAGACTTTATCCAAAAGAATAATTAATAAAATAAACTGGCTTGCAGAAAATATAGAAAATATAAATCTTTTGTCTCTTAAAAGTAATCTTACAGGATTTTACAAACTTAGGATAGGTGATTGGAGAGTTATGTATGATGTTGATAGTATAAATAAAATCGTTATGATATGTAAAATTGGACTTAGGAAAAATATATATAAATTATAATTACTATACAATTACATCAATATTTGATACAATAAACCTCTAATATGAATTATATAAGTAAAATATCTAAAGGTATATACGAAGAATTAGGGTATAATTTTCTTAAAAGCTCTTTTGGCAGAGATCCATTTGAATGGATACATAATAAGCGGTTAAGGGGTCTTTATTGGGATTTATTCCTCAGTAATCGTATGCCTTCTGCTGTTGAATTTGAGATGAATTCTTATTGTAACAGAAGGTGTTCCTATTGTCCAAATCACTTTACACAGCCAAAAACTGAGCATTTTGATTTTAATCTTTATAAGGATTTAATAAACGAGCTTTCAACGCTTAATTATCATGGAGAGATAACCCCTAATTTTTACGGCGAGCCATTACTTGATAAACGTATCTATGATTTTATAGCATATGCGAGGGAAAAATTACCTCACGCCTTTATAATAGTTAATACAAATGCTGATTATTTGGGTATCAAAGAATTTCAACGCTTAATGGAGGCTGGAGTAAGTCATTTTGATATTGCACAGCATGATAGTGAGCCGTCAGAGAATATCTTAAATTTAAAGGAATTTTTAAAAGAAAATACAGAGTATCAAGGTAAAGTAATAATAAGAAATATGACCAAAGAAATCAGAACACTTTCAAGCAGAGGCGGGCTTATCTCTGATAAAAGGGTTAAATATGCTGAAAAGCGTGGTTGTTTTAGGAGCAGGCGTGTTACTTTGACTTATAATGGGGATATGATAATGTGCTGCGAGGACTATCATAGGTCATTTATATTTGGAAATATTAAGCAGGATGGATTAATGAATATTTGGAAAAAATCTCTCAAACTTAGACGCGAAATATTTCTTGGACATTATGCCATTCCTATTTGTAGAAAATGCGCAGGCTTTGAAGCATCTTGATTAGTCAAGGCGAGTGAATATGCTTGACACTCTATCAGAACATTTTATACTATTAATTAAAAATGAATTGGAGTCTGTGAATGTATAAAAAATCTCTTAAAAACAAAACACTCAACTGGTCTTTTAAAAAAGAGGATTTTGAGAATTTTAAAATCAATGCTTGGCCTATAATAGATAAAATACCTGGGATGTTTAGTATGCTTGAGGCATTTTTTCTTTATCAAACTGCTAAGAATCTTAAAGGTGAGACTAATAAGTTTATAGATGCTTACACAAACGCAAGTTATGTTGTTGAGATCGGAAGTTTTAAGGGACGTTCTGCTGTAGCAATAGGGCTTGGGTTAAAGGCGAATTCCAATGGAGCTTTTAAGTTGATATGCGTTGAACCTCTCTATGGGAATGATATAATTAAGGGTATGAAGGATGAATTTCATAAAAATATAGAAAGCGCTGGCATTGCAGATATTGTTACAGTATTTCCATATTATTCTCATGAAGGAGTCAAGCATTGGTCTGAACGCGAGACTATTGCTATGCTTTGGATTGATGGGAATCATGAATACGAATATGTGCGGGAAGATTATTTGCTTTGGAGCAGATTTCTTGCCCCTTATGGAATAATTGGATTTCATGATTATATAGATAATGGGGTTAGAGATACCATTGAGGAATATATATTTCCATCTAATTCATTCCAACACTGCGTCTATATTGATGATAATCTTTTTGCTGCAACTAAGGTTATATCATGGCCTGACGCTAAGCTGCGCGCAAATAAAAAACACATGTTTTGGGCGATGAAAACAGGCTCCACCTCTCCTTTTATTAATACATTTTATATGCTTTATAATTATTTAAATAAGCCGTTTGGAAGTATTAAAAATTTCTTTACTGATTCTATTTCAAACCAAGGGATTTAATTTATAGGAGTATAATCAAAAATGATGTTAGACAGTTTAATAAGTTGTCCAAAATGCAGCGGTAATTTAGATAAAAACAATGTTGGATACATATGTAATCAATGTAATCAAAAATATGATATTGAAGATGGCATAGTTAAATTGTTTTATTTCCCTGAATTTGAAAAAGACACTAATGTAACAGAAAAAATTAAGTCTTTTTATGAAAAAACCCCTTTTCCAAATTATGATGACTTTGATAATATTGCGCAATTAATGGAAAAATCTAGAAAAGGCGTGTTTGTAAAATTGCTTGATGAACAAATACCTTTTAATTCTTCAATCATAGAATGTGGGTGCGGCACTGGACAGTTAAGTAATTTTTTATCAATTTCTAATAGAACAGTATTGGGAACTGATATGTGTTTAAATTCTTTGAGACTTGCAAATGAATTTAAGATAAAAAATGAATTAAATACCGTTAATTTTATTCAGATGAATCTTTTTTATCCAGCTGTAAAAGAAAAGTCATTTGATGTTGTTATTTCTAATGGAGTTTTACATCATACGTCAGATCCTTTTTTAGGATTTAAGACGATATCTACACTTGTAAAGCCTGGAGGCCACATATTAATAGGCCTTTATCATAAATATGGAAGGATATATACGAATATCAGGCAGTTTATCTTTAATATGACTAAAGATAGTTTTAAATTCCTTGATAAAAGGCTAATTGCAGACGAGGCTAATGAATCAAGAAAAAATGCTTGGTTTCAGGATCAGTATAAAAATCCCCATGAGTCAAAACATACAATTGCTGAGGTTATGCAATGGTTTAATACCTGTGGATTTCAATTTATTAAAAGCATTCCTAAAGATGGAATATATGAAAGTTTTTCAGAGGATGAACGATTGTTTGAGAGTGATGAGTCTGTTGGTAGTTTTGAAAGATATATTAAAGAATTATCTATGATATTCACTAATTCTAAAGATAGTGGGTTTTTTATAATGATTGGCAAGAAAATATAATTGCAATACATTAAATAAAAGGAAACGGCATTATGTATATATTAGGAATATCTGCTTATTTTCATGACAGCGCTGCATGTTTAGTAAAGGACGGCGTAATTATTGCTGCTGCTCAAGAAGAACGTTATACACGTAAAAAACATGACCCATCTTTTCCTCAAAATGCCGTCAGATATTGTCTTAAACAGGGAGGTATTGCCCCTGCACAGATAAATCATGTGGTATTTTATGATAAGCCGTTTTTGAAATTTGAACGAATACTTGAAACTTATATACAATATGCCCCTAAAGGGTTAAAATCCTTTTCACTTTCAATGCCTATGTGGGTCAAGGAAAAGCTCCTTATTTCAAGTGTTATAGAAAAAGAATTAAATAAATTATTTGATCTAAAAAAGAAGGAAAAAATAGGCTGGTCTGAAAAGTTTTTATACACTGAACATCATCAATCGCATGCAGCGTCGGCATTTTTTCCTTCTCCTTTTGAAAAGGCAGCGGTATTGACAATTGATGGAGTCGGCGAATGGGCAACAACATCTGCTGGTATTGGCATTGATAATAAACTTGATTTACTTTATGAAATACGATTTCCGCATTCATTAGGGCTGCTTTATTCAGCCTTTACTTATTATACAGGGTTTAAGGTAAATTCAGGCGAATATAAGGTTATGGGACTTGCCCCATATGGTCAGCCAAAATATGTTGATCTAATTTATAAGCATCTTATTGATGTTAAGGAAGACGGCTCTTTTACGCTTAATATGGAATATTTTGATTATTGTGTAGGGCTGCGTATGACCAATTCAAAATTTGATGAGATATTTGGAAGTCCTCCTCGCAAACCTGAATCAAGATTAACTCAGCGTGAGATGGATATGGCCAGAAGTGTTCAGGATGTTACTGAAGCGGTAGTTTTGCGTATGGTTAAATTTCTGAAAAAAGAAAGCGGGTTAGATAATCTTTGTCTTGCTGGAGGGGTTGCATTAAATTGCGTAGCAAACGGCAAGATATTAAGAGAAGGGATATTTAAAAATATATGGATACAACCAGCAGCAGGCGATGCTGGAGGCGCATTAGGCGCTGCTATGGCCGCATGGTATCAGTATCTTGGAAATAAAAGAATAGTTAATAAAGATGATTCAATGAATGGCTCATATCTTGGGCCTGAATTTACAAATACTGAGATTGAACAATATCTAGTCAAAAACTCTATACCCTATAAAAAACTTGATGATGATGTCTTATTTGAAACCTTAGCAGATGTCTTAGGCCAGGAAAAGGTTGTAGGATGGTTTAACGGAAGGATGGAATTTGGGCCTCGTTCTCTTGGGGCAAGGAGTATAATAGGCGACCCTCGCAGTCCAAAGATGCAGTCAACGATGAATCTAAAGATAAAATATAGAGAATCCTTTAGACCATTTGCACCTTCAGTATTAAGAGAGAAGGTTTCAGAATATTTTGAACTTGATTGTGACAGTCCATATATGCTGCTTGTAGCGCCTGTTCAGAAAAGTAGAAGGCTTGAAAGCACAAATAAAAATCTCTTTGGGATTGATCTTTTAAATGTGCCTCGTTCTGATATTCCAGCGATAACTCATATAGATTATTCTGCAAGGGTACAAACTGTGCATATTGAGACAAATCCCAGATATTATCAGTTAATAAAAAAGTTTGAAGAAAAAACAGGATGTGCAGTACTAGTTAATACATCCTTTAATGTAAGAGGAGAGCCGATTGTCTGCACTCCTGCCGATGCCTATAAGTGTTTTATGAGGACAAAGATGGATTATCTATGTCTACAAAATTTCCTGATTGATAAGACTCAGCAATTACCACTTACAAAGGATACTGACTGGAGGAGCGAATTTGAACTCGACTGATCGTAAAAGCGTTTTAGCAAAAAAGGAATATAAGAATTTTGGATTATTGGTTGGGGTGATATTTATAATAATAGCATTTATACCAGTTATAAAAGGCAGGAATCTTAATGTATATACAGCAGTTATTGGTTCTATATTAATAATATTAGCATTAATCGCTCCATATTTTTTATATCCAGTATATAAGATATGGATGAAGGTTGGACACATACTTGGAAAGATAAACGCATTTATAATTTTATCAGTGATTTATTATGTAATCTTAACCCCTGGTGCAGTATTTGCGAGATTAATCAAAGGCAGCAACAAAAAATATGCCTTTAAGAGCGATGAATTAACCACATGGATAAAACGCGAGCCCGGAAATCCTTCTGAAGATATTAAAAGAATGTTTTAGAAAAGTAATATTAATTTGGAAAGACATAAATTTATTCCTAATGTTATCATAGAAGTATTGATTGTTATAAATTAATTTGGAGGATATATTATATGGATATTAAAAATAATAAGATAAAAAATACAATATTTACTTTAATAATATTAACAATTATTTTTATTGTTTTTTTAGTAGTAGGAGAGATAGCTGCAAGGAAGGTGTATGGTGATGGGATGTTTTCAATTATTGATCCTCAGGTACATCATTGTTACCGTCCTTATGTAGATCTTCAAAGGGCATGGGGCTCAGGCCGAAGGTTTCATTTTATGACAAATTCTCTTGGCTGGCGGGATAAAGTTCCAAATAGATTGGTTGAAAAAGAAAATAAGACCCAAAAGAGAATTGTATTTTTAGGCGATTCCATGACTGAAGGTATGGGGTATGAACAAGAAAAAACTCAAAGCGGCGTGGTTGAATCTCTTTTATTAAAAGAAGGACTTGATGTTGAAGTTCTTAACGGCGGCACTGCATCTTTTTCGCCTTTGCTTGAGTACACTAGGCTTCGTCAATTTTTAAATAATGGTTACAAGACTGATATAGTTGTAGTTTTGCCTGATTTTGCTGATTTTAATGATGAGGTGCAGTATAGAAGTTTCTTTAAATTTGATGAAACAGGCGAACCTATTAAACTTAATCACTTCATGTATTCTCCTGTGGTTAGATTTTTTCTAAATAATTCTGCACTTGCTCGAATTGTTAAAAGAGACGGGTATAATAAATTTAAAGACTGGTATAAAGAATATTTTGCTAAGGATAATATTAAAAAATCAAGTGAATTAAGGATGCAGGAAACAAAAGGTCTTCCTGTATCAAAACCCAAAGATCAATTAGCTATTGTTAAAGTTAAAGATGTCTTGGCAGCTAGTCCTACTCAAAATACATATGTACGATTAAATTACTGGAAAGATCAACCGAGTCTTAATGGATGGATAAAAGAAATCACTCCCTTCATGCTAAGTAATATGGATAGGATAAAGGCACTATGTGATAAAAATGGCATAGAATTAATTGTTGTTATCTATCCGTGGCCTTGTCATTTTACTGCACCAGCTAATGAGCCGGGTATTGATACGTATGAGAACACATTTGTATCTTATTGCAAGGATAGAAATATAAAATATATTGATCTAATCCCTGTATTTAAAAATTCATATTCAAATTATGGCCCTACATGGCAGGATTTATTTATAATAGGAGATATGCACTTTAATGAAAATGGGCATAAACTTGCTGGCACAACTATAGCCAATGAGTTAATCCCAGAAGTTAAAAAAATCAAGAGGTAAGAATATGGGATTCTTTAGTGAATTTTGGATGTTCGTGAAGGCTAGAAAAAAGATTTGGATTGTCCCCATTGTTATATTACTGTTATTACTTGGGACTTTATTGTTTCTAACAGAGGGTTCAGTTTTGACCCCTTTGATTTATACTATGTTTTAATCTACAAGGGCTCTGCCCTTGACCCGCAAGGGAACTCGTCCCCTTGACCCATTAATTAAAAAAATGGTCATGATACTATTTTTTTCTCGAAGGAATTCTCTGAAATATTGGGTGGATACTGGTATTTTCGATAGGGAAAAACTTGTTTATGAAAAACATTTAAATAACGGCACTCTAAATAAAGTTTGTTGGATTACTTATGGATGTCTTGATGAGAAGATTGCCAAATTACTAAAAGAGTCAGGGAAGCTGCATAATAATATATTTGTAGTTCCTATGCCTCAAATATTTAATCATAGATTCGGAAATATTCTATACTCTATAATCTGTCCGTTTATTCAATCAGCTATATGTAAAGATGCGGATATATTTAAGACTAATCAAATGGACGGAAGTTATAGCGCAGTTATTGCAAGATTTATCTATAAAAAACCTCTTATCGTTCGTACAGGTTACACTGCAAGCATATTTGCAAGGAATCAAAATTCTTCATCAATACGGATTAAATTATATCAATGGATGGAGCGGTTTGCCTATAAATACGCTGACGCTGCTGTTACAGCGAGTTTGACAGATAAAGACTATATATGTCATAAATATAAAATCAGCCCGCAAGACGTGTATGTATTTAATAACTACATTGACACAACTATATTTCGTCCTAAAACACGAGATAAATATGTAGATAGAATTATATTTGTCGGCAGATTAAATATTCAAAAAAATGTGGATTCTTTAATTAAGGCAGTTTTAAAGACTCAACTATCACTTGATATATATGGAGGCGGTGAGCTTAGAGGAGAACTTGAGGAGATGTCAAAGACGCTTGGAGCAAAGGTGAGATTTATGGGTATTGTACCAAATTCAGAATTGCCTGAGATATTAAATAAATATAGATATTTTATCCTCCCATCGCTTTATGAGGGAATGCCTAAGACCCTGCTTGAGGCAATGGCGTGCGGGCTTGTATGCATAGGCACGGATGTTTCTGGGATTAATGAGGTAATAGAAGATAAGGTCAACGGATATTTAGCCAAGAGTACGAGCGCTGATGATATTTATGATGCAATTATGAGGGCACAAGGCGGTGAAGATATGAATATTATCAAAAATGGGCTTGATAAGATTAATGTGAATTTTTCATTAGAAGGGTTTTTGGAAAAAGAAGGAAATTTGATAAGGAGTCTTCAAAAAGTCCATGAATAATACACCGCTTGTATCAGTGTTATTGACAGTTTATAATAATGCCCGAGATGTCAGCAAGTCTATTGAATCAATACTTAATCAGACTTTGACTGATTTTGAATTTGTGATAATAAATGACGGCTCTACAGATAATACTCAAGGAGTATTAGAGGGATATGCCAAAAGAGACAGTCGGATTAAGATATTTAAGCAAGAAAATATTGGACTGACAAAATCCCTTAATAAGGGACTTGGGCTTGTAAAGGGTAAATATCTGGCAAGACAGGATGCGGATGATCTAAGCAATCCCGATAGACTTCTCGTACAGTTAAAGACTATGGAGGAAAATGGACTTGATTTTGTAGGCTCTAATGTTGATTTTATAACTGAGACAGATGAGTTTATCTCAAGGTCAAATCTGCCTCTAATGCACGAAGATATTAAGAAAGCCATGACCATTACAAATAGTATAATTCATACCTCCCTTTTTATTAAGACCGATGTTATTAAAGTGATTAAGTATGATGAAGAATTAATAATGGCTCAGGATTATGATTTATATCTAAGGCTTATTGAAGGCGGGTATAAATGCCAAAATATTGAAAGACCGCTAGCTAGTTATAGGGTCAAGGTTGTGCATAGGGTCAAAAATTATGATGAGAGAAACCGTTCAAGTCGTTATTCATTGATGGCTTTAAAAAAGGCAAAGGCACGCGGAATACTTAAAATATCATCTCTACAGATAATAAAAAGACAGGTATTATTGCAAATACCCGTTCCAATAAAACAGGTATTTAATCTAATTAAAAGTAAAATAAATATAGCAATCTAATTGAACTATAATGGATATTTATATATGCTTAAAACTATAGATATAGAGAAAGTGGAAGTAGGAATGTATGTTATCTTGTCTCGGTCGTGGTTTAGTCATGACTTTTTAGCAAATCAGTTTATCATAAAAGATAAGAATGATTTAAAAAAGCTCAAACAGAGCGGACTTAAGACAATTACCATAGATACGACAAAGGGGCGTTATGACATAGATTTTACAGATAGTATGGGACATGGTAATGAGACCATGACACCTCCAAAGGAGTGGAAGAGCGATAAACTTGTCTCTGATGAACTGAGGGCAGCAGCATTAAATGATTCGCTCCCGTCAAAAGAAAGGGCAAAGGCGGTCTATAATTTCTCTCTCCAGATAATGAAGAACCTATTAAATTCCCCTACAGCAAAGAATATTTCGCAAGGGAAGATATATATAAATGAAACGGTTGACACCATACTATCAGACGATGAGACAGCAAAACAACTATTAAAGATTACATCGCATGATTTTTATACATATACACACTCTGTAAACGTTGGAGTGCTTTCTGTGCTGTTATCAAAGAGACTTTTTAAGGGATCATCTACCCATAATATGCACGAGCTTGGGGCAGGATATTTTTTACATGACATGGGAAAGACAAAGGTTGATTCAAATATAATAAATAAGCCTGGACGCTTAAATGAAGAAGAGTTAAATGAGATGCGTACACATCCGTTTCAGGGTTATAAGATTTTACAGGCAGCTAATGAACTTACAGAAGAGTGTAGGATAATAGTTATGCAGCATCATGAACGCGAGGATGGTAATGGCTATCCGCGTAAACTCAAAGGAAATGAAATTCACGATTATGGGCGTATTGGCTGTATTGCAGATGTTTTTGACGCGCTCACTGCAGAACGCTCTTATAAAAAGTCTTTAACAGCATTTGAGGCGCTAAAGATAATGAAAGAGGATATGATTAATCACTTCCATAAAGAGATATTTGAACAGTTTGTCCTTTTGTTTAAATGAGACTTGCCATCTATTCCATTTTCACTCAAAACGTAATGCCTCAACAGGATTAAGTTTTGAAGCCTGCCAAGCTGGATATATTGTTGAAACGAAACTTATTAATATAGCGGAAATTGTAACGATCATAGTATCTAATGGCTCCATCTTTACTGGTAGATGTGTTAAATAATATACATCGCCAGGGAGTTTAATTAACTGCCAAGTATCTAAGACATAACAAACGATTGTTCCTCCTGCTAGGCCGATTAATGTTCCGATTAGGCCTATTAAAAACCCTTGCAGCATAAAAATCATCATAATTCCTTGATTAGTAGCCCCCATTGTCTTTAAGATTGCAATCTCACGTTCTTTTTCAATGACATTCATAATCAAGGTGCTTACAATATTGAATGAGGCAACGATTACTACAAGAATAAGGATTATAAACATAGCGAGTTTTTCAAGTTTTAGAGCAGAAAATAGATTTTTATTCATATCCATCCAATCTCTAACGCTAAATGGATACCCAAGGGAATCTCTGATTTGTTTACTAATAGTCTTTACGTTAAAGGCATCGGTTATCTTAATTTCAATACCATTAGCAGAGTCAGGAAGGTCAAAGAAATCTTGGGCAGCCTCAATTGAGGTGATGGCTAGATTTGAATCATATTCATACATTCCAACTTCAAATATAGCAGCAACTTTGAATTTGCGAGTCTTAGGGATCATGCCAAATGGCCCAATATCGCCCATTGGAGCTACGATATCTATATCGCTGCCTATGGTTACTCCAAGTGCAGCGGCAAGTTCTTGACCTATAATTATGCTGTTTTTAGTTCCTTCAAGGGAAATAAGTGAGCCTTTTTTTATATATTTATCAAAATCTGTAGTAGTCTTTTCAAGTTTAGGGATAATCCCTCTGATTATAACGCCTTGAGCATTATTTCTGTGTGCAGCCATGACCTGTCCCATAACAAAAGGGGCAGTTGAAACAACGCCTGGGAATTTATTTAAATTATTAGTTAATTCTTTATAAAGATGGATATTTCCTGAATAACTTGATACCACAATATGGGCATTTACGCCAAGAATCTTTTTATAAAGGTCATTATGAAATCCTCCCATAACAGACATAACTATGATTAATGCCATCACTCCAACGATTACTCCCATCAAAGAGATAATCGTATTAATAGATATGGATTTATATCTTTTACGAGATTTCAGGTATCTAAAAGCGATTAAAAAAGTATAAGGAAGTTTCAATTAATCCTCTCATATTTTTATTAATTTAGAATAACCAAGTTATTGATAAACAGTCAAGGATAATAAATTATGGGTTAAGGGAACGAGTTCCCTTGCGGGATTTTTAAGGGCAGCGCCCTTAAAAGGTTATTATGAATAATAATTATTGCAAATTTTTTTTTAATCTGTTATTATAAAATGTTATGTTACAATTTGAAAAACATTACCACGAAGCAGTTAAAGATGGCGTAATAAGTTTAGCCTTTAGGCACTGGGATACCTTAAAGGTATTGCGGGGGAAGATATATCGTTCTCATAATCTAGGGTTATTGCGGGTAGTAGACGTTGATTTTCGGAAATTGCGTTATGTAACGATTGAGGAAATCAATAGGAGCGGATTTGAGACAATGGATGAGTTCCTGCAGAGTCTGACAGAGACCAGTGATTTAGATATAGATTATGAAAAAGATCGTGTAGTGCGAATAGAGTTTGAATATATTGGTGAAGATATTGAAAATTATAAAAAAGCTATGGGTAATGTCAAGGATTCGGAGATTTTCAGTATCAAAGAGCAGTTGTTAGTCCTTGAGCAAAATAATGATACCCCTTGGGTAAGACGGACATTACAGCTTTTGAGGGATAATGAGTTTCTCTCAACTGCTCAACTTGAAGAGTTATTAAATATACCTCAAGATAGGGTCAGGGAATTTATGAAGAAATTAAAATCCCTTCATCTTATAAGTTATAATGATTTAAAAGGCTGCACAATTACCCCGCTTGGAATAAAACTCCTGCGTCATTTTTACGGCTGGCCGATTGAAGGATAGAAGGATAGTTTAAATAAATATCCCTGCTGCAAGCAGCAGGGATATTCTCTAAGAGCAGATTACTCTGAACATAAAAGCGCAGCTCCATAAGCTGCCAGTATATCAGGATTTTCATTAACCAAAATCTCAATCTGCAGGCGGTCTTTAAACATGTTTTTTAGACAATTATTATAGGCGCATCCTCCAGTAAACACTAAGTCTGTTGTTACATCAATTCTTTTTAACATACCAATAACCCTGTTTACTATTGAAACATGCAGGGCTTTTGCAATCTCTTCTCTCTTTACTCCTCTGGTAATTAGGCCGATTACCTCTGATTCAGCAAAGACTGTGCACATATTATTTATAACGATTTTATCACTTTTCCCATGACACTGGTGTCCAAACTCATGGATAGCGTAATTAAGGGCATTTGCCATGACTTCAAGGAATTTTCCAGTTCCTGCAGCACAGCGGTCATTCATCTCAAAACTGGTAACATCACCGTCTTGATTTAGACTTATTACCTTTGTATCCTGTCCGCCAATATCTATAATCGTCCTGCAAGTTGGGAAAATGTCCTTAGCACCTCTTGCTACTGCCTTTATCTCAGTAATAGTCTTGACATTGTCGTGAATCTCTAACAAATACCTCCCGTATCCAGTTGCTATAAGCCTGTCAGGTTTGTCTGCGCCTATTAGTTGGTTACAAGATGTCAAAGGATCGTGTCCAGTCTTCATTTTATGAAATTTAAGGGGCTTATTGTCCTCTAAAATCACATATTTAATGTATCTTGAACCAATATCAATCCCTCCTGTCGTCATTTATTACTTCCTTCTGCAGGAGCAGCAGCTATTGTTTTTGCTATTGCTTTCTTTAATCATCTCTAAGAAAGCCTCAATACGAGTCTTTAATTGTCCCATATCTTCCATGCTGTAGTCGGTTTCAATCTTTAAAAAAGGTAAGCTTATCGTAGCAATCGTATTTTTAGCCTTATAAGATTCCATTGTATAAGGCGTGCAAAACTGTAGGGCATAGTGGATAAATCCATCTGCCTTAAGGGTACGAACCATATCTTTTATATTTTTCATGCGATCATTATTTGGGGTAAAACAGGCGCAGTCTAAAGATATATAACGGTTCGTGATTATATCATAGGCTTCCTCAATTTCTGCATTGTCTAAATCTACAAGCGTTCTATAACTTCTCTCACCCACACAAGCCTCTTCACCAACTACTATTGCCCCGCTGCCTTCAATTATTGCATGTGTTTTCCAGTTTGGAATTGCCATTGGAGAGCCTCCAATAAGAACCCTTTTTGCCCCCTTTTTGGTTGCGCCAATCCCTACTCTTACCCTATCGTCAAGCTCATCACATAATTCATTGAGTTTTAATGTAAAACGAATAGGGTCATCATAAAAAGAGATCTGATTTATAAGTAAGGCATCAAGCCCAGAGATTGGGGATGGGTCATTTGCCCTTAGTAGAGATAATCTCTGTAGAGCCTTTCTCTTGTTATTAACAATCTTTGAGGCTGCCCTGAGTTTTTCAATGGTAATTTTCTTTCCAGTTAAATTCTCTAATTTTTCGGCAAATTTCTTAATCTCAGCCTTCCACAGATTAATATCTGTTTCGCCTTGTTTATTTGGAACTTCTATGACGTAAACCTTGCCGGTTATGTCATTAAATATCTCAAATGCCTTTTTCTTGCCGTCACAGGTTGTTTCCCCGACAATTAGGTCTGTTGATTCAACATAAGGACAGAGTCCGCTTGCCTTAAATCCCATAAAGGATTTAATGAGGGCGCAGGTGTTTTTTGGTATGTATTTTTCTGCTTCATCAGAGCCAATGTCAGCCCCAGAGCAGAGTCCTATAAAAACAGCGTCAGTTGCAAGTACCAATTCTTCAGGGACAAATATGCAGAATGTTCCAATAATCTTTCTTCCAGATTCCTTTGCTTCTAGCAATTCTTCAATCCGTAATCCGTGAACTTCGCTAACTACGAAGTCAAAATATCCCATACCTTTAGGCCGATTTTTTTGGGATAAATAGATATTTTTATAGGCCTCAGTAAGAACGGACAGCAGCCCGTCATGGGCTTTTAGGTTTAATCCGAGATTATTCCACATTTCTTTGTAGTCTTTAGACATAGTTATTCTCCTATCATCTTTAATTTGGAGGGTATAGAGTAATCAAGAAATTAGTCTTGATAATGGTATACCCTTAGTTCATTATTAATAGAAATAGGGTTTTACCGATCTGAAGAAGTTATGATTATCTAAGGGAAATAAAAGGGTCTCTCAAATTGAGCATTTTCCTCAGCCAGAAAACCTTGACCAGGTTTTTGTAATTACCTCAACCGAAGCCTGTCTTATAAATTTTTCTAACTGAGTTTATATTCAATTTGATAATGCCTTTTTTTAATAAAATGGTCAAATTGGTGCAATAGCCCCAAACCTGAATAAATCCCTTGCGGGATTTTTAAGGGCAGGGGTCTAAGACCCCGTTATAAAAACCCTTAAAGGGAACTTAATTAATCTTTTTTATTAACGACATCTTCCATTTTTTTAAAACCGCTTTCCATGATATTTTTGAATTCTTCTCTGCCTTTTTTGGCGTTAGCGATAAATTCTTTGATGGCGTTTTCGGTTTCTTGTTGGGCTTTTTTACCTTTGCCTGTCATTTCGAGGAAGAAGTTTTCGCTTAGGTCTTGAATTTCGGTAATATTTTCAAGGGTTGCGTTAAAAGCGGTTTTCATAAAATTTATAAATATCATCATATCGTCGTTGGTTTTTTTTTCTTTCATTTTATAACCTCCATTTATGGTTAAGAATACACCCCTTATAGTAAATATGTCAATATTATATATTGTATAATTGACAAATAATTGGTATTTATGTTATTTTAACGCATTATGAATTATTTTGGAGGTATATTTAATGCCTATTTATGAATATAAATGCTGTGGTTGTGGAAAGATTCATGAAATTATTCAAAAATTTAGTGATGCTCCAATTACAGAGTGTCCGAGTTGTAAGGGAATGCTCAAGAAGATGATTTCAAATACATCTTTTGTGCTTAAAGGCAGTGGTTGGTATGTAACGGATTATCCTTCTGCAGATAGGAAAAGGGATATGACGACTTCTTCGCCCTCAGTTCCACCTGTTTCAACGCCGTCTGATGCGCCAGCTTCAGCGCCTGCTGTAGAATCAACATCTAAAGAGAAATCATCCTCAAAAGAAACAGTATCTTCTTAGATTAATGGGTTTAACGGGCAGATCCTTTATTCTTTAGGAAGATTCTTTAAAAGATATTGGGATCTGCGTCCTCAAATCCCGCAAGGCCCGCAAGGCTTTATGGAAAAGATAAATATGTTTTATCAGGTGGTCTTATTAAAGCAAGAATAGCTGAATGCGGAACTATCTGATACTGCTTATTTTGATATTCTATTTCAATTGCCTCTCTTCTGAGAAATATAGCATAATCACCAATTTTGGCCTGCATAGGGAAGTACATAGTAGGACGTCTTTCTGACCATGGTTCTTCATTAAATGCTGTGTCTGACATCTGATAACCAGGGCCTATTTTGATGATTAATCCGCTTGCAACATCTTCTTTTTCAACCACAGTCGGCGGAAGATAAAGCCCTCCCTTAGTTTTTTTCCCTCCATCTTCTAATGAAATCAATACTCTAGCACCAACTATTATTAACTCTTCGCCAGATTCTTCAGACTGTCCTGTTTCCCATGTATCCATTTTATATCCTATTATTGATAATGGTTAATAATTCATTATTTCTAAAAAATCTTCAATATCTTGTTTTTCTCTGCCTTCAAGCAAGAATGCCTTTTTGCTGAATTCTTTTTTTGCCTTTTCTATATCTCCGCTAAATTCTGGGTCATATTCAATTGCTGTAGTAAATGCCTCAATTGCATAACCAAATTTTCCTGTTTTATTAAAACATAAGGAAATCAAATAATATGCTGGATAGAAATTATTTGTAGTAAGAAGTGATTTTTTAAGTATTTTTATAGCATCATCATATTTTCCTTGATTGTAATATATATTACCTATATTAAGGTAGGCATTTAGTGCCTTCTGGGAAGAGGCATAAAGGGGATTATCAATCAATGATTTAAACATCTCTATTGCCTTATCATTTTGCAGCATCCTCATATAAGTAACCCCTAAATTAATTTGTCCATCTATAAAATCTTTATTAAGAGTTATTACGGTAGTAAATTCAATAATTGCCTTATCATAATATTTTAAATCAAGATAAATTAACCCTAGCATATTATGAGCTTGAACGTGAGCTGGATTAATTTCTAATACATTCTCAATCTCTTCAATTGCCTGAGGATAATTTTTTTCATTAAATCGAGAAACTCCTAATTGATAATGATACTCTGCCTGTTTCACATCAGAGGCGTGTTTTGAACTTGAACACGATGTATTTAATAAGATAATACATGAAAAAATAATTAATAGTATTTCTAATTTATTACCGCACCTCATGAACCAGACCCTCCAACAATCCCGCTTAGATTTATTATAATTTCTTTTTCACCTGTCCCAGTTAATGGAATATCAAAAACACCAGTGAATGTGCCTTTTTCAGATGAAATAAAACGAATTGTTATTGTACAGCTATTCGTTGGTTTCAAAGAAATCCCTGAACAGGTTTCTGTCATAATTGAAAAAGGTTCTTTAATCCCATTCTTTTTACCTACCTGTCCTATTTCAATGTCTTTTTTACCTTTATTTTTGAGAGTTACTGTATGTTCAACTGGAATATTTGCAGCTACTATGCCAAATGGAATCTTACGGTCATTATATGGTTTTGCTGTATCAAGCACCTCAAGAGACGAGGACGAGGATGAGGTTGAAGGCGAGGTTTGAATGGATTTGCCAGTAAGTTTAACTATTAATGTCCCAGTTGGATCATTTGAAGGTATGTCAAATTCTGAAGTCTTTGCCCCGACTGCTCCGGGTAAATAATTTATAGTCAAATGACATTCCTTTTTAGGGGCAAATGTCTTATTGGAACAATTATCACTTAATAAAATAAATGGATTTCGTATTGGTTTATCACCTGAGATCTTTCCTATAGATAATTCTTTTGTTCCTTTATTAGAGATTGTAACAGTCATTTTTTTAGACCCGCCATTTTTTATAGCTCCAAAATTAATAGTTTTGTTAGCTAAGGGTTTGGAGAATAATGATACAGCGATTATTGGGCGCAGCACAGATTCATCTTTTTTTGCAGACTCTATCTTTGGCGATTCAGGAGCTTTAGTGTCTGTTACAGGCTGATATGTAACTATTTTTGTGCTAGGGGAGCCGTCAATTGAGAGATTAGTGTCCAGTTTTACTATAAAACCATCTACTCCTCTGATAATGTTGTCAAAGGCATTTTGAGAAACCACAAAATCAGTAGAGTTTGTAGAGCCAGCAACATATACATTTCCATCCTTATCAAGTGCCATATCCTCTAAGAAATCTTGATACTTGCCCCCGATAAAGGTTGAAGCGCTGACGGTTTTAAGGTTTCTATCAATCCTTGTTACAAAGACATCTGATCTTCCGCCATGTTTTATACTGTATCCCTTATCTGTAACAGGAAAATCTGGAGAATCCGTTGTCCCGCCAATAAATATGTTTCCAAATTTATCAATTAACGCTGATTTTAATTCATCTTTTGTGTTACCGCCTATAAATGTTCCTGCAGTAAGCTCTGATAATTCACGGTTAAAGCGCACAATAAAACCATTAGAATGTCCCTTTAAGGTAGTGGCAAATGCGCCGCGTGTAACAGGAAAATCACTTGATTCAGTAGTTCCAGCGACATAAATGTTTTTACCGTCTATAAATACAGAACTTGCGCTGTCATTATTTGACCCGCCGAGAAAGGTTGAATACGAGAGAGACCTTAAATCAAAACTCATCTTCATCACTACTGCGTCTGAGACCCCTTTAAGTTTGTTATTAAACGCCCCATGAGTAGTTGGGAAATCTGTTGAATAAGTTGTGCCTGCTATATATATGTCATTATCAGTGTCAATTGCAATGCTTGATACTTGATCTCTGGAACTTCCGCCTACAAATGTAGAATCTATCAATGTAGATAAATCAGCGGTAAGTCTTGAGACAAATATATCGTAATTTCCGCTGTGTGTTGGATGATATGCTCCCTTAGTAACAGGAAAATCACTTGAAGCCGTATATCCAGCAATATAGACATATCCTAAGAGATTTATTGCAATAGCAGATGGATAATCATGCGATTTACCGCCAAGATATGTTGAATATTCTAAAGTTGAGAGATTATTGCTAAATTTACAGATAAAGACATCGTAATTGCCATTATGCGACTGCCCATAGGATTTTTTGGATGTCGGAATATCGCTTGATAATGTGTAACCAGAAATATAAATCCCACCATCTTGCGAAGTGGCAGAGGCCTTTGGATAATCATTAAGACTGCCGCCAAAAAACGTTGACGCGATTAATGTAGTAAGGTCTTTATTAAATTTAGATATAAATACATCTTGATTGCCTTTTTCTTTTATTCCATACGCCCCTGCAGTGACTGGGAATTCAGTAGAAGAGGTGATTCCGACTACAAAAATATCCCCTTTTTGATCTATTGAGATTGACTGTAAACGCTCATTCCCTGCTGAACCAATAAGTGTTGAAGTTAATACTGGATCAATTATTATCTCCTTTGTCTTATCGTAATCACCCGCATTAAATCCATATATATTGCCTTTAATACGATATGAGACTGCTACATATTTTTTTTGTCCATTAATTATCTGATAAGCAATAGGTCTGCTTTGTTTTATTAAACCTGCCTCAGTATTTATCAATAGTTCAGAGGATTGATTTGTATATAGAGAATTTGCTCCGTCTATTTCAATATTAATATTATCAATATCTGCATTTGGGCTTACATAAAATATTTTTTCTATCCCATTATTACCAGCTTTAAACTCTACATTAATACCTTTAAATATCTCGCCAAGATTAAGTGATTCAAATGTCTTTGGGGTGATCTTTTTATTTTTAAAGAAATATACATTGGATTTGGAAGGATTAAACCCAGTTACAACTATAGTTTTGCCATAGATAAGGGGTTTTTCGATTAAAACTAACCCATTTTCCCCATCTTGAGTGATTTTTTTTGGGAGTTTATAGACAATATTTCCGTTTTTTGTGAAATATACCGTGCTGTTTAGTGTTTCAACATAATAGGGTACGTCAGTACTCGCAATTTGCCCTGAATTTTCAATAAATGGAAGTGTTACAATGTGGTTCTCATTATAAACTGCGCCAAGTGCTTGAAGCTGTAAGATTGGGGCAATAGCCACAAACCCGAATAAGGATAACAATATTAAAAAAATCCTTGTTATTTTCATATTTAAGTTTACAACGGATTGAGAAAAATGTAAAGCATCTTATTAAATCAATCTCAATAACTGCAAAATTGGACGTATATATGCTATACTTATATCAAGTTATATTTTATGTTGAATTAGAGGTTGAGCGTAATATGATAACAATGTATTTTGAATATATGGAAAAGATAATATTAATTATTTTGATATTGTCGGTTTTGCGTATTATTGTAAATTTTATCATGCTATCAAGCAGACCATTAATTGTAATTAAAAGAAAAATGTCCAAAATGCCATTATTTCCAATAAAATTGACTCTCCAAGATATTGAAGTAATACAAAATATTGAAGAAAAAGATTGGTATCAAAAACGTAATGCCCTTATTTTAATAGAACTGAATAAAGAAAAAGGAACTGATTTTAAGATAGAAGACAAATTAAATTTATTATTTAAAGATTTAAAATTCTTAGGGAATATAGATGTTCATGAAGTTGAAAATATGGTATATCTGTATCATAAACAAGGCATTGACTCAGCAATTAATTATTATGAGGGAAATAGTTTTGCCCCACAAGCTGCAATCTTGAGTTTTATTGGTTATATATTTATACATAATTTTAATAATAGTATAAGGATTTTAAGACTAAAAGGGAAATTATAAAGGCAGAATATGAATCTAAGGTCAGCCCTTTTACAGGGATTAAATAAGATATTCCCCTTTTCTCTAAAAGGAGATTTAGAAATATCTTCAGAGATAAAAGGGGTTGAGTTATCTTGTCTGATTAATTTTTACGGCAGGATAGATCTTCTCTCTGGGATACTTTTCAGCCTTTCGGAGCAGTATCTTGATAAAAAGAAATTTGAGGTAATTTTAGTTGAAGACAGAGGCGGGACTGATGAAGGCAGGGCTATTGCGGAAAAATTTAAGCGCCGTTTAAATATAAGATATTTTGTAGTTACTGAAAATTACGGAATTTTGGGCGCAGCAAGAAATTTTGGGGTTTCAATGGCTTATGGACGGATAATATTATTTTTAGATGATGATACCATTATCTTACAAAGAGATTTTCTCTCCACTCTGATTAGGGAATTTGAAACTCTAAAATGTAATGCAATCATCCCTCATGGAAGTGCAAATTATTCACTCCTAAAACATAAATATTCCTATCATCAAGCATATTTTCCAACAAACAGATGTATGGCGTACTGCCGTAAGACATTAAGCGAACTCCATGGGTTTGTATCAAGTATTGTTGGGCAGGAAGATGTTGAATTTGTAATAAGATTTATTGCCTCAGGAAGGAAGTTTTATTATAGCCCAAGATTAAGATATTATCATCCTCCTCTAATTGTAAATAATCTAAATAAATCAACTGCTGTAGGGTTGTCATTTGCGGGTTTAAGGAAACGCTATCCATTAGTTGTGTGGCTGATGCTGATGGCTAATGGAGTAAGACATCTGCCGCTTCTTGCTGTGCCGTTTAGTGAAAAAAGTAAGATGCAAGGCAGATTTTCTTTAGGGTTTATCAAAGGGATTTTTTACTGGATGAGCGGGAAAAAGACTGATTATAAGTAACCCCATAATATTAGGTTATTTATAATAACAAGCTTTTTATTAAGCAATTAAAAAAAAATTCACGGGTTCAAAGGGACGAGTCCCTTTGCGGGATTTTTAAGGGCAGAGCCCTTAAAGGGTTATTTAAATTGGCTTCACGATTTATTCACATTGAAGATGATTAAATGTATATAGGGATGGTTATGATAAATAAACAGTTATTAATGTTTACAAAAGGAGAAAAATAATGAATACAAGATATAATATAGGTAAACAGTTATTTTTTACATTTATGATTCTCTTATTTAGCGTTTTAATCTTTGCTCCAAACGAATATTTAGGCGGTCAAGCATATGCAGCAATGAGTAGTTATTGTCAAATACCGCCGTATACCTCGCCTGCCATTCCGCCTTTAACTATGGTTATTTTAGGAAGAGACCATAAACTTTACCGTCAGGCGTATAATGATGCCTCTGACCTTGATGCTGATGGGAAGATAGATTACACATACAATCATTCTTTTGTTTATTATGGATATTTTGATCCTGACCTCTGTTATACATATTCAGGGACAGGTACAAGTGGATTGTTTTCTCCTGCTGCTTATGCAACTAATAAATTTTGTTCTTCAGGACAATGGGCAGGAAATTTCTTGAATTGGGTTACCATGTCAAGGATGGATGTATTAAGAAAGGTTTTATATGGTGGTCATAGAAGTACAGACACCACCACTAATACCATATTACAAAGGGTATTCATTCCTCAAGATGCACACGCATGGGCGAAGGAATTCAGCGGTAAGTTATGTATAAGTAATACATTAGCTTCTACAGACCCTAACTATGCAACAAATATGTGTTCCGCTGCAACTGGAACTGGTTATACTTGTGCTACTGGTTATACCTGCACTGATAAGTCTGTGTCAATTGTAGGTTCTACTGCTCCAACTTCAACAACTACGACACAGAATTATCATTTATATTGCAATACTTCTTTAGGTAATGGTTTAACCTATCCGCCATTGATGAGGGTTTTATTAAATAGAAATAATAGAAATTGGGATTGGGCAGCAAAAGAACGTCCAGAATGTGAAGCTAATATTGTTACAAATTACTCTCCGTATACAACTACCGCTGTTACCCCTACTGACTACACTGTGAGTGTTCAGGTTTGCAACAGCACATTTTCTAACACATCATATTTCACGAAATATTGTAAATTATACACAAGCGGGTCTACCAGTGTTTATAAACCAATTGGGCTCTTACAAAACTATGGTGAAGGCTCAACCTTGCAGTGTTCAAAGTCTCTGACATCCTGTACTACAAACGCCGATTGCACCTCCACAGGCGAAGCATGTATGTATAATGCTAAAATGTACTTTGGGCTGCTTACAGGTTCATACATCAAAAATGAGAGCGGCGGAGTAGTAAGAAAAAACATTTGGGATATAACAGGTGAGACAAATTCTAATGGTACTGGAGGATTTTTAACAACTGCAAATAATAATGGTAATTTTATAAAAACTATCGAAAATTTACAACTTGTTGATTATAATTTTAGTAGTTTTGCCTATGATGGCGTTGCAAATGAAACATGCGGATGGATAGAAACAGGGCCTATTGCACAAGGTCAATGTCAGAATTGGGGAAACCCAATTGCAGAGATGATCTATGAGTCTAATAGATATTGGACAAGCAGGACAGTTGGGACAACTATAACTCCATCCCCAACCACCTTATTTCAATATAGTACATCATCATCTACTTCAACTGATACAACTGAACTGACTTTACCTGAACTTGGCACATCTACAACGACACCTTGGAAACCGCCTTATGAGACCTTTCCAACGTGCTCGCCAGCATTTAATCTTATTATAAGTGATGTAAATACAAGTTATGACTCAGATTCTGTTCCTGGGCCAGATCCCATATACGGCACATATGCTGGAGATCTGCCTACCTATTCAACATCCATGAAAAATTTACTTTCCACTAGCGCTGGGTATATATCAGCGGATATTGCGAATCTCATTAGTAAGAATGAGAATATAAATGGTCATAATTATTATATAGGTCAAAGTGGAAGCACTAATGACTTTTCATGTACAGTAAAGACAATATCAGGTTTAGGCAATGTTAGTGGTCAATGTCCTGAAGAACCGACAAAAAAAGGCAGTTATTATGCTGCTTCAATGGCTTATTATGGAAAGGAACTATTAACGGTATGTACAGGCGATAACAAAACACCGTGTAATGCTACTTCTGATTGCTCAACAGTAGGCGGTACATGCGGCGGGGTATGCACTGGTGATAACACAACCAAGTGTATTATTAATGCGGATTGTACAACCGCAGGCGGAGCATGCAGCGGTGCCAAGCAGAGAAACATCACCACTTACAGCGTTGCATTGTCATCTCCGATACCAAGTATTAACCTTGTTGTAAGCAGCGGCACTATATCACTTGCTCCAGTGGGTAAGTCTGTCAGCGGCTGTCTAAATGTTTATCAAACCTGTGCCCAAAAATGTACCCTTGCTTATAACTCTGCTAGCTTTGGACTCACAATGACTAATTGTTCTTCAACCGCCTTTTGCCCTTCAAATCAAATTGCAAATTTCTTTGTTACGAATATGGTGTATGATACAAGCAATAATCCTTTAAGCGGGCAATTTAGGATAAATTTTGAAGACAGTGAACAAGGCGCAGATTATGATATGGATGCTATCATTATATATGACTTCTGCGTAGGATCTAATTGTAGTCCGGCTGTTAATGCTAATCAGGTTAAGATAACCCTTACTGGTCAATATGCTGCTGGATGTATTGATCAAATATTGGGTTTTGTAATATCAGGCACAACCGCTGATGGGATGTATCTGCCGATAAAGGATATGGATGTTGGTAATTCTACAGACAGCGATACTCCGGCTGTTATAGCAGGGATGCCTACCACTTGGACTAAAACATTTACTGCATCAGGTTCATCAACAACCGCTCAGATGCTTAACAGCCCGCTATGGTATGCTGCCAAATGGGGCGGTTTTAATGATGTTAACGGCAACGGAATACCAGATTTAACAAGTGAATGGAACCAAAACGGCGATAGTATTCCTGACACATATTTCCTTGCAACTAATCCGGGTAACTTGGAGACACAGCTTGAGAAGGCAATAGTATCAATATTAGCAAGATCCTCAAGCGGTAGTGCGGCATCAGTACTCTCATCAAATCAAGGAAGCGGGGCAAGTTTGCTTCAAGCAGTATATTTTCCAAAGAAAACCTTTACTACTACACAGATATTATGGACAGGGATGTTAGAGAATCTATGGTTCTATATTGATCCTACTTTGCAATCCAGCACGATACGTGAAGACACTAACTCAGATAATATATTAGAGATTAACCAAGACAATATTATTCAATTTTATTATGATACGTCTCAAAACAATACTATGGCACAACTTTATTATGATTCAACTGGTACAGGCAGCCAACTAACATTTGAGGGAATACAGACCCTTGATCAATTAAAATATCTTTGGGAGGCAGGGAAGACTTTATGGCTGAGAAATATTACCACTTCTCCAAGAAAAATTTATACATATATTCCTAATCCTAATGCAGGTAACGCAGGAACTACACCTCCAACACAACTGAATGTTTCTTCAAATGCTTTTTTAACAACTAATACGAATTTTACCTCTGCAAATCTACCTACAATTTTAAATGTCACAACCTCTACAATAGCAACAAATATTATTAATTATATAAACGGTACTGATATCACTGGTTATAGAAACCGAACTGTGCCTATAACCGACTCTACTGGTACCCATACTTACGTATGGAAACTTGGAGACATTATAAATTCAACTCCGAGATTTGTATCATGGGTGCCGATAAATAATTATGCTCAACCACAAACTTTGGGATATGCAGATTCCACTTATACTGCTTTTACAAAATTATCTACATATACTGGAAGGGGAATGGCATTTGTAGGAGCTAATGATGGAATGCTACATGCCTTTAATATGGGGTCAGTAGCGCTTTCTTGGGTAGGCCAGAATCCGTCTAAACAGATGGCAAAGCTCCTGCCAACTCCAGATATATCAGGCTCTACTACTGGTGATTTTGGAAAGGAAATGTGGGCGTTTATTCCCTATAACGCCTTGCCATATTTACAGTATATAGCAGATCCAAACTACTGTCATCTATATTATGTTGATGGTACGCCGTATATATTTGATGCAAGCATTGTGGGCCCAACTAATTCAGAATGTCCAACATGTACTAAGACAGCTAGCAGTTGGAAGACAATTCTAATAGGCAGTATGAGGCTTGGAGGCGCATGCAGAAATTTAGGAACTGCTTGTAGTGATCCTGCACACGCTAACTGTGTCAACACACCTGTAAGCAATACAGGATATTCATCATATTTTGCCCTTGATATAACAGATCCAACGAATCCTATATTTTTATGGGAGTATCCTTATGTAAATCAAAATGTTGGATTTACAACGTCAGGACCTGCAATAGTCAGGATTGCTGCTAAAAATACGGACGGTTCAATAAATACTAAGGCTAATGGTTATTGGTTTGTGGTATTTGGTTCAGGACCTACAGGATATATTGATACAACATATAATCAATTTATGGCTAAATCAGATAAACCTCTTTCAATATTTGTTATGGACGCATATACTGGTCCTAATGGTATAGCTGGTACTTCTACGTCAGGCGTAGTAAGTATCACTTTTCCAACTGCTATTAATAATGCCTTTGCAGGTTCTATGATTAATTCCACAATGGATATTGTTGAACATTCAAATGGCTTGATGGATTATCAAGATGAGGTATTATATCTTGGATATACAACTACTGCTGATACAACAATTACCTCCAGTTCAACTTGGACAAAGGGCGGTGTCATAAGATTAAACACATACAGGGACACAAATCCTACAAATTGGGTACCGAGCACTGTTATCAGTGGTATTGGACCTGTTACCTCTGCTGTAGCTCATTTACAGGATGTTACAAACAATTTAATATGGCTATTTTTTGGAGAAGGACGATTTTACTATAAAACTAATGCTGGTATAGATGATCCAACCAACCAGAGGAAAATATACGGTATAAATGATCCATGTTTTAATAAAACATCCTATGACTTTGTGGCTAAAGCTACAGGATGCCCAACTGCCCTAACAGCGACCTCTACTACAATTGGGCAGCTTGATCTTAGCAAAACTACAGGTATCTCAGCTTCCTCATATCCAAACGGATGGTATGCACTTTTGTCTGCATCAAGCGGAAGTAATAGTGCAGAAAGGGTAATAACCGATCCATTAGCAGCGGCTTCTGGGTCAGTATATTTCACAACATTTGTTCCTTCAGCAGACGTTTGTTCCTTTGGTGGTTCAACATATCTATGGGCATTGCAATATAATACAGGAGCCTCTGTTTCAACTCAGCAGAAAGGCAGCGCATTGATGCAGGTATCCACAGGATCTGTTCAAAATCTTTCTCTTAAGACTTTGTTTGTAAATAACGGAAATAGAACCTCAGCTGCAATGACTGGAATGCCTCCAACAGGACAGGGGCTTACAGTTGTAATTCCTCCAATGCCGGTAAAACAGATTTTGCATAAGATTAAAAAATAATTCTAAAGGATATTATCAATACTACCGATAATATCCTTAAGATGGATGATAAGTTATCCAAAGCAGATTTCAGGGATGAAATTTAGAATATAAATTTATAGGAACTCTGAATGGAGGTGTAACTATGTCAGTAGACGCAAAGTCAGTTGGACCAAAAAAAGAGGTTATTTCTTATCAAACCGATAAGGTAACTACTACAAACAGGTCTAAGGAAAAAGTTCAGCAAGCAAATATTAAGGCGGCAGAAAATAAGGACACTGTTTCTATTTCTACTGCTGGCAAGGAAAAAGCAACTGGAGCAAAAACTGTAGCCTCTAAAAAATAATAGAGCTATAAGTTGATGTCATGGATGATATTCTACTTCCCCTTAATAGCTAACACTATTAAGGGGTAAAACTATAAGTTTTATAATGGAGGCATTAAATGCAAATAGAACCAGCAGCTACTAAAACTACTAAGAATCAAACTCAGAAAACCGCAGATATAAAAACTGATACTGGCGCTTCAGTACATCAGAGCGCAAAAAAAGCAGATTCTGCCGAAGTGCATGCAACAAATGGAAAAGACAAGGTCACTATCTCAAATACTGCTAAAAATAAGGCAACTCAATCAAACACAGAAACAGCAAAAAATACTAAAGCCGAAAACGCTGAGACAAAAACCGTCAAGGTTGGACGCGGTAATACCAAGCCTATGACAGACGATGAAAATATTGCAATGTAATAATTAATAGTTTCACAACTGTGCGGGCAGCCTCGCCCGCACACATCCTCCAACCTTAAGTTTCCTTTAAGGGCTCTGCCCTTAAAAATCCCGCAAAGGGACTCGTCCCTTTGAACCCATTATTTTTTATTAGACTTGTAATAAAAATGGTATAATATTAAGCAAAAGATAATGAGGTCAAGGAGACGAGTCTCCTTGCGGGAGTTTGAGGGCAGAGCCCTCATGAAAAATAAATTTGACTAGAGTTGTAGTAACAGGGATAGGCGCGTTAACACCGCTTGGCAATACATTTAACGCTTCATGGCAGGGGCTTATAGAAGGCAGAAGCGGTATAGATAAGTATTTTGATATATTGGATACTCCGTATCTCTCTGGCAGGCTTAGAGATTTTGATCCATTACAATTTATGTCTTCAAAAGAGGTTCAGCGTCTTGATCCTTTTGCGCAATATGCCATGTCAGCAGCTCATATGGCGGTTGATGATGCCTCGTTAAAACTCAATAAACATTGTGCAGTTATTATAGGTTCAAGCAGGGGCGGGATAATGTCAATGGAGAAGTCTTTTACTCAAGCACATCCTTCGCCATATTTAATGCCTGCTTCTACTATAAGTGTTGCTGCCTCATATATTGCTCAAACCTTTAAATTAACTGGACATTGTCTTGGCATCTCTAATGCCTGTTCCTCTGGGGCGAATGCGGTTGGGGAGGCATATAGGTTAATTAAGCATGGTTACGCATCTACTGCCATATGCGGAGGCGCTGATGCTCCAATATGCAGGGTCTGCCTGATGGGATATAAAAGCAGCAAGGTTATGTCTATGAAAAAATCGTCTATGCCGTTTGATGCTGGCAGAGATGGATTTATTCTTTCAGAGGGGGCATGTGTTTTGATACTTGAGGAAATGGAGCAAGCCCTGTCACGCGGGGCAAGTATTTATGGTGAGATAATTGGATATGTTAATTCAACCGATGGTTTTGATCCTGTTAGACCTGATGCAGATGCTCAGGCAGGGGCAATAAAGACGGCTCTTATGCAATGCGGATTAGATGGACATGAAATAGACTTTATTAATGCACATGCTGCATCTACTAAGATAGGTGATCAAACTGAGGCATTAGCTATTAATCAGGTATTTGGTGAAGTTAGAGTGACTGCAAATAAATCTGCAACTGGTCATATGCTTGCAGCTTCTGGGGCTTTTGAGATAGCTGCAACCTCTGCTTCAATCAAGTATTCTATTATCCCGCCAACAATAAATATAGAAAATATAGACCCTAAGTGTAATATTAATGTTATACTACAAAGACTAAATACTCCTGTAAAAACTGCAATTTCAAACTCTTTTGGTTTTGGCGGGCTAAACGCTGTAATTGTTCTAAGAGAATTTACTTATAAAACATAGAACGAAGGTTTTTAATAATGGGTTCAAAGGGAGGGTCTTAGACCCGTTTTAAAATCCCTTTGCGGGTGCCCGTAGATGAAAAGGGCAGAGCCTTCATTCTTTTAAAGAGGTGTAACAATGATAAAACTTGGTATCCTTGCATCTGGCAGAGGGAGTAATTTTCAATCCATAATTGATTCAATAAAAAATGACTATCTTTCTGCTGAGATTAAGATTCTTATTACGGATAATCCTGATGCCTATGCCATAAATAGGGCAAAAGAAAATAATATCCCTTATGTTTGTCTAAAGATGTCAAAGAGTAAGTCTGAATATTATGAGATGGTAGTAGAACAATTACAAAAAAATGAGGTAGAGCTTGTAATACTTGCTGGCTTTATGCGAATTGTAGCAAGACCGCTCCTTGATGTCTATAAGATGAGGATAATGAATATTCATCCAGCATTGCTTCCGTCATTTAGAGGGCTGCATGGTCAAAGGCAGGCATTAGAGTATGGGGTAAAGATTGCAGGATGTACGGTTCATTTTGTAGATGACGGGGTTGATACAGGCCCAATTATAACTCAGGCAGCAGTGCCTGTATATAGTGATGATACGGAAGATTCCATTTCTCAGCGCATTTTGGCATTAGAGCATAAAATCTATCCTTATGCGATTAAATTATTCAGCGAAGATAGACTTGTAATTTATGATAATATCGTTACTATCTTAAATGAGATAAAATCCGATGATAAATTATTTGTTCCAACTCAAAAAATATCTTGATAAATTAATGGGTTTATGAGAAAATATAAACAATTACAGTAGATTTTTTTATTTATCTTATTGTAATATATGTTTGTAGTATGGATACGATGTATCGTTACTATACTCAGGAGAAGATATTATGGAAAATCAAGTTGTACTTGAGGCAGTTGAAAAGGTCAGACAGGGGCTTAAAACAGAAGGCGGGGATATTGATCTTATAAATTATAAGGATGACATTATATATGTAAAATTAAAAGGCTCATGCGATGGTTGTCCTATGGCAGGGCTTACTGTAAAGAATTGGGTAGAAAAGACTCTCTTTGAGTCCATTCCTTCTCTAAAAGAGGTAAAGGTAATGTAATTGCCTTTAAGGATATTGAATTGAAAAGGCTGTTTATAAGACTTTTAATTCTATCTGTTATATTATTTACCTATCAAAATGGTATATGCGCAACTCCTGCCTATTTAAATGATATAAAAAATGAATCAACTCCGTCTCAAAGCAGCGTTATTATTAATACCTCTAAAAAGGTTGATTATAAATGGGCAAAACTAAGTGGTAAGGTTTATATAGACCTGAAAAGCACGGAACTGCGTGACTTAAATTGTAAGCCAATTACTGTAGATAATGGGATTATTAAACTCATCCGCTGCGCTCAATATGATCTAAAAACAGTGAGGATTGTTTTTGAATTAGATAAATATAAAAGCTGCAAGATTATAAGGGGTGAAAATCCAAATAGCCTTGAGATTATTTTTTCAACTTCCTCTGATATAACCCCAAAGACGCAGCAGACTATTGTAAAAAATATTCAACATGAAGAGTCTAACGCAGGGAATGTAAAAGAAGAACCTTTAATACGAGAAAAAACTCCTCAAAGTGAATCAGAAAATACCTCAGAATCAGTCGAGCAAAAAACTCAGAAAGAAATTGACCCTCAGATAGCTCAAAATATCGAGCATAAGATTAAACAAAAATACAAACGTAAAAAAGGTAAGGGTCATGAAAAAGCAGAGGCATTTATGCCTGTTAAAAAGATAATCGTTTTGGATCCAGGCCACGGAGGCAACGATCCTGGGGCAATCAGTTCAAGCGGTATTCAGGAAAAGGATTTAACCTTAGATATATCAATGAGGGCTGCGCGTATTTTAAAGGAAAAATATAATGAAACTGTTTATTTAACCAGATATAATGATGTTTATATACCGCTTGATAAGAGAACTGAAATAGCGAATAATAAAAATGCGGATGTATTTGTATCTATTCATATTAATGCAAGCAGCAGGACTTCTTTAAAGGGTCTTGAGACATTTTTGCTTAGCTGGTCAGATGATAGAGAGGCTCTCTCAGTTGCCTCAAGAGAGAATCAGATAAGTATTACAAAGATGAAACAAGCAAGCAGTGACCTTGGCATAATACTTTCCTCTTTAGCAAGAGAAGGGAAAAGAGATGAATCTTTGAAATTAACCCATCTAATACACAGCGCAATGCTGGCAAAGGTAAGGGGTAATTATTCAAGCGTACAAGACCTTGGAGTAAGAAAGGCATTGTTTTATGTATTAGTTGGGGCATCAATGCCAAGCGCCCTTGTAGAGGCTGGTTATATAACTAATCCACAAGAAGAAAAACGTCTGCGTTCTAAAACCTATAGAGAAGATATTGCTGAATCTGTAGCAAGAGGGATTTACAAATATGTTACAACCTTGGGTGATGCACCGACATATGCCCGCGTGGTAAACACTGATTAATACTAAGTTGCTTTCTTAGAAGTAATTCAGTCAATTCTATTTAAAACCGTATTTCGTAGGGGTAACCCTTGTGGTTACCCATGTTACATGTAGGCTAAACGTAAAACAGGGCAGCCACAGGGTCTAAGACCCGTTACAAAAAGCTGCTCCTACATTTTAATGAATATATACTTCTGTGAGCGTAACTTGGTATAAGTTACATTATTTTTGCCTTCTTATTGCAAACTCATAATATAAAATGTATAATATCAACAATATGGTCAGACCACAGTTTAAAATTTTATTATATATATTTTTTGCAGTCCTTCTTTTTAGCACAAAAAATATAGAAATATCGCTTAGTATAGGCATCTTTTTGCTGCTTATTTTTATGTTCTATCCAGAAAGAAAAATGCGCTCAGGTTCAATTTATATTATTATATTTTTGACAGCAGTGTTTATTGGAAATATCTTTGATGGTCAAGGTCGAGAAGGCGGATATGTATATCATTTTTTATTTATAAATATTAGCGAATCTGGATTAAGTGATGCTTTAGTTAAGACCTTGCAGATATTTTCCATGATTGTGGGGGCGAAGCTGCTTATAATAAACACTGGAATCCCTGATTTAATAGCTGGATTAGGCAGAATATGCAGCCCGCTAAAGATCATAAAGATACCAGTTGATGAATTTATAGAATTAATGTATTTGACCGTTACAGCGCTTAATGGTATAACAGGTGAGATTATAGAAAAGGCAAGGATAAGGAGCAAGCAAAATAATATGTCTCAATTATCTGAAAAACTGCGTTTTATTGTTGAAATAGTGTTACCATTATTAATTGTTACAATAAAATCCCCTGAAAAATTATTTATTCAAAAGGAACAGAATGTATAGTCAAAGATTCTACTTATTAACCATATTTTCGCTGCTTGCATTACTTGGATATTTGACCTTTGAGGTCTTTAGCCCGTTTTTTTCTTCAATAATGTGGGCGATAGTATTGGGTATTGTATTTTATCCATTTTATTCATATTTACACAGGCTGATAAAGAGTGAGTCACTGGCATCAATACTTACAATATTGGTTATAATACTATTAATATTTGCCCCTCTATCATATCTTTCTGTGTTATTAGGGAAAGAGATCGCGGTTGTTGTAAATTATCTTCAGACAAGGGGGCCGGAGTTAATGAAAAGCATCTTATCTGTAAAGTTATTTAGATGGATATTGACTCAAATGAATATAGATATAAACTTCAAGGATTTTTCTTTAAGTCCAAAGTTATTAGACAATATCTCTAATGCAGGCAGCAGTGTTATGTCAAACGTAACTACTGGATTAAAGAGCTTGATTGGCGCAATTATTAATTTTGTATTTGCAATAGTCTCGTTATATTTCTTTTTTATACAAGGGGCGCATTTTATTACAAAGATAAGGGATGGTCTGCCATTTTCTGAATGGCATAAGGATTTGCTCGCTGGCAAGATAAAGGATATGGTGATTTCTACAATTTATGGGGGTGTCGTTGTTTCAATACTTCAGGGCTGTATAGGCGCGATTACCTTGTATTTTTTGGGTGTTGATGCACCAGTTTTATGGGGGATGTCAATGTCTATAATGTCATTTGTACCAATGATCGGCACATTTGCAGTCTGGGGGCCAATAAGTGTTTATTTGTTATTTATAAAGCATGATATAATTAGAGGCGCAATCTTGATTGCAGTGAGTATCATTATCATAAGTTCAGTAGATAATATATTAAAACCAAAGATAATAAGCGGAAGAACTAATATGCCGATGGTGTTTGTATTTTTCTCAGTACTTGGCGGTATGAAGTTTTTTGGTTTGATAGGAATGATAATGGGCCCGCTTGTGCTTGTATTATTTTTATCCTTATTTGAGATATTTAGAAATATAGAGACTGATGGAATTGATAGAAATTATTAAAGCTCAATAAATTATCTTAAAATGGTAATAATAACCTGCCACACAAATGCAGATTTTGACTGCCTTTCATCTATGGTGGGCATAAAAAAGCTCTTCCCTGAAGGTATTATAGTATTTGCAGGCTCGCAAGAACGTACTGTTATAGAGTTCCTAAAGACATATCCCATTGAGTTTCAACGTTATAAAGATATAGATCTTTCAAAGATATCTCGTCTAATAATAGTAGACACTCACAGTCAGCATAGAATAGGTAAATTCAAAGAGATAATTCAAAAAAAAGGCGTTCAAACCTTTATCTATGACCATCATGCAAGAAAAAAGGGCGACATTCATGGAACCTTTGAGACCATTAAAGACGTTGGGGCAACTGCTACATTAATTACAGAGATTTTACGTGATAAAAAAATAAAAATTACTCCTATTGAAGCAACTCTATTATGTCTTGGCATCTATGAAGAGACAGGGTCTTTAATATTCGCTTCTACCACAGAATACGACCTAATGGCAGCAGCGTATCTGCTCAAACATGGCGCAAATCTCAATATTGTATCAAATTATTTAAAACCTGCAATGTCTCTTGAAGACCTTGCATTGTTAAACGAATTGGTATCATCTCTAACAGAGGAACAGGTTCATGGAATAAGGATAAAGATTGGAGTTGCTTATAGAGTTAGATACATTATAGATATTGCGCATCTAGCACATAATATTATGGATATGGAGGAGATGGATGCTCTAATAATTATAGTGAATATGGATGGAAAGATACTTATTGTTGCAAGAAGTAAGACAAAGGAGCTAAATGTTTCAGCGCTATTAAGTCATTATGGTGGAGGTGGACACAGCGCAGCTGCCTCAGCTACTATTGGGAACGAAATGTCTCTTGATGTGTTGAAAGATGATATTATTGAGAAATTATATGAAACAGTTAGTCCAAGTACAACTGCTGAAAATGTCATGACATCTCCAGTTATTACAATCACTCATAATGCTTCTATCAAAGATGCCTCTAAGATACTTACCAGATATGGAATAAATGTCCTGCCTGTAATGAAAAATAATAAATATATTGGTCAAATCTCAAGGGAAAACATTGAAAAGGCCTTATTTCATGGTTTTTCAGGCAGCACTGTCTCTACATTTACAACTACAGATGCGCTAACCACAACGCTTCAAACTCCGATTAAGGACATTGAGGATCTGATGATTGAGCAAAATCAGAGATTTATGCCTGTAATTGAAAATGGAGCAGTAATTGGCGTAATCACAAGAACAGACCTCCTAAGAACAATCTATGAAAAATATCTTAGAGGAAGTTCAATTGAAGATGATACCCCAACGCCAAAACATGTAAGCGCTAGAAATATTACATCTGTGATGAATGAGAGACTGCCTTTACGAATACTTGATATATTAATAACGGCAGGACAAGCTGCGGATGAGATCGGAATGGAAGCGTACCTTGTCGGAGGACTGGTAAGGGATTTATTGCGGGCAAGGAGGAATCTGGATATTGATATAGTTGTGGAGGGTGATGGGATTGCATTTGCTGAGATAATGGCTCAAAGGCTGGAAGGCAGATTGGTGACGCATAAAAGATTTCAGACTGCAAAGATTACTAATCTTAAAGGGTTAGATGAAATTGATATAGCCACAGCAAGGACTGAATACTATGAAAGTCCGGCAGCATTACCTACTGTTGAGACATCGTCTATAAAAAAAGACCTTTATCGCCGAGATTTTACAATCAATACCCTTGCGATCAAACTTAATAAACTTGATTTTGGGAGATTAATAGATTTCTTTGGAGCAAGGGCAGACATAAGGGATAAGACTATACGAGTGCTGCATAATTTAAGCTTTATTGAAGACCCTACAAGGGCATTTCGGGCAGTTAGATTTTCAGAGCGATTTAGATTTAAGATAAGCAAACACACGATAAATCTTATAAAATCAGCGGTAAAGTTTGATTTATTTGAAAAACTCTCGGGATCCAGATTGTATGATGAATTGATATTAATATTTACAGAAACAGATGCGGTCAGGGCAGTTAAGCGGCTGAATAAATATGGGTTATTAAGGGTAATACATCCAAAGCTGCTCTATGATGAGCAAATGATAGAATTATTACAAAATATACATGATACACTATCATGGTATAAACTTTCATATATTGGAAGTGATATTAATGTAGGAATGCTTTATTTGCAGAGCCTTGTTTCAACATTAAATCAAGAAGATCGTCAGACTGCCTTAGATCGTTTGAGCACACCTCCTATGATCATGGAGATAATTGTAAAAGGATTAGATAAATATTTAGAAATAGAGGCTAATATTAATCCAAAAGACCCTGTAAGTATATATGATTTGCTAAAAAATATAGGTATTGAAACGATATTATTTGTCATGGCCTCTTGTAAGAATGTGGAAAAACAGAGGGCTTTATCAAGATATTTGTTAGAGTATAGGGATATAATACCTATGTTAAAGGGAAGAGATTTAATTGAGATGGGACTGATGCCAGGACCAATATTTTCAGAAATCTTTGAGGGAATTATTCATAAAAGGATTGAAGGGATAATATTAGATATAGAAGGGGAGATTGATTTTGTGAAGACGAGGTATTTATAAATGGTCCAAGTAAGTGGGGTTAGACGCGAGGCTGTTAAATAAACTGTGTCAAAGTACCGAAAAGGTAATAAACCTTTAAAAGGAGAATTGACATGGAAGAGCAAAAGAGACCACAAATAACGCTACAAGATTTTAATTTTTCTGAATTCCAAGAACAAGCCATTAAAGAGTTGAAAAATGGCAAGTCTCTAAGCGGTAAAAATGGCGTATTAACCCCGCTAATCAAGCGCATCCTTGAGGCTGCCCTTCAAGGAGAGATAGAATCTCACT
>JADFXP010000020.1:0-26592 GCA_015233465.1 Candidatus Magnetominusculus dajiuhuensis
TATAATTTATCATTTTAAATTATTAATCGAAATATTCAGCCGATCTCTTTTTCCGCATAAAAAACCTCGCATTATTTTACCTCAAAAACACGATTACCTCAGTCTTTCTTTGATCTATTGATATAAATGTTTATGTGAGGGCACGACGCATCGTGTCCCTACTTTGCATAATAATTATAATTATAGTTTATATGATTATTATAATTTACAATTTATTTACTGCTTATATCTTTAACTTTGTATCATTTGATACAGACTGCTATTTAGATATGCTGTATAATAAAGATGATTAATAAGATATTTTATATCTTAATAGTATTTTTTGGAGGTTTAAGATGAAATATACATTATCAACGTTATTTGTTACAGTATTTTTGTTAGCGTCATTGAATTATGCAGTTGCTGGCACTATTTGCACAAAAGGTCTTAAGGCATCGGTTAAGACAACTGAACATGCTTCTATTGATTGTGCAAAGACAATTATAACTACAGATGCAAATTTTAAAAATGAAGACATCATAAGTTATGTTAGAAGAGGTCTTATCGCATCAACTGGCGCTGTAGAGCCTTCTTTGAGCGCTTGTCCAGATGCTCATGCTAAACATGTAATTATAGATGCAAAAAAATAATTAATGTTTGAGTAATGAATGAAAAATACTGCCTCTTCTGTTATATTAAACTCAAAACAGAAGAGGCAGCTTTTATACTGGTTGTCAAAAATATCTTCGTTTTATACGAAATCTTATTTTGAATAACCTTCAAATACCCCGTCTGCTGCGCATCCACCCCCTTTTTCTAAAAGGGGAATTAAACGGAATTTGCTTTTGACAATAACTATAAATATCTCACTGAGTCAAAATAATAAAAATCAATCTTGCAAGTATTTATCTAAACGCCCATATAGTCTAATAAATTCAAGATTATAATAATTTGGCAGAAGGATAAATCAATAATTTAATTGAACATATTATTTCAATTGGATTTTATTTTCTTTGAATTTTTTTGCAAGAGAAATGCTCTTTGAAAGAAGATGTTTGTCTCCATTTGAGATATTAATAAAATGAAGATTATTTCGTAGATAGTCTATGGGATACTTTAAGACAAGCTCGCCAATTGCGCCATTAAAAAAAGATGAGGATAAAAACCTTACACCTTCAAGATCAATTTCAGCAGAAATATTTTTTGACAAATAGTCTTCAAGTATTGTTTGAAGTTTTTTACCTTCAACAAAACCAGTATCATTAAAATTTATTATTTCTTTTAGTTTTAATTCTGCCATCTATCCATCCCATACATCTTTTATAGGTTCAAGTTCATTAGGAATTAATCTTGTATTAATTTTAAGATTAATTAAAACTCCATTTAATTGTTGAGATAAAAAACGTGTTTCAACTTTTCCGTTTATATCACTTTTCCAAAAACCATTATTGGAAATAATTTCAATCTCACCTATATTATATAAATAACCAACGATATTTGGCAAGCCTGAACCTCTGGTGCCATTTTTACTGGTTATTCCTTCTTCTACTGCCATTAGAATTGCATCAACATGATTTTTAATATTGTCGTAAAAAGGGTTCAAGGTTGCATAGAAGCCAATTCCAAAATCAATTATTGAAAGTTGAAGTTCTGATGAACGAGGATAATGTTGTGCACATATATATCCTCCAATCTTTGATTGTGAATGATCAAAGATATTATAAATTAACTCACGAAGATTTATTTTTACTAGATGTTCAGCTTCTTTAATATTAATATTGCTACTATATGATATCCAAGATGAAATTTCGTCTAAATAACTCATATTAATATTATCAAGTCTTATAAGTTTTACTGAAGTACTTCTCTGATTACAAACAACATTTATACCACTTAAGTTAAATGCCTCAAAAAAACCCATATCAGTTAAATATTTTTTCACTTCTTTTTTAAACGGAAGGATTATTAAAACTTTATTACTATTTATAGAGTGATGATACATCATAGCGGACAAAAGATTTAGCCCAAATGGTGTTATAAAATTAACATTATAACAATTAAATTTTATTGTTATCGGTGATAAATCTTTTGATTTGTTAAACAGATCAAGTACTGTCATATATTTATCAATATTTTCTCCACATTGTTGAGGGAATATTATCTGTATCTCATTAGAATTATTTTCTATCATATTTACCCCAATAAAAAAAAGGGCAGCCACAAGGGCTGCCCTTACATCTAAATTCTCAACCCTAAGCAGATTCAGCCTTTTTTGCGTAAATCAACTCAGGCATATTTCCATTTGTTACCACTTCCTCACTTATTACACATTCAATAACATCCTTTTTAGATGGAATCTCATACATCACCTCAAGCATGATCTCTTCCATTATTGCTCTCAATCCCCTTGCCCCAGTCTTCAATTCTATCGCCTTTTTTGCAATTGCCCTTAAGGCATTTTTATTAAATGTCAGCTTTACATCATCAAACTTTAATAGCTGCTCATATTGTTTAGAGATTGCATTCTTAGGCTTTTCTAATATATCAACCAAAGAATCCTCGCTTAATTCATTAAGCGTTGCCACAACTGGCAGTCTGCCTACAAGTTCAGGTATTAATCCATACTTGATTAAATCCGCAGTTGTTACCTTTGGCAGGAATTTATCTTTCTTATTCCGTCCATATAACTTAGTCCCAAAACCTACTACCCTTTGACCAAGTCTCTGTTCAATTAATTCTTCAAGTCCGTTAAATGCCCCGCCGCATATAAATAATATGTTGGTGGTATCTACTTGCAGATATTCTTGCTGCGGATGTTTTCTGCCCCCTTGAGGCGGAATATTTGCTACCGTTCCTTCAATTATCTTAAGCAGAGCCTGTTGAACGCCTTCACCTGAGACATCCCGCGTAATTGATGGATTATCCGATTTTCTGCTGATCTTATCTATCTCGTCAATATATACTATCCCGCGCTGTGCCCGCTCTATATCATTATCCGCTGATTGAAGGAGCTTTAATATTATATTTTCAACATCTTCTCCTACATATCCAGCCTCTGTTAGAGTTGTAGCGTCTGCTATTGTAAAAGGCACATCAAGATACCGCGCAAGAGTCTGAGCGAGTAGTGTCTTGCCTGTCCCTGTTGGACCTATTAGCAGTATATTGCTCTTTTGTAATTCTACCTCAGAGTCTACCTGTCTATATATCCTTTTATAGTGATTATGAACTGCTACTGAGATAATCTTTTTAGCCCGTTCCTGCTCTATTACATAATTGTTTAAAAAATTATGTAATTCAAGAGGGGCAGGCGCAGGTATATAGTCTTTTTTATCTATACTTGTTGCAAGGTCTTCGGATATTATCTCATTGCAAAGATTAACGCACTCATTACAAATATGAACAGATGGACCTGCAATAAGTTTTTTTACCTCTCTTTGATCCTTGCCGCAAAATGAACACTTAAAATGTTCCATCTTTTTTTTAGCCATCTATTACCTCTTTTATCTCTATAGGCCTCTAAGGGCCTCTATGGGATTTAAGACCTGAGGGTGAAAGGCCCTAATCTTTTTTTGACTTTAAATTCTGCTGGGCTGATGAGATTACCTCATCAACTATACCGTACACCTTCGCCTCTTCTGAAGACATAAAGAAATCTCTGTCTGTATCATTTTGAATCTTTTTTAAGGTCTGACCGCTATGCTTTTGAAGGATTTTATTCAAAGTATCCTTCATCTTTAAAATTTCCTTTGCATGAATCTCAATATCTGTTGCCTGACCTTGAAAACCACCCATTGGCTGATGAATCATTATTCGCGCATGAGGAAGAGCAAATCTCTTGCCCTTAGTACCTGCTGTGAGCAGCAGAGCGCCCATACTTGCAGCCTGTCCTAAACAATATGTTGCTATGTCTGATTTTACATACTGCATGGTGTCATAAATCGCAAGCCCAGAAGATACTACGCCTCCGGGTGAATTAATGTACAAATGAATATCCTTGTCAGGGTCTTCTGTTTGAAGAAATAACATCTGCGCAATTATTGTATTTGCCACATGATCGTCAATTGCGGTGCCTAAAAATACAATTCTATCCTTCAAAAGCCTTGAATATATATCATAAGCACGCTCGCTTCTGCCGGTTTGCTCAATAACTATCGGAATTATGCTCATTTTTTATCCTTTAAAATAGGTTAAAACTACTATTCGCTCTTTGTTTTTACGTTAGCCTTTGAATAAATTTCATCAACCGCCTTTTCTCTAAATATCGTATACCTTAATGCCTCTAGTGAGCCGTCTCTGTTTGCGTAAAACTGTACAAGTGCTTCTGGTGTCATAGACATTGCCTGAGCCATTAAAATAAGCCTGTCTTGCAGTTCTTTATCGCTTACAACGATCTTATTTTCCTCTCCAACAATATCTAAAAGTACCATTGCCTTTACATTTTTTACTGCCTCTTCCCTAAAATGAACCTTTAATTCATCTTCAGATTTTTCAGAATATTCCTTCATAGACTTTGCATTTTTGACAAGTGCATTTAATTCAGATTCAAGATGAGACTCAGGCACAGGAAAATCATATTTCTCCACCAATGTCTTTACAATCTCGCCTTTTACTGCCTTTGCTGCATTGTCCTTTTTGAAATTAAGGATATTTTTTTGCAGCACTTCCTTTAATGCAGCAAGTGTATCATGTCCCATATCCTTTGCAAATTCATCATCTAAGGCTGGGGTTACAAGGCTCTTGACCTCTTTGATATTAATGCTCAAGCTGACCGTTTTTCCTGCAAGACCTTCCTTTGAAAAGCCTTGAGGGAATGTTATTTGAGTCTTGACCTCTTGTCCTTTACCTTTGCCAATGAGTGCATCAGAGAATTCCTTTGGATACTCATCTGCTCCGACTTTGATGTATTGATCATTATAAGCCTTATTCTCCTGCTCTGCAACTGTGAAGTCTAATATAACAAGGTCTTCTAATTCTATAAGACGATCTACTGGTTCATATGCTGCCTTGCTCTTTAAAAGCCTGTTTAAAAATGTGTCTATTTCGTCATCTTCAACCTTGACCTCGTCCTCTAAGACATCCATTCCTTTATAATTAAACCCTTCTACAGGCGGACGTACTTCTACAGTAAAGACAAGTTTTAAATCGCTTTTGCGCTCATAAGAATTTGACTCAAAATGCGGATTAGATACTGGATGAAGGTCATGTTCTTTTAAAATTGAGTTATAATACTCTGGAACAAGTCTGTCCAATGTATCTTTTTCGACTTCTTTGCCATATTTTTTATCAATCAGGGAGACTGGCGCTTTACCCGGCCTAAACCCAGGAATCTTTGATTTTGTACGCAGCTCTTGTAACGACTTTTGAATCTCCTTTTCTATCTCATCACTGGCTGCTCCAATAGTGATTCTTTTTTTTGTGATTGAGATATCTTCAACTGTGCAATGCATCTAGCCTCCCAAAGAGTTTAATTTACATATTAACTCTTTATTTTGTCACAAACTCACCCTATAAGTCAATTATTTTCTAATATCATAGAATAGAAATAATTGTTGAATAACTATATTAAAATTCGTTATGATTAAACTATCTATAACTCTATAAAATACATAATTAAGAAGGTTAATAAGATATGAAAAATAACAAGATATTAATTTATTTTGCATTACTGATAATATTATCTTCATGTGAATCCTCTGTTAAATTTAATAACAGCGGTTATTCAAATTATAATTCAGGCAATTATAATCAGGCAATTACAGATTATACTAAGGCTATAGAGACTAATCCTCAATTTACAGAGGCCTACAGTAATAGAGGACTTTCATATTTCAAGCTAGGGGATTATCAGCAGGCTCTTAAAGACGAGACAAAGGCAATTGAATTAAGTCCTGAGTATGCTATGGCTTATAATAACCGCGGGCTTATTTATAGCAAATTGGGCAATGAAAAACTTGCTGTCTCTGATTTTAACAGGGCAATTGCACTAAGTCCTAATCTTGCGGGAGCCTATAATAATCGCGGGTTATCTAATTATAACTTAGGAAGTTATCAGCAGGCATTTGCCGATTACAATAAAGCCATTGAATTAAATCCTCAATTTGATGAGGCTTTTAATAACAGAGGGCAATCTTTTTACAAACTTGCTAATTATCAGAAAGCCGTAGCAGATTACAACAAGGCAGTTGAGATAAATCCTAAATTTGCTGAAGCATTTGGCAATAGAGGCCAGTCTTACAGTAAACTTGGTAATAACAAATTGGCGATTGCTGATTATACAAAAGCCATTGAATTAAATCCTAAACTTGTAGAGGCTTATAATAATAGAGGGATATTGTATGACAATTCAGGTAATTTTAATCAAGCAGTTGCAGATTTTACAAAGGCCATTGAGCTAAATCCAGCTATCACGCAGGCATATACAAATAGAGGTCATTCATACAGCAAACTCGGCAGTCATCAAGAGGCTATTTCAGATTATTCTAAGGCAATCGGGCTTAATCCTAAATCTGCTGAAGCCTATTATAATAGAGGGCTTGCAAATCATAATGCTGGAAATGAACTGGACTCTATTGAGGATTTTTCAAAGGCGATTAATTTAAATCCCAAATTTGCAGAGGCTTTTGATAATCGAGGACATTCCTACAGCAAGATTGGCAATTACGAGCAGGCGATTACTGATTATACAAAGGCTATTGAGTTAAATCCAAAACTCTCAGGTGCATATTATAACAGAGGGTTTGCTCATCATAGCTTAGGCTTTGAAACAGAGTCTATTTCAGATTATACTGTGGCTATAAAATTAAATCCTAAGTTTGTATACGCATATGAAAATAGAGGGTTTTCCTACTATAATCATGGTGATTATCAGCTAGCCATCAAAGACTATACAAAGGCAATTGAGTTAAATCCTAAATTTGCAGAAGCCTACAGCAATAGAGGGTTGACGTATAGAAAACTTGGTAATGATAAACAAGCGATTAAAGATTATACAAGGGCTTTGGAGATAAATCCTAAATTTGTAGAGGCTTATAGTAATAGAGGTCTTTCATACAGCAATCTTGGTGATTATCAGTCAGCAGTAAAGGATTATTCAAAGGCGATTGAATTGGATCCAGCCCTTGCGATTGTATATGTTAATAGAGGGCTTTCATACAGTAAGATGGGTAATGATAAACAATCTACCGCTGATTATCTGACTGCAGCTCATATGGGAAATAAACAGGCTCAGAATTATTTAAGAGATAAAGGGATTCAATGGTAACAGGCTTAGTCGAACCTTCCTAAAGCATGAGGGCTCTGCCCTTGTTTATCTACGGGCTACGGGCTACGGGCACCCGCAAAGGGACTTGTCCCGGGGGTCTGAGACCCTTTGAACCCATTAATTCTTTAATGAGATAATTGAACAACCCTGTGGCAAGACCACAGGGTATCAAATTAAAATTCTTTAAATACCCCGTCAGGCTAAAGCCTGCCACCCCTTTTGAAAAAGGGGAATAGCAGCTTTTTATCTTTAATTCCCCTTTCTTGAAAGGGGTGGATGCAAAGCAGACGGGGTATTTTTAAAGGTTATTCAAAATAAGATTTCGTTTAAAGTGAAGAAGAATTTTAAATACAGGTAGTAAAAAATGAACTGTTGTGTCCTGCTTGTCTTTGGATATAATTAATTTGCTGCTATTATAATATTTGTTGGTTCAATATCAGTTATATATTGAATAAGAAAGTCAGCATCAAATCCAAAAAGTTTGATGCCTTCTTTTGTTGCGGTTTCATATTTGTCAAATGAATTAATTAGTTCGCCATTCTGAACTAAAATATATTTATTCCTATACATAGATAACAATTTATCTTTATTTTGATTAACATATTTTAACATATCCTCAAATTTTTTACAATTACACTAAGGCTATATTTGACATGACTCTATATATTTGTTTAATATTACAAAACATCAAGTTTAAATATATCAAATAATATTTTTTCGGAGCATATATGCAAATTTTGGTAAATAGAGATAAATGTACAGGCTGTCAAAGCTGTCTTTCAAGCTGTCCATATGACGCCATTATTATGAAAGATGACAAGGCATTTATTAATGAATATTGTCAATTTTGTAAGACCTGTATCAGCGTCTGTCCAGAGGGCGCAATCTTAGAAAAAAATGACACAGTTACTGAAAGTGCAGCAGAAACAATTGCTGCAAAACTTGACTCTCATAGAGGCGTAATTGTATTTGCAGAACATACAGATGGACACATTGCCCACGTTACCCTTGAACTCCTTGGCATAGGCAGGAAACTCGCAGATGATCTTGGCGTATATCTTGGGGCTGCGCTCTTTGGCGCATCAAAGGATGAGGCATCTGAATTAATAAAATGGGGCGCTGATAAGGTCTTTCATTGTCCAGATCAATCTTTGAATGATTTCAATGACCTTCCTTATGCAGATGTGTTAAGTGTAATAATCAAACAATATAAACCAGAGATAGTGCTTGCTGGTGCGACTGCTATTGGCAGGTCATTTCTTCCAAGAGCTGCAGTGCGGCTAAAGGCTGGACTTACGGCTGACTGCACAAAATTACAGATTGATGAGGGCTCACGAAATCTGCTTGCCATAAGGCCTGCATTTGGCGGAAATATTATGGCTTCAATTTTATGTCCAAAGACAAGACCTCAAATGGCTACAGTGCGTCCCCGCGTTATGAAACCCGGCACATATAATCCTCAAAAAACTGGCGAGATAATAGAGATTAAAATGCCAGTTGATACATCAAATAGGCGTCAGTCAACCCGCGTAATTGGCGTAGAAAAGGGCAGTCTTGAGTCTAATGTAAATATCGCAGAGGCTGAGATAATAGTCTCAGGCGGACGCGGAATCGGCAGTGCTAAAGGATTTGAGATGCTCCATGAACTTGCGGTATTATTAAAGGGAACGGTCGGCGCATCAAGGGCTGCAGTTGATGAGGGTTGGATAGCATATAGTCATCAGGTAGGTCAGACCGGCAAAACGGTATGTCCTAAGATATATATCTCATGCGGGATTTCTGGCGCAGTACAGCATGTTGTAGGTATGCAGTCATCAGATATTATTATTGCTATAAATAAACATGCGGAAGCGCCGATATTTAATACTGCAAATTTTGGGATTGTTGCGGATGTCTTTGAGATTATCCCATTATTAATCAAAAAAATCAAAGAGGAGTTAAAATAAATGAGAAAGATTGCCTTTGTATTTCCAGGGCAGGGATCACAGTATGTGGGTATGGGGCAGGATTTATATAATAACAATGCTTCAGTTAAAGACATTTATATAAAGGCTAATGAGACGCTTGGTTATGATCTAAAAGACCTTAGTTTTAACGGTCCTGCTGAAGAACTAAATAAGACATTCAGGACTCAGCCATGTATTGTTACTGCAAGTATAGCAGCATATAAAGTTCTTATTGATAGCGGGGTTACCCCTTCAATAACCGCTGGGCATAGTCTTGGCGAGTATTCCGCATTGGTTGCAGCCTCTGTTATGTCATTTACAGATGCCCTGAGACTTACTGAAAAAAGGGGTATATTCATGCAGGAAGCAGTACCAGCAGGTGTTGGTCTTATGGCTGCAATACTTGGACTTTCAAGAGATGTTATAAACAAAATCTGTACAGACCTAAAGACTGGATATGCCGCATGCGCCAATTATAATTCTCCGCAGCAAATTGTTATTGCAGGCGAGACTGCTGCTATAAATGAAGCAATAGAGCTATGCAAAAAAGCAGGCGCGAAAAGGGCTATCCCTTTAAATGTCAGCGTCCCTTCTCATTGTTCTCTTATGATTGACGCTTCAAATAGATTAAATAGCGCCCTAGAAGCTATCATGCTGACTACCCCTGAAATTCCAATAGTTAATAATGCAGATGCTATGAAACTAAGTAATGTTGATAGTATTAAATCTTCTTTGGTTAGGCAGCTAAACAGCCCGCTTCTCTGGGAAGATTCTATTAATGTGATTATTGAATCCGGTATTGATACATTTATTGAGGTTGGCCCAGGGAAAGCCCTTTCAGGATTAATAAAAAGAATAGACCCTGAGGTTTCAGTATTTAATGTTGAAGATTCTAAAAGCCTAGACAATACTTTAAAAGGCATTTCTTGAGGGCGCTGCCCTCAAACTCCTGCAAGGGAACTCGTTCCCTTGACCCTTTAATTTTATATTAATAATATAATAGGCAAAATTACGGGTTCAAAGGGACGAGTCCCTTTGCGGGTCAAGGGCAGAGCCATTGAAGTTACTTATGGAAATCTTAGAAATTGTAGATAATAATGGCAATATAATAGGAACTGCGCCGCGTAATGTTGCGCATGGGGATAATACATTACTTCATAGAGTCGTTCATGCCTTAGTGTTTGATGATACAAATAAACTTTTGTTACAAAAACGTTCTATGAATAAAGATGTAGCAGCAGGGCTTTGGGATACTTCAGTAGGCGGTCATGTTGATTTAGGCGAGACCACAATTGAAGCAATATGCCGCGAAATCAATGAAGAACTTGGTATTAATTGTCCTAATCCTGAATTCTTATATTCATATATTCACTCAAATGACTTTGAATCTGAACTTGTGTATACATATAAATATATAAATAATGAAAAAATTATCTTTAATCGTGAAGAGATAGATGATGTTTGTTATTGGGATATAAATGAACTTATGAATGTGTTAGATAATGGAAGTTTTAGTGATAATTTTATACATGAATTAAGATTGTATTTAAAACATCATCAGGTGTTATATTGAAGATTGCAGCTTTTTTAGGAAGTCCGCGAAGAGGCGGGAATTCAGAGATATTATTAAATTATGCAGCATCAGTAATCTCTGAAAGCGGTCATGATATTCAGATATTTCGTCCAAATTCAATAAATGTTTCGCCTTGTTTAAACTGCGGCGGGTGTGAGAAAAGCGGAATCTGTGTAATTAAGGATGACATGGTTCAGATATATAGCGCAATAAGAGAGAGTGATAGATTTATTATAAGTTCGCCGATATTTTTCTTTGGTCTTCCTGCGCAGATTAAGGCAGTTATAGATAGATGTCAGGCTTTTTGGTCTGAAAAGTATCTCCTTAAAAGAACAATTCCAGAAGGAGAAAATGGCAGAAAGGGTTTGCTGATACTTGTTGGAGGGATGGATAAGTTGGTTGGATTTGATTGCGGAGATGCAACAGCTAAGGCTTTTTTTAGGACTATAAGCGTTCCAAAACACGAGACGATTTCATTTATGAAGGTAGATGATAGGGGCGCTATTAAAGAGCGTCCGGAGGCGTTTTTAAAGGTTAAAAATGCAGTATTAAATTTACTTTAAAATAAATTCTTATAGGGGCAATTTATGGCTGATGAAAAGAAAAACGTATTATTTGCTTTAAGCACATGTCCTGCATGTAAAAAGACTAAGGCTATGTTAGATAAAAATAATATTCAATATATTCTAACGGAACTTGATTTAATAGACATAGATTCAAGGGATAAACTTCTTGTACAAGTAAGAAAATATAATGATAGAGAAACCTTTCCTACGCTTGTAGTCAGGGGTGGAGAGAGGGTTATTATAGGTTATGATGAGAATGCCTTAAAAGAGGTTTTTGGCATTTAAATAATGGGTTCAAAGGGACTAGTCCCTTTGCGGGATTTTTAAGGGCAGAGCCCTTAAAGATGTTTTATTATTTTAGGAGGCTATATGAAGGCGCTTGTAATTGGGGGAGGCGGCAGAGAGCATGCCCTTGTTTGGGGGCTTTCAAAGAGTAAACGGATAAAAAAAATCTTTTGCTGCCCAGGGAATGGCGGGATCTCAGGGGTAGCGGAATGCGTAAATATTGATCAAAATGATTTTAATGCTTTAATTGACCTTGTTAGGACTGAATGGATAGATATTACAGTAGTAGGTCCTGAAATACCGCTTTCAGCAGGGATTGTAGATGCCTTTATACGGTCTGGGCATAAGATAATAGGGCCTACTGAAAAGGCAGCGCGTCTTGAAGGAAGCAAGGTATTTGCCAAAGATTTTATGCGCGCTCATCTAATTCCAACTGCCCCATATAAGGTATTTACGTCGCACATACATGCAAGAGAACATATCAGATTAATGGGCGCTCCGATTGTGATAAAGGCAGACGGGCTCGCTGCAGGCAAAGGAGTAATAGTTGCTGATACTGTTGAAGAGGCGCTTAGTGCAATTGATCTAATTATGGTAAAAAGGGCATTTGGGGATGCAGGTAATAGGATATTAATTGAGGAATGCCTGCAGGGACAAGAGGTCTCTTTTATGGTATTTACTGATGGCAGAACGATTGTGCCAATGCCGAGTTCACAAGATCATAAGAGGATATTAGACGGTGACAGAGGGGCTAATACTGGGGGCATGGGCGCATATAGTCCTACACCAATACTAACTCCAGAGTTGCAGCAGCTTGCAATTGATAAAGTAATGAGACCTACTATTGATGGTCTTGCAAGGGACGGCGTAAAATATAAGGGTTTTCTTTATGCAGGGTTGATGATAGTTGATGGTAAGCCGTATGTGCTTGAATTTAACTGTAGATTTGGAGACCCTGAGACACAGCCAATAATGATGAAATTGGATTCGGATTTCCTTGAAATATTGCTGTCTTTGGAAGAGGAGCGGCTTGGAGATATTGAGATAAAATGGAAGACTGGAAGTACAATATGCGTAGTTATTGCATCTTCAGGTTATCCGGGGAATTATAAAAAAGGGCATATTATAACTGGATTAGATGATATTGAAGAAGACGATAATCTTGCAGTGTTTCATGCTGGGACATCCTATGTTGATGGGAATTATGTGACGGCTGGAGGCAGGGTGCTTGGAGTAACCGCCTATGGCGATAACATAAGAGAAGCAAGAAATAAGGCATATGATGCAGTAAATAAAATAAAGTTTGACGGGATGTATTATAGGAAAGATATTGGGCATATGGCGATAACCCTTTAAGGGCTCTGCCCTTAAAAATCCCGCAAGGGAACTCGTTTCCTTGACCCTTTAATTTTATATTAATATCATAATAGGCAAAATTACGGGTTCAAAGGGACGAGTCCCTTTGCGGGTCAAGGGCAGAGCCCTTGGAAGGAACCTTATGAAAGAGACAGACATACTGATAACAGGAGCAGGGATTGTAGGATTATCTATAGCAAGGGAGATAAACAAGAGGTATTCCGACCTGCGGATTACCATTATTGAGAAAGAACCAACAGTAGGGCTTCATGCAAGCGGCAGGAACAGCGGTGTATTGCATGCGGGATTTTATTATTCGCCAGATAGTTTAAAGGCGAAATTGACTGTGCAGGGCAATGCCTTGATGACAGCATATTGTCAGGAATTTAATCTTCCTATAAATCAATGCGGCAAGGTTGTTGTTACAAAGAATGAAGGTGAACTTGAGGGTTTATATGAATTAAAAAAGAGGGGCGATACAAATGGCGTAGAACTTAGTCTGATTGATGAGTATGAACTTAGTGATATTGAACCAAATGCTAAGACCGTAAAACACGCCTTATTTTCAAAGAATACCTCTACAGTTGACCCATTAATTGTTGTTAATCATATAAGCAAGTCGTTAATAGAATCAAGTCAAACGGAGATTTTGTTTAATGAGAGATACCTTCATCGCTTGACTAATGATACAATTCAAACTAATAATCAAAAGATTAAATTTAGGCATTTAATAAACACATCAGGGCTTTATGCGGATAAGGTTGCCCATGATTTTAATACTGGTTATGAGTATATATTAGTGCCGTTTAAGGGATTATATGTAGAGTATAAAGATGATTCTCTGTTGATGAAGCATATCTATCCAGTGCCAAACCTGAAAAATCCATTTTTGGGAGTACATTTTACAAAGACAGTGAAAGGTCACGTAAAGATTGGCCCAACTGCAATACCAGCGTATTGGAGGGAGAATTATGGGGGAATGGATAATTTTGATTTTAGTGAATTAATACAGACATTTTCTATAGAGGCGAGGCTTTTTGTGTCTAATGCCTCGAATTTTAGGGATATTGCATTTGATGAGATGAGGAAGTATTTTCAGAGGAATCTGATAAAAGAGGCATCGCAGCTGGTTAAAAAGATTGATGCTTCCAGTTTTGGGGGACATTTAAAACCGGGCATACGCGCTCAGCTTTTAGATAGAAAGGATATGAAATTAGTAATGGATTTTGTGATAGTAGAGGCGGAGAATTCAACGCATATATTAAATGCAGTGTCTCCAGCGTTTACATGCGCGTTTTCTTTTAGCAGCTTGGTTGTGGATAAGATGAACTTAGGTTAAAGAAATCTTCAATTTGACGGAAATATTAACGATATGTTAATATTTTGTATGCAGGGAGGTGCAATATGGCAGAACCAAGACTCTTAGTAAATGATGCTGCAAAATATTACGGATTATATGTAGCTATGCCTTCTTTTATGAATAGAAATGTTGTATGTTTAGGGAAAGATCCATTGAAAGTTCATTATCAAGCTATTAAAGAAGGTTATAATGACCCTGTAGTCTTATATGTACCAGAAAAAGATACAGTTCTTATTTTATAATGCCTATCAGGGACTTTCCATTTTCTATTAGTAATAAGGGAAATTCAAATTGTATTGAAGAATCTTCTATAGATTACACCGCTCAAAAATTCTCTATTCAATTGCCTGAAAATTAAAATTATGGATTTTGAAGAATTATTAGAAGAATCAGTAAAGATACACGGTCATCTTTGCGCTGGACAGGTGCTTGGCGTAAGATTGACGATATATGGATTGAGTCTTATAGGTATAACAGACCCAAAGGGAGCAGATCGTAAGAAATTTATGGTTTATGTAGAGATTGACCGATGTGCAACAGATGCTATTCAATCTGTAAGCGGGTGCAGTCTTGGTAAGAGAACTATGAAATTTGCTGACTATGGCAAGATGGCTGCGACGTTTCTTAACCTTGAGACCAAACATGCTGTTAGAATTATCGCAAGGGAAGATTCAAGGGATGCAGCAAAGGAATATTTTCCAGATATTCCCGACAAATATCAGGCGCAGTTAGAGGCGTATAAGATTATGCCTGAGAGCTCCCTTTTTGATATAATGGAGGTATCAATAAAGATTCTTCCTGAAGACATGCCGGGCAGGCCAATAAAGAGGGTGCAATGCGAGTTATGTCATGAATTTGTGCAAGATAATAGAGATATAGAGGTTGACGGCATGATTTTATGTAAGACATGTCATGTTGGAGGATATTATAATAAATAACTTCAAAGGGCTCGTCCCTATGAACCCATAATTTTTTTTGGTTATTTAATAAAAAACTCGTCATCATAAGTAACTAAAAATTAATGGGTCAAGGGGTCTTAGACCCCTTGCGGGATATTTAAGGGCAGAGCCCTTAAAAAGGAATAAAATGAGCAAATCAATAACCATACCAATTAAAGATGCAGTAGGAATGGCGCTTTTACATGATATTACAGAGATAAAACCGGGTGAATTTAAGGGAGTTGCCTTTAAAAAAGGTCATATAATTTTAGAGAGCGATATCCCTCGATTTTTATCACTTGGTAAAGAAAATATTTATGTATTAACTATTGATAAAGATGAAGTTCATGAAAACGATGCAGCCTTAGCACTTGCAAAAGGACTGATGGGGCAAAATGTTGAGATGGCTGGTGAGCCAAGAGAAGGCAAGATTAATATTAATGCATCCATTGACGGGCTTTTAAAGATAGACAAGGTTAGGTTATTTGCATTAAATATGATTGGTGAGGTGATGTGCGCAACTCTGCACACAAATAGTCTGGTTAAAAAGGGACAGATTGTTGGGGCTACAAGGGCAATACCGCTTGTAATCTCAGCATCAGTGTTAGAGGGCGCTGTAAATGCAATTACTAATCCAGATGGGGTTATTAATGTTAAGCCTTTGATAAAACCAAGAGTAGGACTTGTTATTACAGGCAATGAGGTATTTTCTGGCAGAATAAAGGATGCCTTTTTCCCTGTAATAGAGAAAAAGATTACAGCCTTTGGTGGGGAGATTGTAAAGATGCACTACTGCCCTGATGATAAGGCAATCATTGAGACAAGATTAAGAGAATTAATAGGGCTTAATATTAATATGCTTATAACAACAGGAGGGATGTCAGTTGATCCTGATGATGTCACGAGATTTGCTATTAGAAATCTTGAAATAACAGAGTCTTATTACGGAACGCCAGTGCTTCCAGGGGCAATGTTTATGCTCTCATATCTTAGAGATAATATGCTGCCGATACTCTCTATTCCAGCCTGCGGGATGTACTCTAAGACTACAGTGCTTGATATAATACTTCCAAGAATACTTGCAGGAGATATGATAGGCAGGGAGGAGATTGCAGAGATGGGTCACGGAGGGCTGTGTATGCAGTGTAAGGAATGTATTTGGCCTGTATGTCCATTTTGTAAGTAATTTAAAGTCTAATGAATCTACTTGATAAATATAATAGAATCATAGATTACATGCGTATATCAATTACGGATAGATGTAATCTTGGATGCCTGTATTGTAAGGTTGGGGCAGAGTTGCAGACCCATTCAGAAAAATCCTCAAACACTTCCAATGTAATATTATCATATGATGAGATATATAAAATAGTACTTGCTGGAGCGGGATTAGGTGTCAGGAAGGTTAGAATAACAGGTGGTGAACCTTTAGTTAGAAAAGATGTTTATAAACTTATAGAGATGATAAAGGGGATTGAAACAATTAAGGATATAAGCATAACTACAAATGGACTGCTTCTTGAAGAAAATGTAGAAAAACTTGCATGTGCAGGGCTTGACAGGGTAAATATAAGTATCGATTCGCTAAAATCGCCAATCTATAAGGAAATAACAAGAGGTGGAGATATTGATGCAGTATTTAGGGGGCTTTATAGGGCAGCGCAATTTGGACTGACCCCAATAAAGATAAATATGGTACCAATAAAGGGATTAAATGATTGCGAGATAGAGGATTTTGTCAGACTTGCAATGGATACATCCTATCAAATCAGATTTATAGAACTAATGCCATATGGGAGAAATGCGCAGTGGAATAATGAACATTTTATCAGCGCTGCTGAGATTGCAGCAAGGGTAGAAAAGGTTGCAGCTCTTACGCCAATAAGATTTAAAGTCCCAGGGGTTGCGAGATATTATAGATTAAATAAAGGCAATGGAATTGTGGGATTTATATCCCCAGTATCTAATCATTTTTGCATGACATGTAACCGTCTGAGACTAACCTCAAAGGGAATGATAAGACCGTGTTTGTTTTCAGATGCTGAGATAGATATTGGGACAGTTGTAAGAAGGGGCGCAGGAATGGATGAGATTCAGGAGATATTATTAAAGGCAGTAAATGAAAAATCCGTAGGGCATAGAGGAAATCTGGAAACAGGTACAAATTCCATGTCTGAGATTGGAGGATAAAGATTATCTTAATTTTGACTAAAACCTTATTAATATGGTAATATTATCTATAGTGAAAGGAGGTTAATATGGCAGAGCCTATATTATTAGTAAATGATGCTTCAAAATATTATGGATTATATGTTGCAATGCCTTCTTTTATAGATAGGAATGTTGTTTGTTCAGGCAAAGATCCAATAAAAGTTTATAAACAAGCCAAGGAAAATGGATATAATGACCCTGTACTCTTTTATGTGCCTGAAAAAGATACAGTACTTATTTTTTAATGCCTATCAAAGATTTTCCATTTTCAAATGTTGAAAAAGACACTAATGTTTATGCTACGTTGAATATTAGAGTAATCAATCCTGAAAATGGATTGGCTGTTACTGCTATAGGTATTATTGATACTGGAGCGACTGATTGCGCGTTTCCTTCATATTTTGCTGAGTTGTTAGGACATGATTTAAAAAAAGGAAAATGTAATTCAAGTCAAACTGCAAATGGTCAATCAGATGTCTATTCGCATACTACGATAATAGAAATTTTAAACAATAAAGGTGAAGTTGTTTATAGAATTCCTGAAACGCCTATTGATTATATGCAAAACTTACCAATTGTTCTTTTAGGTGTTAATAGTTTTTTAAATAAATTCATTCTTACCATAAATTACTCAGCTAATATATTCTCAATTCAGTTTCCATAATATGAATTTTAAGATACTACATAATGATAACCTTGCAAGAACTGCAATATTAGAATTCCCAAGGGGCAGCATTCAAACTCCTGCATTTATGCCAGTAGGCACGCATGGCACTGTAAAATCCCTATCTCCTGATGAATTACATCAAAGCGGCGCTGAGATTATGTTATCAAACACCTATCATCTGTATCTTAGACCAGGGTCAGAGGTCATAAAAAATGCAGGCGGTCTGCATGGATTTGTAAATTGGCAGCATCCAATACTTACAGACAGCGGCGGGTTTCAGGTATTTAGTCTTGCCAAATTAAGAAAGATTGAGGAGCACGGAGTATGGTTTCAATCACATATTGACGGCTCCAGTCATTTTATAGGGCCTGAGGAATCCATCAATATTCAAAAAGCCCTTGGCGCAGATATAATAATGGCATTTGATGAATGCACACCCTACCCATCTACCTATGAATACACGGAGAAATCCCTTGAACTTACAACAAGCTGGGCTGCTAAGTGCAGGGAGATAGAACTCAGTAATCAATCATTATTTGGAATAATACAAGGCGGGATGTATAAGGATTTGAGAGAGCGTTCAGTCTCTGAGATAACCTCTATGGGATTTGATGGTTATGCGGTAGGAGGGTTGAGCGTAGGAGAGCCTAAGGAGATGATGCACGATTTGATAAGGCATACTGTGCCATTACTTCATGTTGATAAGCCAAGATATTTGATGGGAGTTGGGGATATAGTAGATATATTGACTGCTGTGGAGGCAGGGGTGGATATGTTTGACTGCGTTATGCCTACAAGGAATGCAAGAAATGGCACGCTTTTTACATCACAGGGCAGGATGAATATTAAGCAGAGCAGTTATCGGAGTGATTTATCGCCAATTGACAGCAGCTGCAGTTGTTATACATGCAGAAATTTTTCAAGGGCATATTTGAGTCATTTATATCATAGTAAAGAGATTTTGTCCATGCGGTTAAATACAATACATAATTTACATTTTTATTTTGATTTTTTTGTTAAAATGAGACAGGCTATAAATGAAAATACATTCAAAGAGTTTAAGAGTTATCATGAGGGCTCTGCCCTCAAACTCCCGCAAGGGGTCTAAGACCCCTTGACCCCATTATAAAAAAATTACGGGTTCAAAGGGACAAGTCCCTTTGCGGGGATTTTTAAGGGGCAGAGCCCCTTAAAGGGTTATGAATATAACGATTTCATACTTAGGTACGATTTTATTAAAAAAAGGGCTGCTGACAGAAGAGCAGTATAAGGATTTGCTTGTCAAGTCTGAGCGTCAGCGGGCGAAGCTGCAGAATCTTTTAGACATAGCCAATTCAAAGCGGGTACATCCTGATACAACTGCAATTACAGCACCTGAGATAATTGCCTCATTTGATTTAGTAATTTCTGGGACTACAGACAGGGTTTTAAATGAGGACACAATAATGGAGGCTTTAGCAGAGGAGTTGAAGATGGAGTATCGCAGGATAGACCCTCTGAAATTGAATATGGATTTTGTGACAAAGTTAGTACCTCGTCCGTTTGCCTTAAAGCATTTAATTGTACCGCTTGAACAAAGGGATGGAGTTTATATATTAGCAGTGGCAGATCCTTTTAATAAGACTGTAATTGATAATCTTGAACTTACAAAGAAGATAAAAATCAAGCCAGTGTTAGCTGCAAAGGGTGATATTCTTAAGACAATCAGAGAATTTTTTGGATTTCGCGCATCAGTTATTGCTGCAGAGGCTGAGACTACAAATGCAATAGATGTTGGTAATCTTGAGCAGTTTGTCCAATTAAAGGGGCAGGGTGAGATTGACGCATCTGATTCTCATATTATTAATGCAGTTGAGCATTTGTTAAATTACGCCTTTGAACAAAGGGCATCAGACATTCATATAGAGCCAAAACGTGAGAAATCCTTTATCAGATTCAGAATTGACGGACATTTGCATTTGATTCATACGCTTCCTAAAAAGATACATCCGCCGATAATCTCAAGGATAAAGATGCTTTCACATATGGATATTTCTGAAAAGAGAAGACCGCAAGACGGCAGAATCAAGACTAATCACAAAAATAAAGAGATAGAGCTTAGAGTCTCCACCATGCCTGTTGCATTTGGCGAGAAGATTGTAATCAGGATTTTTGACCCTGATATACTGCTTACAGAGATTGATAAACTTGGATTTGAAGAGCGCGAAGGCAGACTTTATAATGGTTTTCTAATGAGGCCTAATGGGATTATATTGGTTACAGGACCTACTGGAAGCGGGAAAACCACAACTTTGTATTCGTCCTTAAAAAAACTTTCAACTCCAGAGGTTAATATTGTTACAGTTGAAGATCCAATAGAAATGGTGCTTGAGGAATTTAATCAAGTAGGAGTACGCGCTGCAATAGATGTGACATTTGGGAATATCCTAAAAACAATACTGCGTCAAGACCCAGATATTATAATGATTGGCGAAATAAGAGATAAAGAAACCGCTGAGAATGCTGTGCAGGCAGCTTTAACAGGCCATCTCGTGCTTTCAACTATTCATACTAATGATGCCCCGTCTACAATTACAAGGTTGATAGATATCGGTGTGCCTTCATTTTTACTGTCTTCAACGATTATTGGAATTATTGCCCAGAGACTTGTGAGAAAGATTTGCACTCAGTGTAAGACCCAAATCCAGTTGACACAAACTCAGATTTCAGGACTGCTTCTTAAAGAGAATAATTATACAGTTTGGCATGGTAAGGGCTGTAAGGAATGCAGAGGCACTGGTTATAAAGGCAGATTAGGGGTATTTGAGATAATTGAGTTCACAGAAGAATTAAAGGCAAAGGTGACAGACAAGGTAGAACTTTCAATACTTTATCCTATCTGCAGGGCTCAAGGTATGGTCAGCTTAAAAGAAGGCGCTATTAAAAAAATGCTTGACGGAATTACTACCTATGAAGAAGTTATTGCTATTACGGGTTGAACCCTTTAAGGGCTCTGCCCTTAAAAATCCCGCAAATGGACTCGTCCCTTTGAACCCATTAACTATTGCTTAATGGGTTAATGAAAAAACTTGCTTGAAATAAATAAAATATGTTAATGTAGAGGAATGAAAAGAAAAATAGCATTTGAACAGCATTTAATAGATAAAGGACTTCTGACAGAGGAAGACTTTTCAAATATATTGCTTGACTCCAAGCATCCCAGCAATAATAATCAGACATTTTGTCGGATAGCAGTAGAGTTAGGTTTATTGAATGTTCGGGATTTCTTTAAGATCTATTCATTTCAAACAAGTACAGACAATTCAATAGAAGAGATAGCGATTAAAAAGGGTTTTTTGACACCTGATCAGGTTAAGGCAATCTATGCAAAGATAGACGAAACAACTTCAGATCCTATAGAACTGCTGATTCAGACAAAAAGAATATCTAAAAAGGTAATAGAGTTTGAGCGGGCTGAATTTTATAATCACTCGTATGAGGAAAAATTAAAAGAACAAAATAAAATCAAAGAAATTTTGATGAAATTTGAGATATTTTCACATCTCAAAGATAATATATTTGACTCGCTCTCAAATATTGCGATCATAGAGAACTTTAAATCAGGTGAAATAGTAATCAGAGAGGGAATGGATGCCGATTGTATTTACTGCATAGCATCTGGTGAACTTTCTATTACAAAGGCAAGAGTAGATGGTAATGAAGCAAGCGTTAAAAAGACTACAACTCAACGCGCTAAGAGTAAAGATTTATATATAAGTTCATTAACTGAAGGTGCAGTTTTAGGCGAGGCATCAATATTTGAAAAAGGTAAAAGAACCGCAACAGTTACTGCAATATCAGATACAACCCTGATAAGATTTGACAGGTTTCCATTTCTATCATTTTTGCGTGATTATCCAAAATCATCGCAAAGTATTTTAATCTTTATAATTCAAGGATTACTCCAAAGGCTTTATCTAACCAATAAAGATCTTGCATTTGAGAGAAAAGACTCTGTTTCACAAACCGATATTGATTCAATACTTAAAGAATTTTATCAAGCATAAAATTATAAAAACTAATAAATAAGGAGTTTAAAATGCAGACATACAAAGGAAGTTTCAAGTGTTCAGGATGTAATAAGGATTTTCAGGCAACATATATGGGTGATAAACCAAACATATGCCCAATGTGCGGCTCAAAAAACATTAAATGTATAACTGAAACTCCTGTAGCTTCGCAAAGTACTTGTGGCGGCTGTGGGTGTGGCTCACATTAAGTTATTTAAGGGGCTCTGTCAAAGGGTCTTAGACCCTTTGAACCCATCATTTTAGGTTACTTATAATAATAAATTTTTTCATTAAGCAATTATAAAAAAATTAATGGGTTCAAAGGGACGAGTCCCTTTGCGGGATTTTTAAGGGCAGAGCCCTTAAAGGGTTAATAGATTAAAAATATAAAGATTGGAAATCAGACAGCGTCATCATCGGCATCTATTTTAGCGCCTTATGAATATGCGATAGCGAATGGATTTGACGCATTTGAATGGTTTCCTGATAAAAAAGATTGGGGCGCTGGTTTTAACGCCATTGATATAGATATAGATTTACGGCGATTTATTAGGGAGACCGCTATAAAATCCGATATAGCTCTATCTGTACATGCAGATTGTTCGTTTAATCCTCTTTATCAACATACTCATAGCGCATTTTATGATTGCATTGAACTTGCAAGAGATATTGGCGCAAAATTAATTAATACACATTTATTTATTGAGCAAGGAGTCCCCAGATATTTAGATAGATTAATGCCATTTATTGAAAAGACTTTTGAGGCAGGTCTAAAGCTGTCTATAGAAAATACCCCAGATACTACTCCGCAGGATTTTAATGCACTATTTAATTTAATCAAAAATATCCCTTCCGCTGGTCATGTTGGTATGTGTTTAGATTTAGGTCATGCTAATCTTTGTTATACAACTATAAATGATTATCTTGGATTTGTTAATCAACTTGATTTTAATCTGCCGATTATACATATCCATATGCACGAAAACTATGGAGATAAAGACAGCCATTTGGCAGTTTTTACAGGGCCTGCTAAAGATAATCCTTATGCTATAATAGAAGTATTGAAGATCTTGATTAGAAGAAATTTCTCAGGCGCTATTATCTTTGAACAATGGCATGAAGACCCTACTGTTTTAATAAATTCTAAAGAAAAGTTAAGGACGATTATCCAAGGGCTCTGCCCTTGACCTGCAAAGGGTCTAAGACCCTTTGAACCCATTAACTTTTTTTTAATTGCTTAATAAAAAAATTATCATTATAAATAACCTAAAATAATGGATTCAAAGGGACTAGTCCCTTTGCGGGGATTTTTAAGGGGCAGAGCCTCTTAAAGTTATTATGGATGAATCTGCGAATATAAGTATATCTGGGATGTCCTGTACGGCCTGTTCTGGCCGAATAGAAAGGGTTTTGAATTCTAAAGAAGGGATTACTTCTGCTGTTGTCAATTTTGCCTCTGAAAAAGCTACTGTTATTTATAATCCTCAAACAATATCTGTTGATAATATAATTGAGACTATTAAAAAAACTGGTTATGATGCAGCAATCTCTACTTCTAAGACTGTTGATACGATGTCTAAAAACGATGAAATCGGAGAGTTAAAGAGGCTAGTGATAATCTCTGCTGTGTTGAGTACTCCGCTTTTGTTAGGTATGATTTTTGAGTTTTTACGTCATCCGATATTACAATTATGTCTTGCAACTCCGATACAATTTTATATTGGTTTTAGATTTTATAAAAACGCATATCACAGCATAAGGTCTCTTGCTCCAAATATGGATGTGCTTGTTTCTATGGGAACTACTGCTTCATATTTTTTCAGTGTTTATAATGGATTCATTAAGGTAGGCGGGCATGGACATGATCTATATTTTGAATCATCAGCGGTTATTATTACATTAGTGCTGCTTGGCAAGCTGTTTGAAACAATTGCTAAGGGCAAGACCTCTGATGCAATAAAAAAACTTATGGGGCTTGGGGCAAAGACTGCTTCAATTGTTGTTAATGATAAGGAGATAGAAATACCGATTGAAGATGTTATTAAGGGGCATCAGATTATTGTAAGACCGGGTGAGAAGATACCAGTTGACGGACTGATTATCAGCGGGTCTTCTACGGTTGATGAAAGTATGATTACTGGAGAGAGCATTCCTGTTGAGAAAAATATCGGCGATAATGTCATTGGGGCATCAATTAATAAACATGGAAGTTTCATAATGACCGCTCAAAGGGTAGGCAGTGAAACAATGCTTGCTCAGATTATAAAGGTTGTAGAACAAGCGCAAGGCTCAAAGGCTCCAATTCAAAGGACTGCAGATATTGCAGCCGGTGTGTTTGTGCCTTTTGTGCTTGTTATAGCAGGGATAACATTTTTGATATGGACATATGTTATTGGGAATATGACTATGGGGCTGATTGCAGCTGTATCAGTGCTGGTAATAGCGTGTCCGTGCGCTCTAGGGCTGGCAACGCCTACTGCGATAATGGTTGGCACTGGGATGGGAGCGGAAAATGGGATTTTAATAAAAAATGGCAGCTCTCTTGAGCGGGCATGTAAATTAGATACGATCGTCTTAGATAAGACTGGAACTATAACAAAGGGAGAGCCGATTGTTACGGATGTTATTATATTTGGAGATTATGATCGTAATCAATTGTTATCTCTTGCTGGAGGAGCTGAGAGTAGTTCCGAACATCCACTTGGCAGGGCGGTATTTGAATATGCAAAGATAGAAGTTGGTGAAATTGCAAAGCCAGACAGCTTTATGGCAATACCAGGTAATGGGGTTAAGGCAGTTATTAATGGTAAGGATATTGTTATTGGCTCGCAGAAGATGTTTAAGGTCATAGGGAGTGACATTTTATCAGTATTAGATAGATTGACGGCAGAGGGGAAGACTGCAATGCTCATCAGCGTTGATGAAGCAATAATTGGGGTGATTGGGCTTGCAGATACAGTTAAGTCAGAATCAAAGGCTGCAGTAGAGGAAATGCTTAGGATGGGTCTAAAGGTTATTATGTTGACAGGGGATAATCTTAGGGCTGCAAATACAATTGCAAGACAGGTTGGAATTGAAGAGGTCATTGCAGAGGTAATGCCAGATCATAAGGCAGATAAAATAAATGAATTAAAGAGTCAGGGATATATTGTGGCAATGGCAGGGGATGGAATTAATGACGCTCCAGCACTTGCGAGCGCTGATATTGGAATATCTTTGGGGACTGGAACGGATATAGCGATTGAATCTGGGGACATTGTGCTAATAAAGGGGGATTTGAATGGGATTGTTGAGGCAATAAGGCTCTCAAGGGCAACGATGAAGGTGATTAAACAGAATCTATTCTGGGCATTTATATATAATATTATAGGCATTCCATTTGCAGCTCTTGGACTCTTAAATCCAATGATAGCCGGGGGCTTGATGGCAACAAGTTCAATATCGGTTGTCAGTAATTCTCTGAGATTGAGGCGTGTTCAACTAAAAAAAAAGCATGAGGGCTCTGCCCTCAAACTCCTGCAAAGGGACTCGTCACTTTGAACCCATGAACTCTTATTAATTTGTTTAATGAAAAAACTTGTTATTTTAAATAACCAAAAATACTTTGCTTGTTGCGCATTTACCCCCTTAAACGAAAATTTAAATAAATGCGTATAGTTTATTTAATTATGGGTTCAAAGGGTCTTAGACCCTTTGCTGGAGCTCGTAGATAACAAGGGCAGAGCCCTCATTCTTTAGAAAGACACCTTGACATTGTTTATATTTTGCTTATACAATAAATATATAATGTCCATCATAAACGATTTTTCTTATTTCATGGATGGTGATATATGATTAAGGCGAAGATATTAATTGTAGAAGACGAAGCCATCCAAGCTGAAATTTTGCGCCGAAATTTAACCCATGCTGGTTATGATGTTTCTATTGCCAAAGATGGTTATGAAGCTCTATCTTTAATCCCAGACATTAAGCCTTCAATTGTTATATCTGATATTCTGATGCCAGAGATGGATGGATATGAGATGTGCAGGCAGATAAAGTTAAATGAAGAGACGGAAAACACTAATGTTGTCTTGTTGACTGAATTAAAGGATCCTTCTGATATAATAAAAGGACTTGAGGCAAAGGCTGACAGTTACATTACTAAACCTTATGATAATGCCCATTTAATTCAAAAAATTGAATATATCCTTAATAATAAACCTGTAAAGATAAGAAAATATCCTCCACCAAAGCATACAATTATATTTGGAAATGAGTCTCATGTAATTACCTCTACATATCAAGAGTTATTTGATCTATTAATAGATACATATAAAAATGTTATAGAGCAGAATAATGAATTAACAAAACGAACGATGGAATTGATGAAATCTGAGGAGCGTTTTAAATTCCTTGTTC
>JADFXP010000020.1:38137-53496 GCA_015233465.1 Candidatus Magnetominusculus dajiuhuensis
CGCTGAATTTGATACTATCAAATCAGGCTGCGGATAAGTCCAACTCATATTTAAAATATCTCCGCATATAAATTCAGCATTTGATATCTTGCCAGCTTTTATATTTGAACAAGCCGCGTCAATTGAAGGTCTTGAAATATCAATTCCAATCATGCCTTTTGCACCATTTTCTAACATCAATAAACCTAAATCTCCGCATCCGCATCCGAAGTCAAGGATTAATTTATTATTAATACTGCATTTGTCTTTAATAAAATCAACTAATGGTATAAAATAACCATTTTCGTGTTTTAGTGAAAATGATTCCAACTCTTTTTGAACTTTATTTTCTATAAATGATCTGTCTTTTTTTTTATATTTGTTCATATCAAGATTATGTTTTCTTTTTAAACTGTCCCATCCGCATTATATCGCCCAAAACGCCTATTGCTATCAATAGAATACTTGCTATCCCCCAAATGAGAAAATATAACGACAGAGTATACCATCTTAATAATGCCAAAACCATAGAAGGAAAGGCAACAAATGCACCCATAAATATAGAAAATAATAAATAAAACTTGATTGGATTATAATAAATTATCCCTTGAATAATTAACTGAACTGCCTTTATTGTATCTCGAATATGTTTAACCTTGCTTGAACCAGTTCTTTTTCCATATTCAATGGGCAGGTATCTGACAAAACATTCCTCTCCATAACAAAATATCGTAAGCGTTGTAGTAAATGAAAACTCTCCGCATAAAAATGGAAAAAAATCCAATACTATAGACCTTTTAAAAATACGAAAACCGCTGTTTGGGTCTTCTATTTTTTTATTAATCGTAAATTTTATAAAAAACACAAACAACCATCGAAATATCCTCTTTAATATTCCATCCAGTTGATGAAGATTGCTTCTTGCTGCAACTACCATATCAAATCCCTTTTTCATCTCATCTATCAGGTCTTTTAATCTCTCTATTTTATATGTTCCATCTGCATCTACAATCCCAATCCATTCATACTGCGCATTTTTAATACCAGTCTTTATTGCGTTTCCATAGCCTATATTAATCGGATGAGATATGACCTTAATATCACTTTCCTGCTTAATAACCTCTACAGTTTTATCTAAGGAACCATCATTGACCAAGATAATTTCATGAGCAATATCTATGGTTTTAAATGTATTTTTAAGCCTTTCAATTGTATTAACAACGCTGTCTTCCTCATTATAAACAGGGACAATAAAGGATATTCCAACCTGAGAATCAATCATATTTTAATCATTCCTAATATATTCTATTTAAGCAAACCGTAGGGGCACGCTGCAGCGTGCCCCTACACGTATCAATAAACTTGTCAATAGTATTTTAGCCTCTCCCACTTACCTGATGCCTTATAATTATCAAATAAATCCATCCATTTATCAAGCACAGCCAGATTAAAGGATTTAAATGTTATATCTTCTTTCTTTCTGTTTAAACTAAAATCAGAAGAGAATAACGGGTTTTTTCTTAAGCGATTCATCCCAATGTCTTTAGTCGGTGAATTAAACCCTGCCTTTTTACGTTTTAAAGTTGTCTTTGTTAGATGTCCCTTCATAGCCTCTTTTAATATATATTTTTGATTGTTCAAACGAAATTTTGCCTCTGTAGGCAGCATAGCAGCATACTCAACCAATCTATAATCCAAAAAAGGACAGCGAATCTCTACCGAATTTGCCATACTCATTCTATCAACCTTAACCAATATATCATCCTGTAACCAAGTCTTTATATCCACATAAAGGCAGCTATCAAGAAATCCTGCTCCTCTTACCTCATCAAAATATCTATTAAATTGATCAAACGGGTCATAATCCTTACACTCATTATATAGTTCTTGTGACATAATTGCCATTTTTTCATTATCAGAAAATATAACCCTCCACCAATAATGCGCCCTTTGTGGTGAAAGTCCAGCGCTGCCTAAAAATTGATTTATCTTATAATCTATGCTTACCTTTTTATAAGAAGGAGAGGTGATCGTTTTTACTGTCTTACTCAACAATTTCTGAATAATTAACGGTATCTTAGAGTATACATTATTATAATAATAATCAGCAAGATAGGTTGGATAACCTGCCAGTATTTCATCCGCTCCATCTCCAGAGAGCGCTACTTTTAAAATCTTAGCAGTTAAGCGGTTAAGCTGAAATACAGGTATTAAAGAGGTGTCAGCAAACGGCTCATCAAAGTGCCAGATCAACTTAGATAACATATTAACATCAGGAGATTCATAGTTTTCAATATTTAAATCAACCTTTATATTAAGAGCTGCAGCCCTTGCATAAACAGATTCATCAAAACTTTTATCAGTAAATCCAATGTTGAATGCCTGCACATTAGTAGTTGAGAACTTCTCCATCAATGTAATAATAGATGATGAATCGAGCCCTCCGCTCAAAAACCCGCCCAAAGGCACATCACTGCGTAGTCTTATCTTAACCGCATCCTCAAATATTTCCATAAATCCCTTAATCTGTCTGTCAAGATTAAAGTTTTGTTTTTCAGCAAGAAAGAAATCCCTAAGATTCCAATATTGATTAATCTTAAATGCACCTGTTGATATGTCATACACACCATAATTCGATGCCTCAAGCCTCTTTACATCCTTAAATATTGTCTTGGGCGTTAGGATATATCCAAGTGACAGGTAATCGCTTATTGCATAAGGATTTATTGAGATAGCCTGATGAATCTGCGGAAGAGTCAAGAGCGATTTAAGTTCAGATGCAAATGCAAATAGACCCTTTTCATGATAATAATACAGCGGTTTTTTACCAAGGCGGTCTCTTGCTAAAAAAATCTGCCTTTTGATTCTATCATATATGGCAAATCCAAACATTCCATTGAATCTATCTAAACACCTATATCCCCACTCCTCATATGCAGCGAGTATGACCTCAGTATCAGAATCAGTCTTAAATCTATGTCCTTTATTAATTAGTTCAACTCGTAGTTCAATATAATTATAAATCTCGCCATTAAAAACAATAACATTGCCCCGTATACTCTCCATAGGCTGGCTGCCCTTATTAATATCAATAATACTCAACCGCCTATGTCCAAAGGCTGTAACACCATCAATAAAACTACCAAAATCATCCGGCCCTCTATGATTCATTATATCCATCATATCAGACAGGTTATTCGGTTTTAGAGACTTTGAAACCCAACCACAAATTCCGCACATAAATTACCCTTTAAGGGATCTGCCCTTAAAAATCCCGCAAAGGGACTTGTCCCTTTGAACCCATTATTTTAGGTTATTTATAATAACGAGTTTTTTCATTAAGCATATAAAATAAAAGTTAATGGGTCAAGGGAGCTTAGCTCCCTTGCGGGAGTTTGAGGGCAGCGCCCTCAAAACAATTATATTTATTAGCTATTTATTTTCCCAGTTTTTGCCATTTTGTCTACAAAATATTGGTAGAAATAAAATTCAATTAATCCTTGATATATTCCGTGTTTATATCTAAAACGGATAATAGGGCCGTATAATGTATCAAGAAGCCTGATAATCTTATAAAAGAATGTCTTACCAGAGACTATGCGCTTTACCTTTTTATCTACGAAATATGAGCCAATGATAAGGAGTCTTGATAGTTTTTTTGCTTTTTTGCTTATCCATGACGGTGTAAAATTTCCTTCTACCTCGACATTTATCCATTCTGACATAGTGGCTGGAGGAGTATATCCAAATTGAGAGGCAGTCTTGAAAAGTTCTGTTCCGGGCAGGGGACGATAAGTATTAGGGGTAAAAATTATACAATTGGGATTATCCTTAACCAATCTAAGTATAAGCCTTCGAGTGTCATTTAAATCTTCCAGAGTCTCAGTGGGTATGCCTATGATAAAATTATATGCAGTCTTTATCTCAGGATGCCTTGCGAGTTTGATATTTGATTCAATAATGTCATCAACTGTAAAATTCTTATTAAAAAGACTAAGCATTTTATTGCTTCCATTTTCTGCGCCTATATGTAGAATATCTGTGCCAGCAAGGGCAAGTTTATTGATAAAAGCATCGCTCATCTTTTTAATCTCATTAATCCGAGCGCCTCTAAAGCCAAGTTTTACTTTTAGTTTTCTATTATTAATTTCATCAATAATTCCCTCAACATGAGAGAGATTGACAAATGAATCATCGTCAATAAAGTAGATGTAGTCAGCATTATAATTATTTATAAGATATTCAATATGATCTACAATTTGATTAATAGAGATAGTGACCCATTTTTTCCCAAAATCCTTATAAAAGGCAGGAGAGGCGCAAAAGGCGCAATTATATGGACATCCCATTGCTGAATACATGGAGAATATCCTCTGATTATATTCCAATTGGCCGTATACTGAATAGTCCTTGATAAGATGATATGGAATATCTTTATAATCTATAAATTCAAAGGTTTTTTCATTAGGGATAGTAATTATTTTGTTGTCTTTTTTAAATGAAACACCATTTATTTTATCAGGGGGAATGTTGTCTATCAGACATAATACAAGTTCATAAAATGCCTTGTTTCCATAACCGCTTATCACATAATCGCAGTACCAGTCATTTGAGAGTATGCTCTCTGGATAAAACGTGGCATGAGGTCCTCCCCAAACGACTTTTATCTGTGGATTAAATTCTTTGACGGCTCTGCCGATTTCCATAGCGTTTAGTATAGGTTTGCCAGACATAACGCTAATGCCTACTATGAATATATCATCGGTCAGTCGCTTTTTTAATTCCTGTTCCCAAGAGTTTACATAAAGCCTGATGTCAAAAATTTCCACATCAAAACCGTTTTTTACAAGGAGGGAGGAGGCGTATAAGAGACTTAAAGGGAGGTGTTTAGTAAAATTGCCTGAAAAACCAGTTTTTGGATAGATGAGTAATATTTTATTATGTTTCATTTTTAATACGCTGCAGAACAATGAATAATTGGCTGCCCCAGATATTTAGATTAAAGAAGAATAATAAATAAATAATATTTGAAATTATTTTTTGAGACATACTGTATTTACATGAGCTAATGTTATACAATGCTGCCTCTGGTTTTAGATTAATAGCCCAATTATATAGATTAAAAAACGGGAATCCCCATTTTATGATTTGTTTAATTTTAAAGAGTTTTTCAAACATAGAAAGTTCAGTAAAATGTCTCAAATGACCAACGGATTTATCTATTGGGTAAATCTTACCGCAAGGCACGGTTATAATCGCAATCCCAGAAGGTTTAAGGAGATTATATAGATTTTCTAAGGCCTTATTAATATCTGAAACATGTTCTAAAACCTCGCAGCAAGTGATTATATCATATTGATTGGTAAGATTTATTTCACTTGAGATATCCATGACATCAAATGAGATGTTTGAATATTGTTCTTTATTTTTTTCAATAACCTGATCAGCGAGATCGCAGCCGTTTAGGGATATATCTTTGTATTTTTTATTAATTTCTATAAGCATAAAACAGTTTCCGCAGCCGATGTCGTAAAGACTATCTCTATTTTTATAGTACTGATTAATAAGATTTATTACGATACGCCTTCTGTGACGCGGGGCAGGGGAATATTTAATCATATCGTCCCATTGTTTCCATTTTTTGTTATAAAATGTTGAATCCATTATGCAAAATTATAACACTCAGGAGTAAAATAAAACAGGATTTTTTGAAGTTGACATTTTACTGTTTACCTTTCAACGAGAGCATTATACTTATATTATATCAATTTATACAAGAGACATGTAAAATATTATTTACATGTAAACAATAATGAGATAAAAACCGTTATAATATATAGAGTCTGTTATGTTTGAAAAGGAGGGGTAATATGAAAAAGATAATGGTTACTACTTTGATTGTATCAGTAGTTGGATTATTACTCATTTTTACCGGGGGCAGCACAATTTTAGCCCAAGGCTTTGGTTACAATTACGGCGGATGTATGATGGGAGATGTTAGATGGTGGCAGAATCCTGATTATGTCAAAAAACTTAATCTTACAGACAAGGAAAAAACCACTCTTGAAAATCTCTATACTGAAAATGCCAAGAAATTGATTGATACAAAGGCTTCACTTCAAAAAGATGCCTTAGTTATTTCACAATTGCTTGACGCACAGAATGTGGATGAAGAGGCTGTTACAGCTAAGTTTAAAGAGCACCAAAATACAAGGGCTGCTATGGCAGAAGAATATTTCAATTATGTCTTAGAAGTTCGTAAACTGCTTGGCGCCTCCCGTTTTCAACAATTAAGAGCTATTATTAATTGTGGAATGGGCACTGGTTATGGAAGAAATATGGGTAAAGGTATGGGTAAAGGAATGGGTAAAGGAATGGGCAGAGGAGTCAACCCATATTGTCCGTTAATGATGCAATGACAGATTTTAAATCTTAGAGGGGGTGAAATCGTCATGAAGAAATATTTCGATTTTAATAAATATGATACCACATATTTAAAGGAATTCATAGGCGGTTTTACCTCTTTTGCTGCAACTGCATATATAATTATCGTTAATCCTGCAATCCTCTCTGCCGCTGGGATTCCAAAGGGCGCTTCAATAGTCGCAACCATATTGACCGCTGTCTTTGGAACTCTAATCATGGGAATTTATGCAAAACGTCCATATATCATAGCCCCATATATGGGTGAAAACGCATTTATCGCCTACACTGTGTGCGGTGTCCTTCATTATTCGTGGCAAACTGCATTAGGGGCTATATTTATCAGTGGTGTGTTGTTTGTAATCTTAACATTATCCGGTGCAAGAAGGTTTATTGTTGAATCAGTGCCGTATAGCCTAAAGGCTTCATTTTCAGTTGGTATTGGGCTTTTTCTTTGTTTTATTGGGCTAAATCTAACTCAGATTGTAAGGCTTGGCGTAAGCGGCGCGCCTGTGACGTTTGGGCATATTACCTCACTAAATGTGTTAATAGCGATATTTGGCGTGATCATAACCGCAGTATTTGTTGCAAGGGACATAAAGGCAGGTTTATTACTTGGGATAATCATTACATCAATTGCGGCATTTATAACTCATGCAGCTCCTGTGCCTTGTGGGATATTTTCTATGCCTCCAGATATAAGAAGCATTTTATTCAAACTTGATATTGCAGGGGCATTGACTTGGGGATGTGTATCAGTGGTGCTGACGATATTTGTCCTTGCATTTGTGGATACAATGGGGACATTGATAGGGATGGCTTCTATATCCGGTATTTTGGATAAAGATGGTAATATGCCGGAGATAGAAAAGCCAATGCTAGCAGATGCGTTAAGCACAGTATTTGCGCCTTTGGTAGGCTCTACTACTGCAGGGTGTTTTATAGAAACAGCGGCAGGTATTAAGGCTGGTGCATCAACTGGATTTGCTGCAATAGTCACGGCATCTTTTTTCATCCTTGCTTTATTTTTTGCTCCAATATTAACTGCAATTCCGCCTGAGGCATATGGACCAGCTTTAATAATAGTAGGATTTTTTATGCTTAAACCATTTAAGAATATAGATATAGAGGATTTAACGGAGTTTTTTCCGTCAGTGATTACGATAGCCTTGATGTCATTTACCTTTAATATAGGAATAGGGATGACGGCAGGATTTGTACTTTATCCAATATTAAAGATTGCATCTGGCAGGGGCAGAGAGATAAAACCGGGAATGTATATTTTATTCATATTATCACTGCTATTTTATATATTTTATCCTTATTAATAAGTAACCCTTTAAGGGCTCTGCCCTTAAAAATCCCGCAAGGAAGCTAAGCTCCCTTGACCCTTTAATCAAAAACTTCTTATTAATAATAAAAAAAATTAAGGGGTCAAGGGGACGAGTTCCCTTGCGGGGATTTTTAAGGGGCAGAGCCCCTTAAAAGTTACTTATGAAGCAATTGCCTTAGCTGTAATTTCTTCAGCGGTTTTAAACATGATTTCTTTTTCTTCAGCGGATCTTGTTTCAATATAGAATCTAACCTTAGGTTCTGTCCCTGATGGTCTTATAAGAAGCCAAGAGTCGTCGTCAAAGACTACTTTAGTTCCGTCCAGAGTAATAACCTCTTTAACGGTTTTAACGTTGCTTCCGACATTGACAGAGGCACCAACCTTTAGGCGTTCCCCTATAGCTTTGAGTTTCTGAATAAGGGGCGCACCGACCAGTGAGCGGTCTACTGAGATGCCTGATCTATCTGGGTAGAAATATCCAAATTCTTCTCTAATATCCTTTAGATAATCGCCGATATTTTTACCTGTATCAGCCATCATTTCAATGGCAAGGAGGAGGCCAAACATAGAGTCTTTTTCAAGGGTATGGTTAAATGCTGAGATTCCATCGCTTTCTTCAAAGGTCACGATTGCCTTATTTTTAGAAGAGGGCAGTAAGAATGGGCGGAAGTTCTTAAATCCGACCATAGTTTCATTGATTTTTATGTTGAGTTTTCTGGCAACGGCATTTGCGAAATTACTTGTAGCAACGCTCTTTACAAGCAGCCCTTTAATGCCTTTATATTTAAAGAGAAAGTGAAGCGCCATAGCGCCAAAATGGTTCATTGAGATGTCGTTTATGCCGTCAGTAAATCTGATTCTATCGCCGTCAGGATCCATTATCACGCCAAGTTTGAACTTTGCCTTTGAGGCATTTAAGGCTGATATTGCTGGCGTGAGGTTTTTTGCGGAAGGCTCTGGGGCAATGCCTCCAAATAGATAATCATCTTCTGTGCGAAGGTACTTAATCTTAGGAGAATCGTCAATAATGCTTTGAGGCCTTGTGCGGGTAGAACCGTGAACATGGTCAACGCATATGAAGACATCTTGTTCAGCCATGAATTTCTTGATTTTATCAAGATCTATTGTGCCTCGTTTTAAGATGAATTTTTTATAGAGTTCAATGGGATTAATATTTTCAGTTACAGGGTCAGAAGGGGCATCTATGATTGTGCCGTCATTCATCATTCTATTTGCGATATTTTCTATGACCTTAGTTATCTCAGGCCCAGCGGGACCGCCGTCAGAAGGGTTAAACTTAAAACCTGCCCAGTTTGCTGGATTATGAGACGGTGTTAGATTTATAGAACATGCAGCATTGAGTTCTAAGATAGCAGTAGAAAATTCTGGAGTGGTAGTTTCTGCAGAATAATAGACCTTTATGCCTGCTTCGTGTAAAAGACCCATTACATCATGGGCAAAATCTGGTCCAAGAAAGCGGTTGTCATGACCAACAATCACGCCGCGTTTTTTAATCTCTTCAAAATTCTTGACTCCCATTGCCTTCATCACTTCAATGTCATCAGCCTTGAATAATTCAATAATTGCAGCAGTAACGATTCTCACATTATTAAATGTGTAATCAGAGCCGATCTCGCCTCTCCAGCCCGATGTGCCAAATACTACCTTAGTTATGCCCTTATTATCTAGAGCAAATTGCTTTATTGTAGAAAGCAGATTTTTTTTACCTTGCACATCTGCAAGTATTGTCTTCCAGCATTGTTCGGCATTGTTAAAAGATTCCATTAAAACCTCCGTATATAAGTTAAAAGTGAAAAAAGATTAAAATAAGTTTTTTAGTTTTTCACTTTGTTATAGTCCGCTAACTCTGACAGGTTTAAAGCTGTTTGTACGTGTTCCATTACCAAGCTGGCTATAATCATTAGACCCCCAAGCCCAAACAGAACCGTCGTTTTTAAGGGCTAATGTAAAATCGCTGCCACATGAGATTGTCTTAACATTGTCTATGCCTGTAATAGCAATAGGTGTAGAATGACCAGTAATATCAGAGTTTTTTCCTAATTGACCAAAGAAATTAGCTCCCCACGCCCAGATTTTTCCGTCTGATTTTAGGGCAATAGTATGTCCAGCGCCTCCTGCAATAGCGATGATATTTGAAAGAGCGCTTACCTTTATTGGAATTGCGCTGTAAATCTTTGTTCCATCACCAAGCTGTCCGTAATCATTTTGACCCCATGTCCAGACAGTGCCGTCAGTTTTAAGAGCTATAGTTATAAATGATTCACTTGCAATAGCCTTAACATCTTTAAGTCCTCTGATTAATACTGGATAATTACTGTTAAGTCTGGTTCCGTCACCCAACTGACCTGTATCATTTTGTCCCCAAGCATAAACAGAACCATTTGATTTAATTGCAACAGTTATAAAAGCGCCGGCAGAGATTGCCGTAATGTTCTTAACTTCTTTTATCTCAAGGGGAAGAGGGCGGTCAACTAAAGTGCTGTCTCCAAGCTGCCCGTAATGATTAAACCCCCAAACCCATAGAGTGCCGTTATTTTTAAGGGCTATGGAATGAGAATGTCCTGCAGCAATAGCTATAATATTAGTCAAACCTTTTACTTGAATAGGAGTAGGATGATTTACTACCGTTCCGTCTCCAAGCTGTCCAGAATCATTTGCGCCCCAAGCCCAGACAGTGCCGTCTTTTTTAAGTGCTAAGGAATGATCACTTCCAGCGGCTATTGCTGTGATATCAGAGAGATTAGTTACGCGGGTAGATACTGAGCGCTCAATATTTGAACCATTTCCCAATTGTCCAGAATCATTAAATCCCCAAGCCCAAACGCTTCCGTCAGATTTTAAGGCAAGTGAGTGCAGTCCGCCGCCTGAAATTTTTATTGTTATATTTGGAGGGGGCTCAGGTATTGTTGCTTTTTTTGGGACTTCGGCTTTAATTGGTTTATTAGTAATAGGAGGTACTGGCTGGTTATTTAATTTATCTAAAAAATATACGGCTTCTATGGTTATAATTGCTATAATTATCATAATTGCAGCGTATAATATGTTTGATATTGGTTTTTTATGTTTATGGTTTAAATTATCTGTTGTCATATTGTTTTAAACCTCTTTTATAGATTTTATTATATTAATATATTTTTTGATATTTTTTCATATAAGACTTAAAAATATTATTATAACTATATTATGAGATATTTTTGATATAATAATTCCACAAATACTATGGAAAACGAAAGACTACTACAATTAATTGAATCACTTTTATTTGTATCTCCAGTGCCTTTGACAGTGAATGAATTTGTAAAGTTGACAGACCTTTCACAAAAAGAGGTATTGAATTTATTGAAGATATTAAAGCAGCAATACGATGAAAAAAATGGAGGGATTTTGATTATTGAGATTGCTGAGGGTTTTTCTATGGTTGCAAATCCCGAGTTTTCTGAGATAATCAAGAAGATGAGTGAATCTGTTAAGTCTTCCAGACTCTCAATTGCAGCGCTTGAAACCTTGTCAATTATTGCCTATAAACAGCCAGCCACAAAGGCAGAAGTAGAACAGATTCGAGGGGTTAATTCTGACGGTACATTTAAGACTTTGCTTGATAGAAGGCTTATAAAGATTACAGGAAGAAAGGATGTCCCGGGAAAACCGCTTGCTTATGGAACAACTTTAGAATTTTTGCAATTATTTGGATTGAAAAACCTGACAGAACTGCCTACATTAAAAGAATTTCATAAAGTAGAATGATTGAGAAGGGGTAGATTATTTTTGGTGCGCCACGAAGGAATCGAACCTTCAACCTCCGGATTAAGAGTCCGCTGCTCTGCCAATTGAGCTAGTGGCGCAAACTTGCAAACTTATAGATATTACATGGTTATTAGAGCCTTTGTCAATTCCTTTTTTTCATCTATAGTAACACTATTGTAACACTTGTCTAAAATATCAATTCCTGATCTTAAACTCCAATCATGCAGTCTTTTAATCATTCCACACCTCCATATCTATTATTACAAATTATGAAGCGTGTTTCCATTTTCTGGCAAGTTCATAGAACTGTGTCCTATAAATTGGAGTAAAGCAGTATAATATTATCTTGACTTTTAGGGAGGTATTATATTAGAGTTAATCAATATAATGAATCTGTATCTTAAGAATAGCACAAAAAAGGATTGATTAGAAAGAAAACTATTTTATATTTGCTGCAAATTTAATAGGTTTAATTATTGAGCAATATAATTTAAATGAAAAAATAGACAACTGTGGACAACTGCGTAATTTAGAAGGTAATTGATACTCCTATCTGATAACAAAAGGAGGCAATATGGAACACAAATTACCAAGATTTATTTATGCAAATTATACGTTTGTATATTATATTACAGATGTTACGATTGAATATCTTCATGTAAAGCCTCATAACACTTATGTTATTAATCTTGCCAAACTAATCATTGTAACTGCATTTGTCAATTTTTTACTTGTAGACATTATAAAAAAGGCAAGCATCTGGGTATTCAACAATTCCGTACAGGCATGGAATCATATTTTTTACTGGAAGTGTCAATCGTCTAACGGCGGCGGTGAGTCATTAGGAAAGATTGCAGATGAGATTAAAAACTCGTTAAATTTATTCATTGAGAAATTCAATAACTTGGCTATAACAACCTTTGGTACAGGTTGGGCATGGCTTGTTAAAGACATCAATGGTTCATCTTTAATTCAAAACACAACCAATGCAGAAAATCCTTTAATTCAGAACAAAACCCCTTTGTTAACAAATGATATTTATGATCATGCTTACTATATTAAGTAACAGAAATTTCTGTTACAACTTAAATAATTAGGAGGTAATTAGATGAAATCAAAAGAGGGAGACAAAAATATCACTGCAAAAAACATTTGTCCTAAATGTAAACAAGAGATATGTCCAGAATGTAATATTTGCTCATGTTCTCCAGAATGGCATGGTGGATGCAAATGTGAACAACATTAGTGATTAATTTAAATTTTTTAATGAATTAGTTTGATAAACACTTGGGCAAGTGTTTTGGAATCTCATGCTCATAGTATCTGCGTTAGCCTAAGATAAAAGGCTGAGGCAGGTGTTTTATTGACGGGCTAATTTAAGAAAAGTCCGCTGTGAGAATAATATCAGGAGTTTCTTATGGATTATTCAATATTGATAGGCGGTGAGGCAGGTCAGGGTTTACAGACAATCGGAGGTGCGCTGTCTAGGTTATTTTCTCAGATAGGTTATCATGTATTTTCCCATCAGGATTACATGTCTCGAATAAGAGGCGGTCATAATTTTTATCAATTGAGAATTTCGGATAAGCAGGTAATGTCGTCAAGACAAAGAATTGATATTATCGTAGCCTTGGATTTAGATTCAATTGAAGAGCATAAGGGAGATATTGCAGAGAACGGTATAATAATCTATGATGCCCACTTTATCAAAAAGACTTTTGATTCTCATGGATTTCTTAATGTGCCATTTAATGAGATTGCCTTGGAGACAGGCGGCGACAAGATCATGTCAAACACTGCCGCCATAGGCGCGGTTCTGGGTATGTTGGGTATCGGACTGTCTGTTCTTGAAGATATTCTACATAAGAGTTTAAAGAATAAAAGCGATGATATAATACTCAAAAATATCCTGACTGCAAGGGCTGGGTATGAATATGCTGTGAAAAATTGTAAAGAATGCAGGTTTAGCGTTGCTGGTGCGTCGGATAAGGGATATATGTTGATAGACAGTTCTGCGGCCATTGGGCTTGGGGCTATCATGAGCGGATGTAAATTCTACGCTGCATATCCAATGACACCATCAACTGCTGTTATGAATTTCATAGCTTCTAAGGCTCAACAATATGGGATTATGGTAGAGCAGGCGGAAGATGAGATATGTGCAATAAACATGGTACTTGGGGCATCTTTTGCTGGCGTGCGCTCAATGACAGGGACATCCGGCGGAGGGTTTGCCTTGATGAGCGAGGGCGTATCACTGGCAGGGATGATGGAACTTCCTGTCGTTATACTTGAGGCTCAGCGGGTAGGTCCAGCTACAGGATTTCCCACAAGGACCGAGCAGTCTGATTTGATGTTTATTCTCCATTCTGGGCATGGGGAATTTCCACGCATTGTTTTTGCGCCCGGAACGCCTGAAGAGGCATTTTATCTCACAAACAAGGCATTTGATCTTGCAGAAAAATTTCAAATACCAGTATTTATACTGATTGATCAATATCTAGCCGATTCTGAGTGGACATATAAGTCCTTCGACTATAAGAGTCTCGTCTATAACGATTACAGACTGCGCGAAGATTTTCTAAAGTCCATGTCTGAATATAAGCGTTATGCCTATACAGAGAGCGGAGTATCTCCACTTGCCATACCCGGTGACTCAAAACATCTTGTCATTGTTGACAGTGATGAACATGATGAAGATGGGCATATTGTAGAAGACATAGTAACAAGACTTAAAATGGTGAACAAAAGGCTCTCAAAAAAACTCCCGCTTATTCAATCTGAGATGTCCCCGCCTGTTTACCACGGTGCGGAAAAACCAGATGTGGTGGTAACCTGTTGGGGATCTACTTACGGTGTAGTCAAGGAGGCCATAGATACTATTAATTACAATCACAGCGGAAAACGAATAGGCATGCTACATTTTTCTCAGATTTATCCATTTCCATCTATGCAAAAATTTGATTTTATCAAACTTCTGGAAGATGCGGATATTACCATATGTATTGAAAACAACTCAACCGGGCAATTTGCCTCCCTCTTAAGAGGAGAATTAGGTTACGCCTTTACCCATAGGATAAACAAGTTCGACGGCAGACCATTTATTCTTGAGAGCTTAACTGAGGAAATATATGACTACATTAGATGACTACATTGGACAAACGCCTACGTGGTGTACTGGATGCGGAAACTTCTCAATCTTAAATACTTTAAAAAAAGCGCTAGTTGAACTTGAGATCAAGCCGCATCTAATAACTATAGTGTCAGGTATTGGGCAAGGCGCAAAACTACCACACTACACTAAGTGCAATACCTTTAACGGCCTTCACGGCAGGGCTATTCCTGCAGCAACAGGCATAAGGCTAGCCAATAATAAAATGCCGGTGATTGTTATCTCTGGCGACGGAGATTGTTACGGCGAGGGTGGGAATCACTTAATTCATTCAATTCGCAGAAACATTAATATCAAGGTATTCGTACACGACAATCAAATATATGGGCTCACAAAGGGTCAGGCATCGCCAACTACTTTACAGGGCACGGTTACAAAAACCCAGCCGTTTGGAGCAAATGCAGCTTCGCTTAATCCTATAGCCTTGGCTATAGCCCTTGACTGCGGTTTTGTAGCTAGAGGTTACGCTGCGGATATTGATTTTTTAAAAATCCTGATGATGAAGGCAATAAACCATAATGGCTTTGCGCTTCTGGACATCCTTCAGCCATGCGTCACCTTCAATAATGTAAACACGTATAACTGGTACAAGGAAAGGGTTTATCGTCTAAACGATAACTACAACCCGCACGATAGAGTGGAGGCCTTTAAGCTGGCTATAGAACAAAATGATAAAATTCCCACTGG
>JADFXP010000021.1:0-13159 GCA_015233465.1 Candidatus Magnetominusculus dajiuhuensis
CTTGAAGGCGAAATCAAACTCCTTGAGTCAAGACTTAATGTTAAATATGCAGTCATTTTCTTTGCAATATTACTATCTAATCCTAAAATCCTTGATATTATTGGCAAAATATTCAGTTTTATTAAGTAACTTCCTTTCCACCCATACCAGTTTCATCGTCATCATAATGCACTCACGTTCCTATCTCAGTTATTTCAAGACTAGGCAATTCGCAGCCATGATGAAAAGTATCAATATTAACAGTATTATACACGCATTTGAGAGCGCTGCAATTAAACCATTTCTTTTCTAATACTTTATCAACCAATATGTCACAACTGCTAATCTCTGGATTATCCATTTTTAAATCTCCTTGTAATTTTTTATTTAATCAGTTATAATCTAATCATGGAAACAATACTTGATACATTAAAACTATATGAAGATCTTAAAGGCGCATTCACTGACGAGCAGGCGCATAAGCTCTCTGATGTCTTAAAAGAGGTTGAAAAATCAAGAATTGATGCACTTGCTACCAAGGCCGATATTGCAAGAATTGAGGGACAAATAACACTCCTGCGCTGGATGTTAGGCTTTGTTCTTGCCGTAAATGTTTCTATCGCATTAAAGATTTTTTTCATGCACTAAATCCCTTTTAATACCCCATTTTCTTTAAGCCCAGCTACCATGTTATTAAATATCCCCTCTTCTCCTGCCTCTGGCTTACTTGCGCTTGAAGATGGGCTAAATGCCTTACAGACTGCATATGCTACATCGTCTATATATTCCTTCCTCCTGTCGGCTAAACCTTTAATCGCAGTTAAGAAAAACTCAAAGCCATATTCAGGGCAGTCTGTATGTCCAGCGCTAATCAGGTCGCATAACCAATTGTCAAACTCCTTTGCTGCATCTTTGCCGTCGCTTTTTACTTCTTTTAACTCATTTTGCTTAAGTATCTTGTTGTTTACCTCAATAAATGCCCTTGTGATCTCAAGTAGTTCAGCCTTGCTCAATAATTTAATCTGCTCTTCAGTCAAATTAGTCAGCTTGAGTTCATTTATCAAACCCAATAACATAACCGTACCGCTAACTTTCATGCCATCTTCATAAAATGCAACCTCGCCCCTTAGCATCTGTCTTATCTGCTTAACCTGCAGCTCAAATACCTTTACCTCACCTATTGACAGCTTAATCGTTTTTTCATTCCTTAGCATCTTTTTAATCTCCTTTAATTGGTTATTTAGGGCAGGTTCAACCTGCCACTACGGATTCAATGGGCTTATTTAGTCGCTGACCGTTACGCCCAAAATTATTTAATATGTTTCAATGTTTCAACTATTTTATTAAAATCAGCGGGGGGGTTAAATTCCTGTAATCTGATTTTTAATCATGAAATAATTAATCCCAAGCTCTTTAATCTGCTCTAAGTCTTCCGTCTGTATCTCTAAAAATGGACGCTCTGGCATATGTATATCATGCTCGCCAACATGTACGTCCTGCTGGAAGTTCGCCCTATGCAATTTAGAAAACAAACTGCGCCCTGTAATATGATTGATATGAAAATTCAACGTCCTGTCCCTTGCGTCATGATGCAGATCCCCGCCAAATTGATGTATTGCTGCATAAGCCACATTAGTGCCAATGAATACCGTATTATTATCAATGACCTGCGCATTGATAGATTTCATTAATCTTGATGTATCTATCAGAGTCTTACCGCCTGTATTCAAGGCTCTCTTCGATGGAGTCCATGGCTCAGGTCTGCCCCCTGCATCAAAGTTTTTTTGAACCGACCTGACCATAACAGAGCCAATACCCTTTAATAATGGCTTCATATTTAATGCCTTTTGCTCAAGGCCCTGCATTAATTTTTGGAGCTCAACAATCCCTGATAGATTTAATGTTAAAGTCGGCATTTCCTCTAAATGTGTTATAATAATCTACTGATATATCGTTAAACCCACAGTGTCGTTATACGGTATAGCATGCCCGCCTTGCTGTGGAGGGAGCGAGGGCTCAATTAGCAGCTATAGATCAACTGTCCTACTCTTTGTTTATTGATGTATTTTACGTCTGACGTCGGTATAACAGTCCAGGCCTCCATACACCCGCCTTCGCTCTGGAATACTGCTAACATAAATAATCTCTTATCTCCTATATCAAAGACCTTTATAACCCTCTGCCTTAACTTTACAACGCCTGTCCCAAGATGTTGTTCGTATGACAGCCAGACCTCAGACGGGTTCAACAATGTATCTTGCAAATACGGCAGATACTTGCTCCTGTCTAAGTCAATGTGATCACTCAAGACATCGACGTTGACAATGGCAGAATATTTAAAATCATTCTTAGGATATTCAATAATCTTCTCATCACCGCCTAACATAGCCTTAAGATAACCCAATGCCTGCGCCTTATCCTTGAAATTCGCTGGTAATATGTCAGCAGCTGCTGTGGTATGTTTTGGTGTAAAATGGAAGGTTGTGAGAATTTTGACCGTAAGGAAATCTGTAATTGTGATCAGATACAAATCTCAATAGGAGTAGATGGTAAATGTTCACGTTATAGACATAGAGGAATAGACGGCAGGTCACAATTTCAAGTTATAAGCTGCTCAATAGATGATTGTGTGTCTTTTGATCTTACAAAGCTAAATAATTGTATGGAAAACATATCATTAGATGCAGGGGAAAAATGCCTATATTTTAAATTGAAAAGCGCCAAAATGCCTTGTACTCTTTCAAGTTGTGATCATTTTATACATAAGGTAAACCGTAGTAATAATTGTAATATTGGATCAAGAAATATATATTTAAGTAATAAGGTCTGTACATGCGGGGATTTCAAAGAAAAATGATGAATGATGATTTGACAATCAACGATAACCTAAGTTATTTTAAAGCTGATGACGGAGGGTTATCAATGAAAGGAAAGGTAAGGACACGGGAGAAGTGTCCTAAGTGCGGCGCAGGGTTTAAAGAGATACCGGAGACGGATATAATTTGTCCAGAGTGCGGCAGAAGGCCTAAGACATTTTACCTTGATTTATATCATCAGCAAACAAAGCATAAAATATCAAGGGATCTTGACGGCAATATCTTAGACTCATATAAGCGTGCGTATAGATTGCTTGAGAGGATGCGCAAGGATATAGATGATTTTAGGTTTGACGTTAAAGATTACCTTCCTAAAGAGATCGAGCAGTTTAGAGTATATAATTTATTTCCGAAATGGATTAATAATAAAAAATCAAAAGGTTTATCTCAAGTACATATTCACAAAACGGAAAGTTATATAAAGACATACTATTTACCATTCTTTCAAAATTTATCTGCAAGAGATATTAGAACCTAGCATATTAATAATATACTTGATTCATTACCTGAACATTTATCCATAAAAACGAAGAAAAATATTTTGACAATGTTGAAGAATTTTTGTATTTGGTTATTTCAAAATGAAATTATTATACGTACGCCGATATTCTCAATATTATCACCGCCTGAAACGGTTATACATTGGATAGACAAAGATACACAGTTAAAGATAATAAATGAGATGCCAAAAAGAAAACAGCCAATATTTTTATTTTTAGCATACCACCCTGTACGTCCAAGCGAAGCAATAGCTTTGAAGGTCAAGGATTTTGACTTAGATAATTATATAATACATATCTGTAGATCAATGAGTAATGGCGAAGAGAGATCACGTAAAAATAAAAAGTCTTATTATTTGCCAATATCACAATCATTTGATAAAAGTATATTAAAAGACAAATTACCAGAGGCGAAAGTATTTATAAATAAAGATGGTAACCGAAACGATATAAGACGGATGGATGAAACATGGCATAAGGCAAGAGAAAAAGCAGGAGTGCCGCATATAACTATGTATTCAGGCACAAGACATAGTATAGCAAGTCAAGCGGTTAATAGAGGAATAGATTTAAGTTTAGTATCACAGGCATTAGGACATAGCTCGTTAGAAATGACGAAGAAATATGCAAGTTTAAACGTTAAAATGTTGAATACTATTGTTGAGGCACAACTAAGGCACATTGATGAAAATGTAAAAACTAAGTCCACGAAAAATAAAGATTAAAATATATACAGGTAGGGGTTCGCCCCCCTACCGTCCACCATAAATTAATCAATAAAATCAGGACTATTTAGACCTTATTAAATATCTAAACATTAAGATATTTAAATATAAATCTTCCTTTAAATGTAAATAAATATTTACTTTGCATGTTTATTATTTATATAATATTTACAATCCATTGTATCCATTCTAAATTTTATTATTTAAGGAGAAAATATGTTAAAGAACATGTCAATTGGAGCAAAACTAATCTCGGCTTTTATGGTGGTAGCGTTAGTTGTCTTAATATCAGGAATTTTTCAGTATATCCATATTAAAGATCAGAATGCTGTAAATACGGAACTTTCACGTAAGGCAACAAGACTGGAAGCTGCGGTTTTAATACAGTATCATGCTCAGAGAATGGCAAGATGTTCTAATGAAATGATGACTTCAAATGACTTAAATGTCTTTAATGATGCTGCAAAGAAACTCAAAGAGTCAACTAGTCTCTTACGTTTAAATGGAGAGGGCATAATACATGGTGGAACAAATGAAAGAGGTATTAAGATATTTCCTACAGGTAATCCTGATGTCATAAATTATACTAAAGAAATACTTGGAATGCTTGATGAATATGGTAAGACCTCCGATGAGATTATTGAAGCGTACTCTGAAAGATTAAAGGGAGTTTATGATTCAGAATTAGCTGCAAAACTAACTCAGCTAAGGGTTAAAAGTGATGAACTTAATATAAAGATGAGGGCTACTGCTAAATTAATTCTCCCTAAAATGTACACAGATATCGATGCTAAACAGAAAGAATATGATTCAATTGCATCATCAACAGTAACCGCTATAATTGCCGCAATCATAATAAGCATAGCGCTTGCCTTAGCCTTTGGAATATTCATCTCAATGATGATAACTAAACAAATGAATCAGGTTATAAGCGATTTATCTGATGTAACAGAAGGGGTAAACTCTGGTGCTCAGCAAATAAATTCAGCATCCGCTCAGGTTTCAGGTTCAAGCCAAAATATCGCAGAAGGAGCAAATAATCAAGCAGCATCTCTTGAAGAGACCTCTGCTTCACTTGAACAGATGTCTGCTATGGTCAAACAAAACGCTGATAACTCAAAACAAGCAGCATCTATGTCATCAAACACAAGCAAATCTGCTGAAAAAGGCAAAGAAGCTATGGCTAAGATGTCTACTGCCATTGAAAAGATTAAGTCTTCCTCTGATGAGACCGCAAAAATTATCAAAACCATTGATGAGATAGCCTTCCAAACCAATCTTCTTGCACTAAATGCAGCAGTAGAGGCAGCAAGGGCAGGTGAAGCTGGAAAGGGATTTGCAGTTGTTGCTGAAGAGGTTAGAAATCTCGCCCAACGTTCTGCTGAGGCTGCTAAGAATACCGCAGAATTAATTGAAGAATCTCAAAAGAATTCTGATAACGGTGTAACTGTTTCAACTGAGGTTGGCGGGATTTTAAATGATATAGTAGAAGGAATTCAGAAGGTCGGACAGCTTATCAATGAGGTATCTGCTGCTACAGACGAACAGTCGCATGGACTTGATGAGATAAATAAGGCAGTTTCTGAACTTGACAAGGTAACACAGGGGAATGCCGCAAATGCTGAAGAAACTGCTTCAGCTAGTGAAGAACTTTCAGCGCAGGCTGCAGAGCTCGGAGATCAAGTCAAGAGACTTAGTGATGTAGTTCAAACAACAAGGGCATTAATCGGAGGTGCTTCGTCAGCAAATCTCCTTGCATATGACAGCTATTCTGAAAGCCCAAAGCCTATGAGAAAGGTAAGCCCAGCAAAGACTGTAACTCATAACAAATTTATCCCATCAGGAACAGAGCAAAGAGGTCACGCAAAACATCGTATAGAATCTAATCATCATGAAGAAGCGCCAAAAGGCCGCAGATCTGCTGAAGCAAGAGATATTATCCCACTAGATGATAATGAACTTGATCAGTTCTAATAAGATTAACATCTAATTTACATCTAATTAACATTCCATACTATTTGAGGCACAGTTCGCTGTGCCTCAACCATTTAAATCTTCTATAATAAATACATTGTTCCAATAACATCTGATTTAATGTAACCAATAATTTATTAAAAAACCTTTACAATACTTCCAATGATTTTATTTGCTTAACAATTAATCCTCCATGTATTTACTTTTAATTTTGTTATTTGATATAATATATCAATATAAGACTAATCATATCTTAATCGTATTTAAATAAAAATATGAAGGGAGAAAATATGTTAAAAAACATGTCAATTGGAGCAAAGCTGATATCGGCATTTATGCTGATAGCGTTAGTTGTATTAATCGCTGGGCTTTATCAGTATGTAAATATTAAAGGTCAAAACGAATTATCTGTTCTTTTGACTCAAAAAAATGAACGAGTTGTTACTGTTAATTTGGCTGTTGCTAAGACTGAAAGATTAGGAAGGTTGAAGTATGCTCTAATGGTTGCAAAAAATATAGAGAAATTCAACAAAAATATTGATAATTATAAGAAATCAAAGACTGATTTGCAAAATGATATAGAAAGCATAGTCAACGGCGGAACTAATGATAGGGGCGCAAAAGTCACCCCTACAACCAATTCTGAAGTTAAAACTATGCTCACTGAAACACTTAGAGATTCTGCTGAATGGAATAAAGTTACAGACGAGCTGGTTGATTTGTTTGCTAAGAAGTTAAAGGGCGAAAGCGACACTGAAATGTCTGCTAAAATAGAGACATTAGAAGAAAAAAGCGCAAGTATTGCCCAAAAAATGAGAGAGGATTGCAGAGGTGCATCAGAAAAATTAACTAAAGATGTTGAAAAATTACAGAGTGACGTTGATAACGTAATTTCAACTACAATGACCTCAATAATTGCCTCTATTATCATTAGTATACTTCTTGCTATAGCCTTTGGCATAATAATGTCACGAATGATTACATCACAGATGAACAAGGTTATAAGCGACCTTACAGAAGTAACACACGGCGTAAGTTCTGGCGCTCAGCAGATAAATTCAGCCTCTGCTCAGGTATCAGATTCAAGCCAAAATATCGCTGAAGGCGCTAATAATCAGGCTGCTTCTCTTGAAGAGACCTCAGCCTCTCTTGAACAGATGTCAGCAATGGTCAAACAAAACGCTGATAACTCAAAACAGGCTGCCACAATGTCATCAAATGCAAACAAGTCTGCCCAAAAAGGAAAAGAATCAATGGCTAAGATGTCTGGAGCTATTGAAAAGATTAAGACTTCCTCTGATGAAACCGCAAAGATTATCAAGACAATAGATGAAATCGCATTCCAGACCAATCTCTTAGCATTAAACGCAGCAGTAGAGGCAGCTCGAGCAGGTGAAGCTGGAAAGGGATTTGCCGTTGTTGCTGAAGAGGTAAGAAATCTTGCCCAACGTTCAGCTGAGGCAGCTAAGAATACTGCTGAATTGATTGAAGAATCTCAAAAGAATTCTGATCATGGAGTAGCAGTTTCAACAGAGGTTGGCGGTATTTTAAATGATATAGTAGAAGATATTCAAAAGGTTGGGCAGCTTATCAATGAGGTCTCCGCTGCAACAGATGAGCAGTCACATGGACTTGATGAGATAAATAAGGCAGTGGCAGAACTTGATAAAGTTACACAAGGGAATGCTTCAAATGCTGAAGAAACCGCATCCGCCAGCGAAGAACTTTCAGCTCAAGCTGCAGAGCTTGGAGACCATGTTAAGAGGCTTAGTGATGTAGTTCAAACAACAAGGACATTAATTGGAGGCGCATCATCAGCAAATCTCCTTGCATATGACAGCCATTCTGAAAGGGTCGAACCAGCAAGAAGGCCAGCACCCGTAACTCACAAACAATATATCCCCTCTGGTTCAGAAAACAGAGGTCAATCAAAACGCCGGATTGACACAACTCATCATGATCAAGCGCCAAAACACCGCAGATCTGCTGAGGCAAAGGATATAATTCCACTAGATGATAATGAACTTGATCAGTTTTAAGTAAATAAAATAAATACGCAACTTAGGGGCAGGTCTTGTGCCTGCCCTATTAATAATACAGCAATAGCATGCCCGCAATTATAAACTCTTCAGATTTTCCGCTTACTCATTTACTTTAATAATTATTATGTTATATCCAACTTAGCACATTTCGTTAATTTCATTTGAGTATATTTAATATTTTTTATTCAATAAATTGTAATTTAAAGCTGAACATTTATGAATTATCTTTTATTATATTTTCATTTAATCCTTAATTTACCTCTTTTTTTACTTTTAGACGCAGCTATCCTATTATATTTGGTTTAACTCAAGTATATTCAGCCCTAAAAGTCAGATTAAAACATATCGCTTTCAATATCATTTACCCTCAACCTTCTCTTTACCCATATAACTTACCCTTTTAAAGCCAAAGATTCACTTTAACAGCCCAAAACACTACTCCACAATATACCTTTTTTTATATTAATCTGTTTATATGTTTTTGTCTACGATTTAACCCTTGCCCTCTCACTGCTTATAATTTTTAAACCTGCGATGGATAGGTACCTACTTATCAATAATAATGATGAATTATTTCATTTACGACTGTTTTCTCCGTAACGTTTGATTAATTTATCTACAGTTAATATTTTCATCCATCTTTTTAAAAATACAGCCTTACACGTATACCGTACACATATACTGGTCCTCTGTCCTGATTATATCCAGGGTTAATTATAAACTGAAAGTCATGGGTAATCTGAAAATACTTCCATACCTGTATTCTATAATATATCTCAAATACCTGTTCAAGTCCATATTTAAGGTTGCTGTCTCCTATCAGAGCTCCATACCCGCCATTTGAAAGATACTTTTGATGTATTGCAGATATGCCGTTAAACCCAAAGGCAACTCCTATATGGTCTTCTGGACGACTCCAATGAACGCCGTTTAAATGTGCCCCAATGCTTAGGTTTTTGTCAACTTCGGCGTAGGATACGTCATCGTTATTACCGTCATTCCATCCAATACGCGCAAAAAAACCAGTTTCTCCATCATCCATAATGGGCTGCTCAAGGTTTATGCCAAAACCATATTTAGTGCGCCCTGGTTTTTCGTTAATATCTACATTTGGAGTGGATGATAAGGCGATTGCCTCTGCATAATTACCCATTCGTCCCTGATTGTAAAATGCAAGCAAACGCAATACTGTGCCAATGTTATTTGGTTTTAGGGTAAGTTCAAGATTATCGCCTCTTGCCCTCCAAATATCTTTATCAAGTATACTACTGTTTACTGTTGTGCGTAATACCATCATCGCCCCATATGTTAATTGCCAAGAAGGTTGAACGTAGGATATGGCAAAACCCCAGCTATACCCACTTGGATCACCTGCGTAATCATAGGAAGGATTTGTTATGAATGAATAATTCATAAAATAGGTTCTAGCATTATTGGCATAACGATTTTGGTCAAATACATCAGCTGTTGAATATTTACCAACCCTGATTTCTATCCTTTCATTTGGTTCATTACCAGGCAGTTGATCAATATCGCGGTCTACCTTTGATGTCTCACTTGATAATGGGATGAGGTAACGTAAATACACTCTTGCAATATAAGGATCCGCCGTTAATACGTCTCCGTTTACATAACCGCCAAGACCTTTGCCTTCACCTATTCCTGTAGCGTTAGCAATCTCCACGTCAAAATAACCTTGTAGATAAGACATTATATTTGAGCCAAAATATACTCCATAAGTTCTTGTAATATCATCTCCATTGTTTTTATTAAAACTAAAACTATTATTGCCTTCATAAGGGTTTTTAAATGGGGGGACAATCTGATATATTGCATTAATCTGCGCCCCAATGATTCTTGGAACCCATTCAGGCAGGGTATCAGAGTTTTCGGGTTGTAATGGTGTGACATCCTCAGACGGATGTGTGTCTTCAATAATCGCAAAGGTACTGGTACACAATATTAACGACACGACAATGGATGCAATAATACTTACAAACATAATTCTCAGCATTTATGTTTCCTCCTTATTATGGTAAAAGGTAAAAATACTGGCTAAAAAAATTAACCAATAACTACCATAAAAGGGTTTATTATTTACACAGTGCCAAGAGTGTCAACTTATTCAAATTGTTATTGAATAATATATCATAAAGTTAGCTCTTAAGTCAATCTGACTTCAAAAGATATTGCTATTTGAGTAATCGTCCCCAATCTTTATCTGGTTTTGTCCATTTTTCAGAGATTTGCTGGATTGTCAGATATAGAAGAACGGCTTGTGCCTATTGTATAGAGAAATTGTAAAAATCCACTTAGGTTAACATAAATTGCTCACAATTTTATAAAACTTGAAAGTTAAAGTATATCTAAATTGACGTTTAAGCGACAGTCCCACAAACTATATGCTTACAGTGAAGTAATTAATATCCTTAGCCCTCAGATAGCTATGTAAATTATCTTTTACAGGGTTTAAAACTTTACTTTAGAGGTTGTTAATTTATAATATAAAATAAGTATATTATTTCTATAAATTTATTAACAATTAATAATTTAGGAGGAAAGAATATGCTAAAGAACATGTCAATAGGGAAAAAGCTCATATCAGCATTCATGCTGATAGCAATGGTTGTCTTAGTAGCAGGAATCTTTCAATACACACACCTTAAAATCCAAGATACAATGTCTGAAAGGCTAGCCGAAGTAAGCGATCGTCTTGACACTATTAATGAAGTAGTAGTGTTATCTGAGAGAGCAGGCAGATTAAAAAATGCTATGATGCTTGCTAGTAATGTAGATCAATACAACTCCTTTATTGAAAAATATAAAGAATCTGCCAAAAATATCCGCATTGACCTTGAGTGTATACTAAATAGTGGAACCAACGACAGAGGTATAAAGATCGTAGCTTCTCCAAACCCCGAAGTTCAAAATCTTATTAAAGATGCACTTAGTAATTATACTGAATGGCTTACAATTACAGATGAATTTGTTAATATGCTACATAGTAAGTTAAATGGAACGCTTGACTCTGAATCCCTTGCAAAGATGGAACAGATGAAAGTAAAAAGCGACGGCCATGGTCAAACTATGAGAGATTCGTGCAGATCTGCAAGGGCAAAGGTATGGGCAAATATTGATAGTATACAAAATGAATACAGCAAAGTTGTAACAACTACAATGACCTCTATATTAGTCTCAATTATAATCTGCACAGTCCTTGCCTTAGCATTTGGAGTTATAATCTCCATTATGATAACCAAGCAAATGAATAAGGTTATCAGCGATTTATCAGAAGTTACATCAGGCGTAAATTCTGGAGCCCAGCAGATAAACTCAGCGTCAGCTCAGGTATCAGATTCAAGCCAAAATATCGCAGAAGGTGCAAATAATCAGGCAGCATCCCTTGAAGAGACATCTGCATCCCTTGAACAAATGTCAGCAATGGTCAAACAAAATGCAGATAACTCAAGACAAGCTGCCACTATGTCAACAAATGCAAACAAGTCTGCCCAAAAAGGTAAAGAGGCAATGACTAAGATGTCTAATGCCATTGGAAAGATTAAATCATCTTCAGATGAGACTGCAAAGATAATCAAGACCATAGATGAAATTGCATTCCAGACCAATCTTCTTGCTCTTAATGCAGCAGTTGAGGCAGCAAGGGCAGGTGAAGCAGGAAAGGGATTTGCCGTTGTTGCTGAAGAGGTAAGGAATCTTGCCCAGCGTTCAGCAGAAGCAGCAAAGAACACAGCAGAATTGATTGAAGAATCTCAGAATAATTCAGAAAATGGCGTAAAGGTTTCAACAGAGGTTGGCGGGATTTTAAATGATATAGTTGAAGATATTCAAAAGGTAGGACAGCTTATCAATGAGGTTTCAGCTGCAACAGATGAGCAGTCGCATGGTCTTGAGGAGATAAATAAAGCAGTATCAGAACTTGATAAGGTAACGCAGGGAAATGCCGCTAATGCTGAAGAGACTGCATCCGCTAGTGAAGAACTTTCAGCGCAGGCTGCTGAGCTTGGAGATCATGTCAGAAGACTTGGCGAGGTAGTCCAAGTTACTAGGGCATTAATTGGCGGTGCTGCATCAGCTGAAAATATTGATGAATATGAAAGAGCCGAGAGCCGCCACCCATCTGAGACAGCGAGAAATGTAAATGCAAAAAAACATCTCCACTCTGAATTAGGTAAAAGACTCAGTACAAAACACCATATTGAAACAACCCATCATGAAGAGACACAAAGAGGCCACAGATCAGCAGAGACTAAAAATATAGTTCCTTTGACGAATAAAGAGCTTTATCAATTCTAAGTAAGGAGCAAAATATTATGGAAAATACAAATACTGCAGTTTTAAATGAACATATGTTAAAGGCAGGCAAGTATCTGACCTTTGTGCTTGGCCATGAGATATACGGGCTTGAGATATTAAAGGTTCAAGAGATAATCGGGATGATGCATGTAACCCGAGTGCCAAAGACATCCTCGTATGTGCGCGGAGTAATTAATCTGCGAGGCAAGGTAATACCTGTAATAGACCTTCGGCTTAAATTTGAACTTGAGCCAAGAGTAGATACTGAACGCACATGTATTATAGTTGTTAAGATTGATTTAAAACAGATAGAGATGATTATGGGTATTATAGTGGATGAGGTATCAGAGGTTTTAGATATTCAAACCAGTCAGTTAGAAGAAACACCAAGTTTTAGTTCAAATATGAACACAGATTACTTGTTAGGGATAGGCAAGGTGGCTGAAAAGGTAATCCTGCTGCTTGATATAGACAAGGTTCTTTCATCTGCGGATGAGATAGAATTGATAAAAATCGCAGACAAAAAGGAGGCAATTAATTAGACTTATAAAGACCTTTATTAGTTCATGGATTATAATTACTAAAAACCCTTCTAATAGGTAGAATTAAAAACCTATTAGAGGGGTTTTTTATCAGAAGAAACACACCTGTCCAAGATAAAAAAAAGGAATATGATAACAGAGAAAAAACCTAAAAGATTTTGCACCGCAGAGACGCAGAGAAAAGCAAAAAACCTGATGCTGGAGCAA
>JADFXP010000021.1:13169-53387 GCA_015233465.1 Candidatus Magnetominusculus dajiuhuensis
GGGTTTTTTATCAGAAGAAACACACCTGTCCAAGATAAAAAAAAGGAATATGATAACAGAGAAAAAACCTAAAAGATTTTGCACCGCAGAGACGCAGAGAAAAGCAAAAAACCTGATGCTGGAGCAAGTCTGTGACTTGCTCCTAAATGTTTCAACCTTTAAGTTTAATATTTATAAGATTCGGCTTAAAAAATATTTAAACGTTAAGAAGCAGGTGCCCTTTGGGACACCTGCTCCCGCATAGTATGATTCTAACAATATATTAAATTTAAAAAAGAAAAAGGATAACCTGATTTTGAAATTTAAATTAATCTGTCTAAAAAAGCTGATTTTTTATAGGTGATTTTTGAAATGAAAATTTATCTTGGACAGTAATGCAGAAGAAACTCAAAATCAAAGATAATTCAAAAAATTATATTTTTGCCTTCAAGATAAAACATTTTTAAAGTTTAATCAATAATCTTCCGATAATTATGTAAATAAAATTTATATTAATCTATTGGTTACAGACATTTACTTTATAGATTTCTTATCTATATAATATTTAATGTTACCATTCTAATTTGATAAAAGAAGAGGAGAAGCATGTTAAAAAATGTATCTATTGGCGTAAAACTGATCGCATCTTTTATGAGTATTGCCTTAGTAGTATTGGTCTTAGGAATTATTCAGTATTCAACTATAAATAATCTTATTGCAAATGATGAAAGGGTATCTAACTTAGTCAGCCAGCGCGCCACAGCCAAAGATATTAGAATAGCTTTGCTAACAGAGATGAAGATAATACATCAGATGTGGATTGCCACAGATGAAGACAGCCTTGATGAAGAAGGCATGAAAGGATATAAAGACCTGCACAACAAAGAATTAGAGAAAATCCGCGCTTATTATAATGGTTTAATCAATGGCGGCGAAGGCGCTAATGGAATGATCTTCAAGATACTTGATCCAGAACTCAATAATTATACAAAAAGTCTTTTATCTACGTATAATGATAATTTCGTGAAATCATTTGAAAGTCTTCAAGATGCAATAAACAAAAAACTTAAAAAGACCGATGAAGGCGGACAAAACCTAAACCCTGCAGATTTAAAAGCAAAAATAGCTGATTTAAACGAAAACTGTGATAAAACCTGTAAAAAACTGATTGAAGATACCAAAGAGATAGAGGCAAAGGTAAAGTCTAAAATTGTTGCAAAACAAAAAGAATCCGCTGAAACCACATCTGCATCTAAGACTATTGCAATTGCAGGAATGATAATAGGACTTATTCTTGCCATAGCGCTTGGAATACTGATTACTTTAATTATAACAAAACAGCTAAATAAGGTTATTACTGATCTAACAGATGTAACGGCTGGGGTAAATACTGGTGCTCAACAAATCACTGCTGCCTCAGCGCAGGTATCAGATTCAAGCCAAAATATTGCTGAAGGGGCAAATAATCAGGCAGCATCTTTAGAGCAGACATCCGCATCTCTGGAGCAAATGTCAGCAATGGTCAAACAAAACGCAGATAACTCAAAACAGGCGGCCACTATGTCTGCTGATACCAGCAAATCGGCTCAAACAGGTAAAGAGGTTATGTCAAGGATGACAGGGGCTATAGAAAAGATAAAATCATCCTCTGATGAAACAGCCAAGATAATTAAGACAATAGATGAAATAGCCTTCCAAACTAATCTCTTAGCGCTTAATGCAGCGGTAGAGGCAGCCCGAGCAGGAGAGGCAGGAAAGGGATTTGCAGTAGTAGCAGAAGAGGTAAGAAATTTGGCTCAGCGTTCAGCAACTGCAGCGAAGAATACAGCTGAACTCATAGAACAATCGCAGAAAAACGCAGATAATGGCGTAAAGGTTTCAACAGAGGTCAGCGGGATTTTAAATGATATAGTTGAAGGTATTCAGAAGGTAGGGCTGTTAATCAATGAGGTTTCAACAGCAACAGATGAGCAGTCACACGGACTTGATGAGATAAATAAAGCAGTTGCAGAACTTGATAAGGTAACGCAGGGAAATGCCTCAAATGCTGAGGCAACCGCATCTGCGAGCGAAGAACTTTCGGCTCAGGCAGTAGAACTTTCAGATTATGTAAACAGATTAGAAGAGGCAGTTATATCTACAAAAGCATTAATTGGCGGGAAAAATACAACCAGTTTGCATAATTATAATAGTAATACTAAAAGACCTGCCCCAGCAAGTAAGATTATAAATATCAAACCCGACCACTCAACACATAGCAAGCCTCAAACAAAACGCCGTGTTGACAAATCTCAACATAAATCTGAGGCAAGGGACTTAATTCCTTTAGATGAGAACGAACTTAATCAATTTTAATGGGTTCAAGGGGTCTCAGACCCCCGGGACAAGTCCCTTTGCGGGGATTTTTAAGGGGCAGAGCCCCTTAAAGGTTTTATCCTTTTTTCTGAGAATGTTTGATAGCGAGAATCACTTGATCTCTTAGTGTCTTGAGGTGTTTTTGAAGTTCATTAGGAATATCTATATCGCCGGCACTTGGTTTATCTGCGTAGATTAACCCAATAGATTTTCTTTCAACTGTTACAGAAAACAGCAAAAAAGTCTCAACCCTTGCGAGTCTCTTATACCATTCAGGGATAGAAGCGCTGACCCTTGGGTCATGGATACTTCTAATAATGACATCACTGCCTTGTTCTAAGACAGCGTTAAATACATCGTCAGAAGAGCGGTCAATGGCAAATTGAAAATTTCTTATAAAATAGTCAATATCATTTCCAAAGCCATACCGACCGATGACAATAGGGGATTTCGGGCTTTTTATAGCAAACATAACCCTTGAAAAACCAAGTGCGCGGTACATAATATCAAGAATCATTCTTAGAAGTTCATCAAATGATTTATTTCCAAGCATTGATTTAGTAATATTTTCAATTCCCTTTAGCAGTATTTCTTCAGCCCGCATACGCTGTTTTTTCTTATCAACCTCAGTATGAACTTCTTCTTCCTCACTTAACCCGTCATCATCCTCTGCTTCAAGCAGACTATTGACATCTGCCATAATAGAATCCGCAGGAGAAATCGTTTCATATTCAAGGGTATCGTCAATCTGAACATTCTCAAGGACTGCGGTTAATTTAGCGATAAATGGGCTTTGATCGAGTTTAGCCTTGAATTCCTCTGAATAACCAGCCATTTCTTCCAAAGAAGTCTCAAGTATTTCAGCTATAACTTCAACAGAAATAGGAAAACTATTTTCATATCTGGTAATAAGTTTGGTTAATTCCTCTATATTAGGGGCTGCGCCAGTTTCATTAATAATAGCACAAAGTTCTGAGGCAAAATTAGCAAGGTTTCGCAATTGTTCATCATTTGAACTAGGTTTTAAGATAGCAGCGTCTTTAGGTATTTTGCGCATACTGTTTAGAACAGAATCTGAAAAATGCCATTCCTTACCCATGTAAGCGCCAAGTTCTTCAAAAGAGATGCCGAGTTCCGCAAAACTGGCAGACGTTTCGTCTTTACCTCTTCTAATGGCTTTTTTTATAATTTCAGCCTGCTGCGGGAGATAAAATGTGGTCAACATCTTGCCAAGGTCGTGAAACATGGTGCAGACAAATGCCTCTTCTGCGTTTCTGATACCGATTCTAGCGGCTAAATCTCGCGCGATATTCCCGCTCATCATTGACATAATAGCAGAATCTTTGACATCTGTTGCAAGGGATTGATTTTCCATATCCTCAAGGATCATCATAGAGATGGCAGCATTTCTAACTGCGTCAAAGCCAAGCACAAATATAGCGCGTGTGATGGTGCTGATCTTACCGCTTTTGTGGGTGGAGGCATAGGAGGCGGTGTTTACGGTTTTCAGTATTTTATTGGTAAGGGCGAAATCCTCAAGTATGTCATCAGTAAGGGTGTTAACATTAGTGCGGACAGAAGAGACGTTTTTTTGAACTATATTAATGGTACGAGAAAACCCGGGCAGGTCGCTAGCGTCTCTTAACTGCTTTTTAAGAGCGCCAAGGGTTTTTTGTCTCCTAATTTCATCTGGCGTAAGTACTGGCTGTTGATTCATAGTATTAATCATCCCCAAAATAACCAATAAAACCTCAATTAGATTATAAATTTACTATAGTTTTAAGTCAAGGTAAATGTATTGATTAGTTATAGATTGATGTGTTAGGATATGCAAGTTTGGGTATATTAATTAGCCTCCATTCATTGGGGAGGGGAGATGGGTTGATGGATAAATGGGTTAAAGAAATATTTTCTTTTCTTACAAAGATAACTACAGATAAAAATCTTTTAGATAACCATATAATGCTTGTCTATGCTATTTTTGCAGGAATTTTTATTATCGTTATAGGATGCTTATATCTTTATTACCTAAAAATAAAAAATCCTCCTTCATCTTTTTCTAACAATACAATAACTGGCGATAAGAATATAACAGGTTCAAATAACAAAGTTATTGATAATAGTAAATCAACGACTAATACATTTAATATAACAGGAGATTGCGAAGCTGAAATAGGTGAGGATGGTAAAGTCCACGTTAATTGTTCACGTTTTAAGGAATTAACCCGCATTAATGACCAAAATATTGACCCATCTGAAACTAAGAAAGAGGTTGAAGATTGGATTAAAAGATATAATGATTTAAAGGAACAACTCTTATCACTTGGCAAGACTGATGATAAAGCAAAAGAGGTTTCAAGTCTTATTGATGAAGGTAATTATGATGAGGCTGGAGAACTTCTTGATAAAATACTTAAAAAACAAGACGAGCAAAGCGCACAATATCATTATAGCAGGGCGCAGGTCTTTCTGATGCAGTTTGAACCCTTAAAAGCCCTCCAGCATCTGAAAAAGGCTTATGAATATAGGTCGGATAATCCTGATTATGCCCATGAATACGCAGCCTTGCTTCAAAAGCAAAATGAATTTAATGAAGCCTTGCCTGTATATGAAAGAAACTTAGAGTTACTGCGGAAATTGACTGTTAAAGACAAGTCTAAGTATCTGCCAGATGTTGCAATGACTCTTAATAATTTAGGATTGCTTTATTCTGATACGCAAAGACACAAAGATGCGGAGACTGCTTTTGATCAGGCTTTAAAAATTTATCGTGACCTCTCAAAGACCAATCCTGCCGCTTATCTGCCTGATGTTGCAGCGACTCTTAATAATTTAGCGTTATTATATTCATCACAAAACGATCCCCAAAAAGGGCTTCAATACTCTAAAGAATCCTTAGAAATCAAACGAATATTATGGAAAAATAGTCCGACTGCTTATGGAGATACCCTTGCCCAAAGCCTTGGAACATACGCATTAATATTAATGCAAGCCGAGCCTAATAATATTGAGATACCATCTCTTTTAAAAGAGGCAGAAAATGTGGCTTACAGGGAAGACCTTAAAAAAGACGCAAGGGAAATGCTTGGTCAATTAAAATCAACCAATATAATCCTAAACATTTTAAACCAATGCTGGTTCAAGTTTCAGGGCAGACCTGTGTGTCTACTTTAACAAGGGTAACCACAAGGGTTACCCCTACAAGTTCTGTGGTTATATTTATTCTTTTCCCGCAGCTTTGTTTTAATAAGGTTTTATCAAATAAAACATGAAACAAAAGTATATCAAAATTAATGGGTTCAAAGGGAGGGTCTCAGACCTGTTTTAAAAATCCCTTTGCGGGAGCCCGTAGATGAAAAAGGCAAAGGCCTCATTCTCCTAAATGTTTCAATTTTTTAAACGTTAAGAAGCAGGTGCCCTTTGGGACACCTGCTCCCGCACAGTATGAGTCAAACAGCATATTCAAAGCGGGTTAAGTTTGCAGCTTAAACCCGCATCTAAGAAGTGATTCTCTGTGTGGGATCAGGTCACAGACCACATCTATCCAAGATAAAAAAAAGGAATAATCAATCTTGTAGGTTAACGCTACAGCGGGTTCAAGTTTGTAACTTGAACCTAATAGTTCATATTATTGAAATACTTTTTATCATTAGACGAAATCTATGGTTCAAGTTACAAACTTGAACCCGCCCACAAGTGAAAAATTCGAGCGAAAAGCATGTGTCCAGAGGGCAGGGTCGAAGCCCACGTTCCAAAAATGCTCCTAAATGTTTAAATTCCGTATATTAAAAAACAGTATTACATAACTTGAAAAATTACTCATTTATAAGCATCTCCACGCGGCAAAATATTTACTATAGCAATAATCTTATCATCCTCTATAAAACTAATAATTACTCTATAATCATTAATTCTTAATCTGTAAAAACCATTTAACCGTCCAATCAAAGGTTTTACATGACGATGATCTTTTGGATTAATCATTGTGGAAAGTTCTAAAAATATCTGTTTAAACTGTTGTTTACGCGATGGGATTAACTTATTAAAATACTTTTCAGCCTGTGATGAAAGTTTAACCCTCCAGTTCATCCAAAAACTTCCCGCCCCCAGACTTTATCTCTTCAAGCCCTTCCTTGCACTCAGCTAAAAAATCAGGATTATTTAATAATTCAACCGTCTCATTATGACGTTCAATATAAAAATCTGTAAGATAATCATATATATCACTAAGAGGCCTGTTTTCATATTCAGCGATAGACTTAATTATCCTAAATTTATCCTCAGACAATTCTAATGTTGTTGAAGTCTTTTTCATCCCTTACACACTCCCTTTAAGGCACTCAGCTGTATAACTCAACTCATCCTCACTCATCAACGGAAACATCGGAAGCGACAATATCTCACCTGCCAATCTCTCTGTTATCGGCAAGGAACACAAGTTCAATTCCCTATAAGCGTCTGTCAAATGAATCGGCACTGGATAATGCAGCCCTGTACTTATACCCTTCTCACTCAAAGCCTTCTGCACCCTCTCCCTGTCCTTTACCCTTACCACATATAAATGAAACACATGTCCTAATTGATAATTAATTGTCGGAAGTATAATCCTCTCATCTCCCTTCAATATTTCATTATATATCAAGGCTGCTCGTCTTCTTTCATTATTAAATCTTTCAAGATAACGAAGTTTTACCCTTAAAACAGAGGCCTGTATCGTATCAAGCCTCTTATTAAACCCCTTTAAATCATGATGATATTTCCTTCGCTGACCATAATTTCTATATAAACAAATCTTATTATAAATCTCCTCATCATTCGTAATCAGCGCACCAGCATCACCCCATGCGCCAAGATTCTTGCCCGGATAAAAACTAAACGCCGACACATCCCCAAAACTCCCAGCCTTATTCCCTCTCTCATCTACTGCCCCATGGCCTTGACACGCATCCTCTATTACCTTTAGACCATATCTATTTGCAATCTCACAAACTACCCTCATATCACATAACTGCCCATATAAATGCACTACTATTATCGCCTTCGTCTTTTCAGTTATACTATTTTCAATCAGATTATAATCTATTAAAAAATCCTTCTCGCTGCAATCAACAAACACAGGCTTAGCCCTGCTATAGGTTATCGCAAGGGCAGTCGCTATAAAAGAATTACTGACCGTTATTACCTCATCACCCTGCCCTATCCCTAAACTCAATAAGGCAATATGTAACGCATCCGTCCCAGACGATACCCCCGCACAATATCGCACTCCACAAAATTCCGCAAACTCATGCTCAAATAACCCATTCTCCTCACCCATTACAAAGGCATTCCTATCAATAACAGCCTGCACCGCCTCTGCCATTGATGAGCCTATAAATTCATGCTGCCTCTTTAAGTCTACAAATGGAATCTTCATGTAAATACTATAACATATTTAAAAAAATTTGTCATGAGGGCTCTGCCCTTGCTGCGCAAGGGAATTAATTATCATGAGGGCTCTGCCCTCAAACTCCCGCAAGGAGGCTTGCCCCCTTGACCCCATAATTAAAATGTGCTAAGATAACACATGAATATAATTGAAATTTATGATACTACACTCAGAGACGGCTCACAGTCTGAAGATATCTCACTCTCTATTCATGATAAACTTCGGATTACTGAAAAACTTGACGAACTAGGAGTACAATATATCGAAGGCGGATGGCCTATGGCTAACCCCAAAGATGAGGCTTATTTTCAGAAAGTAAAAAAACTAACACTGAAAAATGCCACAATTACAGCCTTCGGAAGCACCCATAAACCCGGACTCTCTGCACAAAACGACCCTAATCTGCTTGCCCTTTTAAAGGCTGGAACAAACGCAGTCTGCATATTCGGAAAGACTTGGGACTTTCACGTTGAGGCGGCTCTAAGAATCCCTCTTTCTGAAAATATAGAAATTATTTTTAATTCAATCACATTTTTAAAAAAGAACTTTGATAAGGTATTCTTTGACTGTGAACATTTCTTCGACGGTTATAAACGCAACCCCCAATATGCCCTCCAAGCAATCAAGGCTGCAGAACAAGGCGGAGCAAATTGTCTGGTACTTTGCGATACAAACGGCGGATGTCTGCCTTTTGAAATTGGCGATATTACTGAGAAAATTTTAAAGGAAGTTAATATTCCAATAGGGATTCATGCCCATAATGATTCAGACTGCGCAGTTGCAAACACTATAATGGCAGTTCGCAGCGGCGCAACTCATGTGCAAGGCACTATCAACGGTCTTGGCGAACGCTGTGGTAATGCTAATATCTGCTCAATCATTCCAAATCTCCAGCATAAACTGGGGTATGACTGTATTGGCGCAGATAAATTAAAAAAAATCAAAGAGGTATCACATTATATCAATGAAGTTGCCAATCTCCAGCATCATAAACGTCAACCTTACGTTGGAGACAGCGCATTTGCCCATAAGGCAGGCATACATGTAAGTGCTATCATGAAAAACCCTGAGACCTATGAACATATGAATCCTGAGTTAGTTGGAAATTCACAGAGAATTCTAGTTTCTGAACTTTCTGGAAAGAGTAATATTATCAAAAAAGCTGAGGAATTAGGAATAACTGCTTCAGAAAAACTTCTTGAAAAATTAAAGAATCTTGAGAGCAAGGGTTTTGTCTTTGAAGGCGCAGATGCCTCTTTTGAATTATTGACAAAAAAAACTAGCGGCGAATATGTCGAACCATTTGAATTTTTAGGTTTTAGAGTATTTGTGGATAAACGAAGCAGAGAAGAAGACTCAATCTCTGATGCTACAATAATGGTTAAATTCCCTGACGGTAATATTGTGCATACTGCTGCGCGCGGAGACGGCCCTGTTAATGCCCTTGATACTGCACTTCGCAAGGCAATTGAACGATTTTATCCAGAATTAAAACAGGTCAAACTCAAAGATTATAAGGTCAGATTACTTGAAGCAGGCGTTGGAACTGCCACAAAGGTTAGGGTTTTGATAGAATCTGGCGATGAAAACTCTACATGGAATACCGTTGGAGTGAGTGAGAATGTTATTGACGCATCTTGGCAGGCACTCATTGACAGCATTGAGTATAAACTCCTAAAACAAGAAATCACCCCTTTAAGCTGATATGGTCAAGGTAAAAATCTGCGGCATAACCAGCCTTAATGATGCACTCGCCTGCGTAAAATACGGCGCAGATGCAATTGGTTTTATTTTATATAATAAAAGCCCAAGATATATAACCCCAGAGAAAATCGCTCATATTATAAAACGCCTTCCCCCATTTATCCAGACAGTTGGTGTATTTGTTAATGTTGAACCAGATATTATTAAAGGGATTTTAAGAGATACAGGCTTAAATATCGCCCAATTGCATGGAGATGAAACTCCTGATATTTGTGAATTATTCCCGCGTGTTATCAAGGCATTCAGGGTGCGGGATATAGCGGATATTGAGGATATTTCAAAATATAGGGCATCTGCCTTTTTATTAGATACATATAGTGTAAATGCTTACGGCGGGACTGGCAAAAAATTTGATTGGGATATTGTTGAAGAGGCAAAGGGGTTTGGGAATGTGATAGTTGCTGGCGGGCTAACTCCAGAGAATGTATCGGATGTGATTTTTCAGGTAAATCCTTATGGAGTTGATGTTAGTACTGGGGTTGAGGAAAGTCCTGGGGTTAAGGATCATGGACGAATCAAGGAATTTATAGAACAAGTTAAAACAAAATATAAGGGGTCAAGGGGAATTCACCCCCTTGCAGGAGTGTGAGGGCAGCGCCCTCGCATAATAAATTATCTCAGGCTCTTTTCAGCCTGAGACGGTGATTATAGTTTTGACATTACCTCTTGGGTTGAAATCGCCTGTCACCTTTAGTGTTCTCGGATTTAAGAGGTTTTTCAGGGCATCAAATATAACATTTGTAGATTCTTCGTGTGAGATTGATTTATCTCTAAATGAATTCAGATAGAGTTTAAGCGATTTTAGTTCAACGATTGTTTTATCTGGGATATAGCTTATTTTTATTATTGCAAAGTCAGGATAGCCAGAGCGCGGACAGAGGCAGGTAAATTCGGGGAAATCTATATCTATGGTATAATTTCTGTCTGGGAATGGGTTTTCCCAAGGTTCTAAAGTTGCATCTTTTATATTTATAGTTCCATATTTTTGCATAGTTTAATTATAACTGAGATTTCAATAAAACATCAATTTATGATATATTAAAAAATTATGGGTTCAAAGGGACGAGTCCCTTTGCAGGTCAAGGGCAGAGCCCTTGCGGGATTTTTAAGGGCAGGGGTCTAAGACCCCGTTATAAAAACCCTTAAAGGGGTTATTTCATGAAATACATAGTATTAATAGGCGATGGGATGGCGGATTGGCTGAGTGAGGGACCTACTCCTTTACAGAGGGCTAAGACTCCGAATATGGATATGTTAGCTGTGAAGGGGACTATGGGGATGGTATCGACTATTCCTAAGGGATTTGAGCCGGGGTCTGATGTAGCGAATCTTTGTATACTTGGGTATGATCCTGCGCAGTATTATTGCGGCAGGGCGCCTCTAGAGGCTGCGAGTATGGGAGTAGCTCTTGAGGAAAATGATGCTGCATATCGTTGTAATCTTGTTACAATTGATCAATCTGGCATAATGGTTGATTACAGCGCTGGACATATTACAACTGATGAGGCAAGGGAGCTTATAATTGAGTTAGATAAGCGAATATCCACAGATAAGATAAGATTTCATCCTGGGGTAAGTTACAGACATCTAATGGTATGGGCGGATGGTGAAATAACTCCTAAATGTACACCTCCGCATGATATTACTGGTAAGAATTCTTTGGAATATCTGCCGTCTGGCGATGGAAGCGAGCAATTAAACACATTAATCAGAAACTCCATGGCAATACTAAGCGATCATAAGATAAATAAGACTCGAAAGGGTAAAAATCCTGCTAATTCTATATGGTTATGGGGGCAGGGGCGGAAGCCTTTGATGCCTAAGTTTAAGGATAAGTATAGGTTAAACGGGGCATTAATCAGCGCAGTTGATTTAACAAAGGGGCTTGGGGTTTATGCTGGATTTGATGTTATTAATGTACCTGGGGCAACTGGATATATTGATACAAATTATACCGGCAAGGCAGAATATGGATTAAAAGCATTAGAAGATAAAGATTTTTTATATCTGCATATTGAAGCCCCAGATGAGGCTGGACATTCTGGCAATGTCTCTGATAAGATAAGGGCGATTGAGGATATTGATCAGCTTGTGTTGGGAAAGATATTAAGTGAGGCTGGCAGATTGGGAGATTTTAAGATATTATTGATGCCTGATCATGCGACTCCGATAAAGATTCGCACTCATTCAAGCGAGCCAGTGCCGTTTATTATTTATGACAGCACGGATATTAAAAACAATGCTAACGCTGTTTATAGCGAAACAATTAATGAAAGAAGTGATAAGATAATTATTAATAATGGATATGAATTAATGGATTATTTTATTAAAGGGATGAAATGTTAATAGTACAAAAATACGGCGGCACTTCTGTAGGAAGCCCTGAGAGGATTAAGGAAGTTGCTAAAAGGGTGGCAAGATGCAAAAATGAAGGCAATGATGTAGCGGTAATTGTTTCAGCTATGTCTGGGGTTACGGATAGTTTAATCGCAAAGGCATATGAGATATCGCAAACTCCTTCAAATCATGATATGGACATATTATTATCATCTGGCGAGATAGTCAGCGCCTCTTTGACTGCTATGGCAATTGAGACATTTGGATTTAAATCCATTGCATTTACAGGGAGTCAGGCAGGGATTATTACAGACAACTGCCACACAAAGGCAAAGATCACAAAGGTTGATACTAAGAGAGTTGCAAAGGCAATAAGTGAAGGATATGTGCCTGTAATTGCTGGATTTCAGGGAGTTACTGATGATTTAATAGATATAACAACGCTTGGAAGAGGCGGGTCGGATTTATCAGCGGTTGCTGTAGCTGAGGCATTAAAGGCTGATCTTTGTGAGATATATACAGATGTTGACGGCGTATATACAACTGACCCAAATATTGTTAAGGATGCAAGAAAACTTGAGAAGATTTCATATGAAGAGATGTTGGAACTGGCATCCCTTGGGGCAAAGGTGCTGCAGAGCAGATCGGTTGAATTTGCGAAAAATTATAATGTAAAGGTGGTAGTTCGCTCAAGTTTCACCGATGACCCAGGCACGCTTATAGTTAAGGAGGATAGTATAATGGAGCAAGTAGTTGTTTCTGGAGTGGCATATGATAAAAAACAAGCCAGAATTACCATACATGGAGTACCAGATAGACCGGGCATTGCTGCATTATTATTTACTGCAATTGCTAATGAAAATATAGTAGTAGATATGATTGTCCAAAATATTAGTATAGAAGGAACTATTACAGATATATCCTTCACAGTACCAAAGACAGATATTAGTAAGGCTATGGAAGTATCAAAAAAGATAGCAAAAGAACTCAAAGCAGCAGAGGTACTTTTAAATGAAGACATAGCAAAGATTTCAGTAGTTGGGGTAGGAATGCGTACGCATTCAGGGGTAGCAGCAAAGATATTTAAGATATTATCAGAAAACAATATAAATATCATGATGATAAGCACATCTGAGATAAAGGTATCATGTATTGTAGACCTAAAATATACAGAACTGGCAGTAAGGGTTTTGCATGATGCCTTTGAACTCAACAAAATCTAAGATTATTAAACACACCAGATATTTTATTCGGAGCTAAAGCCATGTCTAATAGAGATGAGCTTAAAGAAAGATATTTAATCGCAGGCAAGATAGCAAGTTTTGAAGAGAGTCTCAAATCCTTTCAAATCCTGCTTGAAGATGCAAAAGCAGGAAATATTGAAGAATTCACTGCATTCTTTAATGGTGTAGTTTTGCGGTTAAACCATGATTATGAAAAGGCAATAGAATCCTTTAATAATGCAATTGATATTAATAAAAACTTTGCTTACCCATGGAATGGTCTTGGGAATATTTATTGTAGTTATGATTACGAGAAAAAAAACTATGATAAGGCTATTGTCTGCTTCAAAGAAGCAATAAAGCTCGATCCAAACTTTGCTTACCCATGGAATAATCTTGGAAATGTTTATCGCCGTAAAAAAGAAGATGATTTGGCTATTGACTGCTTTAAAAAGGCAATTAAACTTGATAAAAACTTTACACATCCATGGACTGGTCTTGGGAATGTTTATTTTATTAAAAAAGACTATAACGATTCTATTGCTTGCTTCAAAAAATCAATAACACTTGATAAAAACTACTCACGTCCGTGGCATGGTCTTGGGAATGTTTATTGTAGTTATGATTTTGAGAAAAAAAATTATGCCTTGGCGATTGACTGCTACGAAAATGCAATTGAACTTGCAGATACAGCTAAAGATTTATATTTTTCCTCCACAATTAAAGAAAGACTGAAGATCGCAAAAGAGAAAAAAGCTGCTGCCCTTCCAGTTGTTGAAACAGACGATTTAACTGAAATTATATTAAAAGAGACAGTTAAGGAAATTGCCGGCAGAGCAGATTTAGAATTTAAGACATTCACTCAATTTACCGCTGAAAAAACATCAGAAAAAGACTCTAATCAGATATACCTTACAGTACTCAGAAGATGGAATTCGTATACTCCAATCATAACTGATCCCTACCATATCAGTAAGGGAGGCGGATATTTTCTTAAGATAAATGGAAAGGGATTTGTCATTGACCCAGGATTTAATTTTATTGAAAACTTTAAGGGAGTCAGGGGCAAACATCTTTTTCATGAAATAGATTATGTATTTATATCTCATGCCCATAAAGACCACACTAATGACCTTGAGTCTATTCTCACCTTGCTCTACGAATATAATGAAGAGATCAAGAAATCTTCTAATAATGATAAAGAAGACACAATATGCAAGATCATTGCAAAAGAAAAAGGGATAGAAGATAGTGACGTAACAGACAAAGAGATAAGAGATAGATTCAATGAATCAGGCAGGAAAAAAATAATCCATTTTTATATAACTAAGAGTGTATATACAAAGTATTCAGGTTTTTTTAATCTATCAGGCTATTTTGATATAGATACGCCAAAATATTTTACCTTAACTGTTATTAAAAATAATAACCATATTAAATTTGAAAAGATTCCTGAACTTTATGGACATGTCTCTATTAAAGTAATAAATGCAAGTCATGACGATGTAGTCTCAAAGATGGATTCAGTAGGGTTTATATTTGATTTTAAAGAAACTGTGCTGATTTATACAGGTGATACAGGCTGGACTGATATAATGAAGAAACAATACCATGAGATTTCAGAGCTATATAAGAGCAAGGATAAAATACTGATAGCCCATATGGGAGGGTTTAAGGAAGAAGAACTTGAGTATCTTGATTCTAAAGACCATAACAAACTATATTACAAAAATCACCTTGGCAGGATTGGAATTACAGGGATTAACGAGACTCTAAAACCAAATATTTGCTTAATTTCTGAATTTGGCGAGGAGTTTAAGGAAGGAAACAGCAGGATAGAGATAGCAAGGATCTTTAATAAGGCGTTTAATGATAATGGTTATGATATTACTTTTCTGCCTGCAGACATCGGGTTAAAATATGATTTTATTAAAAAACAGATTGAAGTTATAAAAAAGACAAATTTTGCCAAAAAAGAGAAGACTTTTTCTTATATAGATGCTAAAGGCGTAAATGTTCTCCAATTAGATAAAAAAGATAATTCATTACATTATTATAAAGTCAAAAAAGATTCCGATACAATTAAACGATATTTAGAAGATGAATACGATAATAGTTTAAAATAATCTATAAACCAAAAAATTATGACAATCACTTCATCCTTAATCAGCCAAAAATCAATAATAGGCAGCATCTTAGGCACAGCTGTTGGTGATGCCTTGGGATTGCCATGCGAAGGATTATCTATAAGGAGACAAAAAAAGATGTTTCCTGATCTTACCAAATTTCATTTTCTACCTAATAGAGGAATGACATCTGATGATACAGAACATACTTGTATGGTTGCTCAAGCAATGATTGATTCAAAAGGGGAAGTACTTGCTTTTTCAAAAAATCTGAGTTGGAGATTTAGATTTTGGCTAACCAGATTACCAGCAGGCATTGGCAAGGCAACATTAATGGCAATATTAAAATTATGGATAGGATATTCTTCTGATAAAAGCGGTGTTTTTTCAGCAGGAAATGGACCAGCTATGAGGAGCGCAATAATAGGAGTATGCTATGGTCACGATAATGATAGATTAATTAAAATGATAAAAGCCTCAACTATTATCACTCATACTGATCCAAAGGCAGAACTTGGCTCATTCGCTATTGCACTATGCGCCTATCTCGCTTCTATTAATCAGTTAAAAGACATCTCTGAAGAAGAATATTTTAATGAACTTAAACTACGGTTACCGTATACTAAAGAAACAAAAGAATTTTTCGATATTATCCTAAAAGTCATAAATAGTGTCAAGGAAAAACAAGATATAACAGAATTCATGAAAACAATTGGATTAAACAATGGAGTAACTGGATATATTTACCATACTCTTCCAGTTGTTCTGCATGTTTGGTTCAGAAATCAGACTAACTATAAAAAGGCAATATTAGAGGTCATCTCATGCGGAGGAGATACGGATACTCAAGCAGCAATACTTGGAGGGATTATTGGGGCAAGGGTTGGTAAAGAAGGGATACCTATACAATGGTTGAATTCTATATGGGAATGGCCTTGTTCTGTTAAATGGATGGAAGGTCTTGGTAATAAACTATACAAAGTTTTATCCAACGAAAAAGATTTTATTGATTCAAATGATAATCTAATAATTTTTATACCTGCATTATTAATTAGAAATCTATTCTTTATGATTATCGTATTACTCCATGGATATCGCAGGTTATTGCCGCCTTATTAAATAATTTCATGAGGGCTCTGCCAATAGTGTTCGGTATAAATATTGCTAAATCAATATAAATTAATCACTAAAGTTTTGTTCTATACTCAATTTTAAAACATTACGCCCTTACAGGGCTATCGTTCCCATTTAGTTTCTCCTTAAGGTGAAGCCCTAATTTCAGAATATGCTATAGACAATTAGTGGAGTCTATCGGGAAGACAATATCTTTTTTAATTGACTTTGAGGGGGAGCAATATACCTTGAGTACCTAAATTTGTTCGTTAAAAGATAAAATCTCTCTTTTCTTAAGAGGAAATTTCGCCTTAAACTCTACTCCATTAGTTCGTTCTACATTTACCTTTCCATGAAGCTGAATCTCAGCTAAGCCCATAATTAGCTGCCATCCAAGCGTTTTAGTCTTATTTATATCAAACTCTTCGCTCAGACCAATTCCATTATCTCTTATGATAAGTTCTATATTGTTTTCTTCAACCTTGTTCATACTAATAAATATCTCCCCTGACTTTTTATTAGGAAAGGCATGTTTTAATGCGTTTGAAAGTAGTTCATTAATCAAAAGACCGCAAGGTACTGCCAAGTCCATTTCTATATGGACATCTTTAACCTCTATGTTTAGATGAATGTTATTTACATTTATTCCATAAGTTTTAAAGAGCGTATTTGAAAGACTTATTATGTATTCGTTAAAATCAACGTTTGCAAAATCTTTAGATTTATACAATTTCTCGTGTATAAGTGCCATTGATTTTATACGCATTTCAGTTTTGTTCAACAGTTCCAATTGTGCTGTATCTGATATATGATTTTTTTGCAAGTTCAAAATAGCTGCCATTACAGCCATATTATTCTTTACACGATGATGAATCTCTGTCAGGAGCAGGTCTTTTTCTCTTAGTGCTGCCTTTATAATTTCCTGTTCCTTGACAAGTTGATTCTGGGCGTTTCTAAGGTCAGTAATGTCTTGAATAATGGCAATAAAATAATCGACCTTATCGTTTTTATCACGTTTGCAATTAACCCATAGTGTTGCATAAATGATATGCCCGTCTTTGTGGATATAACGCTTATTCAGATTGTAGCTGTTAGTCTCACCAGTAAGTACGCGGTTAAACTGCATGACATCTGGTTTGAGGTCGTCAGGGTGCGTTATATCAGTCCATGTCATATTCATCAATTCATCTTTGGTATATCCTAACATTATACATATCTCGGAGTTGACATTTAACCAGCCTTTTTCAGGTGATGTCATGGCAATGCCTATCTTGCTGAATTCAAATATGCTGTGAAGTTGTTCTTGTTGATATGCAGTTTTAATCAATAGTTTATTGCGCGTATATATCTCTCCAATCAATTCAGCAGATAACATTACTTGTCTTTTTATAGCTTCAATAACAAAATCAGGTCTTGCCTTGTAATCCTTCGCAGCCTCAATTAGTTTATCTTTATCAACCTTAAATGTTTCAGCTATTTCATTAAGCGTTGATTCCTCTATTGGAGGACTTCCATAACCACAGTTTATTGAACCAATAACCGTACCCTCTGCCTTTATTGGAACTGCATATATATTGATACCACCTCTGCAAGGTTTTAAATCAAATGGCTTACCTGTTTTAATGGATACCATTGAAGCATTTGTCCAGCAAGATTCATGACATAACCACTTACCAGAGTTAAGTGCTGTAGTATTATCTTTAGTATTGCATAGAAATCTAGCAGAGGAGTCCAATAACTTGCACCAGCCTGAGGAAAAAAGTGCAGTGGCATAACTTCCGTCTGACTCATAAATTGCAGATGATGTTTCAAGCAGATCAAGAAACCCCTTCGTTATTCTCTCAAGAGTTTCTTTTCCAACCGTATCAAGGATGTCTCTGCCTTTATTGAGTTGAGTTAGATCTCCATAAGGGCTGTATTTCTCCCCATGTTCAGTTAAAATGCTATTTGTTTTTTCCATCTTTGCCTTAAAATATTTTCTCAATAACAACAGTTAAAGCCTATAGTACAGTATATCATTTTGTAATAAAACCTTCAATGATTGATTAGTAATAAAGTGGTATTATTGTAAAATAATTATAAATATGCTAAAGTAGCAATAATATAGTTAAAATTTTAAAAACGGGGGTCTTAAAATGGATTGTCTGTTTTGTAAGATTGCAAATAAGCAGATTAGTTCAAATATTGTATATGAGGATGACGAGATTGCTGCATTTACAGATGTCTCGCCAAAGGCGCCTGTTCATATCCTTATAATCCCTAAAAAACATATTCCTACAGTCCTTGATTTAACAGTTGAAGACTGCGCTTTGATTGGAAGACTTTATATGATAGCTAACAAGATTGCCACAGATAAAAAGATTGATAAAAGCGGATTTCGATTAGTAATGAATTGTAACAGAGACGCTGGACAGAGCGTGTTTCATATCCACCTTCATATGCTTGGCGGGCGGGTCATGAGCTGGCCTCCGGGATAAGATTATGAATACAATTAATCTTGGATTTTCGCCTTGTCCTAATGATACATTTATATTTCATGGACTTGTTAATGGGGCTATTGATACTGGCGATATTAGATTTGTTGAACAGTTGATGGATATAGATGAACTCAATAATGCTGCGGAAATTGGGGCAATGGATATGATTAAGGTATCATTTCATGCATATATGTATTTAATAGACAATTACAGGCTTCTATCAAGCGGTGGAGCGATGGGCAGAGGCTGCGGTCCTCTTATTATAGCTCGTGAAAAGCTGCAAATGTCCGATTTATTGGGTAAAAGAATTGCCATACCCGGAAAACTTACTACTGCGTATTTACTATTAAAATTATATAACCCTGAGCTTTCAAGAAACATTATTGTAATGCCATTTAATAAGATAATGACCTCAGTGGTTAATGGCGAGGCAGATGCAGGGCTGATTATTCACGAAAGCAGGTTTACGTATAAATCTTATGGGCTGCACTCTATCATTGATCTTGGACAGTGGTGGGAGGGTGAGACAGGGCTGCCTATTCCGCTTGGATGTATTATAATAAAGAAATCTATTTCAACTTATCAGTGCATAAATGATCTTTTAAGAGAGTCTGTTTTATATGCAATGAATAATCGCGATAAGACTATGGATTATGTGAAGATTCATTCTACAGAGATGGCAGATGAGGTTATTAATAGTCACATTGATTTATATGTTAATGAGTATACAGTTAATTATGGAGAAATTGGAGTAAAGGCTATAGATACGCTTTTTAATAGAGCAGATTCTTTAAATCTAATATAATGATAAAAAAACTTCTGATAATATTAATAGTCATATTTTTTACTTCAGGAAACTGTCTTGCCCTTGATAAGATATATAATCATTTAAGGATCGGTAAGAATGGGCTTGAGACCTGTGATTATAAAAGGGCGGTAGAGGAATTCGACAAATATCTCAAAGAAGCTGAAATACTTCAAGATTATGCGTTATTTTGGCGCGCAAAGGCATATAAAGAACTTGGTCAGACAGAAGAAGCCCTTAAAGATATAAAAACTATTAAGACAATCTATCCCTCATCCCCAATTGTACCATTTGCATTAAGATTTGAGATAGAGATTCAAACAGATATTTCTAAGTCTAAGACTGTTGAACTTTGTAAAGAATATATCAATAAATTCCCATCAAAATCATCTGACATCAGATTACTATACGCAGAGACCTTAAAAAATATGGGAAATACTGAAGAGGCAAAAAAACAGTATAAGCAGCTTTATCTTAAAGGCAAACCATTGCCTAAAAATATCATGAAACTCTATGGTTTTCAAAAATTAGGCGCAGGCTCACAGATGACAAGGGCAGAAAGTCTTATCAAAGAATTTAAATACTGTGAAGCTGAGGCTTTGATGATGGCTAATGTAAACCGTGCAACAGGGGAAAATTTGAGAAAAGAATATTTCCTGCTTGCCCATTCTCTTTTTCTGCAAAAGAAATACAAAAATGCCGCTGATTATTTTCAGGAGGCAGGGGATATTTATCATGAGACATTTTCACTTTACAGGGCGGATTATGACAGATATAAAAAGCGCATCAATCATAATATTGAAACCCTTGAACAAAATGGAAGTCCAAAGGCGGATGATCTATTATTAAAGATTGGACAGCAGGCAAAAAATGACGGCGATTTTGATGGGGCTATCAAGATTTTGTTGTCTATAAAGAAAAATTCTACTAATGATGAAGAGGTTACATGGTATACAGGATGGACATATTTTTTAAAAGGTGATTATGATAAATCATTTGAGATATTTAATTCCCTGCAAGAAAAATATCCAAATCCTAAATATCTTTTTTGGATGGGGCGGTCTTTAGAAAATCAGGGGAAAGACCCTATGCCTGTTTATAAGAAAATTACTGCGGAAAATAATTATTATACCCTTTTGTCTCAATATAGAAATAAGACTATTCCTCCAATTAACGATCTGCCTGCCTCTTCTAAAGATGAACCAATTTCAAAGGAATTACAAAGACTTAATATATTAATTATCCTCAAATTAGACCCTGCAATCTCCATTGAAGCCGGGCATATTCTTAAGACGCTTGGCAAGGAAAATGACAGTCTAATCGGTGAGGCAGCAAGCCTTTTAGACAGCACTGGGCTTCATTATAAGGCAGTCAGTCTTACTGACCGCATAACTTATAGAGAGGAACTGCATAAGGTATTTTATCCATTAGTGTTTAAGGATTCAGTGGATTTCGCTTCTAACTCCTTTGCAATCAGTCAAAATCTTATATATGCAATTATGAGGGAAGAGAGCCGTTATAATGAAACAGCTTATTCTCCAGCTGGGGCAGTTGGTTTGATGCAGTTGATGCCAAATACTGCTGTAAAGATTGCACAAAAATGCGGGATAGAAATTAAGGATAATGATGAGATTATAATGGTCAATACAAATATAAATCTTGGGGCTAAGTATTTGAAGATTTTGGTAGATGAATTTAATTCTTTGCCGCCTGCAATTGCTTCATATAATGCTGGAAGGTTGATTGTAAAGACTTGGTTGAGCAGGGGAAATTATAAGTCAGCAGATGAATTTATTGAAGACATTCCTTATGTAGAGACCAGAAATTATGTTAAACGAGTTCTAAGGAGTTATTTTCAGTACCTAAGGTATAATGTAAATAATTATGATGATCCACAGTGGCTGCTTACGCTAAAATCAGTTAAAAAAATAGATCAACCTATCCCTGCCAAGTAACGATATACTGCATTGCGTCAATTGGATTATAATTTTCAATTATCTCCCAATGGCCGTTAAGATTTTGTTCCTTAGCTGAAAGCTCAAAATGACACATAGCAATCCCCATATCAATACGCTGGAGATCTGCTGCATTTATAAGATTCAGAGTTTTTTCATATCTTTGAGTACGACATAGATAGAAATGAAATATATTTTTATCAATAGGTGTCGACATGCGGCTTTCCTTTATAATTCTCCAAGGCTGCTTATTAGAAGCAGATGGGGCGAGTCTGAGCATTTCAAGAGGTATGGTATATTGAGCGGCTTTTTCTTGAGTAAGTGGAGTATTAAGGGATTCTTCAAAGGATAATTCATTAAAAGGGATTCTATTATCAGAGCCTGCGATTTTGCGAAGAGAGCGTTCTAAAATCCCGCGTTTTTCTGCCTTATATCCAAGGGGGCTGATAGCTGGACATGTTTCATCTTCAGCCGAATTGATTATTTGTAAAGCTGAGTCTTTGGTAAAAGTTCCGCCTAACCAGCAAGTGCCTAGACTAAGCGCTGTTGCGTGGAGTATAATTTTCTCCATAAGATAACCGTAGTCTTCTAAATCATTGAGGCTTTTTTTTATTTTACCGATGATGAAATATTGCGCTCCGTTAATAAATCCATAGGTTCCGATTTTGTGTTTATCTTTGAGGTCTGGGGTATGGATTATTTTGAATTTAGAATAAGAGTTAAATGGTGGAGCGGTAAGCGCGTCTATGAATTCAGTCATATTGTCAAGCAAATCTTGGTTAATTGGACGATCTTCAAAAGTTCTACAAGAAGAGCGTGATTTTATTGTGTCAATAATTGTCATTTTTTATTATAGCATAAAATATGAAGTTTATTTTTTTATTATGGGGTCAAGGGGAGGATCTCGGACCCTTTTCTAAAATCCCTTTGCGTATTGAAGGCTCTGTGATCATCCCCCGATATTGTAGACACACTTCATAATTTGTATAATAGATATGGAGGTCTACAATATCAGGGGATGATCAGTTTGTGTAAAAGCTCAACTATTTAATATTGATAGAAACAATAAATTTAAAGTTCAGTGTAAACTTTAACTTCATTACTTAAACTTCAAAGTTTCTTACAGCACATAATTCAATTTGGTAATGATATAGTATTAAATTCAAGACAAACACTTTAGTCGAAAATATTTGGGGCAATAGATTCACATCTTAAGATGATATTCTATTGCCCCAGCAGATTGATTATTACAGTAATAACTCAAATCGCAAATTAATCTATTTGATGCTTGCTATTTCATTATTGTCTACAGAATGCTTCTGGGCAACATGGTGACAATCAGTAGATTGAAGTTTAGCTGATACTGTAGATGCCTTGAGACCCCTTGCACATGTTTCAACATGACGCTCAACATTAGCAGTTTCAGTTAATATTGCGCTGCCGCTTGCACATGGGTTTGAAGTGATAGCATGATGTTTAACAACAGCTTGTTCAGTAGTTACAGCAGATGTTTTAAGACCCTTTGCACATAAAGTACCTGCACTCGCTGCGTGGATTGAAAAACCTGCTATTAAAAATAAAACAATTAATACTGACGATATTGTAGATTTCATTTAATACCTCCATATATTGGACTATTAAGATAACACTTATCTTAATTGAGTATAAGCTATTTATGATATGAAGTCTGTATCAAATGATACAAGTGTTAATTATTTTTATTAGTTATTTTAGCAGCAATTTTCATTCCGAATAATATTGCCGCTGACCTTCTTTATCCTTATTTTTCTCCAAAGAGATAAATAATATTTATAAAAAATAGTATCACCACTTGACATTTACTCAATAATAACGTGCTATTAGAGTATAAACAAAACCAATTGAATAACTATGATTGGGTTTGGTAATATATTAGAAAAACCCCAACCATAGGAGGAACATGATGAAAAGTACGAAGAAAAGAGATTTAATAATAGTTATGGCGCTAATATTGCTTTTAAGTGGCGGTCTATTAGGTATTAGCTATTGCGACTCAGATGAGACTGAAAAATCAACCCTTAGTCCAGATTCCCCATTTCACACATTCACTTGCTGTATACTGACTGATGAAGACACATATACGAGTTATAAATTTGATAAAGATATTAATAAATACTCCTGCTCTACAGAATTTATTAAGACTCGTAATTTTCATAATGACGATAAACTTAAGCATATTACTAATAATTATATGTTTTATCGCGCAAGTGGCAATAAAAACGGATCTAATTTATTAGAGACAAAGCTTGTTGTCAATGATCTTGACGACGCACCATACGCATTATATAAATTTGGAATCTTTACTAATAAAATATTAAAGAATGTAACAAATAGACAAAAATTTGTTTTATATAAAGGACAATGTAGGTTAGAGGTGATCAATGAAGTTAATAAAATACTGCAGGATATCGTTACCTATATATGTAATCCTCCGTCATTTAATAAAATTGAACATTGGGAAATTCTTGGGATAACAATAACTATAGAAGAAACTCAATATAGAAGTAAATCTGAAGGATTTGAATTTACGTTGCGTATAAGGCCTCAGGACATAGAGCCTCAGGATAAATAAAAGAATAATAGGAGATAATAACATGTCAGAAAAGAAGCTAAAAGTGGACTCACAAGGATCAAGTATTAACCATGCCAACGTTGATTTGAAAGATACAACTGTCATTGGAGCTATAATAAATAATCAAAACTATATACAGGAAACGTTAAATGTGCCGACAGAAAATATAGTTAAATTATTAGAAGCAATAAAAAATTTAAATGGCGCGTTTAGCGCTTTAATGGATTCAATTAATAAGTATATTAAAATAGTGCTTAAAGGTGCAGAAGGATTTAAAGATGCTGTAAAAAATGTTGAAAAGATTAAACCATCTGCTAAGATGTTAGCTGCTCAAGCTATAACTAATAACAATATATCTTCAGGTGTGGGTGAGAACACTTTAAAAGAAGGAGAGGATGAGAAGCCAGAGAACAATAGTGAAAATATTAAGAAAATTTGGGACGATCTGATTGATCATCTCAAAAAATCATGGGAGACATTTCAAAATAAAATAATGGAAAATAAGCCTTTTGAGGAAGCTAAGAGATACCTTCAAGAGGTTTCAGATGTTATTGACAACATTAGCCAAAAAGTTGAAAAAATTAAAGTCCCAAAAAAGCAAGACATTGTAACCCGCACGTCAGATGCAAATAATGCAGAATCGTCTATGGAAAACAAAGGCTCTGACGGACTACCAGAAAACAAAGCCTCAGGCGGACTTGCTCAGCAAGGCGATGTTGTAGGCGGGGGAGAGTTTGTCATGACACGAGCTGCTACTAAAAATTGGGGCGCTGATTTCTTAGACTCTCTTAATAATTTTCAAATGCCAGCAATGCCTAAAATGCCTGAATTGTCAGAATTGCCATTAAGCAAAACTATATTAAAAGATTTTGCAGAAGGCGGGAATTTGCGTAAAATAACTCAGCATATAGTTAATCTAGATATAAATAAAGAAATATATCCAATGAATACAACAGAAGATGTATTTACAAAAATAGTGTCTGATTTTAAGGCACAAAAATCTTACTGGGTGAACAATTCAAATGAATTGAAGTTTGCAGATTATTTAGAGAAAAGATTCAACAAATAAAACTGACAGGGCCAGATGGGGACAGGACAAATAACATTCATCAAGTTACTCATTCAATAATATTCTTATTGGAATTAAAAAATATTCTCATAAAATGTTGCTACTTCTTTGCTTCTTTTAAGTACAATATGTATCAAATTGGTATGTGTGTAGATTACATAAGAATAGGTAAAGGACAGTGATAACATTTTATAAGATAGTTGATGGCAGATTTTAGATATAAACATCATTAAATTTAAATGGACTTAGTCCGTTAATGTTAGAATTTCTTTTACAAGGAGAAAACAAGATGATTCAATTAGACACGATTGTATTACCAGATCAGTTTTACTGGTCAGAGCAGAATAATTATTCTCCAGTTATAGCTAATGCGCAAAGGGCACTAGATGGTTCTCAGGTTATTTGGGAGGGAAGCGTTAGTAACCCGTTTATTGATTTAATCTTAGATGGACCAGAAAAGGCATTTTTGACTTATAATCAATTAAAAGGCAAGTTTTAGCAGGCAATGTAAATACTACCTACACGCTGATATTCAACTTAGAGACTGTAAGAGTGCGTTTCCGCCATGAAAACCAGCCTGTCCTTGATTTTAAGCCTCTTGTTCTTAATTCAGCCCCTGAGAATATCGATAATTCCTTGACAAGATATTATGGGACTATGAGATTGATGGAAGTTATATAGTCGCAAAAGTGATAGGTCTTGTATATTGTTTCAATTAGTAAGATTTATTCATATACTATAAAAAACCCTGTCTGCTGCACATCCATCTATGTGTGAAAAAGGTGCGGCAGAATGGGGCAAAAGCCACAAACCCAATTATGAAACATTGGGGGAAATACATATTTATTTCAAGGTGTGTATTTATATTCCCTGCAGAATCCTTCAAGGATATTTATTAATCGCTTCCTATTTATTTAAAATCAATCATGGTACGACCTCTATAATAAGTTATCCCTCTTTTATATAAAATATGTTATAGTATATAGCTTATTTTTTCCAAATAGTGTTAATCCACGACAAAGGAGTTTAATAATACATGGCAGATGTTATAAATATTGAAGAAGAAATGAAGGTCAGTTATCTTGATTATGCGATGAGCGTAATCATTGGCAGGGCGCTTCCAGAGGTCAGAGACGGTCTTAAGCCCGTTCAGAGAAGAATACTTTATGCCATGTTTAGAGAGGGACTTTTATCAAATAGAAAATATTCAAAATGTGCTGGTGTTGTCGGCGAGGTTTTGAAAAAATATCATCCGCATGGTGACTCTGCTGTTTATGATGCCTTAGTGCGTATGGCTCAAGATTTTAATATGCGTTATCCGCTTGTTGATGGACAGGGAAACTTTGGTTCACTTGATGGAGACCCTGCTGCGGCTTATCGTTATACAGAGTGTAGACTTGAGGCTATTGCAGAAGAGTTATTAAGCGATATTGATAAAGATACTGTAGATTATCAGCCAAATTTTGATGAGACTACCCCTGAACCGTTGGTGCTGCCTTCAAGGGTGCCAAATCTGATAATCAATGGAGCAGCAGGTATCGCTGTTGGAATGGCAACCAATATTCCTCCTCATAATCTAACAGAGGTTATTGAAGGGTTGATATATTTATTAGAAAATCCTGATTGTACAATCCCTGAACTGATGAGATTTATTAAAGGACCTGATTTTCCAACTGGAGGGGCAATATATGGATTAACAGGTATAATGGATGCGTATATGCATGGAAGAGGGCTTATAAAGGTCAGGGCAAAGGTATTTATAGAGAGAAAACAAAAGGGTGGAGACTGTATTATCATTAATGAAATCCCTTATCAGGTTAATAAGGCAAGGATGATTGAAAAGATTGCTGAATTGATTCGAGAGAAAAAGATAGAGGGGATTTCAGACCTAAGGGATGAGTCTGATAGAGACGGCATAAGGGTGGTTATTGAGTTAAAAAGGGATGCAATATCTCAGGTAGTAATAAATAATCTATTTAAACATACTCAGATGGAGACTACATTTGGGGTAATAATGCTTGCCCTTGCAGGCGGTCAGCCTCATGTGATGAATCTGAAACGGATTTTGCGTTATTTCTTGCAGCATAGAAAAGATATAGTTATAAGACGCACAAAGTTTGAATTGAAAAAGGCAGAGGAAAGGGCGCATATTTTAGAGGGATTAAAGATTGCCCTTGATAATCTTGATGCAGTGATTACGTTGATTCGAGCATCAAAGACTCCTCCAGAGGCAAAGACAGGGTTAATTGATAATTTCAAACTCTCAGAGCTTCAGGCACAGGCTATCTTGGAGATGAGGCTGCAAAGATTGACAGGTCTTGAGAGGGATAAGATAATAACTGAATATGAGGCATTGATAAAAGATATAGAGCGGTTAAGATCAATCTTAAAGAGCAGTGAATTAGTAGAGCAGATAATCAGAGATGAATTAATAGAGATCAAGGATAAATTTTCTCAGCCAAGACGAACCGAGATAGTGCAGGATGTTGGCGAGATTTCCATTGAAGACCTGATAACCGAAGAAGAGATGGTGATAACTATTTCCCATACTGGTTATATAAAACGCCATCCGATCTCAGAATATAGAAAGCAAAAACGAGGCGGTAAGGGAATGATGGGAATGGGGGTCAAGGAAGAGGATTATGTAGAGCAGATATTTATTGGTTCTACACATGATTATATGTTGTTTTTCTCAAGTCTTGGCAGATTATACTGGTTAAAGATATTTCAGATACCAGAATCTGGCCGTACAGCAAAGGGTAAGGCAATAGTAAATCTGCTTCAGTTTCAAACAGGTGAAAACATTGCAACTGCACTCCCAGTAAAGGATTTTAGCAGCGGGTATTTAACGATGTTTACCTCAAAAGGAATTGTTAAAAAAACAGAGTTAAGTGATTTTAAAAATCCAAGGGGCAAGGGAGTTATAGCGATAAATATAGATGAAGATGATGAGCTAATAGCAGTGCGTACAACAAATGGAGAAAATGATCTTATTATAGGAACGCATTTTGGTCATGCTATTAGATTTAATGAAGGCGATGTCAGGCCAACAGGCAGGTCTTCTAGAGGTGTAAAGGGTATTAAGCTGAGAGAGGGCGATAAGGTAGTATCCGCAGAGGTGGTAATGGAGGGGACAACATTATTTACCATAACGGAAAATGGACTTGGAAAACGCACAAGCGTTGATGAATATTCTGTGCAAAATAGAGGTGGTCAAGGGGTTATCTCTATAAAACTTGTAGAAAGAGGCGGTAAGGTAGTTACGCTTTTACAGGTCAGGCCAGAAGATGAGATAATGATAATTACTAAGACTGGCAAGTTGATCCGCACTTCGGTTGAACACATCTCAATAATAGGAAGAAATACTCAAGGCGTGAGGATTATGGATGTGGACACAGATAATATTATAGTTGGCGCTGGAAAGATTGTAGATAAGAGTTGATAAACACATTTGGTGTAAGATTAATATTGTATGGGCACGATGTATCGTGCCCATAGGTTGTTACAATTTAGGCATTTCTGCTGCTGGTCCAATTGTTGCGACCATGTTATAGAAAAATAGCATTATAGCAAGCACTTCCATTCCTCCAAATATGGATAACAGAGACGAGCCAAGGTTATAAGTGTAAGCAGCGGTCATGCCAATAAGTCCGATATTAGCGAGATAAAATTGTATTTTAACGATAGCAACGCTTTTGAGCATTTTGCCAGAGAATCTTGGAAGGATGTGATAACCAACGCCGTAAATCATCATAGAAACCCATCCTAAAAGCATAAAATGCACATGCATAAACATATATTTCTGCATAGTAGGCATTGTCAACATCATTACTCCAATCACTGATGAAATACCAAGATAAACAATACTGATAATAATAAATGCCTTAACATATCTTTCCATTTTTCCCTCCAAAGGGTCTTAGACCCATACAAGATTTTATATAGTTTATAATAATTATTATAAGTATTTAAACCTCAATATGAAATGATTTCAATCATATAGATAGATATTTATTAGAAACTGTATTTATACTATCTCACACCGTTGATTGCACACCCTTCACACATCTTTTCTGTTGACTTTACGCTGCAAGCCCCTGATATTCCATGATGACAGAGTGCAAAATCATATTTTACTGGGTCATAAGGGTCTAATTTCTTTAAATTATTGGTAATCTCAATGGCAGTTTTATAATCATTAGATAACCTCTCTGTCAGCTTAAGACACCTTGAAATCCTTGCAATATGCGTATCAAGAGGGATGATTAATTCATTCTGTGGAATCTCCCGCCATAATCCAAAGTCAATATCCTTCTCCCTTACCATCCATCGTAAAAACATATTCAAACGTTTACAAGAACTCCCTTGAACAGGGGATGGGAAAAACTGCATCAATCCAGCCGTTCTTTCACATACAATGCTAACATCAATCCCGCGTATATATTCTATAAATCCAATCTGTCCTTTATACATATCACCTCTATAAAACTTCATAAAGGCATTTTCTATTGAACCAAATTCTTTAAGCAGACAATGGATAATATACAATAGTCCAATAATATCATTATTGGAATTAAATCTATAAAATATACCCTTGAATATGTTTAAATCTCTTTTAACATCAAAATCTATTAGAAATTCAAATGGACTTGCGCCCATCACTTCAAGTATCTTTTGGGTAACAATCTTAAATGCCTTGACCCTGCCATATGCAAAACACGAAGCGATAAAACCTGCTGTCTCTATATCAAGATTTTTGGAATATCTATGCGGAAATTCTATTGGGTCTTCTAATATTCTGCCCTTAAAGTCAAATTCTTTGTAAAAGGTATCTAAAATCGTTTTTAGTTTATAAATATCTGACATTATTTAATCACCTCCTGAAAAAGTAAATAACTAATTGGAAATAAAGAGGAAATTATCTAAAAAATAATGGGTTCAAAAGGAGGGTCTCAGACCCGTTTTAAAAATCCCTTTGCGGGAGCCCGTAGATAAAAAGGGCAGAGCCATCATTCTTTAAAGTTACTTTAAAATGGGGCTTACCAATCAAGACGATTATTTATCAGCTTATCATAAAACCCTTTTGTTAAAAAACACTGACCATGTATCTCACTATCATAATACCGCGTACCGCTCACGCAAGGACGGCTATAAACTCTCGGATTAAGTGATAATGATGCAATTGCAAATGCCCACCAATTGCCCGGATATGTTGCAAGAGGAGTTGTATATAAATCTACTATTGGGAAAATCCCTTTTAATCTATGCTGCATCTCAATAACCATCTTTTTATGGAAATGCAGCGATTCTGTATGGGTTACAAATATTCCATTTTTGGTTAAACATCCCTTAACCGCTCGAAAAAATTCATCACTAAACAAAGACTCAGCAAATCCGATAATATCCGTTGAATCTACGATAAGAACATCAATATCCTTAACCTCTTTTACAAATAACGCCCCATCCATAGGTTTAATCAAGACTCTTAGGTCATCAACCGCACCTGCAATAGTAGGGAAGTACTCCTTCGCGGTATTAATTACCTCTTTGTCTATCTCTATAAAATAAACCCTTTCAACGCAGTCATGGCGCAAGACCTCTCTTACAGTCCCTCCATCACCGCCGCCAATAACTACAATATTTTTTGGATTAGGATGGGTGTGCATAGCAATATGGGTAAGCATCTCATGATAGAAAAACTCATCACGCTCTGTTACTTGAACTACATTGTCAAGTAACATAATCTTTCCAAAATATGGATTTTCAACTACTATAATCTCTTGATACTGCGATTTTTTCTTATATAAGATATTATCTATCTCATATGAATAAGAAATTGGAGAAAATGGCGCAGACTCTGAAAATCTGATCATTTCTCATTAACCATATCTTGACATTTGCTGCTGTTCGTAAATTTATTGTTGTAAACAAGGTCAAAGGTAGAAGCTACGCATTTTCCAATATAGCTGCCCCAATAACGTCCATCATCGGGTTGATGTAGGATATTTGGGATTTTATCAATATTTTTCTCAGAACAAACCTTAGTTGCTGACAACACTACTTTTTCACACTCAGACTGAGTTACATTAAAACATTGCCGAAAGTATTGGTCATCTTGGCAGAAAATCACCGGGAATGCCGTTGATATTGCCTCTACCCAATTGTCCTTCTGTACATCAACTGCTTTTGCTGGTATTGATGTAGTGAACAATACTATTACTGTAAACAAAGAGATACTTATGAACCTAATGCCTTCTAACTTGTAAAATCTTCTCATATTAACCCCCATGGAATATAATAATACTCAACATCTCTTCATTAATTCTTTATCAAAAGTGAATAATTCCATACCCAATTTTTTTGCTTTAGCGCATAATATACAATCAACAATATCTATATTATAAATATTAAATAACGTTAGGGCTTCAATCAGTTCTTCTCTATCAATATTTTTAACCCCTTTATAACTCAAAAGGATTTTGAGATTACTAACTATATTATCCTTCGGAACATTATATATCTTTAGTAAAACATACACACATTCAGCTATAACGCATTCATTTATAATAATCTTTGTGTTGCCAGATTTGACAGATTCAAAAAATTCATGGGCTATTTTAAAATGTTCTTCATGATCTTTTAGAAGATACCGTATGATTACATTTGTATCTGGAATCTTTTTATTTATGCTTATCATTGACTGCCTTTTCCCAAGCTAAGTCTCTCGCAGATTTGAATCCCAGACCCTTTTTTGCATAAGAACTCAAAGACCCTGATACACTTTGCACAGGTTTAAGCACTAAATTATCATCAATTATCTCAAACTCTATAGTATCAGAGTTTAATAACTGCCTAATCTTCTTAGGTAATGTTATTTGACCTTTTTTTGTTATTTTGACAGTAGAATTCATGGTTTCCATTCATAACAAATCTTCATTACTTACTTATAAAGTAATATAATTTTAAAAAGTAAGTCAATAATAATCATTACTCTATTTAAACAAACACCACCTGTGGAATCTTAAACCCATTAAACTCTGAGGCATAAGGCAGAGTATACGCCCCTGCAGATAAGATTAATATTAAATCCCCAACCTGCGGTTCTTTGAGCTTTACATCTTTATCTATAACATCAAAGCTGTCGCAGCTTGGTCCTGTGAGAGTCCAACTGCTAAACTGCCCGTCTCTTTCATGTCCTTGTGCAATATAACTATATTTTATCCCTCCAACGCTCTCCATCAGACCATTAAACACCCCAACATCTATATAACACCAAGCATTTCCTGACCTTTGGGCATGGCCAATTATGCTTGTTACAAATACCCCTGCATCCCCAACCATCGCCCTGCCGGGTTCCATGTATATATCAATATCATTTGGAAACAATCTCTTAATTAATGTATTAATGCGGGCTTCAATATTCTCAATATGAACTACACTCTTTGTATATACTATCGGATACCCTCCGCCAATATTTAAACACCTCATATTTATGCCTGCCTCAACTGCCTTAGCCCATAATATGCCAGCCTTATTTAACGCAGACTCCCAATTATTAATGTTAGTACACTGCGAACCTACATGAAAGGTCATTCCAATAGGATTAAGCCCAGCCTTTTTTGCCTTTATTAATAGCGATAACGCATCATCAACTTCTACGCCAAATTTCTTGCTTAAAGGCCATTCACTGCCTTCGTTTGGAACTATCAATCGCACATATACGCTGCACTTTGGCGCATATTTGACCAGCTTATCAATCTCCGCCTCTGAATCAAATGCAAAATACTTTACGCCATATTCATAAGCCTTTTCAATAAACAATGGGGTTTTAACGGGGTTGCTGGTTATAATCCGTAAACCCTCAACATTTAATTTCTCTAATTTAGCGAGTTCTCCGTCTGAGGCAATCTCAAATCCCAGATCTATTTTTGACAACTTCTCTAATATATCTATATTATCATTTGCCTTAACTGCATAATAAACCTGTGCCCTTTCAATCCCAGAGCCTATTAATTTGGCATTTCTAATCATCTTCTCAGCGTCAAATAAAAGAATCGGGGTTTTTATGACATCTGTCTTATCAATAAAATCTATAACCTTTGAAAGCGTAGACCTTTCAATAAGCTTATAGTCATCATCACTTAAATTAAATTTTCTCTTCATATTTTCTTCTTCTTGCCTCATAAAATCCATATATAAAATATTCGACATTACCTTTTTGTCCTGTAATAGGACTTTGGCATATGCCCCTGACTTCTAACCCAATTTCTATAAAAAATCCTTTAATTCCTTCAACTGCGCTTGCGCGAATTTGTTCATCCCGAACAATTCCACCCTTACCTACCCTGCCCTTGCCAACCTCAAATTGAGGTTTAATCAGAGCGATAATCTGCCCGCCTTCAGTCATAAATTTTAGAACACTTGGCATAACCTTTGTCAAGGATATAAATGAAACATCTATTACTACAAGGTTAATAGATTCCGTTATATTATCAGCGCTAAACTCTCTAATATTTGTTCGCTCAAATATAACCACCCTTTTATCATTACGTATACTCCAAGCAATCTGTCCATAACCAACATCTATGGCATATACTCTCTGCGCCCCACGCTTTAAAAGACAATCAGTAAATCCGCCAGTTGACACACCTACATCCATACATATTAAGCCATCAATTGTAACATTAAATTCATTAATTGCGTAATCAAGTTTAAGTCCTCCTCTGCTGACAAACCCAATATCTTCTTGCGTTAACACAATCTCCGATGACTCATCAACTAACTGGCCAGACTTAGTCACAGGAGTACCGTCTACCCTTACCTTATTACCCATAATAAGCGCCTTGCAGCGCTGCCTTGAAGAGCAAACCCCGCGCTCAAACATCAACAGATCAAGTCTTTTTTTCAAATCCTTCCATCCATCAAAAAATCTCTCTATTTTATAGTATCATATAATTAATAAATTATGTTAGAATGTAAGGTATTTCCTTAAAATTAGCAAAGGGAAAACTGTTTAAATTTAAAGATATTAAGATGGTGATCGTGAATAGGGTGGAGAAGGTAATTAATAATATAAACAGATACTCAATAAACAGTCGAAAAAGTAAGGTATCACTTTCAAGTTTTTCTAAGCCTTATAGATTGGGTAACAGTTTTAGAGATTTCATAGATTCTCTTCCGCAGATGCTTTCTGCTGATGCGTTAAGAGACGCTGCCTCATCCATTATTGAGGCAAGGAAAAATGGAAAACCTGTAATCTTGGGTATGGGCGCTCATTCTATAAAACTTGGGCTTTCACCAATTATTATTGATTTAATTGTCAGTGGTATCATCAGCGCAGTTGCCGCAAATGGCGCCTGTATAGTACATGATTTTGAACTTGCATATGCTGGCATGACATCAGAAGACGTTAAGGAGGCAATATGTGATGGCAGCTTTGGGATGGCTTTAGAAACAGGAACTCTGCTAAATGCCGCTATTTCAGAAGGCGTTAAAAGGGGTCTTGGTATAGGGGCTTCTATTGGCAAGTTTATACATCAAAATCAAGACATGAAATATAGAGAAATGAGTATATTTGGGACTTGTTATACACATAAAATTCCAGCAACTGTACATGTGGCAATAGGAACTGATATTATACATATGCACCCAGAGGCAGACGGGGCATCTATTGGTGAAGGGAGTTTAAGAGATTTTCATCATTTAACATCTATAATCTCTAATCTTGATGGAGGAGTATTTATAAATCTTGGGTCAGCGGTAATTATACCAGAGGTATTTTTAAAGGCGCTGTCACTTGCAAGGAATTTAGAACATAAGGCTAAAAATTTTACGGCTATAAATATGGATTTTATCAAACAATACAGAGCATCTGAAAATGTACTGCACAGACCAACTGGTAAGTCAGGAAAGGCAATAAATCTTATAGGTCATCATGAGATAATGCTGCCGCTTCTTGCTGCATTAATTATAGAGGGCAAAGGTTAAGAAAAAATGGAAACAAAGAAGATTATTGAAGGCACTAATAAATATATTGCAAATACCTATAAACGGTTTCCTGTTGCATTTGTAAAAGGCAGGGGCATGACCCTTTACAGCATTGACGGTAAAGAATATACAGATTTTCTTGCTGGTGTAGCTGTAAATATACTTGGACATTGTCATCCAAAGGTAGTAATTGCCATACAAAAACAGGCACAACGACTCATACATACATCAAATCATTATCATAATGAACACGCTGTAAAACTTTCGAGACTGCTTTGCGACCATTCCTTTGCAGACAAGGTATTCTTTGCTAATTCTGGTGCAGAGGCTAATGAGGCAGCAATAAAGATTGCAAGAAAATACTCTACAAAACATTATGGCGAAAAAAAATATGAGATCATAACTGCCCTTAACTCATTTCATGGACGTACTATGGGCGCGCTTTCAGCTACTGGGCAAGAAAAGTTTCATCAAGGTTTTCAGCCTATGCTTCCAGGTTTTAAATATGTTGCATTTAATAATATAGATGCCCTAAAAGCAGCAACAAATGAATCCACTGCTGCAGTAATGCTTGAACCTATTCAAGGTGAAGGAGGGGTGAAGGTTGCCTCAAAGGAATATTTTCAGTTTGTGCGCAATCATTGCACAGAAAATAACATACTTTTAATACTTGATGAAATACAGACAGGTTTAGGACGCACAGGGAGATTCTTTGCATATGAACATTATGATATCGAACCAGATATATTAACTATAGCAAAGGCACTTGGGTCTGGAATACCAATATCAGCAATGCTGACAAGGGATAAGATAGCAGAGAGTTTTGACCAGGGCTCACATGGGGCAACCTTTGGAGGCGGGCATCTTGCGTGTGCCGCAGCTATTGCGTCTATTGAGACATTGCTTGAAGACGGTATATTACTTTCTGAATGCCGCAGACTTGGGGCATATTTTAAATCTGCGCTGCTTGAGATTCAAAAGAAATATCCAAATATAGTAGTAGAAGTAAGAGGAGAAGGACTGCTTTTAGGGATGGAACTTGTCAGGGAATGCAGCCAAGTAGCAATGGCTTGTTTTGAGCGGGGAATGCTGATAAATTGCACGGCAAATAATGTGCTGCGATTCTGCCCTCCACTAATAGTCACAGAAGAAGATATAGACAAGCTATGCGCAATATTAACAGAGATTATTGGGAGGTTATCATGAAGTCGTTGGGTAAGGGTTTCGACCCGTTTCAAAAAACCCATAAAAGAGATTTTTTGACTGTAAGCGATTTTACTCTTGTTGAAATAACAGATTTAATTGATCAGGCAATCTCGTTAAAAAAGTCACAGAGTGGAAATGATTATGCTCCGTTACGTGGGAAAGGTATTGGACTGATATTTGAAGAGATCTCTACAAGGACAAGGGTATCGTTTGAAGTGGCGGTTTATCAACTGCATGGACAGCCTGTATTTCTAACTCCTACAGATATTCAGCTAAGCAGAGGCGAGACCATAGCCGATACAGCACGCGTGTTATCAAGATACCTTGACGGCATAGTGTTAAGGACTTATAAACACAGCAGGGTAGAGGAATTTGCTGAAGCCTCAACAATCCCTGTGATTAATGGATTAACGGATAAACATCATCCATGTCAGGCGCTTGCGGATATGATGACTATAAAAGAGAAAAAAGGCAGATTCAAGGGTGTAAAACTTGCTTATATTGGTGACGGAAATAATGTTGCCAATTCATTGATAGAGATTTCATCAATACTTGGGGTAGAGATTTCTATTGCATGCCCAACTGGATTTGAACCAGATGCTGAAGTCATAGAAAAATCGCGTAAAATAAATGGAAGCTGTATAAATATATTGCATGACCCAAAAGAGGCAGCCAAGGATGCAGATGTATTATATACAGATGTATGGATAAGCATGAGTGAAAAAGGAACGCAGCATGACAACAAAAGAGCAAAATTTAAAGGCTTTCAGATAAATGATGAATTAATTAGATTAGCAAAACAAGACGTAATAGCGCTTCACTGTCTTCCAGCACATAGAGGAGAAGAGATAACGGATTCAGTAATGGACGGGCCGCACAGCGCTGTATTTGATTTGGCTGAAAACAGACTGCATACGCAAAAGGCTCTGCTTGCAAAGTTGATAAAAAATGGATAAAGACTTGAAAGGGCGATATCGTAGGGTATAAGCCCTACGTATGTATGTATAAATTGGAAGGGTCTTAGAAGGTTAAGAAATGAAGTTAAAGTTTACATTTAACCTTACATCTAATATTTCTATCAATATTATAGAGTTCAGCCTGTAGACAAACCCCCGAAGGACTTCCTGAAATAAAATTTACCTTATCTTTCTCTCTCCAGCCAAAACAAGTAGTTTGCGCTTCAAAAACTCTATTATTTATAACAAACGTCTTATCATCAGTTGCTTTTTGAATGACAAAAACTTCAGCTGCATTGACTATAGGAACAGCAAGCAATAACATTAAAATGACCAATATGATTATCCGCATGACTTCCTCCTTTATATTTTTATTATAAAAGTATTATAGCATAAAACAATCATAATATTCTAATTAAGCTGTTTAAATCGTGGGATTTGATAGATAAGACATCTGCACAACCTAAAAATTGGCGATATATGATTTTTTTAAAAATTCCCCTTTTTCAAAAGGGGTGGCAAACTGTAGGAATTACTAGGTATTTTAGCCCAGCGTAAAAACAAATACCCCGTCTGCTATGCATCCACCCCTTTCAAGAAAGGGGAATTAAAAAAACAAGTACTTGTGCAGAGGTCTTTAGATATGTTCTTTCTTTTGCAAGATAATAAGATTTTTATAGTTCCATTTTGTTTACGTTTAATGTAGGCATAAAGTATAATATCAGATAAAAATATCTCTACAATTTCAGAAGGGGAAGTATATGTATCTGTGTAGTGATTTATCCTTAAAATGTAACCTGCGCCTTAAGCATTTTCATGCTTATGTTAGTTTCGTTCAACTTTTATGTATTTTGATGATAATATTATATATTCCTAAACCTGTTTCTGCACTTGAACCAGTAGTAATATCTGATAAAAACGCCGTATATCCGCTTGGGCGCTCACTTGAATATCTTGAGGATAAGGATAAAAAATGGACTATTAAAGATATATCTTCAAAGGAATTTGACTCTAAATTTATAAAAAGTAATACAGATATTCCAAATATTGGCACAACGGCATCTGCTTATTGGGTAAGATTTAAGGTCAATAATAAAACTGATGAGATCAAGGATTGGCTCTTGGAAGTTGGGTTTCCTGTAATAGATATTGTTGAACTATATACCTTGAATAAAGGCGGAGAGTTTAACGTGATAAAGAGCGGAAATTTGATACCAGTAAATAAACGAGTGATTAAACATAGAAAGATAGCCTTTCCTATTGAACTTTCAAATGGAAAAGAAGAAATTCTTTATATGCGTTTTGAAGCTGAGACTGCAGATATTATTCTTGAGGTTAATCTAATGTCAAGGTACTCCTTTTTAGATAATAGCCGTAAAGATTATTATATTCAAGCCTTATTCTTTGGATTTATTTTATCAATGATAATATATAATTTTTTTCTTTTTATTAATTTAAAAGACTTAGCGTATCTATATTATGTTTTATTTGAAAGCAGTTTATTAATATTTCAGAATTTACTATTTGGTTTCTTTCAGGAGTTCATTACTCCTAACTTTGTTTTAACAGATGATATTCTTGTTTTTTGTGTTTTCGGATATAGCTCGCTTGGATTATTATTTACAAAAACATTTTTAGATACAAAGAAATTTAGCCCTAAGATAAATCAAGCTATCCTTCTTTTTTTATTTATATATTTAATTTTTTTCATATCTTTTGAATTTTTTCATGGTACAATTAAAATTTATATGGTACAAATATCAGTCTTAATATTCGTTTCTACAGTGTTAATAGCATCCATTTCAAGTTTAATCTCAGGTAACAAAACAGCTAAATATTTTATAACAGCATGGCTCATTTTTTTATTTTCTGTTGTAATAAAAGATTTAATGTATCTAACTATACTTCCAAATATATTTTTAATTGAATATAGTGTACAATTTGGAACAATAATAGAAACAATCTTACTTTCCCTTGCCCTTGCCGATAGAATAAAGGTCATGCAGTCTGAAAATACAGAATTCAAATTAAAGGCAGAGACTGAGATTTCCAAAATTCAAAAATTAGAATCCTTAGCCCTGCTTGCAGAAGGCATGGCACATGATCTTAATAATATCTTAACTGGTCTGTTTATGAAGGTTCAATTATCCGAACGAATTATCAAAAAAGACATTAACAAAGCAATTGAGTATTTGTCAGATGTCAAAAATATCTTTCATATGGCTATAAACATCATTAATCGTCTTCAAACCTTTTCAAGGGGAGATGCCTTATTCATCAAACAAGAATCTCTTTCAACTCTCCTTTCTGAGGCAGGAAACCTTGTACTTTCAGGTTCTAACTCTCAATGTGAGGTAACAATCTTAAAAGACCTATGGGCAGTAGAATTTGACAAAACTCAGCTTAATCAGGTTATTACAAATCTTTTAATTAACGCTGACCAAGCAATGCCTAACGGCGGTAAGATTAATATTATTGCTGAAAATATCGAAAAGATTGACAATTCAATACCTTCTCTCACTAATGATAAATATATAAAAATCACTATAAAAGATAACGGCATTGGTATCTCAAAGGAAAACATCCATAAGATATTTGACCCCTTTTTTACCACAAAAGAATCAGGTCAAGGACTTGGGTTAGCAATGTCATATTCAATAGTCAAAAAACATAAAGGTCATATTGAGGTAGAAAGTGAGGTAGGCAAAGGCACAAGTTTTTATATCTATCTCCCAGCAAGTGAATCTGAACAAATAGAGGAAGAACAGGAATTAATCCCAGATCAGTGGCAGTTATTAGGAAAGAGTATTCTAATAATGGATGATAA
>JADFXP010000022.1 GCA_015233465.1 Candidatus Magnetominusculus dajiuhuensis
AAAAACAAAGTCTGATACCTTAAGTATTGCGTCAGAACTTGTAAGTGCAGGGGCAAATCCTTCATATATAGCAGAGCAGTTATATAATAAATGGTCGGTTGCAAGGTTTAATTTATTGATTAAATTTCTAAATTCCATTGAGATATATGATGATATTGCAATTACTGTATTGACCAGAGATATGATAGCAGATACTGGTGCTGGACCTCATGATACAGAGGATATAGTTAATTTTTCAGGGATGCTTGAGACGATAAAGACGTCTGTATTTTTAAAGGAAGCGGATAAGGATTTTTGGCGGGGAAGTTTGAGGTCTACAAAGGTGAATGTAGCAGATGTGGCAGCTAAATTTGGAGGAGGCGGGCATAAAAATGCCGCTGGGTTTAAGGCAACGTCTGAGATTACGTCTTTGAAAAAACAACTTTTAGAATATTTGAGAGAAAAGAAATAGGGTAAGAACTGATATTTATTTTGCAATGGATGTAAGATGATAATCAATTACGATATAAAATACTTCATAGCCAAAGGTTTGGAAACAGGGGAAGAAAATTACAGTTTATGGCAAAAAATAAAAAAGAACATCAACATTATATTCCTCGTTTTTATTTAAAGGGTTTTACCGTTCCAAATCATGAATATTTGTGGATTTATGAAAAAGGAAAAACTGAACCAAGAAAGGGATATTATAGTAATGAAGCTGTTCGGAAAAATTTTTATTCATTTACAAATATTAATGGGGAAAAAGATGTAACTATTGAAGATGCTCTCGCTGAAATAGAAGGAAAAGCTGCTCCAGTATTTCAAAAGATTAAAAATTATGAAAAATTGAATGAAGATGATCGGATTAATTTTTCATTATATTTATCAGCCATGCTTACTCGTACACCATACTTTAGAGAGTATGTCAATTCTAATTATAAAAAATCTATTAATAAAAATAGAGAACTGATTAAACCCTTGATTAAAAATGATGAGAAAAATTATGTAAAACCAATTGATATGCCAGAGGAATTGTGGAATTCTAGGTGGAATTCTTTTCCAAAAAAAATGGAGGAGAAATTATTGGATTATTATTTTAAGAATAATGATGAAAAAATGGTGAAGCCAGAATTTAGTTTACAGTATGTACTTTTACAAACATCTGAAATCGCCTCAAGATTCTATGTTATGAAATGGAAATTTATCGCAGCAACTGTTAATTGGAAGTTTGTAACATCTGATAATCCTTTATATAATATTTTAGGTGTTGGTTTATCAAATCCGAATGTTGAAATGTCTTTCCCAATATCTAAAGAGTTATTTTTTTTAGGAACTTGGCAAGATAATGAAATTATGATTAAAACTAAGGCTCAAGATAAGGAAGGATATTTTCAGGCAGATAATAACATAGTAAAAGAATTTAATCGAGCAACGGTTAAGTCAGCTTTAAAATATGTTTTCTCTTCTAATAATTCTGATGGACTGATGAGGCTTGTACAGAAATATAAGGATAGTGCGCCAAAAATTCAAATAACTCAATTATGATATATCGTTATTTCAATAAACTCATTTCCTTTATCTTGGTTTATCCTACAATTAACTCACAATAAAGGAGATTGAGATAAAGGTAAAATGTTGATTAAATACTCAAAGCACATAGAAACAAGAATTGCCATGCAGAAGATTAATTATGATTTGCCAAAAGAAATATATATGAATGTTATGGAACGATTTATAGATTCTGAAACTAAACACACAATTGCAGTAATGAAGACAACTTTAAATGACAAAGAAAGAGATGTAATGTTAGCATATAGATATGAGGATTTGGATATTATTTTATTGACTATACATCCTTTAAAGGAAGGGCAAAAAGAAAATCGTATTCAATCTGGAAGATGGAGAAAAATATAATGGAAGGATTCATGATTTTTTATGATGAACAAGAGGATATACTCTATCTTGCAAAAGAAGGGCAAGAGGCTGAGGTTGTTGAATTATCTACTGGCGTAAATATGGAACTTGATAGCAAAGGCAATCTGATTGGAGTTGAGGTGTTTAAGGCATCTTTATTATTCAAAAATGTCCTTAAGCCGATGGAGAAAAAGCTCCAATTTGCATAATTAGTTTTAAGAATCCATAAGGGTAAAATTATGAATGTAGCTGATTTAAGTATTGAAGAGTTTAAAGAATTATTAAGCAAGGTGATTGAGGAGAAATTTAGTCATCACTGTCTTAGAAGGAAATGATTTTTATCAAAAGAGCAGGTGTGAGTTAAAAAAAGGTGTGTGAAAAAATAAACGAAAATCATTATACATTCACCGTGCTAATAGAAAAGGATGAGGATGGTTATTATTTAGCAACTGTCTCTTCCTTAAAAAGCTGTTACACTCAAGCTAAGACCCTCAAAGAACTTTATCCACGTATAAAAGAGGTGATTAAATTGTGCCTTCAAGAGGAAAAACATAACCAGACAATGAATCGTATTCATTAGAATAAAGCAATACTTTGATGACAACCCTGAATCCCCCTTATATAATCAACATTAACAAACCAGAGGGCATGACCTCTTATAAATTAGTAGAGCGTGTTAAATCTGCCCTTCACTTAAAAAAGGCAGGACACGCCGGCACCCTTGACCCTTTAGCAACAGGCGTGATGCTCATACTTGCGGATTCAGCTACACGATTTGCGCAATATTTTTTAGGTCTTGATAAGGAATATATCTTTACAATCCAAACAGGCATAGAAACCGATACACTTGACAGAGAGGGCAAGGTTACTGCCGAGCATCCTGCGCCATTCCTAAGTGAAGAAGATATTAAGAGAGTATTGAAGAGTTTTATCGGTGTAACACTCCAAAAACCTCCTATGTATTCAGCTCTAAAGTATAATGGGGAGAAACTATATGATCTGGCAAGGAGAGGCGAAGAGGTTGAGAGGGAATTTCGTGAAATAAATATCAGCGAACTTGAATTCTTAGAATATAATCGTCCATTTATAAAACTAAGGACAGTGTGTTCAAAGGGGACGTATGTAAGGACATTGTGCGCTGATATTTCTGAGAAGTTGGGGACAGTTGGGCATGTTGTAGAGTTACGCAGAACGAGGGTTGGAAGGTTTCTCGCAAGGGGAGATGACAGCATGGAATTTTTTAGTATTGATGAGGCGTTAGGGCATTTTCCAGAGATGAATGTGTCTAAAAAAGAGGGGAAGATATTGCATGCAGGGATGAAGATAAGGCGGGATGATATTTTAATTAATGGATATATTAGGATTAAGAATTCTATTGGGTTGATGGGGGTGGGGAGTGTTGCAGGTAGTGAAATAAAGATGGAGACAAGGGTTTTTTAATAATGGGTTCAAAGGGACTCGTCCATTTGCGGGATTTTTAAGGGCAGCGCCCTTAAAGGGTTGTGAGAAGAGCCCTCATGCTTTTTTTTAAGATTTCTGGTATTATAACTATATGGATACAGGCGTAATATTATTAAATCTTGGTGGTCCAGATAACCTTCAATCTGTAAAACCTTTTTTATATAATTTGTTCTCTGATAGAGAGATTATAAAACTTGGCCCGAAATTCCTTCAAAGGCAGATCGCTTGGTTAATATCTACACTCAGGGCTGGAAAATCTATTTCCATGTACAAACAAATTGGCGGAGGCTCTCCTATATTAGAAATAACAAAAAGTCAGGGACGTAGATTAGAGGAATATATTGCGTCATCTCTTGGATACAAGGTTTATGTTGGCATGAGATATTGGCATCCTTATATTAAAGATACAGTTAATCAGATGGAAGATGACGGAATAAAAAATATTATAGCTTTAACACTATATCCGCATTATAGTAAGGCTACCACAGGGTCAGCATTCAGCGAACTTAAAAGAGCGCTGATTGGTAGGAATATTGATTGCAGGTTTATAGAATCATGGTTTGATAATGTTTATTATATTGATGCCTTGATTGATTTAATTGATCAAGGGATTTCACAATTTAATGGCAGGTTAAAAGACATTTTGTTTAGCGCTCATGGTTTGCCTGTTAGTTTTATCAAAGAAGGCGATCCTTATGTGCAGCATATCAATAAGACGATGGATAGTTTAAGAAAAAAATATGCTTCATTTACATTTCATCTTTCATATCAGAGCAGGAGCGGGCCAGTACAGTGGCTTGCGCCGTCTACTGAAGATATGATTAATGAGCTTGCACATAAGGGAATAAGTAATTTGTTAGTAGTGCCAATTAGTTTTGTTTCAGACCATATTGAAACGCTTTATGAGATTGATATAAAATATAAAAAACTTTCGGAGATGAATAATATGACAATGCGAAGGATAGAGTCGTTAAATACGCATCCTTTATTTATAAAGACACTAGCGGAGATGATAAAGATATGAAGATTGCAATTATTGGAGGCGGGATTTCTGGGTTGTCACTTGCATGGTATTTGCTAAAAAAGGATAGTTCTTTAGATGTTTCAGTATATGAGGGGATGAAGCGTCCTGGCGGGAAGATTTTTACAGATTCATTTAGTGGATATTTGATAGAATCAGGCGTAAACGGTTTTTTAGATAACCGTCCAATGACAATAGAACTTGCAAGGGAATTAGGGCTGTCTCCACTAAGAAGCAATGACAGTGCGAGGCGTAGATTTATTTATACTGGAGGAAGGCTGCGAAAGCTGCCAGAATCACCAATTTCGTTTATAAAGTCTGATTTAATGACTCTTAAGGGAAAGACAAGGCTTGCCCTTGAGTATTTTACACCTAAGACAGTAGTGGAAGACGAAAGCCTTTCAGAATTTGCTGCCAGACGGCTTGGCAGAGAGGCATATGAAAAGCTGATTGAACCTATGGCTCTTGGCATATATGCAGGTGACGGCGAGAAGTTGTCTCTAAGAAGTTGTTTCCCTAAGATTTATAATCTTGAATCTATTTATGGCGGGCTTATTAAGGGCATGTTAAAGATGAAGAAAACAAGCGCTGGTCCAGGCGGAGTCTTGACCTCATTTTATAGCGGGATGCAGGTTATCGTTGAGGCTTTAACTGATAACCTTAAAGGAAAAATAAATATAGCCCATAATGCAGTGTCTATAGAAAAAAATGGAGATGTTGGGTATCGAGTGAATTTCGACAACAATATATCTATTAACCCTGATGTGCTTGTAATGGCTACTCCTGCACATAATGCAGCCAAGATTTTTAATGGATTTGATTCTAATATCTCAGCAGAACTTAATAAAATCCCATATCCTTATTTAGTGGTAGTTGCAACTGCCTTTCATAAAGACAATATTCGCAGTAATATTAATGGTTTTGGGTATCTCATCCCAACAAAAGAGGGTAGAAAGATTCTTGGTTCGCTTTGGGATTCAAGTATTTTTCCTGATAGGGCGCCAAAGGATAGTATCCTGATTCGGAGTATGCTTGGAGGGGCAAAGTCAGGAGAAGATTTCGCCCATTTAAATGATAAAGAGATAAAAGACTTGGTGTTAAATGAACTTTCAGATATAATTGGAATTAAAGGCGAGCCAGATATATTGAAGATTTATCGGCATGAAAAGGCGATGCCTCAGTATAATATAGGACATATCGGTATCTTAGAGAGATTAAATTCCATAGTATCTAATTATAAAGGGTTGTATCTTCATGGAAATGCTTATAAAGGGATAGGGGTGAATGATTGTATTGAAAATTCATTTAATTTGGCAGAAAGAATTATAAATCAGCAGTGAATAAACTTAGGAGTGACTAAATAACGTGTTAAAGATAAGATTTATTAAGATTATATCAGAGATTGTTTACAGAGCAAGAATACTATTTATAGGAGCAGTTACTAAAAAACCTATTGATCGACTTATTAATAAGATATATGATGCTGAAGATTATTCATTCTGGGATTCAATATTAGCATATGCTTATAGGCGTGAGTTAAATGCGTATGTTTTAGCAGCTGATGTAAATGTTTTAAAACAAAGCGATGATGTTTTTATCAATAATCCTATAATTATGCAATATGAAAGAGAGTTCATAGAGTTAGCTAATAAATATACATTCAAGATGAAAGGGATGATAAATTCAAGTCTATTAATATTATATTGTATGATTAGACATACTAAGCCAGAAATATTTATAGAGAGCGGTCTTGGTAATGGTTATAGTTCAGGCTATATTGCAGAGGCATTACGAATGAATAATAATGGAGCAAAGATGTACTGCCTTTCTTTTTTTAGTCCAGAAGAGTATGAAAATGTAACTAATACCCTCAAACCGTTTGACTTTGTGCAAATAATTGAAGGACGTTCTGAGATAACGATTGATTCTCTATCTGAGCAGTGTAAGGATAATACTATTGGGGTACTCGTTGGTGGTCCGATGGCGAGAGTTATGGATTGGAATGTACTTATAGATAAGTTAATAAAACAATTTCCTAAATTATTATTTTTAACAGTTGCTTCTGCTCAAGAGCATGTTCCTTTTTGGTCAGACGGCGGTATCCAATATACCCCAAGACATATTAATATTGAACGTCTTAAATTAGTTAATATTTATTCTAATCATTATAAAAATAAAGGATATAGTCTATATATTCAAAGTAATCAATTTAGTAGAAAATATCAATTTTTAGATGCTTTAGTCTATGAGTATAGAAATCAGAGATGGGGAAGAGAATTCCCCTTTGGCCCATATAAAGTTGACAAGATGAATGATCATATTGCGTATTCTATTAAACTTGGTATGATTTATAAAAATCATCTTTTATAATTATTATTAACAAAACTTGGCCTTGACATCATACAGCTATACTTTTGACAGTATAAATATATTTATCATTATTTAATTGAATTTAATATATTTATTATATTATATTTAAAGGTTGATAAATTACAAATATGTTAATTATGGAGTGCGTTAGTGGGTGACGATACAATAATTAAAAAACAGAATCTTGATACAACTGACGCATTATTAATTGATGAAGAACGTTTTGAAGAAGAGATTGATGATGAAACAATAAATATTGCGCAATATTTATTAGTGGTTTGGAAATGGAAATTATTTATTATTGCAGTATTAATCTTTTCGTTTTATAATTCATTTATTAATGCATACAGGATGTCTAATATCTATAGAGCTGAGTCTGTAATTCAACCTATAACGCCTTCAACCGGCGGTGCTTCAGGCGGTGGTCTTGGTGAAATGGGCGGCTCAACAATGATGGCTATGGGCTTAAAGGCGATTGGTGGAGGTTCTGCAACTCCTGCAGGGTCTCAGGATTTGTTGATTTGGGCTTATTCCAGAACATTGAAAAAAATAATCATAGAAAAATATGGTTTAATGCCTAAATTATTCCCAGGTACTGCTTTTGACGCAAATAATATGCCTATTGTTCACAACGTAACTGAGCCTAAACCAGAACCTGCTATGTCTTTAACACAATCAACTATAAAGAAAATTATATTATCTTTAAACCCAGATTTTTATAAATATACTCCACAAGGTTCATCTCAATCTGGCCCAAGTATTGAGGACGGCATAGATGTGTTTGATTCTTATATTCGTTTAGATACTGATACGAGAATACTTAGGCTGCCAATTATAACTGTATCAATAGAATGTTATGACCCAGATTTAGCTAAAGCATTGTTAGTATATTTTCTTGATACTTTGAATGAGCAGTTAAGTACTGATGCAAAAAAAACAGCTGAGACAAATATCAAATTTTTAGAAAAACAGCTTGAAAAATCTTTAGACCCAATGTTTCGTACAAAAATCTATTCTATGATTGCCTCCCAGATTGAAACCTCAATGTTGTCCGATGTAAAAGAAAATTATGCCTTAAAGATAATAGATCCTCCAAGGATTATCCCAGGTATAGTTAGACCTGACAGGCGTGGAATGATAATGTCAAGTTGTCTAATATCATTTGTTGCATCTGTGATTATTACATTTATACTTAATTTTGCAGTAGTACATCAGTTTCATTTATTATTATTCAATAAAATTAAGGGTATTTTTAAGTTTAATAAATAGAATTTATCTTTAAAATTATTATGTTTATTCACATACAATGAGATAGATATTTAAAGTAGATAAGTAAGGTATTTTAAACAATTAAAAGATAATATATGTATATATGAATAACGGAGGCATAATGAGCAGGGATGTTAAATTATTAGGCAGACATCAGAGTGGTTTAAAGGTGTTAGCTTATATATTATATTTTATTATTGTTATTAATATATTTGTAGGTACAGCGTTTGCAATAGATGCTCTTGGAGTTGGAATATCAGATGCAACAATACAAAGTTTGAAGGGTGCATTTTTGTCTGGAGGAGGCGCTTCGCCAATATCAGGTCAATCTTCTGGACAGCAGCAGTCTTCTACTCAGACCCCTTTACCACAGCCTCAGCAAAATCAGACTCAAGTTGCAAAACCTAAGGTACAAACATTAGGTCAAACGATTATAACAAATCCACAGCCAGTTGTTGCTGAAAAGCCTAAAAAACCATTGTTATTATTTGAAAGATATCGAGGCCTAGATAAATACCAGAGTATATCTCTTGATTTGCAGCCGTTTGGTTATGATTTTTTTACTAAAGAACTTGAGGTAAGAAAAATAGATGTACAGCAGCCAGCTGCAAAATCTCCAGAAGTTTCTTCAATGCTCCCTTCAGGCATTATGGGGGGAGGAGGCTCTTCTGATGATCAAAACGCAAACAAAGAAAGCAGCCTTTATAATTCACAGTTAAATTTTATGAGAGATGTAAAGACGCTTTCAGTGCAAGATGATTATATAGTTGGTCCTGGTGATTATGTTGTAATTACACTCTGGGGAAGGCTTGAGGCGAGGTACAGTTTATTAGTAGATAGCGGCGGTAATATAAGCGTACCTAATTTAGGATATTTCAAGGTAGCAGGAATGAGTTTCAAAAATGTCCGAGAGATGCTCAATAAAAAAACACAGCAAATAGTTGGCGCAAAGTCCAGTATTTCAATGGGCGGTCTTAGGATGATTCAAATATATGTTTTGGGTGAGGTCAATAGACCTGGAATGTATCCTTTAGATTCTATGTCAACCATAACAAATGCTCTTTTTATTTCTGGCGGGCCTAAAGATATAGGGTCACTGCGAAATATTGAACTTAGAAGGAAAAACAGGATATTGACAAAATTTGACTTGTATGATCTTTTATTAAAAGGTGATAAGTCTCATGATTTGATACTTGAAAATGGCGATATAATATTTGTTCCGCCTGTAGGTGTTTTAGTTGGGGTGGCTGGTAATATTAAGCGTCCTGCGATATATGAATTACGTGATAAGTTTGATCTTACAAGTGTTTTAGAAATTGCAGGAGGAGTAAACCCATCCGCATATATAGAACAGATTCAAATTGATAGAATCGTTAATCATCAAATGCAGCAGGTGATAGACCTCAATTTAAAAGAAGTTGATAAGATTAAAGACTTTCAACTTTGGGATGGCGATTTAGTTAAGGTCTTCACAATAACAGAGAGGATTAAAAATTTTGTCAGCATTGAAGGTAATGTAAAGCGTCCCGGGAAATATGAGTATAAGTCAGGAATGCATTTAAGTGACTTGATAAGTAAAGAAGAAGATCTCTTAAATGAGACCTTTTTTGATTATGCAGTTATTAAAAGACTTGAGCCGCCAAATAACGAAGTTCATTTGATAAATTTTAATCTCGGCAAATTTATTTTTGATAAGGATAAGTCAAGTGATATTGTATTAAAAGAACAAGATGAGATTTATATATTTTCAACTTGGGCATTTAAAGATAAACCAAAGGTTACAGTAAAGGGAGAGGTAAGGGCTCTTGGCGCAAGGAGTGAATTTCGTAAATTAGAATATCAACATAGGGAACTTGTTGAAAAATCTAATCAGATTTTGTCTAGAGGTATGACAGTCTCTAAGGAAATGCAAGATGAAATTTTAAAGCTTGAGGAAGAAATTCAGCAGAAATATCCCTATTCAACGATGCTTGATGAGACTAAGTTGAGAAAACTTAAGGCTCAATTTGATCGTATGAAGGCATCTGGACAAATGATTTCTCAAGATTTAGTTAATAATATAGATATTTCAGAGAAACTTATAGAAAATAAGAGGATATTTGTAGCATTATTGACAACAAGATTAAAGATTAAAAAATTCATGTCAAAGTCAAAGGAAAAAAAGGGCGCTAACTATAAAATCAATTCTGATATGTATAATGACATTGTAAATCTTGAGCAAAGTCTTGAAGATAGTTTTACTTCTCCTGAGCTTATAAAACTAAAGCTTGGCGAGCTAAAGATGAAGATAGATGACATTGAGGCTAAGGGCATGGGGGATTCAAATGGAGGGAGGTCAGATTCTGACGTACAGTTAGAGATTGATGCCTTAGAACAAGAGATTGCGGATAAGACAATGAATCTAACCTTAGATAGCGTAAGCGTGCCTATAGTTAGTAGTTCAAAGGTCAAGGATGCAATATTAGGAGCCGGAGGACTCACTCCAGATGCGCTTTTAGATAAAGGTGAGATACTAAGAAATGATAATGGTCATATAACGAGGTTACATTTTAATGTAGTTGCAGCTATGGAAGGAACTCCTTCAGATAATCTTGAATTAAAAAATAATGATGAGTTAATAATACACTCTGTTAGGGAGAAAAGTTTTGCACAGGTTGTCTTTGTTGATGGAGAAATACGTCAACCGGGTAAATATTCCTATTATACAGGCATGAAGGTTTCAGATCTATTATTTATGGCAGGGAATACCCTTGAATCTACATTTTTAGATGAGGCAGAGATATATTCTGCCACTATTGTAGATGGATTAGAAATTCGAAAAACATATCGGACAATTAATCTCAGGAAACTATTAGATGGAGATCAAGCGAATGATCCTCAATTACAGCCCTATGATAGATTATTTATTAAACGAATCCCGCAATGGGGTGATATGATATTTGTAAATATAGATGGAGAGGTTAAATTCCCTGGTAAGTATATAGTTAAAAAGGGTGAAAGGTTATCTTCTTTAATAAAACGCGCAGGCGGTTATACAGATTATGCTTATATAAGAGGGGCAGTATTTACTAGAGAAAAGGTAAGGTTACTTCAACAGACACAGTTAGATGAAATGGTTCAACGCTTAGAGATAGAATTACTCAGCAGAGGTTCAGCGCAAGCAGCAAGTTCTCTATCGGCTGATTCTGCGTCAGTAATTCAACAAGAGTTGAATCAAAAGATGATTTTCCTTGATAGACTCAAGCAAATAAAGGCAAAAGGCAGGATGGTAATAAATTTAAAGGAGCCTGAGGTGTTAGCAAAGACTCCTTTTGATATTGAGGTCGAAGAGGGAGATGTATTATTTATTCCTTCTAATCCAAATACAGTTCAGATCATAGGTTCTGTATATAATCAAACTGCATTTGTCTTTGATTCTCACAAGGATTTTGCAGATTATACGAATCTTGCCGGCGGATATACAGAGAATGCAGATTCAGAGCGAGTATATATATTAAAGGTTGATGGAACTGCTATGAGACCAAAGGCAACTTTCTTTGGAACAAGAGGCGGGCAGAAGATTGAGTCAGGTGATACAATTGTTGTACCTGAAAAACTTGTTACAGTTTCATGGCTGCGTGATCTAAGAGATATAACTCAAATCCTTTATCAGATAGCTGTTACTACTGGGGTAATGTTCCCGCTGTTAGGGATATAAACTTCATATAATAACCCTGTGTTGAGCACAGGGTTATTATATATATTCTTCTAAAGAATGAGGGCTCTGCCCTTTTTATCTACGGGCTCTCGCAAAGGGATTTTTAAAACGGGTCTGAGACCCTCCATTTGAACCCATTAATTTTTTATAACCTTTGTTTCATGTTTTATTATGTAAATTCTATATAAATTTATGCGGGATAGGGTTATTATTATGAATGATATGACCACTATTATCACCATCCTGTTTAAAGGGGTCTCCTTCATTTCCATGAATTTGAGCTAATACTGTAGCTTCATTATTTTTTTCAGTCATTTATTAATCCTTTCTAAATATTATGTGAAATACTTATTCAAGTTCATCATGTGTTTAAATATAAATAGATGTTATTTTTTCTTATTTATGCAACATTATAGCATAATCCATGTGACAAAATGATGACAATATAGCCAATATACTACCATTTTTTGAAAATTTATTAAAAAAATTATATTTTTTAATGAAACTTGTAGTTTAGTGGTTTTGTTATAGTTGAAACATCTTATCTCAGATAATTTATTCTAAACATCTTACAAGATTTATCATCTTGTCAACTTGGTTTATGAAATCAAACCACTGCCAATACTTGTTCATTCTGAACAATAATTTGTGGATTTATATTTTTAGGAGGTATTGTTAAACCGTGTTGTTTTAATAGATTAATATGCTCTTTCATCCCCCATTTTGCATTGTATACACAATCCTCAATAGAATGTCCAATCCCTGTGAAACCTTCCAATTCGGGAGAATAAAACCCAAAGTAATCAGGTTCATCCGTTGCTTCAATTATTAATGTATATTCTAATTCAATCATTTATTAATCCCTGAGGCCTTTAGTATTGAATGACATGTACCTTTTGGTACTTCCTTTGAACCATGATTATCTACCCTTATTAATTTGTCCCATCCAACTTTCCCATAATATCTTATTGAGCCTTTCTCTCTAATTATCTTAAATCCATTAGCTTCTAATAATCTAATAAGTTCATTAAATTTCATTTTTACACAAATATTAACTATTTTATAATATTATAATTGATTTTATTATTATAAGAAAAGAGAAAGTTTTGATGTTTTTATATTTTTCAACCATTCCCGCAGCATTTCTTATATTTCTTCCCGCTCCCGCAAGGGCAGGGTAGGTTGCGTCCTATTTTCCCATCTATAATATTTTGTTTTACTGTCTTCCCCAGCCTATCAGCCTCTTGAGCCATTTTCCATGAATATAATATGTCATCTTTTTTAAATTCTTTTAGCTCACATATAGGCTCTGTATTAAATCTTCCCCATTTCTCCCATTCATATGTTAATATCTCAAGGTCATATTTTTGCGGATTTATAAAAATATCCGAGCCCGGATAAGGTATAAAAAGCGCTATCTCTGATGACTTCATTATCCCCTTTTTATAAAAATTACTGATTGTATTAATTGTTTTCTCTGATTCAATAATATTGTCACCCGGATGCCCTATTATCCAAAATGTGCCTACTATTATCCCCATATTTGATGCCAAACTGCACGCATCTCTTGCCATATCTATGGTTATCTTTTTATTCATTGATTTCAGGACATTAGGAGATGCGCTTTCAATTCCGAGAATTAAATTCTTAATCCCTGCTTCACGCATTATCTTTAATCCCTGTTTTGTCACTGAATCTACTCGTGAAAGCAGGTAGATATTTGGGTTTAATGTTACTTCTTTTAATCTTTCACATAAATTATAGAACTGTTCAGAACCAAGATTAAACATACTGTCTTCTAAGCCAACTGGATAATTATCATATTTTAATGAAAGCTGTTTTATCTCAGAAATAATATTATCCATTGAAAGTCTTCTTACTCTATTACCCCAAAATAACGACTCATTACAATATGTACATTTATAGGCACAACCTCTACTGGTTACTATTGATACAGCCATCTTCCTTACAAAGCCCTCTGGAAGTAATCTATAATCTAAGACTGGAAGCTCATTCATGTCTCCAAGTCCACGCGCTGGATTTATGATGATTTTATCGTGATCTTTATATGTTATCCCCAATATATCTGAAAATCCATAGTTATTGATTACTTTCATTACCAATTCATATAAAGTCCACTCTCCCTCGCCTCGCACTACTACATTAACAGCCTTAGTGTCACTAAAACATTCCATATCAAGGTAAGAGACATGAGCCCCCCCTAACACTATTACAGACTGCTCAGATGTTTCCCTTACTATTTCTGCAATCCTTATAGCAGAAGTGTAGAGCATAGTATAAGGCACGCTTATGCCTATAACTTTGGGAGCATATTCTTTTATTGCGGAAGTGATAATTGAACGAATTTGAGAATCTATTTCAGATTGGATGTTTATAGACTCTATATAATAATCCAATGGCAAAATGGCAGTCTTACATCCCTTATAATTCAAAAAACTGCCAAGACTTAATGCCCCGCGTGGAAATTCATAACTTGTGGTAAATCTCTCTCTATGGACAATGGATTTTATGCCCGGTACTATTATCAGACAATCAAGATTCATTTAGTTTGTTAAATGCCTCTTTGATGATCTTTGAAATCTCAATTCCTGCATCATTAATTTTTATCTTAATTGCATCTTTAGCAGCTCGATTTTTTAATTCTACTATTCCTTCTTTTACTCCCTTTGCACCAACGACAACCTGATAAGGAATACCAATCAAATCTGCATCCTTAAATTTTACGCCTGGTCTTTCGTCTCTATCATCTATTAAGACTTCAATGGATTGAGATTTTAAATAATCATAAATCTCAAATGCAAGCTGTGTTGATTCATTATCCTTCATAGTTACAGGTATAATCTCTATAGCAAATGGCGCAATTGTTACTGGCCAGATAATTCCATCAGCATCATTATTTTGCTCAACAGCAGCGGCTGCAACCCTTGCAGGGCCAATTCCATAACTCCCCATGATTATAGGTTTCGTCTCTCCCAATGCATTCAGAAATACCGCATTTAGAGCTTTAGAATATTTTGTCCCAAGTTTAAAGATATTCCCAATCTCTATCACACGTTCAACTCTTAGCGGGGTAGGGGAGGTACATTTTGGACATAATTCACCTTCCCTTACAATATGAATATCTTGCCACTCTGGTTTAAAATGCTCATCAGGTATAATCCCTTTTTGATGATAATCTTTTTTATTTGCTCCGCTTATATAAGTTCCGTTCTTTAGAGTATTATCTGCTAATATCCTGATATTATGCCCAACTGGTCCAATAAAACCTGCTTCAACATTAAGGATAGTTTGTATCTCATCTTTTTTAGCATGTCTAAATTTACCGATAATACGCTCAAGTTTATTCTCATGCAGCATCTGATCACCTCGTACTAAGACAAGCACAGGCATCTTTTCTCCTATCACTAATAAACTCTTGATAAAATATTGCGCAGATAGACCTATAAAATTTGAGACCTCTTCAACCGTCCTTTTATTTGGAGTCTCAACAATCTCATATTTCATATCTATGATTTCTGGCTGATTGCATTTCGACACTGCAAGCTCAACATTTGCGGCATACCCGCATTTATCGCATAGAGCAATCTCATCTTCACCAGCATCACTTTTAGCCATATACTCATGTGCCATAGCCCCGCCCATCATGCCAGGGTCAGAATCTACCATATAATATTTCAGTCCGCATCTGCTAAATATTCTATTATACGCCTGAATATGTTTGTCATAACTAAGTTGAAGCGCTTGTTCATCAGTATCAAAACTATAGCTATCCTTCATAGTAAATTCACGAGTGCGTAAAATCCCGCTCTTAGGTCTTGCCTCATCCCTAAGTTTGGTCTGAATCTGAAACCAAATCTGAGGCATGTCTTTATATGATTTTATCTCACGCGCTGCAAGCCACGTCATTATCTCCTCATGCGTCATAGCAAGGCACATATCTCTATCTGTACGGTCTTTTAAACGGAACATCTCTGCTCCAATCTCATCCCACCTGCCAGTCTGCATCCAAACCTCAGCAGGGTGTAGAACAGGCATTAAAACCTCTTGTGCGCCTATTTTATTCATCTCTTCCCTAATAATTGTGTTGATATTATTCATAACCCTTAACGATAGTGGAAGATAGATATATAATCCAGAGGCTAACTGGCGGATATATCCAGCGCGCAGCATTAATTTATGACTTATAGCCTCTGCATCTGATGGGATTTCCCTAAGTGTTGGGATTAGTGTCTTTGTGTATCTCATGAAATAACTCCTTTAAGGGTTTTTATAACTGGGTCTTTGACCCCTGCCCTTAAAAATCCCGCAAAGAATTCATCGGGTTTGGGGCTATTGCCCCAATTTGACCACGTAATATGGAGATTAATTCTCGCATGTCTTTATATATGAAATAATCGGCGCTTTGTAACGTGTCTATTGACCTAAATCCATAGGTAACCGCTATTGTCTTTACCCCAGCACTAATTCCTGCATTTATATCATTACTGCTGTCGCCTATCATTATTGTTTGCTCTGGAATAACATTAAAGAAATCCATTGCCATTTGCAAAGGAATAGGGGAGGGTTTCTTCTCTGGAACGCTGTCTCCTCCCAATAAAAGATCAATATAAGGCTCAATTCCTAATTCCTTTATTATCAGCTTTGACATCTGCTCACGTTTGTTTGAAATGACTGCTTTTTTATAATTTGATAGTTCTTTAAGGGTTTCAAGTACACCTGGATATGGTTTTGTATATTCAGTTATATGCGCTAAATAATATTCTGAAAATACTGCAATCGCAGAGTCTCTTATCTCAATAGTTGTATTTCCAATTAGTTTTTCAAATAATTGAGTAATTCCATCACCTACAACTCTCATTGTGTCTTCATCACTTAATTTAGGCACTCCTAATGGGCTAAGCGCATAATTCAAGGCATTTGCAATATCTGTTTTAGAATCAACAAGCGTTCCATCTAAATCGAATAATATTAGTTTTATCTGCATAATTATTTACGAGAATTCATGATCCTTTCATATTTTTCAGCGCCTACACATTCTTTAGCAGATGGACACCAGTCGATGCAGGTAGTCTTCATAGCTCTGTTAATCATTTTACCGCAATGTGAACATTTTATTTCAGTTTCATCTGTCCATATTTCATTAAATGTACGACAAAAAACACAAGCAATCAATTCTGGCGTTGGGCTAGTAATCTCACGGCTGCCCGGACAACTTTCTTTCATACTCTACCTCCATTTAATATTATTAATTATTATATCATATTTGAGGAGTTTTCATAAAAAGTTGTGGAACAAAATTTTATTGAGGCAGTCTATCTTTCTGTATAAACAAGTATTTTAACTTTAAAGCAGCACTAACAAGTATGATTAAAGCTGGAACCTCAACTAATGGGCCTACCACACCAGTAAAGGCTTCAGGTGAATTAAGCCCAAATGTTGCAATTGCAACTGCAATTGCTAATTCAAAATTATTGCCTGCAGCTGTAAAAGCTAAGGTTGTTGAGCGCGAGTAGTCAGCTCCTAAGCGTTTGCTAATAAACATTCCAAGTATAAACATGATGCAAAAATATATAACGAGTGGTATCGCTATTTTTATTACATCTAAAGGAATGGAGAGGATCACTCCTCCTTTTAAACTAAACATTACAATAATTGTAAATAATAAAGCTATTAAGGTTAAATATCCAATTCTGCTGCAAAACTCATTTTCGTACCAAGTGATTCCTTTAGTTTTAACTAATAATAATCTGGTCAGAAATCCAGCAATAAATGGAATGCCAAGATAAATAAATACAGTCTTAGCAATTTCGCTAATGCCAATATCTACTTTGTAAGAATTCATGCCTAAAACCTTTGGCAGCCAGTAAATAAATATCCATGCGTAAATGCTAAATAAAAATACCTGAAACATACTATTAAATGCTACTAATCCTGCGCAATATTCACGGTTACCTTCTGCTAAATCATTCCAAACAATAACCATTGCTATACAGCGCGCTAAACCAATAAGAATTACCCCAACCATATAATGGGGATGATTATGCAAAAATAATAACGCAAGTGTAAACATCAAAATTGGGCCAACTATCCAATTAAGCAGTAAGGATACGCCTAATATTTTTATGTCCTTAAATATTAAACGCATTTTAGCATAATTCACTTTGGATAGCGGGGGATACATCATAATGATTAAACCAATTGCAATTGGAATATTTGTAGTCCCAATACTATAACTATTAATTAAGTATTGTAATGAAGGCATAAACTTACCCAATATTAAACCAATAAACATGGCTATAAATATCCATAGTGTTAAGTAACGTTCAACGAAGGATAAGGTTTTCATTTTAAACCTTTAATTAAGTCTGGTAATTCATTAAGCAAATAAGATTTGATTTCATCACGAACTTGACGGTAGACAGCAAGTTTTGCGAATTCATCAGTAAGGTTAGCGCATAATTTAGGAGGATCTTCAAAGGAGCGATGTAATCTCAAAGTATTACCAGTGAATATTGGGCAAGATTCATTTGCGTTATCACAAACAGTTATGACTACATCAAAGGTTATATCATTTAATGTATCAACAAGTTTGCTTGTATGACCAGACATGTCTATTCCTAATTCTTTAATCACTTTTACTGCATAAGGATTCACACCATGGGTTTCAATCCCTGCAGAATAAAATTTGTGCTGAGGATAAAGAGTATTCCCTAATGCCTCAGCCATTTGGCTGCGACAAGAATTCCCTGTACATAAAAATAGAATCTTTAACATTGTTTAGCCCCCTCCATTAGATGAATATTTTGCTCTAATTTGATTTTTGTTGGTTCATCAATGATAGTGTTAATAAAAGAAATAAATAATAGCCCATAATCAGTAACTCTGTAGTGTTTCCATTTTCCTTTTTTGTAAGATTGAATAAGTCCAACTGAATCAAGTTCTTTTAGATGCCTGGATAAGTTTGATATTGATAGGTTAAAACAATATTCCAGATTGCATAGACATAGGTCAGGGAAAGCATTGATTATAAGGAACAACTCTAATCTTGTTGCTTCAGATAATGCGTTAAAAGTTTTTTCCATTACAAACCTCGTATGTATATTTGCACAATTATGCAATTATATCATAAGCATAAAAAAACTTGCAAGAACTATATGATAATTTGAGATCAAAAAGTCTAAAAGATTATATACCACAGAGACACAGAGAAAAGATAAAAAAATAAGTAATTATTTATAATTTTTTGTTTTTCTTTGCGCAGGGATTCATTTATGGATGCGTATCTATGGTTTTAATGTTATTTTAATTTTAAACATTAAGGAGCAGGTGCCCTTTGGGACACCTGCTCCCGCACATCAGAATATTCTGTACTAAATAGTTCAAATTAATACTTGAACCTCATATTCTCGCACACATAATATTATGTTAAATTATGCTTCTAAATAATTTAACATAATATATCTTATCAGACGTTAAATCTAAACGCAAATTGTTAGGAAAGTGTTAGAATTCTACCTAAAAGACTTCTATAACTCTTACAGAAGACTGATTTAACACAATTGTATAATTATTATGCAGATAAAATTTCATTATAAAATAAAGGGTTAGGAACTTTTTATGGGGATTCCAGAAATATAATCATTTTTTGAAGAATTTATTAATATTTTAATAAGATTTTTACGAACAAGTTTATGCCCATTTTGATTGATAATGATTTTCAAATAATTTTCTGATGTTGCAAAGTATGATTTTCCGTCAAATTTTTCAATAATTCCTGTAAGAATTTTACCTACTTGAGATTCCATATAATCTGACTTTATTTGTTTGGAATAATCTGATAAAATCTTTGCGCGTTGTTTTTTTAATGTAGATTCAACTTGAGATGGAAGATTAGCTGCCTTAGTATTTGTCCTTTTTGAATATGGAAATACATGAAGATAAGTTAGAGGAAGTCCTTTGATAAAATTAAATGTATTATTAAAAAGTTTTTCTGTTTCACCTGGGAAACCTACAATTATATCAGTTCCGATTGAGATGTTGTCAACAGCGTTATATATCTTTATTATAGTATCATGGTACTGCTTAGTTATATATGTCCTGTTCATTGCCTTTAGGATCTCATCATCACCGCTTTGAAGGGGAATATGGAGGTGGCTGCAAACCCTTGGAGATTGAATTACTGATAGCATTCCTTCATCAATCTCTTCTGGTTCAAGAGATGATAACCTTAGACGGATGTTTTGAGTGTTTTTAATTATATATTCTACCAGCTGCCATAGCCTAAATCCATCCTTTAAATATGCCCCAATATGAATACCTGTTAAGATTGCCTCGTTAAATCCAGATTGCTCAAGGGCTTTAATATCTGAAAGTATTTCCTGTCTATCTCTGCTGACAGAGTGCCCCCTTGCAATTGGAATTGTGCAATATGAACACGCTGAGTTACATCCATCTTGAATCTTTACAAGCTCTCTTGCCCTGCTGCTATTATTAAAAATATTACTATAATTTATGCCTGCAAGCTTTTGAAAATAAAGGTTTTTATCCTTTGTTGAAACTACTTCTACATCATTGCTTAGTTGTTTTACATTGCTTTGATTTAGCTCTGAATAACAGCCTGTGACATAAACCTTAGCGCCAGTATTTATTGCGCGTCTGATTAATTGTCTGGATTGATAATCGCTCTTGGCTGTTACTGTACAGGTATTGATTATGCAGATGTCAGGAGATTGATCTAAATTAACTGCAATATGTGAATTTTGGAGCATCTGCCTTTCAATTTGAAGGCTTTCAGATTGATTTACCTTGCACCCTAAGGTTAATACTGAGAATCTCATGGCTTTACTATCTCTCCGTCAAGGGAATGCCTAAATCCTTGAATAATCTTGATGTCTATAAACATCCCAGCAAATGGAATAAGAGATGGTAATGGATCAAAATTAACTATCTTGTTGGATGTGGTACGTCCACACCATCTATTTTTATTGGTTTCACTTCTTCCTTCAACCATCACATTAAATATATTTCCTTCGAGTTTTTTATTTATATTTCCAGTAGTTAGCTCTTGAACTTCAAGTATTTCTTTAAGTCTATTTACCTTTATTTCTTCATCAATATGTCCATCCATAGTTGCTGCCTTAGTCTTTGGTCGTTTGGAATATTTAAAGGCATAGATGCCGTCAAATTGTATTTCTTTTAGTGCGGTAATGGTTTGATTATGGTCAGAATCCGTTTCACCCGGAAAGCCTGCTATTATATCAGAGGTTATCGCGATTTCTGGAATCGTTTTTCTTAGTTTAATAGTCTTTTCTTTGAACTGCTCATAAGTATATATCCGATTCATTGCTTTAATTATTGCGTTTGATCCAGACTGAAGCGGGAGATGAATGTGATTACAAACCTTTTGAAGCTGCGACATTGTATCAATAAGATCATCGTCCAAATCCTTTGGATGGGAGGTTACAAATCTTATTCTTTCAATGCCCTCTATTTGATGTATAAGGCTAAGAAGTTTAGGAAATGAACAATCCGATTTATATGAATTTACGTTTTGACCAAGCAGGGTTATCTCTTTATAACCAGCAGTCCCAAGTTCTTGGATTTCGTTTAGTATGCTTTGAGAGCTTCTTGAGCGCTCTCTGCCTCTCGTATATGGCACAACACAGTAACTGCAATAGTTATTGCATCCAAACATTATATTAACAAAGGCCTTTACCTTATCTTGTCTTTCTGCTGTTAATTCAAGGGCATTTACATCATCTTTTTGGTCTATTGCTATGCCTCCGTTTAAAAGCGTATCTAATTGATCAATATTCTGAGTGCCTAATATAATATCCACAAAAGGACGTTTTTTCTTAAACGCCCTGCCCTCTTGCTGGGCAATGCAGCCTGCAACTGCAATCTTTAACTGCGGTTTTTTCCGTTTAATTAATTTAACCTTACCTAGTTCGCTGTAAAACTTTTGTTCAGCCTTTTGTCTGATACTGCAGGTATTAAAAAGTATTAGATCAGCAAAGTTTATATCATCCGTAAGATTGTAACCTTGTTCTATTAATTTAGCGGCAATCTTTTCACTGTCATGGACATTCATTTGACAACCGAATGTTTGCAGATATGCCATTTTTCTTTCAGTCATTGATTTATTTCTTTTCAGCCATAGCCTGCACGCTGTCTCTAACCTTATCTGCAATTTCCTGATAATTAACCTTAATTAATTTCTGACTTTGCGTTAATGGGTATATTGGCTTGTCTATTGTAATAGTTATTTTTGTGGCAAATCGAGGGAATTTTTTATTTCTTGGAAGGGCTTTATAGCTTCCTTTTATGTAAACTGGAATTAGCGGTACATTACTATGTGATGCAAGTATTGCAATTCCTTTTTTAAACTCTGAGATAGTTCCATCAAATGTCCGTCCGCCTTCAGGGAATATACAAAGGGATTTTTTATTTCTCAACATATAAGATGAAAGCGTTAGCGCTTTTGTTAAATATGTATCAGGGTCTATTGGTATTACATGGGCAATGGCAGCAAACTTGCGCCGATTACTAAATACCTTTTGTGAACCTTGAAAAAATAAATCCCTAAATAACCTTCTTGGCAGAAGCGATGAGATTAAAAATGCGTCAAAATAACTGCTGTAGTTTGGACATAATATAAATGGAGTATCTGTCAGATTCTCCACCCCTTTTATTGAAGCAAAAAAGAATATCTTAAAAAATAGCTTTATACAAAAAAGCATAAAATTGACAAATAGCCGTTCAAAACGCGAGCGGCTTAGTCCTATTGATTTTAATTCCTCAAATGTAGGCAAGGCTTCCAGTATATCATTAAATCTGTCGCCAGAGTTGGTCTTAATCTTATCATTTCGAGGCAGAGAATTATGATACCTTAATTTTTCAGTCAAGTCTTGCACGCTTTGGATGTCAAATATAAATGTCTCTGGCAGGTTGAACCCAAGCGTCCTTTCAAGTTCAACTACAAGCTCTATCTTTTTTAATGAGTCCAGTCCTAGGTCAAGTTCAAGGTTATCCGTTGGAGAAATATTTTCAATACTTCCAGTAATAGTTTTTATTGAATCAGTGACCTGAGTAAAGAAATCATCTGTTGAAGGTGGTTTTATGATTGTATGTTTTGAGAACTTTTTTATTTTAGTTTTTTCTATATTTTCTTGAACCAAAAATCTCTGAATCTTGCCAAGCGCTGTCTTTGGAAAAGGTTCCATTGTCATACTAAATCCATTTAATCTCATATAGGATGGGAGCTTTGAAGACATTTCATGTATCTCCCATTTTAGAAATTCATAGATATTTGCAATATTTCGTCTCTTTGCCTCTTCAATATCAGGGACAATTATTGCGTGTAATGAAGTACCGTTATGTTCTTTACCATATACGCAGATCTCTTTTATCAAAGGGATAACGCTATAATGTCTTTCTATATCTTCAGGATAGACATTTTTCCCTGATGAGAGTACTATTACCTCTTTTTTTCGTCCTGTTATAAATAAAAAACCTTCACTATCTATAAATCCTATATCCCCTGTATGAAACCATCCGTCTTTAAGCGCATCTTGAGACTCTTCATCCAACTGATAATAGCCGTTCATTACCATAGGCCCTTTTACTAAGATCTCTCCTTCCTCATCCTTTTCTGCATCAATCTTAAGGAGAACATCTCTTAGAGGAATTCCGGCTGAACCGGGTTTTCTATGGTCAACTGGATTAAATGTGATAACAGGGGAAGTCTCAGTAAGCCCATAACCTTCTATAACTGTAAAACCATATGCCTCAAGTCTTTTCATTGTCTCAGGAAGAAGTTTGGCTCCGCCTGAAACAAAAAATCTAAACTGTGCGCCAAATACCTTATGTATTTTTGAAAATACTGTCTTCCCAAAATTTAATTCAAAATAACCTCTAAAACTGCTTGTTGCTGCCCTTAGTGTCTTTATTATTGATTTTTTAATAGAATTTGAATTATTAATCCTTGATTCAATACCATTAAGTATCATTTCTATTAATTGAGGAACTGCGATAATAACTGTGATCTCTTTATTTTTAATAGTTTCAATAAGTTCTGGGCCTTTCAGACCTGTCGGATATGTTATTGTAGCTCCAAGCAAAAGCGGCACTATAAAGGTACACATAAAAGGATAGGCATGATGAAGAGGTAATACTGCTAAGACATTATCATCACTGCTTATAAGGTTAGTTTGAATGATAGAGTCTGCATCTGTACAGAAATTAAAATGCGTAAGCATTACGCCCTTTGGGATGCCTGTAGTGCCTGATGTATATATTATGGATGCTAAATCATTAGCAGATACGCTTGACATCTCTTTTACCATTGCAGGCGATGCAGTCTGCCATGTTGAAGTGAATTCTTGCGAACTAAAATTGATCACATCTATGCCAGCATTTTTTGAAGCTGCGTGTACCTTCTCTTGTGTTGACTCACTAGCAAATACAAGTATAGAATTTGAATGATTAATTACATTAAATATCTCAATGCTTCCAATTTCACTGTCAATTGGAACGCAGATTGCTCCAATAGAGGTTGCGGCAATATATACTGCGCACCACTCTGGTTTGTTTTCAGAACAAATTGCGATTCTATCAAGGCTTGATATATTTCTAGCCTTTAGCAGTTGTGCTACCCCAGATACCTTTGTCAAAAATTCGCCGTAGCTTAGGGTTTTCCAACCCTGATCTGCTTTATATATAAAGGCAGTTTTATCTCTGTTCTGTATCGCAGAATGAAAAAATTTCTCTGGAATTGAACCTAAATGTCTATTTATCATATTTTATTTAGAAGCTCTAACGCCTTTTGATGTATAGTAATATTTGCTGATGCAATATAATTTGTCTCGTGTCCCAGACCAAGTTTTACTTTAGATATATCACTGCCATTAGTATCAGTAAATATACCCCCAGCCTCTTTTACAAGCAGCCATCCACCGCCAAAATCAAAGGTCCTTGATTTTGAAGGGTTTATTGCGATACTTGCAGCCCCCATTGATAGATATGAAAGATCCATCGCTATGGTTCCAAAACACCTTATACGATGAGATTGTTTAAATAATGGGAGCAATCTCTGCATATCTTTCGTTGTATTATGAGTTTCATAGAGTACTACCTCAATTTTCTCAGACTTTGAGGTAAAAATTCTTCCTTCATTTAAAAATGCGCCGCTGTCTTTTTCAGCCCAAAACTCATCTCCACTGATGAGATTTATAATATAACATAAATTAATATCTCCAATTGTATCCCCATCAGCAGCAGCAATAGATGTACAGAAAAATGGTATTCCAGTTGTGGCATTCCTGCTTCCATCTAGAGGGTCAATAATGACTCTTCGACCTCCTCCATTGATCTCTGAATATCCATTTTCCTCAGATATTATACTCAAAGGCTCTTTGGAGTCATCAAGCATTGATAATATAATATCTTCACATGCCTTATCAAAAGGGAATGTTGAATCCCCAGCCGCTCCAGTTCTCAGGGCTTCTCTTGAGTTTGACGCAAACCTGTATTTTGGGACTATTTTTAGTAATGCACTGCCGATATCTCGTAATGATGAAATGTTTAACATATCCCTTAATTTGTCAAATCAAGTTGAATTTTAACATATGATTTATTCTTTAAATTATTTATTAATTCCCATAGTTTAACATTAATTTGTTTTTCAGTTAATATCTCATTAATTTTATCTCTTATATCTTTAATATTTTGTCCTTTTAGATTATTTATATTTTCATTATAATAATAATCAATGTCTTTGTCTTTAATAAAGATTTGAGATTTGACATATAAATTGATGTATTTATTAATTGTATCTTCTTTAGTTGTCCCTGTAATCCTGCGTCTAACAGCATCTTTTTCTATTAGAAGCTGATTTACCATTGTATTTAAAGTCATTTCTTTTGTTACAGTATTATCCTTTGAATGTAAGTTCTCATATTGATTATCTAATTCTCTTAAGGTTATCACATCATCATCAACAAAAGCGACGACTCTATCTATAAGTTCTGCAGCAGATATATTATTATAAATAAATATTGCTGAGAGTATTATAATAATTTTTAGAAGTTTCATTTTATTAAAAGGCATATCCAAGATTGAAGTGAAATTCACCTGGTGACTCACCTTGTCTCCTATCTAGTTTAAATCCATAATCTAATCTAAAAGGTCCAACTGGAGTCATATATCTAACTCCAATTCCAGCTGATTTCCTAAGTTCCGTAAAATCTACGTCTGTCACATTTAACCAGACATTACCAATGTCAAAAAACAATACTGCTCCAAATCCACTAGCAATGTCAAAACGTGTTTCTACATTACTTAGACAGAAAAAATTACCGCCTATTGGAGTTCCATTAGCTGCCTTTGGGCCAACTTGGTCTTGCTGGAAACCTCTAACAGTATTCATGCCTCCAAGAAAAAATCTCTCAATAAGCGGGAGATCTGTTGTCTGTGCCAATCCAAATGCTGCCCCGCTTCTTAAAGAAAAAGCAAAGGTTAAAAAATTGGTTATCCCAATATAATTATTAAAATATCCGCTTATTTTAACAAAATCAGTCTCAGATAGTAACATCTTTGATGCAAATTTTAAGGTCATGCCGCTATAAGTTCCTTTTCTTGGATCAAATGGATTGTCTCTGCTGTCATAGATAATAGAGGGCAACAAGCTGCTTATTAAAAGTGTTCCAGTGTCTTCCTTTGACAAAATCGCAGCTGGCTGCACATCATAAGTCTCAACTTGAGCAATTTCATAATAAAACGTTACTTTTAATGTCTTTGATATTGGATGTTCTACACCTGAAGTTGCCGTATATTTATCCATTAAATAAAGAGTCTTGCCAGTATCTATATTTTCGTCATTAAGATGTGTATATGATACTAATGTCTTAAAAGATATTTCAGGTAAAAACCAAGGTTCAAGATAACTAATTGAATAAATTTGACTCAATTCATTTCCCTCAGCCCTTAACCTAACCTGTCTGTTTCCTCCAAATATGTTTTTAAATCCCAAATCTACAAACCCTCGAAAACCCACATATTCAGCATATCCAAAACCAGCCTCTAATACCCATCTATTAGCCTCTTCAATTTCAAATACTACATCCATAACATGCTCAGGCCTTTCTACAACCTTTATATTAACACTTTTAAAAAGACCAGTTTTATTGAGTATCGTTGACTCGCTTAGAAGCAGGCTATAATCATAAGGATCTCCGCGTTTATGTTTGATTGCATTTTGGAAAACCTTATAACTGGTCATTTCATTGCCTTTTATAATAGTGCTGCCAAATGTATATCTTTTCCCTTCAGAGATTACAAAGTTTAATTGGATGTCTGATTTTCCATTTTCTATTGAATACGTTACATTGACATCTTTATACCCAAGTTTTATATATTGCGATGTTATTATATGTATAGCATTCATTGCAATTTCTTCGTTATATATATTGCCTGATTTTATCCTAATATCAGATAACAATTTTTCAGTTGGTATCAATATATTGCCTTCTATACTAATATTTTCAATCGCAGCAGGCCTTCCCTCTTTAATAGTGATAGTAATTGCTGCCTTATCTTTACCCTCAATAAATCTTGTTTCAAACGATTCTATAGTAATATCTTTTATTCCTAATGTTTTGTATACCTCAACAAGACGCATCTTATCATTTTCAATATCATCTGGATTATAAATGCTATCTTCTTTAAGTATTAAGATGTTTTTTATTTTATTATTATCAAATGAACTTCCATTAATTGTTACAGTAGATATTTTATATCTTTTCCCCTCTTTTATATTAAAGACAATATGGATAATTCCATTAATATTTGTAAGATCATATCCTATCTCAACATTACAATAACCTTTTTTATGATATAATTTAATCAACTTATCAATAGATTCTTTAATAATAATATCATTAGCGCTTTCAAGTTCTGTAAAGAGCGTTTCCTTTAACAAATCAGATTTAGAGATATTATCGTTCCCATTAAATATTATTTCCAAACGATCACCCTTATCAACATCCAACTCAAGCTGCTCAGAGGTTTTAATATATTCATATTTGATTTGAAATCTAAAGTAACCTTTTTCCTTAAACTTGATAGTTAATGCTTGAATCTTATCCTTGACCTCTTTTTCATTATAAATGTCACCTGGATTAATACCCAATGATTTGCCAATAAAACGCTTATCTACTGGTATGACTAATTGTTTTATTATTAAAGGGCTATTTTCAGTTATTATCAGTTGAATCTTGACTTTGTTTGTACCATTTTTTTTTGCAATATCTGTGGTTACCTGAACATCTGGAAATCCAAGTTTTTCAATTTGTTTAACCAGCTTAGACGTTGCATTTGTAGCTTCATTTTCATAAAAAATCATTCCTTCTTTTAACTCAAATAAGTCCCTTATCTTGTCTCTTCTCAAACGTTCAAGTCCAACAATTGCAATTGACTCTATAATTTCTCTTTCAACAACTTCTATCGTTAATTGAACATTATTTTTATCTTTAACCGCTGCGTTTACCTTAATATCAGTAAATAACCCTTTAAGAAAGGCTGACTTAATGCCCTTTGTAATAACGTCAGAATCCAGCTTGTCACCTACCTTTAGTCCCATCATATCAAGGAGTTCAACTTTACCTACAGAATTATTCTCCTTTACAATAATTTCAGATATTATAAATTTATTATTATCTATAGTTTGTGCTTCTATGATTGCAGGGGAAAATGCGATTAATAATATCAGAAATAATAGTTCAATAAACTTGATACTAAAACAATTTTTCACAGTAAGGATCATTTAAATTCTACCTTAAATTTAACATCAGCGCCTATTGCGCCATTTTTATCGCTATCGCCAAGCAATGATAAATTTTTATTTAGAATATATTCAACTCGCACAATACTATTATCCAATACATTTGAAGTTGAAGAGGCTGTTACATATAGTTTCTGATCAATCAGCCACTTTGAGAGCGATAACTGAGTGTTTAAACTAGAGAGACTATCCGATAAACTCGGCAATACCGATAATCTGTCAAAGCCTAAAATATCTTTGAACCTGTCAGTAAACACCCCTTGAAGTTCAGAAGAGAGAAAACTGGATGCCTCACTAGCCCCAATTTTAGTAGTCTCTTTGCTGTCACCAGAAAAATCGCCAATAGTTAAAAGGCTCAAAATCTCAACTTCTTTTAATTCATAATTCGATGAAAATGTCAGGTTTAACTGTTTGGCTCTGCCTGAAAGATTCATAATAATATTATAGTTTCTGATTGATGTCGTTGCAATTGTTTCTACATAAGGATTTAAATCATCCTGACCATCAAATTGGATATTTGCCTGCTTGATGTCAAATCTATTGTTTCTAAAATAGACCATACCAGAATTTGTCACTATTTTACCAAATATATTAGGAGTGGACATTGTGCCTCTAATTAATAGATCAGCAGTAGCGATGGTATTTATTAATTCATTTTTAATGATAATATTTTTATCTCCATTTACATTTACATTTAATTGTGTATTATCAAAAAATCCTTTATTAGTATCAGATTTTTCAGGAGAATTAGTCTTTGATTGAACATTAAATTTGCCGGTATATTTTGCCTTGTTAATAATCACATTCCCAGACAATTCATTTTTATTCAAATCACCTTTAAAATTAAGATCTGCATCAAGGTTCATCTCAAGTCCAACCGGCAAATTTGCAGGGATATTTCTTAATTTGCTTTCAATATAAATCTCCTCTATCTTTTTACCGTTAATGCTCATGAATCCTCCCATATTAACAGAACCATTTCCAATCTTTGCATTTAAATTATCAATATTGAATTTATTTCTATTAATACTTATCTTACCTTTTATTGACCTTAGATAATATATAAAATTTTTTAGTCCAAGAGTACCATCTACAATATTTACACTGCCAGTGATATTTGGAGAATTCCACTGTCCTTTAATATTAATGTCAGGTTCAAGACGACCATCAAGGAGCAAGATATTTTCACTCAGAATCTTAAATGGTTTCAGATAAGCTGAACCTCTTATAAAAAGATTATAATTATCATTCCAAACCAGACTTCCTCCAATCTTTAATTCATTATTCCCATTGTGAAGTGCAAGAGAATTGATTGAGATATTATCATTTCTTATTGATATAATTATTGGAGTAGGATTTGTTATATCTTCACCAAGAGAATGTATTGAGAGATTGGGTATTTTTATATTCCCTTCAACGCTATTAATAGTTCCATTTAGTGAAATCAGGCCATTTAGACTGATTTTAAAATCTTCAACTCTCTGCTTAACAATATCTGGAAATAGAAAATCATATCTATCAGGATTTAGAGATACTTCTAATGCCCATGTATATTGATCATTTAAATATACATTACCACTAATAGCAATAAGCTCTTTGCCTGATCTATCATGAGAGAACTTACCGTCAATCTTGACTTTTTTATCTTTAATTAAGGCATTTATCTCGCCTTTTCCAAATAAAATATTATTGATTTTTTTGTCAGAAAGATTTAAATGAAGATTCAGACCTGGGTCAGATAAAATCCCTGAACCATTAAAATCACATAGAATCTTAGTCTTTCCCATAAAATTGCTTAATTGAGTATTTGCAGTGTTAAAGCTGCATTCCTTAGAAGCAATCTTATAATAAACATTTTTTTTATCAAACCATGTAACCTTTTCATCTTTTTTATTAAAATCCACCTTAGCTATTAGATAGGATTCATCTTTCCTCATTATTAAGTTATTTAATTGTAATGTTTTACCTCGCATAGAATAGTCAGTTGTTACCTGTCCAAATGTCTTATCATTATACTTTAAGTCAAATATCGTCATATTACCGCTTACGGTTGCATCATAGGCTAGACCTGATACACGCATATCTGAATCAATAGTACCTGTCATAAAATTAGTTTCAGTATATGTTTTAGTTATATCATCAAGACTGACTCCTTTAATCTTGGCAGTATATGAAGCCATCGGTTTATCAAAATCAAAGATATGTTTTGGCTCTATAAAATCAAAACCGCCTTGAAAATCAATCTTGCCTTTATGAACGTCTGCTATACCATTTTTTAAATCAAATCTGTCCATATTATATGAAATATTAGATGTCATATTAGAAAATTTAATATCTAAAAAACTGCCTTCATGCATAGAAACCTTTCCAGATATTAAGGGATTTTCTGAAATTCCAACTACAGTTCCATTAAAAGTTCCGCCTCCCTTTAAATCACTCCTAAAAGGCAGGGTTATATCCTGAACATCCTTTGTGTTTATAATTGTTGATAGATTAACTATCTTTGTCTTAGTGTTTACAGTGCCAGAAAAATCGCCGTCTGAAAAATCAGTCAATAAACGCCCATCTGTTAATTTGACAATATCGTTATTCATTGAAAACTTAGCAGTAACCTTTTTAACGCGCTGCCTTATCTCATTTTTGATATCATAGACCTTTGATAATCTTGGAGCAATGCCTGTAAAATCAAACGTTCCTATGGGCTGGAATTCTGCGCCTTCTGACTCAATATGACCATTAACCTTGCCAATATCAATCTCAGGATCCCAGCCGATTAATCCATATAACGGCATGCTGTCAACATTTTGCCCATCAACTGATAATGTAAAATATTTAACCTTTGGAAGTGTTATCATTGCATTAGCAGTTGCTGTCCCTCCATATATTAAACCCCTTCCATCTGTAAAGTTCATCTTGCCTTTACTATAATTTACTCCAGAATCTAAAGAGTCAATCTTTACACCAAACAACCCGCCATTTTTCAAATGAGCCTCTCCCTTTGACATAATGTCTTTAAGGCTGCCGTATATTCTGCCTCCAAAATTTACATACCCATATAACGGTTCTGTTACCGATAATAGTTCCATCAAGGTCTCAAGATAAAGGTCTCCTTTTACTAATACATCAGGTTTTAAATCCTTTCCGTCATAATTTATATCGCCTTTTATATTTATTGTTCCGTTTCCATTTCCCTTTAATGAAAATAAATTCTTAATAAAGTTTAAATCTACATTTATATCGCTTTTTGTTTGGAAATCATTTACCCCCCTGCCCTTTCCTGCTGCCACAAGATTAAATCCATTAGATAGAATCTTTAAATCTTCAAGCGTATATGTTTGCAGTATTTGGCTGATTTTAAATGTAAAGACATTTATATTCAAAGGTTTCTTTATCCACTCGTTATGCGCGCCAAGGTCTATCTCCATACCATTTATAACCGTATCTACATCTGTTTTAAACCCTGAAGATATATCGCAATATCCCTTATTCATCGATATTTTGTATTGAGTTTTAGAGTCTCTTAAGATAAAAGTTCCATAATTAATATCTACAAATCCTAATGAAATAGGAAGAGGATGAGACTTTGAATTGTCTGATTTATCTTGAAATAATTTCTGAATCTCATTGATATCAGCGTTGACAAATACATCTGTCAAAAAGAGTTTTCTAATGGAAAGACGTTTCGATATTAATGGCAATATTTCTATAAATGCTTGTAAATTTTTGACTTCAATCTTTTGTTTATGCACAATATCATCATATGAAATTCCTTCAAGGATTATATAAAGTGGTGAAATATTAATAATAATATTCTTAACAGTTACCTCTTTAGGCAGATTGTCTTTGATTTGTGTGGCAATTGTTTGTTTAATATATGAAGAGACATCATCTTTATATTTAAAATAAAGAGCTGCCGCAGATGAAATTATAACTAAATAGAAAAAAACTACAATAAAAATTGTAACAACCCTTTTCATGTCAATAACTCCCATATCCTATTAATCGTAATAAAAATATCCATTGACGATAGAGGTTTATAGTCCTTAGTGACATAAAAAACATCATGAACAATTGATGCCTCTGTGTTTATCCTTGCAGTCCTTATATCCATGTTATTAACTGAAAATACAGTTGCAACCTTATGAAGCAATCCTATATAGTCTGATGAAATAATCTCAAATACTGTTTGCCCCATGTCTGGGGATTCATTTGTTACCTCAATAAACGGTGTGATAAATCTTGTTGATAGATTTTTAGTATCATATAGTTTAATTGATTTCCCATGTAAAATAACAGCATTTAACTCATCTCTAATCTCTTTTTCCATACCTTCCCACGCAACTTCTGCCCAGTTTGAAAACTGTATCCTATCAATAATGTATCCCTCATGTACACTAAATGTGCGAAGCGTTATTATAGAAAGCTGTCTATGGGAGAAAATTCCAACAATATGCGCAAGCAGTCCTGGTCTATCTAATGCTGGCACTGTAATCTCTGTAATATTGTCTTTTTTATGAGTAATAGCAATATCAAACTCGCCTTGTTGAAACTTGTATATTAAAAAAATATCACTTTTAATTGTCTCAATAGCGCTGCTGACAAAATAAATAGTAGACATATTATTTAAAAATCCTTCAACTGTATCTATCCCGCCTGCCTCTTCAACATTTCCTAAAGATAAAATAACATCTTTAATATACTCCTCTGTTCTGCACTGAATTCCATTAATATATTTAAGCGTCTTTTCATATAGATCTAGCAACAAGTGTTTTTTCCAATCTGATAGAAAATCAGGATTCACGGCCTTCATATCTGCATATGTAATAAGCAGCAAGTACCTTAACATTTCCTCAGTTTGGCAGATTTCAGCAAATTTTATTATAACCTCTGGGTCTTCAATATCACGATTCATGGCTATATCTGACATAATTAAATGATTTTTTACAAGGAATTCAATGATACCTCTCTGAGGATTCTTAATTGAAAGTCTGTCTAAAATATATTTTAGACTTTTATATCCCTGAGTTGCATGGAGTCTGCCTTTTGCCTTTCCAATGTCATGAAATAATAGCGATAGATATAAAATATGTTTTTCTTCACATAAGTCAAATGATTTACTGAGTATCAAATTTCTTTTATCTTTAGTGTTACTTAGATGTTCAAGTTCCTTAATGGCAAGAAGCGAATGAGCATCAACTGTATAACTATGAAAGGGGTCATCTACAACCAAAAATCTCAATGCCCCAAATTCTGGGATAAACCTATCAAGCACTCCGTCTTGATGAAAAATAAAAAGTGTTTCATATACGCAGTTACCCTTAAATATCTCAAGAAATGTCTTTATAGCAGCGCCAGTATTTCGGACTTCATGGTTTATCTTAGAGAGATTTTTTTTTATCAAATATCTAAGATGCAGCGAGAGTTTTTTCCCTGTTTTTGCATGTATCAAATAAGCCTCAATCGTCTTACAAGGCTCTTCAGAGATTATGGTTAAACTATTTGCAAAGATCTTATTTCGTGATATTGAAAACGAATTATTTATTCGCTGTGCCTTTTTAAATTGGGGTTTTGGCACATAACGTGAAAATGATATGTCCTTAATTTTTTCACAAACCATTTCAACGGACTTTGCCCTTAAAAAGAAAAATCTAAGTAATCTTTCAGTATCTGCAAATTTTTTAGAATCCCTTATCCCAAGTAATTTGGCAATATCTTTGCGCATAGAATAATAAAGAACATTATTCCCTCTTTCGCTTATTATATGAATCGCTACTCTCAGTTTTAACAAAAAGTTAAATGATTTTAATAATGATACAAATTCATGTTTGGTTAAAATATCATCAAGTTCGTCAATAGTTTTTAGTTTATGGGCTGCTCGTACAAACCATAATACCTCATGAATATCTCTTAGGCAGCCAATAGATTCTTTTATGTTTGGCTCAAGCAAATAAATGGACTGCCCGAATCTCAAGTGTCTTATCTTATTTTCTTTGTATAAGGCTGTAAAAAAAGAGCGTTGATCTTGAAACATTAGCTCCTTTGTAACCTGCCTATCATAAAGATTTGCAATCTCAATATTCCCTGCAATGAAACGACTGTCTATAAGAGAGGTTTTTGTCTTAATATCCAGCGCTGCCTCTTCTAAGCACTCCTCAGGCGTTCTAAATGAATGACTGATATTTATTCCTGAATCCAAAAGTGTATAATATATCTCCTCTGCACAAGATGTTTGAGTTCTATCTTTAGAGATAAACATCAAATCAATATCTGAATAAGGGGCTAATTCCCTTCTGCCATAACCTCCTATTGCATAGATTGCTATTGGCAAAGATTGTATATTTGAAGGCAATTTCCTTAATATATAACTATCCATTTTATCAGAGATGATTTTAACAATTTGTCTGCCAGTGAATTTTTTGGCACTCAACATCCTGATGCAATCATCTATAAGATTCATTTAAATACCTGTCAATGGTTAATTTTTCTTTTTATTGTAAAATCTTATCAATATATTTTACTATATAAAAAAAATCATATTTATCATACAATCTATTTATAGAGGCAAAAATGAACGAGACACTTGAAGATGTTACCACGATTTTTACTGATTTTCTGGCAAAGAAAAATTTGAGGATGACTAATCAGAGAAATTTAATCCTTAAAATGTTCCTTAGTACAGAGAAACATGTATCTTCAGATGATCTTTATTCTCTTATACGTAAACAAGATAATACCATTGGACAAGCTACTGTTTATAGAACGCTTAAATTACTTGCTGAAGCTGAGATTGCAACTATAGTTGAATTTGGCGATGGAGTTGCAAGGTATGAACATATTTATCTGCATCAACATCATGACCATTTAATATGTGAAGGCTGTAATATTCATATTGAGGTTGTTGATGATGACATTGAGCGTCTGCAAGTCCGACTAGCAAAAAAATACGGATTCACTCTCACAAGCCATAAGATGTATCTATATGGTAAATGTGAAAAATGTCAGAATATCTCTAGTCTTTAACCCTATTATTTAAAGTTATAATGTTTCTTTACGGGTTTTTTTATATCCCAGGTGCAAGATAATCCCTTAGGAAATGTCACAAAATCTCCGGCCCCAAATTCAACATGCCTTCCGTCAGATGTTTCTACAGTTACCTGTCCTTCTAACAAATAGCATTCTTCGGTATCGTTATAACTCCAATCAAATCTTGATACCTCTTTATTCCATATAGGCCAAGAGAAAACACCTCTTTTTTTAAGTTCTTCATCATTTGGTTGTTTTACATCAATCATCATATCGGCCTCCATACTATATAATATAATAATTATCCAGAAATAAGCACTGATCCTTTAATAAAAAATGCCCCTGCAATACATGCTGTCATAAAACATGCCAAAGTTGCAGCAACTAATGCCCTAAAACCAATCCTTGCAAGGTCAGCCGTTCTTTCAGGTACTAATGCCGCTGTTCCGCCAATAAAAATAGCCAAAGATGGAATATGCGCAAAACCACTTAACGCATATGCCGCAATAACAGCAGAACGCGGGTATATCAACATCTTTTTGCTCATTACAATTGCAAGTTCTTGATAACTTGCTGCCTCTGTGAGAATTACCCTTATACCAATTATCTTTGAAATTACTCCAGCATCAGCAAGCGGAATACCCATAATAATCGTAAATGGATAAAAAACATATCCAAGTAATGCCTTTAATGTCCACTCAAAATGAATACCCATTATAGAATTAATATTTTGCCCAATCCAGCCTAAAAACATATCAAACATAGAAACCAGTCCTATCGTGCCGATGAGAAGCGCAATGATTCCGATGATTAATTTTATACCCTCATTTGAGCCGTTAATTATAGCTTCAAATAAACTCTTATCTTTCTCATTATAGATATTAATATGTTTCCCTAATGTCACAGGAATTCCTGTCTCAGGCATAAGTATCTTTGCCATAACAACTCCTGCTGGTGCAGCAATAAATGATGCGCTTATCAGATGTCCTGCAATGGTTGGAAATTGATCTCTCAGCATAAATATATATACTGCAAGTACATTTGAGGCAAGCGTTGCCATTCCTGCAGAAAGTATCGTGCATAGTTCAGATTGTGTCATGCTCTGAAGATATGGCTTAATTGTTAGGGCTGACTCAACTCCGCAAAATATATTACTTGATGTACAAAGAGATTCAGCTCCTGATATAACCATTAAAGAACTAAATATCCTCGCAAAAAATCTAATCAGCCATTGCAGTATATTTAAATAATACAATACAGACATTAAGGCAGAAAAAAATATAATCGTTGGAAATCCCTGAAATGCAAGTATAAATCCAAGCGATGTCTCGCCATTATCACCAACAATCCCAGGTGATAATGCAAGTCTGCCAAATACAAATCTTACACCTGTTGAGGCATTGTCTAATATCTTGACTACAACATCATTTATAAACAAAAAAATCTTTATTCCTATAGGAACTATAAAAATGAAAAAACCAAATACTGTTTGAATCGCTACCCCAAAGCCGACAGTCCGCCAGTTTACGTCTTTTTTGCTTGTTGAAAAAATCCATGCTACCCCTATTAAAATAAAGATTCCTATTGCGCTTATTATGTTATATTTATCCATAGTTTAATCCAAACTCATCTTTTATTCATTATTATATTATACAAATTTTCTGATAATGAAGTGGTTGCAGCATCACCCCAAGGATGAATACGATCAGGTGCCCTTGGAAAAGTTACCCCAGCATCAAACCAATTATTAATTATACAATGTTGAAGCAATCCTTGCTGCTCAAGCTCCTTTACAGTCTGAGCTAATTTTGGTGTCTCGCTTATATCATTATTACTAAGAAAAATTAATCTAACACCTTGCTCCTTCAACATATTTGCAAATGCAATTAATAATTTTATATATCTTCGCTGGGTTTCAATTGAATCTGTTATTATAATTTTATCATCACTATTTGTCTCAGGTGATTTATTAGTATTTACTGTAGGAGTCTCTATTAAAACGTCTTGATTATTCCTCATTTTTGATCTTAAATTTCCACCAAGCATTTTTTTGATTGAGTCTGTAATCAAAGAAAGTACATGAGACCTTCCAAATAACGTAGCGATCGTAGTATTTGAAAGAAAAATACTGTGCATCCTTGTATAAGAATTTTCTGATAAGTCCCTCAAGACAATCTTGTTGTGATCGTCAGCATATGCAACCCAGTTTGTACCAGGTCCTTCGTATATATTATTATAATATAAAACAACAGTTGTTGGTTTATAAAGACTGCCAAGTTCAATATAACGCCTTACTTGCTGTCCTAAATACCATCCGGGATTTGCAAGATTAATCGCAATCATCGAATTGTTATTTTTCTTAAATAATTGGGTAAGTTTATATGTGATAGTTTGATTATCAGGAAGTCCAAATCCAAAGATATAAGAATCACCTAAGAAAATAATCTTTTCCTCAGGAGACTTTGGGTCTACATATTCGCCTCTATATCGTAATTGATTAGTAGAATATATTTGCTTAAAATGAATAGCTGGATCTGCATGATAAATTTTACTATCAGGATATGAGATTATTCCATATTGAGGTATCCAATCTGAGTGCGGTGCCATACATCCCATAGTTTTATCTAATATAAATTCAGATAAAACTATAATAATTAAAATAATTATTATAATAAAAGGAATCAATAGTTTTTTTTTCATTGAGTTTTTAAATAGAGATTGTGAAAAAATGAAGGATTTAATTTATTGAAATAAATGTATTTATAAAAGGTTATAACTTTTGGAGACAGGAGTTACCCCATCTCCAAAAAAATAATAAAATTATGCCCTGCCAGCGCTGCCAAGGACATTTTCATTTTTGTATTTCATCATCTTAACTAGCTCTTCACGGGCTGGTCCAAGATACTTGCGTGGATCAAATTCACCAGGTTTTTCAGCAAATACCTTTCTAATCATAGCTGTCATGGCAAGCCTTCCATCACTATCAATATTAATCTTGCATACAGCGCTCCTTGCTGCCTTTCTTAACTGGTCTTCAGGAACTCCAGCGGTATTTTCCATCTTTCCGCCATATTTATTAATCATATCAACATATTCCTTAACGACAGAAGATGCTCCATGTAATACAATTGGAAATCCGGGGATTCTTTTTTCAACTTCTTCCAAGATGTCAAAACGCAGTGGAGGAACAGACTCGCCCGGTTTTAACTTAAATTTGTAAGCGCCATGTGAAGTACCGATTGAAATAGCTAGACTATCTACTCCTGTCTTAGCTACAAACTCTTCAACCTCTGCAGGCTTTGTGTAATGAGTGACCTCAGATGATACCTCATCTTCAATTCCAGCAAGAACTCCAAGCTCTGCTTCAACGGTAACGTCTCTGGCATGAGCATATTCAACGACCTGTTTGCTTATCTCAATATTCTCTTTAAAGGAATGATGAGATGCGTCAATCATAACAGAAGAAAATCCTGTATCAATACAAGACTTACAAAGGTCAACGGAATCGCCATGATCAAGATGAAGGGCAACTGGAATATTACCGCCCATATCCTTCATCATTTGAACTGCTCCCATTGCCATAAATCTTAAGAGTGTCTGATTAGCGTATTTTCTCGCACCGCTTGAAACTTGAAGAATAAGAGGGGATTTTGATTCTGTACATGCAATGATTATAGCCTGAATCTGTTCCATATTGTTAAAATTATAGGCTGGCACTGCATACTTACCTTCCATTGCCTTTTTAAACATTTCTCTGGTATTTACCAGTCCAAGATCACTATACTTGACAGCAGACATTTTACCTCCATAGAATTATATTCGAAATATACCAATCCAAAGATTGTCCAACCTAATGATATTAATCAAATGTTTCTGTCTTTGTCAAGGTATGAAAAACTCAGTATTAAGCCAAAATGAAAATAACTTATCTCAAACGATTTTAATACATTAGTTTATTTGTGCAAACAAAACTACATAATTCTTGCCGTATACTTTTGCACACTTTGGACAAGTGGTATAATAATAATACAATTTTTCTAACCTCTTGCCTTTATTTGATACATATTTTTTCATTTCCTTTGCCCAAATCCCTGCATTACGATAAGGTCCTTCAAAAACTTTTGTAAGAAATGTCCCTGAAATAGTTACCATATTAGCTCCAAAAACATCCTTAGAAACATCAATATAAATATCAGCTCCCCATAAAGATTTTTCATCGGTCAACATTAATTGATGTTCAGCTTTGGCGTTTGCCCTGCCAATCAATTCTATATTTATGATCATCTTATTCCTAAAATTAAGGGGAATATGCAAAAAACTAGTGACATGATCCTTCACAAAGAGTTTATCTTTCCAAACGATCTCTTTATCCTGCCATAATTCAGGATTAAATGGTTCACAGCAGCCCGTTGGTGTTTGATCATTCATATTATATTACCTCCGTTATTAAATATAATATTTAATCCTGTTCCCTTCCACAAGAAATCTTAACTAATTCAGTAAGCCAAACATTGAAAATATTACTTGCCTTTTTACCCCTAAAATCCTTAATTGATATAAGTTCATGATTTGTATGTATCATTCCATCTTTAAAGATACCAATAAATCCAAATAGGGCTCGATTCTTAAAAAGTGAATAGAGGCAATATGTCCTATCATCTATTGAGTCGTTTCTTCGGACTAATATGAATGCAGTTTCCTTAATCTGATTAGTCTCTCCATCAATCTCTACATCTGGGTTTACGATCTCTGATATTTCAAAATCATAGGTATCGTTGAACTCCTTGATGTGTGACCTAATACTAGAGAGGAATCTTATGAATCCACTCTTTTCCTCCCATGTCACTGGGATTATTTTTTTGTTAGGTTCTAAACTGTCTTCAATCTCATTTAGATTATCCAATTTTTAACATCCTTTATATTATATTTACATCAACCTTACCAATATAACATTATTTTTCAATTTAATCAACAATTTTACCTTTTTTTATAAATTAATTATTTAACTATTGTTTTTATTATAGTAAATAACTTTATAAAAAACAATAGAGTGTGTATAATTTAATAAGACACAAGTAAAATATATTGGAGGTTGTGATGAATATCTTGATAACAGGGTCGTTAGCCTATGATAGAATAATGAATTTCCCAGGGACATTTGCTGATAATATTTTACCTGAAAGTATTCATAGGCTTAATGTCAGCTTTACAGTTGGCAGTATGAATGAAAATTTTGGCGGCACTGCTGGAAATATAGCCTATGCTCTATCGTTGCTTGGCGAGTCGCCAAAGATTATTGCCTCTGTTGGCAATGATTTCGACTCTTATAGTAAATGGCTGTTAAAATGCCATATCCCAATTAATCATATAAATATAATTGACAATGAGGCAACTGCTTGCGCCTATATCACCACTGACAGCGTGTCAAATCAGATAACAGTGTTTAATCTTGGAGCTATGAAATATCCTGCGCAATATAATCTTGATGATCTAACTGCTCAAGATACTATCGCAATCATTGCCCCCGGTAATCTTGAAGATATGCTTAATTATTCAAGATTCTATAAGCAAAAGGGCATAAATTATATATTTGATCCAGGACAAACCCTCCCAATACTCTCTGGCGAACAATTAACAGAGATGATAACTGGTTCAATGATATTTATCTCTAATGATTATGAACTTGAGTTGACAATGGAAAAAACATCTCTTACATTAGAACAAATTATAAAAAAAACCGACACCATAATCACGACTATTGCAGAACATGGTTGTACAATAATTAAAAGTGATGGAAATACTATTAATGTCCCAAGCGTCAAAGTCAAGGCAGTCGTTGAACCAACCGGCGCAGGTGATGCCTTTAGGGCAGGATTGATTAAAGGACTAATCATAGACAAAACGAATATTGAGCATGCTGCAAAACTCGGAGCAACTTCTGCAGCCTATTGCGTCGAAACCTCAGGAACGCAGCATTATAGTTTTAATCTAAAAGAATATAAAACACGGTTTAAAGAGGCCTTTAATATAGAACCTTTTTGAGGGTTTCACCCTCAAACTCCCACAAGGGAACTCGTTCCCTTGACCCATTACTATGAGGTGATGTATGAAGGTGATTGCTTTTAACGGAAGTGCTAGGATTAATGGCAATACTGCGGATTTGATTAATGTTGTATTTGATGAATTAGCAAAATATGGAATTGAAACTGAATTATTTCAACTTGCAGGTAAGGAAATAAAAGGATGCAAGGCTTGTTTTGGGTGTTTTAACAATCAAGACAAAAGATGCGTCCAAAATAATGATGGATTAAATGAATGTATTGCCAAAATGATTGAGGCTGACGGAATAATACTTGCCTCACCAACTTATTTTGGAAACGTCAGTTCTGAATTAAAGGCATTGATTGACAGAGCAGGATTGGTTTCTAAGGCAAACGGCAATCTCTTCAAACGAAAAGTGGGTGCAGGAATTGCTGCAGTGCGAAGGGCAGGCAGTATTGAAGTCTTACATGCAATTAATAATTTTTTCTTCCTATCAGAGATGATTATACCTTGTTCAAGTTACTGGAACATTGGATACGGCAGGGAAAAAGGTCAGGCTCTTAATGATGAAGAAGGCGTTAGAACTATGCGTATACTTGGTGAAAATATGGCTTGGCTGATGGGGAAATTAAATACAGTCTAACCTTTTATAAAAAATTCCTTTACCTTATCAGTAATATAATTCACCTCTTCAAACTGTAACTGATAAAACAAAGGCAGCCTTAAAAGCCGATTACTTTCAGTCTCTGTATAATACATATTACCAGAGGTAAATGTATTCAACTTTCCAAATGGAGAACTATGAAGTGGTATATAGTGAAAGGCGGCTGATATACCGTTATCTTTCAGATACTCAATCATCTTAGTCCGAGTGTCTAAATCCTTGAGTTTGATATAAAAAATATGCCCATTATGAACGCATTCCTTTGGTATAATTGGAAGTTCAATCTCTAAAACATCTTTCAAATTTTGGTAATATAAATCCCATAAAGCGATTCTTTTTTTGGTTACCTCTTCAGACATTTCAAGTTGAGAATATAAAAAAGAGGTATTTAACTCACATGACAAATAGCTTGAGCCAATATCTACCCATGTGTATTTATCAACCTCATTCATTAAAAATTTTAAACGATTTGTACCTTTTTCACTAATTATTTGCGCTCGTTCTATAAATTTTTTATCATTAATAATTATAGCCCCGCCTTTACCACAGTGTAAATTCTTGGTTTCATGAAAACTGTAGCATCCAATATTCCCAAGACTTCCAAGCATCTTTCCTTTATACCGTGACATAATTGCCTGAGCAGCATCTTCAATTACATTTAAATTATATTTTTTTGCTATCTCCAAGATAGTATCCATTTCACATGCAACCCCTGCATAATGAACTGCCACAATCACCTTAGTTTTATCAGTAATTGCTGCCTCAATTTTAGTTTCATCTATATTCATTGTATCTGGCCGAATATCAACAAAAACTATCTTTGCCCCTCTTAATACAAAGGCATTAGCAGTAGAAACAAATGTATAAGACGGCATTATAACTTCATCACCGCTTGAGATATTCATTAAGATAGCAGACATTTCTAAGGCATTAGCGCAAGAATTTGTCATTAATACCTTTTCTGATTTTAGGAGTGTCTCTATCCATTTGCAGCATCTTGTGCTAAATAATTTGCCGCTGGTAAATTCCTGATTTTTTAATACCTGATTTAAATATTTTTGCTCATTTCCAGTAATCAGAGGCACATTAAATATTATCATTTATTTAATACCTCTCTAAAAACTTGTGAATATTTATCCGCGCAAACCTTTAAAGAAAAATTCTCTATAACATTTGTCCTGCAATTTTCTGATAATCTTCTTCTAAGGACTTCATCTTGACATAGCTTGATGATTCCATTATTAAAATCATTAAAATCATTTTTAATTGCAAGATAACCAGTTTGATCATTTATAACAACCTCACCGCATCCTCCAACATCAAAAGTAATAGGAGGTACTCCGCAAGACATCGTTTCTATCAACATATTTGGAAGATTATCTGCTTGAGTTGGAAATATAAATACATCCGCAGCATTATAGATAATGCTTCTAAATATATCAAGGTCTACACTGCCAAAATATTTATAAGGCAAATAATCAGGAATTTTAGAAATAATAGAGCTTGTATCAGCCCCCATAAGTATTAAAAATATATCATTTTTAACAACAAAATCTCTGGTTATAGACTCTATAAATAATGAAAACCCCTTCCTCTCATCACTTATATCAGCAGCTCCAAAACAAACGATATTTTTATCTTTAGGGAGGTTCAATATTTCTCTGCTTAATTCTTTATCGAGTGGTTTCAGATTATCAGTATTAATTGGATTATAGATATGATAAACCTTTTTATTTTCAAATAGAGGACTCTCTTGAATAATATTTTGCATCCACTTTGAACATGTAACTCCAGTTAGATTTGATTTACTATATATGTTTTTCTTATGTTTCCAATGAAAATGTGGTCTATCAACAACAATATTTTTATACCAGCGGCTATCAGAACAATCCTTACATCCTGTCTTCCAATTATCACAATCATATGTAAAATAACACCCACCTGTTATATACCACATGCCTTGCATGGTAATAACTATAGGCGCTATTTTACTTAATTTTTTTATCAATGGATATGAGAAGAAATTTCCATGAATATCGTGTAGGTTTATTATGTCAACGTCTTTTAGATATGGGTGTGTAAATATTTTTAAGTTTGATAAAAGCCAGTAACCTTGCGCAACAGTAGATTCAATAAATAAAACATTAAATATCTTCTCAAATTTCCTAAAATTCTTGCTGACAATAGTTGAAACTTCGCTATCATTACCAATCTTATCACCGCATAATAAATATGTATCAATATCAGTATAATCGCGCAAGCTCTTATAGATAGAATAACCTGCCAGAGCAGATCCGCCTTTTATATCATATTTTCCGATAATCAGTACCTTCATTTCTCTCAACTTTGCATTGATTTAATATTTATAAGATCAAGTAAATAACGTCCATATGCTGTTTTTTTTATGGGTTTTACTAAATCCATCAATTGATTTTTCGTGATAAATTTCTTTCTATAAGCGACTTCTTCAGGGCAGCCGATTTTGAGCCCCTGACGCTCTTCTATGGTTTGAATAAAGCTGCCAGCTTGTAATAAAGAGCTATGAGTTCCAGCATCCATCCAAGCTGCCCCGCGTCCTAGTATTTCGACAGATAATTGTTTTTTCTTTAAATAAATTTTATTAATATCTGTAATTTCTATTTCACCATTTATAGACGGTTTTATTTGAGACGCAATATTTATAACCTGATTATCATAAAAATATAGTCCAGGTACTGCATAATTTGACTTTGGTTTCTTAGGTTTTTCTTCAAGAGATAAAATATTATTATTATCATCAATCTCAGCAACTCCATATTGTTTAGGGTTTTTCATATAATAACCAAATATCTTTGCACCCCCTTGTAATGTAAGTAGTTTTGACGACCGCTCCATAAGACCAGTAAGACCTTCGCTATAAAAAATATTATCACCTAAGATCAGACATACGGAATCATCTCCAATAAAAGATCTGCCAATGATAAATGCCTCAGCTATTCCTTTAGGATTTGCTTGTTCTGCATAACTAATGGATATTCCCCATTGCGAACCATCTTTGAGCAGATTTCTAAATAATGGAGCATCATGAATTGTTGTAATAATTAATATATCCCTAATACCTCCCAGCATAAGTGTAGTGAGAGGATAATATATCATAGGTTTATCATAGACAGGCAGTAATTGCTTGCTGAGAGATAAAGTCAAAGGATATAACCGAGAACCTGTCCCTCCAGCTAAAACAATTCCTTTCATATCGTAACGCCTAAATAATTTGCTGAGTTAAGGGGCTATGCTCCCTTTTTTTGAGGTACCAATCAATAGTTGTCTTTAAGTTTGTATCAAAATCCTTAGCAGGTCTCCATTTTAATTCTCTTTCTATCTTGGTTGAATCAACTGCATAACGCAAATCATGGCCTAATCTGTCTGTAACATTTGAAATCTGCTCTTTAACATTATATTGTAATATATCTGAAAGTAAATCACAAATTTTATTAACTAAATCAATATTTTTCCATTGATTTCTGCCCCCAATATTATAGGTTTCACCGCTTTTCCCTTTATGAAATACCATGTCAAGCGCATTACAATGATCTTCTACAAATAACCAATCTCTAATATTTTGACCGTTTCCATAGACAGGAATTTTATCTCGTGAAATTGCAGAGCGGATTACAGTTGGGATGAGTTTTTCATTATTTTGGTTTGGTCCAAAATTATTTGAACAGTTTGTAATTATAGCATTCATTCCATAGGTATAATGATATGCCCTGACTATATGATCGCTTCCTGCCTTAGTTGCTGAATAAGGAGAATTAGGGCGGTAAGGTGTCTGCTCACTAAAACTTCCGCTCTCCAAAGATCCAAAAACCTCATCAGTAGAGATATGCAAGAACCTATTTTCTTTAAATGTAAGTTTATCTTTATTCCATAATTGACGGCATTCTTCTAATAGATTAAATGTACCTAATACATTTGTTAAAACGAAGATTTCTGGCCCTTTTATAGAATTATCAACATGTGACTCAGCGGCTAAATGAATAACTCCTTGAGGAATAAATTCTCTCAGGACATCTTTTAGGTGATTTCTATCAACAATATCAGCCTGAATAAATCTATAATTGGGATTACTTGTAACAGGGTTAAGGAAATCAATATTAGCAGCATAGGTCAGATTGTCTAAATTTAAGATAATATCATCAGGATGATGCTTAAACCAATGAAGGATTAGATTGCTCCCGATAAAACCAGCGCCGCCGGTAATCAGAATCCGCATTATTTAAAGCTCTCATCAACGGAAGGGAAAATGCCCTTTTTAACGTCTTCAATATAAGCCGAAACTCCAGAGACTGCCAGTGGTTTGAGATGGGCATATCTCCTTACAAACTTTGGAGTAAATCTGTCAAAAAGTCCTATAACATCATGCAGCACCAGTATCTGACCATCGCATTCAGGTCCTGCCCCAATTCCTATCAAAGGAATTTTTAGCGTATCAATAATCTGTTTAGTTAATATAACAGGTACTGCTTCAAGGACAATACTAAAACAGCCTGCCTCTTCGAGTTTAATTGCACTTTCAATTAGAAGTTGTTTAGCCTCATCTGTCTTTCCTTGAACCTTAAATCCGCCCATGATATTTATTGATTGAGGGGTGAGCCCAATATGCCCCATTACTGGAATTCCAGCTGAAATAATGGCTTTAATCTGAGGGACAATCTCAATTACCTCCTTCAATCTTAATTGCATGAGCCCCGCCTTCTTTGATAAATCTTCCTGCATTTCTAACAGCATCTTCTATAGAAATTTGATAGGACATAAAGGGCATATCCCCAATGACCATAGCGTTTATGGCAGCGCGGCTGACCATCTTTGTATGATAAATCATCTCATCCATTGTAACAGGCAAGGTTGTATCAAAGCCTTGAACTACCATTGATAAAGAATCTCCAACAAGTATAGCGTCAATCCCTGCCTCATCAACGATACGGCCAAAGGTGTAATCATAAGCTGTTATAAGGGCTATTTTTTCAGCGTTTTGTTTCTTTTTGAAAAAGTCATTTATAGTTATGCGTGCCATTATTATTCCTTTGCAGAGGGGGCTAATACCAGCCCTGATTTATTTATGCCACTCTGCTATACGATTTATCATTTCTTTATTAGAGATAGTCTTATTTAAACGAGAATCATCTAATCCCTTTTCAACCATAAATGAAAAGGTTAATTCTTTAAGAATCTCTTCATAAGTGCTGTCATCAGGCAGGCTATATATTATTTCAACCATTTTTTCTTTAATAGATGACATTTTAAACTCCAATTATAAGAACAATATTATTTCACTTTTATATTTTATAACAAATCAATTTACTTCTTCCATCATTAACTTATACACTTCTTTGATATTATTCTCTAATTCTGCCAGCGTCTCGCCTTGACTAAAAACTCCAGGTATTTCTTTTAGTTTACCAACATACCAATTATCATCAATCCAATACTCAAGATTAAAATTTCTTAACATGGGCAATCTTCAATTAATAAATATTAATAACTATTTAATATACTAACATAAATCAATATTCAATTCAAATTCTTTATCCAGTTGATTTTTTACAACCCTTTTGCTATCCTTGAGAGTATCCAATGAACTTACAAGATGAAATAAATCAGCTCAACCCTATGCAGAAAAAGGCGGTGTTAAATACAGAAGGCCCTATGCTTGTCTTGGCTGGGGCAGGCTCTGGCAAGACCCGTGTGATTACAGTGCGGACTGCACATATACTAAATCTTGGCACTTCCCCTGAAAACGTCCTTGCAGTGACATTTACAAATAAATCCGCTCAAGAGATGAAACGCAGGGTATCATCCCTTTTAGGCAGAGGCAATTCTAAGGGACTGATGGTATCAACATTTCACTCGTTATGTCTGTCTATATTAAGAAATAATGCAAAACATATCGGTTACAAAAATAATTTCTCCATATTTGATACATCAGATCAACTCTCTGTCATAAGGAACATTCTCTCTGATATTAAATTTGTCGATAAAAATTTCAAGGCTGACTCAATCTTAGAAAAAATCAGCCTTATGAAAAATACAGACCCGCTTAATCAAACAAATCCTCTCTCAAAATACGACCCTTTATATGATGTCCTTGAAATTCTCTTTCCACGCTATGAGGAAACCATTAAGACGCTGAATTCTATGGACTTTGATGACCTAATCGTTAATACCATTAAATTATTCAAAGGCAATCCTGAAGTATTGGAGAAATATTCTAATAAATATAGATACATAATGGTTGATGAATATCAAGATACTAATACTGTTCAATATCAATTGATAAAGCTGCTTGCACACCCTCGTGAGAACCTTTGTGTTGTAGGAGATGATGATCAGTCAGTTTATGCGTGGAGGGGCGCAAATCCCGGAAATATCTTAAATTTTGAAAAGGATTATCCAGATGCAGTAGTTATACCATTGGAACAAAATTATAGATCCACAGGAAATATTCTAACAGTGGCGAATTCAGTTATAAAAAATAATAAAAAACGCATGGAAAAAACCCTTTGGACAGACAAAGGACAAGGCGCAAAGGTTTATATCATGAAGGCAAGCGATGAGATTGACGAGGCGCAGTGGACGGTTCAGAGGATTTCAACCCTTGCCCTTGAAAAGACCCTGCAATATGAATCATTTGCAATAATGTACAGGGCTAATATTTTTTCAAAGTTATTTGAGGCAGAACTCCGAAATCTCCGAATCCCTTATACAGTAATTGGTGGCACAAGTTATTTTGACCGCAAGGAGATACGCGATATTATTGCATATCTGAAATTAATCGCTAACACAGATGATTCAGTAAGTCTATTAAGAATCGCTAATATACCAAGACGCGGGCTTGGCAATACTACTATAAATCAGCTAAAGGAACATGCTGATAATAATAATATCTCGCTCTTCAATGCCTTTGCAGCATCAAATAACCCTCATGCAGTAGAATTTACCGAACTCATCCATCATTATAAAGAAATCTTTGCAACAGGGAAAGATATGCACACAGCACTTACAAGTTTAATAAAAGAGATCGATTATAATGAATACATCTATAGTTTGTATAAATCTAATACAATCGCAATGAAACGAATAGAAAATGTCACAGGATTTGTTGATACTGTAGAGCGGTTTTCAGGAGATGGAGCGATAATGCTGACAGAATTATTAGAGAGGCTTGCGCTAAATGATAATCCATTTGAATCTAAGGAAGAACATGTTGGTGTAACGTTAATATCGCTTCATTCAGCAAAGGGGCTTGAGTTTCCAGTGGTCTTTATTTCAGGTGTAGAGGACGGGATAATTCCACATAAGAAATCAGTAGTTATCACAGGTGGATTAGAGGAAGAGAGAAGGCTTTTTTATGTAGGGGTAACAAGGGCGATGCACATGTTGTTTTTGACATATACATCGTTTAGGAAAAAATACGGCAAGTCAAGCCCTTCCATGACATCAGCATTTATTGATGAACTGCCTAAGGCTGCTATTAAATATGTCAATAGAAATGAGGATAATGCTATGGAAGATGATCAGGCGGTAAAGGCGCATATGGAGAGGATTAGGAAGATTTTAGGGTGAGGGGTGAGGGTTTTACACTTGTTAAATATTCAGGAGCAGGTGCCCTCTGGGACACCTGCTCCCGCACAGAAAGAAATCTTAAAAAATAGTTCAATATATTTTTGAATTTTTATTGATTTGTCATCAAATTGTAACATAGGCTATGCTATAGTATAAACAAGTGAAAATATAAATAGACAGTTTTTGGTTAGAATTATATTAATTGAAATAGTGTCTATAACCATTTTCATTAACTATTCTTTTAGGAGGCTGAAATGGGTAACAAAATGCACGTTTTTGTCAGTTTTGATTACGATAATGATAATAATTACAAAAATTTACTTAAAGCATGGGACGCTAACCCTGAATTTGATTTTCACTTTAGCGACCTTTCTGCAAAAGAAATACAATCAAAGTCTGTAAGCGTAGTTAAAAATGTTTTGTCTCGAAAGATCAATGATGCAAATTATACACTCGTTATAGTTGGAAAAGATGCTAATAAACAACATAAAGACCACAAAGACATAGGATATAAAAACTGGCAAAATTATGAAATTGCAAAGAGTAAAGAACACGGAAATAAGCTTATAGCAATTAAGCTTGACAAGAATAATGAGTCACCAGAAGAACTATTAAACTCTTGTGCAATTTGGGCTATGAGCTTTACACTAGATGCCATATTAAAGGCAATGAAAACAGCTGTTAAGTAATTATGGAGCAGTCTGAAAAACTCAAAAACCTTTATTCTCATTACAAAGATACATATGATATTCATCGTGAATCCATAAAGCAACGCGACAGAATGTTTTATGGACTCTTGATTGTTATAGCTTTATTTGCACTCCAAACATATTCTAACGAAATTGTAACGAGTGCAGTTAATGATTATCTCAATAAATATGTGAATGTCCGACTAAGCAATGATGTAGGCTTTATTTCAACATTATTATGGTTTGTCCTATTTGGGCTATCCATAAAATATTTCCAAAAAGTTGTTGAAATAGAGAGACAATATGTATATTTACATTACTTAGAGGCAGAATTAAATTATTTTTATAATGGAAGTTCCGTTTTTACAAGAGAAGGGAAAATGTACTTAAAGGATTATCCATTATTTTATAGCTGGGTTTGGCTTTTTTATACTGTGATTTTTCCTTTATTAATTTTAATTTTCGTGATTATCCAGATTGTTAGCGAAATAAAAATCAAAAACCAGAATTTATTTATTGATTTATTATGTTGTGGCATCATTATAATCTCCACAGTATTATATATGTTTTGGTTGCACATAGTGCGAAAAGATTAAATACAGGCCGATATCTCATAGCGGGAGCAGGTGTCCCAAAGGGCACCTGCTTCTAAATGTTTGAACATCTCAAAGTTTAAGGATTTTCAATATTTATTGGATTCGGTTTAAAAGCAGATGAATGCACCCAATGTTCTGGAGCAGATACATATTCCTTACGAACAGGATTATTCTCAATATATTGTTTCTTTTGCCAAAAATAATCTGCTGATTCAATTAG
>JADFXP010000023.1 GCA_015233465.1 Candidatus Magnetominusculus dajiuhuensis
CATTTCATCAGAAGAAACATCTTCAATTGTCCATTTTTTATCTTTATCCTCAAGATACTCCATTGATAACCCAAGCTGATAACTGTCTTGTTTATCTGTTAAAATCATAGGAGCAAGGGCTGAAACCGGTTTAGGATTAAGCAGCATTATTGAGGATAAAATAATAAAAGAAAGAAAAATTAAATATATTTTTTTGAAATTTTCTTGATGAAATATATACATATCCATCACCTTTTAATGTTTTACATTATGGGTGATATATTAAACTATTGATACTTTTATTGCAACAGGTTTAATCTTTTTCATGTTTATGAGAAAGATTATGCGAAAGAATATGTCTATGATGAATATTCCCATGAAAATGTATATGTTCATGTATCAGATTTACCTTTAGCAGCAGATCAAGGTCTTTTAATATTTCATCACAATCGCCAATCTTTTCTATCTTATGCTCTTCGCTAAGCAGGGCAACCCTTGCATGAAGTTCATCAACTAACGATAAGTCATGAGTTGCGATAACAAGAGTTTTTCCTGCATCACTTAAATTAAGCATTAATTCAACTAAAAAACATTGCGTTCGAGGGTCAAGACCATTTGTTGGTTCATCTAAGAGCAGGATATCAGGATTCATTGTAAGTATAGAACCAATGGCAACCTTTTTCTTCTCACCTCCTGAAAGCATATATGACGGCCTGTCTTTGAGAGTTTCAATTTGAAGCATCTTCATAACCTCAAACGCCCGATCTAAGGCAACACCCTCGTTGAGTTCTAACTGCAAAGGCCCATAAATAAGCTCATCTAAGACTGTAGGACAAAATAATTGAACATCAGAATCCTGAAATACATAGCCGATATTTTCCCTAAAAAAACGCAAAAAACCTTTATTTTTCAAAGTATTCTCCGTAACCTCAAGGTCTTTAAAGTGATACGTACCAGATGTTTGGTGAATCAAACCGTTCATAATCTGTAAGAGAGTAGATTTGCCGCTGCCATTTGTGCCGATAATAGCAAACCTCTCGCCTTTTTTTACAGCAAGACTTATATCGCTTACAGCATGAATCCTGCCGTAGTAGCTGTAACATATATTATTAAGACGTATTATATCTTCCATTTATAAATTCAAAAATCCTCAAATATATAGAAATATCATTCCAATTAATAATAAAATTGCTCCAGAAGTCCAATCCTTCAAACATAATTTCCTTGCTCCATATATCTTTATATTATCAGAAAACCCTCGGCTTAACATTGCCTTCATAATCTCTTCGCAGCGCAGAGTGGTTTTTTTAAACATAAACGCTATTCTTCCTGCTGCCCATCTTCTGCCGTCAACTGCGCTCATCTGTCCGACTAACCTGCTTTTCTTTGCAAGGTGCATATCTTCAACTATCTTAGCAAATATGAATATATATTTATAAGATAAAGTTATCACCATAAGAAACGCATCTGTTACTAACATAGCCTTTAACGCCTTAATAATATCAGGAAATGTAGTTGTATTTAAAACAAATAAAGATATAGAAAGAGAATTCATGCACCTTAATGTAAGCATTGAAACCCCATAGATTCCTTCCTTTGTTAGTCCAATCTCTTGAGGTATTTGATATATCCAAAGATGATGTGCTGATGATAGATGAAATAATGGTAATATTATATGTCCTTTTGTAATAATATTTAATGCTGAAGGGGCAGCAGCTAAAAATCCAAAGATGAAACTAAAAAAAATAACCCTCTTATAAAAACTAAAAATATTTAATGACGCAACAATCGATAGAATAAATACAAAAACTCCTATTAAAACCTCAGAAATTAGGTCATTTTTTAGGCTTACTATTATTATATAAAAAAGTAGAAATATAACCTTTACCCGCGCATCAATTCCTTGAAAGAAATCATCCTTTGAAGCTGTTTCCCAATTTACATAACCAGTTTGAATTATCTGAGCTGCATGATGTATGCCTTTTTCTATAAAAGATGTCTTTAACCTACCCTTATCAAAATTTCTTGGTTCATAAGATGGTCTTGATAGTAAAAAAGCGGGGACATTATTTTTCATTATTTATTATTAGCCTTGAAATAATATATATAATAAGAATAATTAATATTATGCCGATAACCCCTGATAATGCATATGAAATTATGTGGGAAGCAAATCCACTATCAATGTCGCCAAAACTGTAATCAGGAAAAAGGGGTTTCCATATACCTGCTAATTTCAATAATTTCTCTGGAATATATCCAAGATGACGTGTTAGTTCTTCTGGCTTCCATTCACCCCACGGACCCTGAGCATTGAATATCTTAGGAATAATAATGCCTAAAGGAGAGAGTATCAACATAATAAATAGACCTATCCAGAGTTTTTTTTTGGGTATCATTATTTATTTGCCTCTCTTTTAGATAAGGCATAGATCATGTCATATTCATGTTTTGCAAAATACTTAAATAATAAAAATGTAACAATTCCCTCAATGACCCCAAAAAATAACATATGTTCAAACACCATTGCAGGCAGTGCTACTGACATTGGATAAGGTGAATAAAGCGCTCTGCCGTCTACTCCTGTTGCAATCAAAGGCTGAATTCCAAATTCCACTCCTGTTATCAATGCAGCTAATGTTAGACCTATATAACCAGAAAGAAAAGCAGAAATACTTAAACGTTTCGCATCTAAGGAGCGCCCTCTAACAATATTAAACACCCAATATGAAATAAACGGCATAACCACTGCCATATTAAAACAATTAGCTCCAATTGCAGTAATACCTCCATCGCCAAAAACAATTGCTTGAATTATCAGACTTACTGAAACAGCAATTACTGCTGTCCATGGTCCAAGCAATATAGCAATAATACCTGATCCAACTGCATGACCAGTAGTACCGCCTGGTATAGGGATATTAAACATCATTATCAAAAAAGAAAAAGCCGAAGCCATTGCCAGATACGGAATATGTTTAATTGAAAGGTTTTTTTTCATCTTTTTTAGGGCAGTTGACCAAAATACAAATGATACCAAATAAAGAGGCACATATGTTTGAGGACTAAGGTATCCGTCTGGTATATGCATAGTACAATCCTTGAATAGATTTTGATTAATAAAAAAAGCCAAAAAGACTTTGAGATATATTTCTCAGCCTTCGTGGCTTTATTTGATTTTTATAAAAAATAAAGTTTATACTTTTTGTATAGATTTTTATATAAGTGTTACAAAATTAAAATAGAAGGGTTTCATACCCAACCGTTAATAATTTAACAAGATTTATAAATATTAAGCAAGTTATTTTTTATATACACTAATATATACATACAAATAAATGATTAAAATCATAACAATGTTTATTCTTGACAGAACATAAATTGATACGTATAATATATTTCATATCTAATTGTATAGTGGAGTATGAGGGTATAATTTAGATTTATGTAAATACATTTAATAGAAATTTAAAATTTAAGATGTTTAATACATTGCCTAATATAGTGAAGGCATTAGTTAATTTAATCCAATAAGGAGGACCAAATGGGAAAAAAGTATGCAACACCCTTGCTTGACGAGTTGAAAAAGGGTGCGTTCCCAAGCTTTGTTACTGAAATTGAAAAAGCTGCCGAGAAGACTGAATATGCCCGTGATTTATTAGGACTTTTAGAGCAGTCTTACAGAGAAAAGCTGACCCACTGGAAGCATGGCGGAATCGTTGGCGTAAGAGGATACGGCGGAGGCGTAATTGGCAGATATTCAGACCTTCCAGACAAATATCCTGGAGTAGCGCATTTCCACACAGTTAGAGTAAATCAGCCGTCAGGATTTTACTACACTACTGCTGCATTAAGAGAGGTCATGGGTATTTGGGACAAATATGGCAGCGGACTTACAAACATGCACGGTTCAACTGGTGACATGGTATTATTAGGAACCAACACAGAAAGCCTTGAGGCAATATTTGCTGAGCTTTCATCCAGAGGATGGGACCTTGGCGGTTCAGGCTCTGCAATGAGAACTCCAAGCTGCTGCCTTGGCAAATCACGTTGTGAGTGGGCATGTATTGACACAATGGCGTTGACAAACGAGATTACACAGCACTTTCAAGATGAAATGCACAGACCAGCATTCCCTTATAAATTTAAATTTAAGGTAGCAGGCTGCGCAGTTGACTGTATAGCTTCTATAGCTCGCGCTGACATGTCCATTATCGGTACATGGAAGGGAGATATTGGAATCAAGCAAGATGAAGTAGCAAACTATTCAAAGACTATGGACATACAAAAAGAGATTATTGATATGTGTCCAACAGGCTGCATGACCTATACTGGCGGAAAACTCAGCATAGATAATTCAAACTGTAACAGATGTATGCACTGCATAGCTCAGATGACAAAGGCATTAAGCCCTGGCCCTGAAAGAGGTGCAACTATATTGTTAGGCAGTAAGGCACCAATTGTAACTGGAGCTTTGATGTCTTGGGTAATAGTTCCATTTATTAAATTAGAACCACCTTATGAAGAATTCTTTGAGCTTGTTGGCAAGATATGGGAATGGTGGGATGAGCATGGTAAAAACCGTGAAAGAATTGGCGAGCTGATTGAAAGAATGGGCTTCCCAACATTCTTAAAGGGTGTAGAACTGACACCACATCCAGCTATGATTAAATCACCAAGACGTGATCCATTCTTCTTCTGGGATGAGGAAGATATACAGCGCTAATATTGGGCATATTATGCCCCAAGGGTTTTAATATAAACCCTTACTTATAATATAAAGTTTGAGGTTACATCCTCAATAAATAATATTAGGAGGTACAAATGGCAGAATTACCACAGAGACAAACAGATATAGGACCACCGCATTATGAGAAATTTTTACCGCCTGTAATCAAGAAAAACTATGGGCAGTGGTCTTATCATGAAGTATTAAGCCATGGACACATGGTACATACAGCAAAGAGCGGAGACAAGATTTGGACAGTTAGAGTTGCTTCTCCAAGACTTTTGTCTACTACAACAATATATGAAATGTGCGACGTTGCTGACAAGTACTGCGGCGGACATCTCCGTTTCACAACCAGAAATAATGTAGAATTTTTGGTATCCGATGAGAAAAATGTAACACCATTAATGGAAGACCTTAAAAAACGCGGTTTCCTACTTGGTGGAATTGGCGACGGTATCAGCAATATTGTTCATACTCAGGGATGGGTACATTGTCATAGCGCAGCCACTGATGCTTCTGGCTTAGTCAAGGCAATGATGGACGAGTTTGCAGATTATTTTACAAAGACATCACTTCCTGCAAGAGTAAGAATTGCTGTTGCATGCTGTGTTAATATGTGCGGCGCAGTTCACTGTTCAGATATAGCACTTGTTGGAGTTCATAAGACTCCTCCAAGAATAAATGCTGAGACATTGAAGAATCAGTGCGAGATTCCTTCCACTATTTCTTCATGCCCAACAACAGCTATCAGTCCAGATCCAAAGACAAAGAGCGTTAAGATTAAACTTGAAAAATGTATGTACTGCGGTAACTGTTATTCAGTTTGTCCTTCAATGCCTATTGCTGATCCTGTAAATGATGGTATAGCAATTGTTGTTGGCGGTAAGGTCTCAAATTTAAGATCTAACCCAAAGTTTTCAAAACTTGCTATTCCTTGGATTCCTAACAACCCGCCAAGGTGGCCAGAGGTCGTAGCTGCTGTAAAGACGATTATTGATACTTACAAGGCAGGAGCTAAGAAACACGAGAGAGTCGGCGAATGGGTCGAGAGAATCGGCTGGGAAAAGTTCTTTGCATTGACTGGGTTTGAATTCAAAGCTCAGCACATTGATAACTTTACCTTTGCGCGTGAGACCTTCAGAACAACTTCATCGTTTAAATGGTAATTTGATATTAATAGTATCAATTTAATGCTTTGCTGGGTTTGGGACTGCAAGTCCCAACGTTTAAAATGAGGGGAATTAATCTTCCCCTCATTTTTATATTTATCTTATTTTCAAGGGGTCTCAGACCCTTTTTGAAGGGGGATGTATGGATATTGAAAGCATAAAAAAAGAAATCGTTGCTCTTATTGAAGAGTCTATGGGCAAAAAGAAATTAAAGCCAGGAGATGTCTTTAAAAAGATAGTTGAGATTCATCCTGGAGCAACTAAGGACAATGCCAAGGCAGCTCTTAGAGAATTAATGGATGCTGGTACTCTTGTTTATTCTTACAAGGGTGGTAGCTATGTGGAAATGCCTCCAAAATAGGCAATTATAGACATCAAAATTATATTTACTATTTAGGGGCAATCCTTTGCGATTGCCCTTTTTCATTTACACCCCACTCTTTTAAGGGGCACAGCCCTTTAAAAATCCCCGCAAAGGGATTAAATATTGAAACTTTTTACAAAAAAGTTTCCAAAAAGGCTCTTTGAACCCATAATTAAAAGCTGTTAATATTGATGTCTCTTCCACCTAAAAGGTAAATCTATAATGCTGCCAGCAATTTTAATCTCATCTAATGCCTTGAAGACCTCTTTTAATACTGCTCTTTGCTGATTTATATTAAAAGGCTCTCCAAGCGGATGACCAAACGGCCATCTTAAAAACACGGTTCTTGGCGGTTTTACCTTTTCTGAATATTGCCTGACTATTGAGATTCCTATACTCACAATCCCTGCACTTTCAATCTCCCTCTGTATCAGCCCAACTGACTGATTACAAATTCCTCAACCGGGTGTTAATATTACAACATCAACACTATCTTTTTTTAATATTGCAATTATTTCTTTGGCAGTAATATTTACCAGAATATCTATATGTCTCCCTATAATATGCCCCATTAAGCCAAAGTGATGTTCTGAAACCTTGCCAATAACTCCTTGTTCTTCAAATTCTTTTAATCTGTCAATAGGAAATACAATATTTATATCTTTGTCAGCGTCAGAGTGGTCGTAATAATCATGGGTTATCATAAGGTTATTTGTATCATTGATAATCCTTAAAGTAGGGTCGCCATCTTTATCAATCATATTAAAAGGTTTTTGACTGATCAGATGAACTCCAGAGGTTGTAACAAGTGAAACCTTACACGCTGATAATGGTTTTGACATCGAAGTAAATGGAATATCGGTTGATTCAATAGGTTTATATGAATCAATAAATCTCTTAGAAAGCGCTGGAAAGCGTGTTATTAACCTTGCTATAATCTGATTTTTTAGCCTCAAGCCCCTGTTACCTCTATAATTGATGTCTCAATAAGTTCAAGCATAGTGGTAAGTTCATCTTGAGATATTGATAGAGGAGGCATTATTACAATCACATTTCCAAGAGGTCTTAATATCACTCCTCTGCTCCGTAGATTATCTGTAACCTGATAACCCATCTTTTGCTCATATGGATAAGGTTCTTTGGTTTCCTTATTAATAACAAGCTCAATTCCAGCCATTAAACCAGCATGTCGAGAATTTCCAACATGCGGGAATATTGAAATCTTTTCAAGCCATAAATCAAGTATCTCTATCTTTGGCGCTAACTCTTCTATTGTATTATCCCTTTTAAATATATCAAGACAAGCAAGGGCTGCAGCACAGGCAAGTGGATTTCCAGTATATGAATGACCATGGAAAAAGGTTTTAAATTCATTAGTTGAGCCTAAAAATGCTTCATATATAAAATCCCTTGCAACCGTTACTGCCAAAGGCAGATAGCCTCCAGTAATCCCTTTAGAAAGGCATATTATATCAGGCACAACTCCCTCATGCTCACAAGCAAACATCTTTCCTGTCCTTCCAAATCCAGTTGCAACTTCATCTACTATCAAAAGAGTGTTATATTTTGTACAAAGGCTTCTTACTCCACTCAGAAATCCAGAAGGCGCAACAATCATTCCACCTGCAGCCTGTACTAATGGTTCAATTATTATGCCTGCAATAGTATCAGAATGTGCTGCTATTATCTCTTCCATCTTATCTAAACACGTCATGTTGCAAGTATCTTTATTTAATCCAAGCTCACAACGATAACAATATGGAGATGGGGATTTATGAGTCTTAAAAAGCAGCGCTCCAAATGTTGAATGAAATAAATCTATCCCTCCCACGCTGACTGCCCCAAGGGTATCGCCATGATAGGCATTATTTAGAGAAATAAATTGATTTTTGTTTGTTTGACCTATATTTCTCCAATACTGAAATGCCATCTTTAGCCCAACCTCTACGGCAGTAGAGCCATTATCTGAAAAAAATACCTTATTAAGAGATGGATTATCAGGACAAAGCGTGGAATTTAAGAATTGACAGATTCGTTCTGATAAAAGTATTGAAGTTTCTCCACAAAGCCCAAGCAAGGTTGAATGTGCAATTTTATCAAGTTGATCCTTAATGGCATCATTTATCTCTTTTACACGATGTCCATGAATATTTACCCATAATGAAGACACGCCATCAAGATACCATCTGCCATTTATATCTTTTATATAGCAGCCCTTCCCTTCTGTAATAATCAAGGGATCAGAGCTGCACCAGTCCAACATTTGAGTAAAAGGATGCCAGATGTGTTTTTTATCAAGCGCAATAAGTTGATCGTAATCAGAGAAAAACATGTAACCCTTTATTCGTTAGGCTTAATTTTGTTTAATGTATCGGAGATAATCTTATCAAGTTCTCTTTCAGTATATGGTTTAAAGAGGCATTCAAAGGGTTTATTTGTATTTAATTTCTCAAATATAGCTGAATTTGATTGCGCAGTTAGAAAGATTACAGGGATTGAAAATTTATCAAGTATATACTTAGCAGCATCAATTCCATCCATAACGCCTGATAATTTTATATCCATTAATACTAAATCTGGCTTATCAGCTCCTGCAGATAATACAGCGCTTTCACCAGAGGTTTCTAAAGATGTTACAATATATCCGCGTCTTTTAAGCATATTTTTGACATAAATACCTGTTATAGCTTCATCTTCTACTATCAAAATCTTTATTTTTTGTTTTGAGTTATTCATAATATATTATGAATGTTTTGATTAGGATTTGTCTATACCTATGATAAAATCAGAGAGACAAAATTAATGACCAGCTCTAACTGCTCGCACTCCCATATCTCGGCAGCCGCCTCTATCAACACCGCTGCCAATACTTCCGTCATTAAAGGCAACGCCGCGAGCACAACAATTACCATTTTCCTCTAATGACCAATACCAATACGACCCTCCGTCTGCAAATATAGGATCAAGATGTATCCGCCCGCCGTCATAAGTTGTATTAGTCTTAGACTGTTCATATATATTCTTTAATTCATCTACAGTCGGCAATCTCCAATCTCTGTATCCTCCTGTCTGAAGTTCGCTTACATATTTCCTTGAATTATTCCAATTAAAACATCTGCCTATTTCTGCATAGCTGTCTTTTTTTGTCCACATCAAACCTGTGTTTATATCAAATATAGTACCGTCTCCATTATCAGTAAAACGGCCGTCTGAGGATAATGAATTCTTAATTTTAATTGGGCGGGACGAAATTTTGGTCTCTTTAGTCGGTGTTAGCGGCTGTATTTTTTCAAGTTGATTTATCTTAGCCTGCGCAACTTCCGTAAGAACGCTGTTTGGAAACTTAGATAAAAATTCTTTAAAATCAGAGACATCAGTTGAGGATTTTATGGTATCCCAATATTCCTTATCAACATCAATATTATTTTGCATAGTTGGAACTGACATGTTTGAAACCCTCATATTAGAATCTATCTTAAAATAAAAATCCCCAATAATTGAAGATGATTCCCATGGAATTTGTCTTTCATTTGATAAATTCCTTACAGACTCTCGTACGCCTTTAAACATCTGCTCAATCTGTACCCCTGGTTTTTCCATATTTTTAATCAATTCCTGAGTATAAAGACCATTTTTACCTTCCCCGTCGCTTGCTACAGAACCGGGTGCTGTTGAATATGCAATAAACGTCCCTTCTGGAGCCTTCATTTGTGCAAGTCCGCCGCCGAAAGCAGATCTAAACCCCTTAAAAGGATTATCACGGCAGGCATCAAGTATTACAATATTAAGACGATTTTTTGCATATGCCATGTTTATTAACACATCATTAGCATTAACTGCCTCAGGTATTACATCTTTTTCAGAATGAACATCAGCGTCAATTGGAATTAGATAATTTTCTCCATTTATCTGAATCCCATGCCCTGCAAAATAAAATAACCCAACCCCTCCATCTCTTATCTCATCGCCAAATTGTGATATTAGTCTTTTCATTTCCTTTTGAGTTAAGTCAAAGCCTCTTAACACCTTGAAATGTAACCCTTCTAATACCTTTACCATTGCTGAAGCGTCATTTACAGGATTTTTGAGAGTCTTGATATTTTTATATGTCCCATTACCAATAACAAGGGCTATTCTTTTTTCATTCTGCATTGAATTTATCTCTATAGAACGATTATCTGTAGATTTAACTATTATTTTGGGCTTTGCATAAAGCGATGATGTATGGCTTAAGACAAAAATGATTAATATCCAATAAAATAATTTATTCAGTTTATTCATATTCAAATCCCACAAATAAGTCTCAAGGCATTAGGAATAATATCTATAACACAATTCCCTTTACCAAGATAATCTCCGTCTATCTGTATATGCTCATTGCCCTCAATCCTTATCTCTTTGCAGATTAAATATCTCACATCAATATATCTAGTATGACTACCAGATATTATCCCATAAAGGTACCTCAACAGATTAATCCTGCCCTGTTTCTCAAATATATTAACATAAAGATGAGGAACTTTGATATTTGCATCAGGAGCTATCTTAAACCTGCCCCCATAACTGCTTGCATTGCTGACAATTCCGCTATATCCTAGATATCTTGTTCCATCAACGATAAAATCTAACTTAATTTGAGGTTTAAAAAAACACTTTAATCCACTTAAAATATAAGCCCCTTTACCAGAGATACCTTTTAAACCTTCATCCATCCCATACACGGCTCTTCCATCAAAACCAATACCAGCCATCAATATAAAAAATATTTCGTCTTGATTCTCTAACTTAATACGCCCAAGTGATACATCATTAGGACTTCCATTTATAATATTATCCAGCGCTTTTTTTATTGTTTCAATATCCAACTCTATTGCTAATACATTAGTAGTGCCAAGCGGAATTATACCAAGCGGAACAGTTGAATGAACCATTCCATTAATCACCTCATTAATTGTGCCGTCTCCACCTGCTGCTATTATCATAGGTCTTTGCTCACTTACCCCTGCCTTAGCACGATATTTCGCATCTCCTCTTTTACCTGTTAGAAATAATTCTGTCTCAATTCCATGCTCTAATAGCAGTCCTTGGAAAGTATGGATTTTATCTTGAGCATGTTTACCTGCTATGGGATTAGCTATTAAAAGAGCCGATGATTTCATTGATCGACACATTCCCCTTAAAATCTGATATTTCATTTATTAACACAATAGTATCTTCCAAATATTTTTTTATATTATCTATCTTACTTTTTGTAAATATAACCCTGCCGCCACAATCTGAATTGTATTCTTTAATATTTGGTATTCGTACATATCCATATTTATTTGATGCAACATATCCAGTTGTATAATCTGGATTATCTGAAACGCATAACTCTGCTAACACATCAGGACAGGATGAAATCTTTGATGCTATTTGAAGTCCTTCCTTAGCCCTTGTGTTTACAAGTCCAAATGTCCTGATATTTTCATCTAACCTATTCGAAGCATATTCTGTAAGTCCAAATCTTACTGCCCTTAATCCTCTTGATTTATTGTTGTCAAGCCTTAGTCCAGAGTTTGAATCTATAATTGCTGCGCCCCTTAGATCATTTTGATTATAAATTATTTCTATCGCACTATATATTGCGTCATTGCTGCACTTAAGGGCTTTAAGTAAATTTATTATTGTATTCCTTGCATCTTCTCCGCATGTGCAAACTGGCAGAGATTTTATCATTATAGGCACAACTGGCAGTTCCTCAATAGTAAAATTAATATTTTTAGCCTTGCCCCTTGTGTGAGTTAATGCCTTAGATAAATATTCGCTTTGAATCTTATGTATCTCTTTTTCATGGAAGATCCCTTCTGCCCCGCATATATGTCTTTGTCCATCATCTGCCCTCATCCTTACACTATATAACATATTATTTGCTCAATCCTATATTCAGAATCTTCATTGAATCAAATACACATTTGACATAATATCCGTCAAAAGTTGCAATTATCTCTTTTGGAAATAAATAATCATCAACCCTGATTTCATCATTATATGTAATATCCATACTATCTCCATGTTTAAGCCTTAGTTTCATCTTTACAGGCAGCATTGTAATCTTATTGATAGTTAGAGTTTTATCCATGCCTTCAATAATATAAAATCCATCCTTCTCAGTTATCACAAAATCATCAATATTCCACCACAATAGTCCATCTATAATTCCTTGTGCAATAATATCCTTTGCTTCAGGGTGTATCGACATATTACTTTGAACAATTTGGTTATGACTAGATAATGACCCAGCCAAAAATCCCATTGAATAAACCTTCACCATCAAATCATCTTTATCAACATTAATGGTAACAGTTCCCTCAAAAGACTTTTCTGGAGTCTTCATTGTTCCATCACCTAAACCTGTAATAGTAGTTACCTTTGAATATTTTTGCATCAACTCTTCTATTGTTGCAGGTGTTTTTATCGGTTTGACTCCTGCACATGAACTGATTAAAAATATTACGCTGATAATTATTAGAGAGTACTGCTTCCTCAAGGTATTAAGAATAACAAATTCGTTTAAGCGCTTCTTCAATGTTTTTTACACCCGTTATTTTAATCTCAGGCTTAGAATTAAGTCTGTTTAAATTTGAGACTGGAATTATTGCCTCTTTAAATCCTATCTTTGCCCCTTCCTTTATTCTCGCCTCTGCCTGCGACACCGCCCTTATCTCACCAGATAAGCCAATCTCGCCAAATACAAGTATCTCTTTATTTATTATAATATTTTTATGTGATGAAACAATTGTAGATATTATTCCTAAATCAAAGGCTGGCTCAATAATCTTTAACCCGCCAACTACATTTATAAAGATATCACAATCCCCTAAGTGCATTCCACCAATCTTTTCAAGTACAGCAATCAGCAGATTAACCCTGTTTATATCTACCCCAATACCTGTTCTTCTCGGTATTCCAAATGATGTCCTTGAAACGAGAGCCTGTAATTCAACTAACAGTGGCCTTGTGCCTTCAATTGTTGCAACTACTACTGTCCCTGACATCCTCTCACTATTTTGATCAAGAAAAAGCTCAGAAGGATTTGTTATCTCACAGAGCCCCTTTTCCCGCATATCAAATACTCCAATCTCATTTGTTGAACCAAAACGGTTCTTTACAGCCCTTAATATCCTATATGAATATCCCCTCTCTCCCTCAAAATATAATACAGTATCTACAATATGTTCAAGCACCCTAGGGCCAGCAATAGCGCCTTCCTTTGTTACATGTCCAACTATGAATACCGGAAGATGGGTTTGTTTAGCCAACTGCATCAATTGATATGAAGACTCGCGCACTTGACCAACCGAACCCGGCGCTGATGGAAGGTCTTGTAAAAATACCGTCTGAATGGAATCTACAATCAATACCGTTGGTTTTATTTCCTTAACATAACTAATGATTGTATCAACGCATGTCTCAGATAAAACTTTTATCCTATAGTTGTTGATTCCAAGTCTTTGAGACCTTAGTTTAATCTGTTTTAGAGATTCCTCACCAGATACATATAGGGCAATTCCACTGTCATCTCCATTATTTCTTAATAGACCATCTAACATCTGAAGCACAATTGTAGATTTACCAATACCAGGGTCTCCGCCAATTAATACTACTGCCCCGCTTACAATACCGCCCCCTAATACCCTGTCTAATTCGCCTATACCAGTTGTACGGCTGTCCTCTTTATTTATCTGTATATCAGTTAATGAGACGGCTGTTGACCCTGTGCCTGTCTTTAGAGGTTTTGAGGCAATGATCTTTTCTTCTATAAAACTGTTCCATGCACCACAGTCCGGACACTTGCCCAGCCACTTTGAAGCGCTGTGGCCGCATGTTTGACATTGATATATTAATTTCTGCTTGGACATATTTAACCATTTAAGGGCTCTGCCCTTAAAAATCCCGCAAGGGAACTAGTTCCCTTGACCCATTAATTTACACAATCAACCCAACATAAACATTACCGTCTCTTAGTTCGATAGGTAGACGTTTTAGCGGTTTGTTTGGAGGACCTGAGATAACCTTGCCCGAAATATCATAGGTTCCTCCATGACATGGACATATAAATTGATTTTTATGGTAATTGAAGTTTACTAGACAACCTAAATGTGTGCAAACACCCGTAAGAGCAAAGACTGCCTTGTCTTGATTTACTAAAAATATACGCTCTGTAGATTGTTGATTTCTATTATTTTTATACTGAAGGTCTATTCTCTTTACGCCCCTTTTAGGAAGGTTATCATATGTTGTCAACTGGTAATATTCTAGTTCTTTAGTCTGTCTGTTAAATGGATATATAAATGATACCCCCACTACAGAAAACGATGAAAAAAGGATAAAAAAAAAGCCTTTATTATTATTTTCAAAAAATTACGACGATGAATTGTCATTATATGATCTAACAAGAGAGGTTAATCTGTTACTCCTCTGTCTTGCCTCCTGGATTTAATAGGTCTTTAAATTCCTTGCCCATCTTAAAATGGATAAGTTTCTTTTGTGTTACATCAACCTTTGCGCCAGTTTTAGGATTACGCGCAATTCTAGCTGGTCTAGTTTTTAATTTGAATATTCCAAATCCCCTGATCTCAACCTTTTCGCCATTTTGAAATGCGCTTGTGAGGCTTTGAAAAAACGTATCAATTATCACCTCAGTTTGTGCCTTTGTCAATCCTGTTACTTGCCCTGACACTAAATTAATTAATTCCGAGCGTGTCATTTAAATGCCCTCCCATATGATATTTATCACTATTAATTATCATTAAAGCCTTATCATATATTTTAAAGACATTGGAGAAAATATATCATTGTATATCAATGAAACCTTATTGTTTAACATATGTAATATTGACAGCTCATCTTTCTTTGAGACTATCTTTGGCTCTCCCTTTATCCCTGCTAATTTACCAGTCTCTTTAACAGCAAATTGAAAATCGCCTATTGAATCTACTAATCCCAATGCTAAAGCCTGTCTGCCAGTAAATATTCGGCCGTCAGCAAGTCCTTTTACCTTTTCATAGGGCATCTTTCGTCCACTTGCCACTGCCTGAATGAATTGTTCATGTACATCATCTAAGACATTTTGTAATATCCCTCTCTCTTCATCCCCTATTCCTCTAAAAATTGAGGCAAGGTCTTTATATCTCCCGCTTTTAATTACATCATTTTTAACTCCAATCTTCTCCATAAAGCCCTTCAAATTGGGCAGCTCCATTATAACCCCAATTGATCCTGTAAGAGTACCCGGGTTTGCTATTATCTTTGAGGCAGGAGCGGATAAATAATAACCTCCAGATGCAGCTAAAGACCCCATTGAAATTACAACCTTTTTCTTCTTAACCGTTTCTTTTACCTCATCATATATCTCTTGAGAAGGAACAACTGCCCCTCCAGGACTATTTACCCTTATAATTATTGCCTTTATTGAATCATCTTCTCTATATTCCTTTATCTCATCAACTATATCTTCAGATTTAAAGATTGGCCCTTCAATATCTACTACTCCTATCTTTTGTCCAGAAGATGCCTTGCCCTCCATAAAGGTCAAAATAATACTTAGAAATATTAATATCACTATCAACCCAACAAAATATAAAAAGAATTTTTTCATTATTCTCCACGTTCCTTAACTGCATTCAACATTGAAAGCCCTATTTTACGCTGCTCTGTATCAAGCCTTATTATCCTTGCCTTTAATCTCTGTCCTTCTTTAAAAACATTCTCATCTGCCTTGATTATCTCAGAGTCATAGATAAGACCCTCAAGTCCTTCATCAATCTCAACAAATATTCCATGCTCACTGTTCCGTAATATAACACATTCCACTTCATCCCCAAGTCGAAACTTATTAGGTATTTCTTTTATCCATGGGTCAGGGTTTAATTGCTTGATTCCAAGTGACATACGTTCTTTTTCTGGCTCAAGACTTAATACAACTGCATCAATCCTCTGCTTAGCCTTAAATACCTCAGAAGGATGTTTGATGTGCTTTGTCCATGAAATATCTGAAATATGAATCAAGGCATCTACTCCCTCAGGCAGGGCAATAAATGCTCCAAAATCTGTAAGGCTTCTAATCTTCCCTGTAACTGTATCACCAATCTTATAATTCCGTGCTACCAAATCCCACGGCTTTGGTTTCAACTGTTTTATGCCAAGCGATATACGCCTTTCTTCTTTATCTACCTTTAAAACTACTGCCTGAACCACTTGTCCAAGCTCAACGTATTTTGAAGGATGTTTTGGTCTTTGATTCCAGTCTAATTCAGAGATATATACTAATCCCTCAATCCCTTCTTCTAACTCAATAAATGCTCCATAATCCTTAATGCCTACAATTTTTCCAGTGACAGTACTTCCTTCTGGGTATCTGATTTCAATGTTTAGCCATGGATCTGACTTTTTTTGCTTATAACCAAGCGTGATTTTCTCAGAGTCTTCATCATATTTTAAAACCACAACCTCTACTGGATCTCCAATAGAAAACACCTCTGAAGGATGATTTATTCTCCCCCAAGATATATCAGATATATGCAGTAATCCATCCAATCCGCCTAAATCTATAAAGACTCCATAATCTGTGACATTCTTTACTAATCCCTTTACTATGCTGCCTTCTTTAATAGCAGTAAGAGTCTCTACCTTTTGTGTCTTTAATGTCTCCTCCAATAGGGCACGCCTTGATACAATCACATTATTAAGTTTTTTATTCATTTTAATTATCTTAAACTCACTAGTTGTGCCAATTATATCATCAGATGACTTTACTGGCTTTATATCATACTGCGAACCCGGAAGAAAGGCGCGCATTCCAGAAATATCAACTATAAACCCGCCCTTTGTCTTTTCAATAATAGTGCCAACGATTGATTCTCCTGTGTTATGGGCATCTGATAATAAATTCTGCGCCCTCATCATTGAAGCCTTTCTCTTTGACAATGTGATTGTGCCTTCTGAATCCTTGATTCTTGAGATTATTACCTCTATTTTAGAGCCTTCTTTAAGCTCATTATATTCTTGTTCAGAGAATTCTTCCCTTTTAATATACCCTTCAGATTTGTAGCCAATGTCAACTATTACCACTTCCTGTGATTTACCAATCACAGTTCCTGTAATCATTGACCCTACCTCTATACTTCGAAAGGTCTCCGCATAAAGTTCTTCTAAATCATTATCTTGGATCTCCATAATATCGCCAATCCTCCTATTCAATCTATTATATATCTTATATTTTTTTAATTTTATCTATTACTTCTTCAATTATCCAAACAGGTGTTGAAGCTCCAGCAGTTATCCCAACTGTATTTATATTACTCAGCCAAGCCTCTTCAACCTCTAAAGCAGTCTCAATATGATGAGTGGTAACACCATGAGACTTGCATTGATTAGCAAGACGCGTAGTGTTTGCGCTGTTTTTTCCGCCAATTACAAACATGAGGTCAACTTTTTTAGATATTTCAGCAGCCTCTATTTGCCTTAATGCCGTAGAATTGCATATTGTATTATATACCTTAAATTCCTTTGTTTTTTCAACAACAATTGATAGTAAATCTTTTAGCGCATTAAATGACTGAGTGGTTTGTACAACAATCCCAACCCTTGTTTTCAGTCCCTTTGGAGACTCTCCCTTACCGACAACAATGGCATTTTTCCCGCTGTAACTTAATATTGATCTGACCTCAGGATGATCACTTTCTCCAAGTATTACAACCTGATACCCTTCGTCTTTTAGAAGTTTAGCATATTGCTGAGCCTTTTTTACAAATGGACATGTGGCATCTACAATCTCAAGACCCATCTTTTGCATCTTTTCCTGCATATCTACTGTAACGCCATGTGTCCTGATTATGACTGCATCCATATCCTTTGTTGGTTCTTCTGTAGGATGGATGCCTTCTTCCTTTAATTTTTCAATTACCTGAGGATTATGAATAATAGGCCCAATGGTAAAGACATTTTTTTTATGTTTTGCCATATCAAAGGCAATATCTACTGCCCTCTTTACCCCAAAACAAAATCCCGATCTTTTGGCTAATATTATCTTCATATCCCTTTATTTTTGATTTCCTTCATTATCTGCTCAACTGTCTGTTCAATACTATTAGCTGATGAATCTATCAAAATTGCATCTTGGGCCTGTTTTAATGGCGCAACATCACGTTCCATATCTCTTTGATCTCTGATTATAATATCTTTTTCAATCTGCTCAAGGGTTACATTTGAATAATCATCTTTTATCTGCTCAAACCTTCTTAATGCGCGTATCTTAGGCGTTGCAGTGAGAAAAAATTTCATATCAGCCGTTGGAAATACAACTGTTGTCATATCCCTTCCTTCTGCCACAATATTTGAATCCTTTGCGCACTGTCTCTGTACTTCAAGTAGAAAATCACGCACAGGTTTAAGAGCAGAAAAAACTGATGAATAATGACTGATTCTCTCTTCTCTTATCTCTTTTGATACATCTATACCATTTAATATTACACTGCCATTTTCATATTTAATAGATAATTTTTTTAATGTTTCTGTGATTTTAGTTAATCCTGAATCTTCATCAAGTTCATAGTTTAGAAGACCTACTGCAATTGCCCGATATAATGCTCCAGTATCTAAAAATGAAAATCCTGTTAGATCGGCAATATGCTTTGCTATTGTGCTTTTCCCGGCTCCAGATGGGCCGTCTATTGCTATTACCTTTTTCATTATTTAATTAATCTCTCTAAAGTTGGATAGAATTCAGGAAATGAAATATCCACCGCTGACTTGCCTTCAATAATTGTATCGCCGTCAGCTATTAAAGCAGCGATTGAAAGAGCCATTGCTATTCTATGGTCATTATGACTATTAACCCTTGCGCCTTTTAGGTTAGTCTTCCCGCGTATTATCATCCCATCCGGGAGTTCCTCAATATCTGCGCCCATTTTAGTTAATTCAACTGCCATAGCAGATATTCTATCTGATTCCTTTACCCTTAGTTCACGTGCTCCTGTTATTATAGTTTCACCTTCTGCCTGTGTTGCAAGGACAGCTATGATTGGAAATTCGTCTATTAAAAATGGTATATCGTCTTCACTAATATTTACTGCCTTTAGACCATTTTTAGGATATTTGCACTCAATAGAACCTATTAATTCAGGTGTAATTTTTTCTTTGTAATTAATTACTTCACCACCCATTTTATTTTTATCAAGGATTTCTAATAGTCCTATTCTTGTAGGATTTAGACCACAATTATTTATTTTAATTGAAGACCCTTTAATTATCTGAGATGCAGCTATAAAAAAAGCCGCTGAGGATATATCTCCAGGAACGAACACTTCTGTTGCATTAAGTTCTTTTCCTCCTGTTACTGAAATCTTTAAATCATCAACCTTTAAATCAGCCCCATAAACCTTTAACATTCGCTCCGTATGATCTCTTGACATAATTGGCTGTTCAATTTCAGTTGTTCCTTCTGTCAGAAGTGCCGCAAGTATTATTGATGTCTTTACCTGAGCGGATGCTATAGGCATTTTATATTTTATTGGACTTAATTTTCCGCCAGTGATACTAATAGGAGGATATTTACCTGAGGCTCTAGCGTCAATTTTTGCATCCATCATTTTAAGAGGTGTAATTACCCTTGACATTGGTCTGCCTCTTAGGGAGTCATCTCCAGTTAAAACAGAATGAAATGTACACGCGCTAAGCAGTCCAGAGATCAAGCGGATAGTTGTGCCAGAGTTTCCGCAGTCAATTACATTATTTGGTTCTCTGAGGGAACGTAGTCCATTGCCAGTAACAGTTACAATATTGCCATCTTGTTTTATATCAACTCCTAACATTCTAAAGGCATTGATAGTGCTGATAGGGTCAGCTGCATTAAGAAAATTATGAATTACTGATTTTCCATTTGCAATTGACGAAAAAAAAATGGCGCGATGGGATATTGATTTATCAGGCGGTGGTTCAATATTACCTTTAAATTTATTAGTCTTATATAATGTAATAGTATCCATTTTTTAATGGGTTCAAAGGGACAAGTCCCTTTGCGAGATTTTAAGGGCAGAGCCCTTAAGAAATGCCTTTAACTCCTTTGTATAAATCCTTTCTTAGTTTTTGAGCATGGGTAAGGTTTTGCAGCAATTGTTCGGTGTTTTCATTTTCCAGACAGTTTTTTAGAGTATCCAGATTTTTTTGGAATACTTCAATATGTTTTAGGATATTATCTTTATTGCAGAGAAATATATCCTTCCACATTTGCGGCGAACTCATAGCAATGCGTGTTGTATCTAAAAATCCGTTACTGCAATAATTCATATTATCAATCCCAATATCAAACACTGCATTAACAAGTGTATAGGCTATGACATGGGGAAGGTGGCTGATAGAAGATATAATTTCATCATGCTGTTCAGGGGTGAGAATTTTAATCTTAGCCCCTATCTTAGTCCATAATTCTTTTATCATATTTAAGGCATCAATATTCGTATTTTCAGTTGGGGTTATAATCACGGTAGCCCCTTCAAATAGAGAGGGTTTTGAGGCATCAATACCAGACTGCTCAGTCCCTGCCATTGGATGTACGCCTACAAAGTGAATTCCTTCAGGCATAATCTCCTCAATATCATATACAAGACTTCCCTTAACGCTTCCTGCATCTGTGACTATAGCGCCTTTTTTAAGATAGCCTGCAAAAGACTTAACTATATCAATGAATGTCACAATCGGCGAAGTCAATACAACAAGGTCTGCATCTTGACATAACTCCTTTATATTAAGTCCATAGTCATCAATAATGCCTCTATCCTTTGCCTTGATCAAGACATTTTCAGTCCTGCCATATCCAGAGACTCGCTCTGAAAGTCCAAGACGTTTGATTGAATGAGCAAAGGACGCTCCAATTGCGCCTACCCCTATGATAACTGTATGCTTAAATGACATTAAATTTCTCTGCCAATTGCCTTAGCAATAGGTTTTAGCTCTTGAATCAACTGGCTAAATACCTTAGGTTTTAGAGATTGTTCACCGTCAGACATTGCCTCAGATGGATGTGTATGAACCTCTATCATAATCCCGTCTGCCCCAGCTGCAACCGCTGCCCTTGCCATAGGAGATACAAGATCCCACCTGCCTACTGCATGAGATGGATCAACAATTATCGGTAAATGAGTAAGCTGTTTTAATATTGGCACTGCGCTTAAATCAAGGGTATTTCTTGTAGCGCGTTCATATGTCCTGATTCCTCTTTCGCAAAGTATAACCTTATGATTGCCCTTAGACATAATATATTCAGCAGCCATGAGCCATTCTTCAATGGTTGCGCTTATCCCTCTTTTTAACAGGATTGGTTTATCAACCTCTCCAACGTCCAAAAGTAAACGGAAATTCTGCATATTCCTTGCGCCAATCTGTATGACATCAGAATATTGAACCAGCAGATCAAGGTCTTTGGAGTCCATAAGTTCAGTAACAATAGGCATTCCAGTCTGCTCCCTTGCCTCTGCCAATATCTCTAGTCCTTCCTTACCAAGCCCCTGAAATGAATATGGAGATGTGCGGGGTTTAAAAGCTCCGCCTCTTAAAAAATTTGCACCAGCCTTATGAACTTCATGAGCTATCTCAAGGAGAATCTTCTTGTTTTCAACTGCGCAAGGACCTGCAATGAGAGCGATTTGATTTCCGCCAATCAATTGGCCTCTAATATTAATAACCGTGTTTTCCTTGACTATTTCCCTGCTTGCCAATTTATAAGGCTTGATTATCCTCATTAAAGATTCCACTCCATTCATAGCCTTTACAGAATCGCTTTCTTCTTCTGTAATCTTTGATGTATCTCCTATAACGCCAATTATAGTGCGTTCCGTTCCCTTAGAGATATTTGCCTTTAAACCCTTTTTAGCGAGTTTATCTACAATCTTATTAAGTTCATCTTCTGTTACTGTTTTTTTAAGCACAATTATATCCACTATAAAACCTCCTTGAGTCTATCTATAAATAGTTTATTTTCCTCTGGCAAACCTATTGTTACCCTGATTACAGTTTGTCCCATTGGTCTTATTATTATTCCAAGAGCCATAAGTTTGATATAAATCTCTCTGACATCAACCTTTAAATCAATATACATAAAATTTGCTTGGGTTTTAACAAAAAATATACCCATATCCGTTAATTCCTTATAAAGATATAACTTTCCTTGCTCATTTATTTCAATAGACTTTCTTATATGTTCAACATCATCTAACGCTGAAATGGCCGCTGTTTGAGCAATAGTATTAGTATTAAAAGGCGCCCTAATCTTATTCATCTGCTTAATAATATCAGAATTTGCAATCCCATAACCAATCCTAAGCCCTGCCAACCCATATGCCTTTGAAAATGTCCTTAAAATAAGAATATCCAAACCATCCCTAAAATATTTTAAAGTATCAGGATTGTCACTGTCAGTAACATATTCATAATAAGCCTCATCCATAACTACCAGCACTCTATCAGGAATACGATTGATAAAATCATCAAACTCATCTCTATAAACTATTGTACCAGTTGGGTTATTAGGATTTGCGATAAAAACTATCTTTGTGTGAACTGTTATAGCATCAGCCATTGCCTTTAAATCATGCCTATAATCTCTTAAAGGAATATTTACTATATTACATCCAACAGAAGAAACAGACATCGGATACACTATAAATGAAGGATCTGCCATAACAGCGTCATCGCCGGGCTGCATGAACGTCCTTACGGCAACATCAAGCAGTTCATTTGAACCATTACCAAGGATAATTTCATCGCTCTTAACATTATGTAATGCAGACAATGCCTCTTTGAGATAAAAACCATTGCCGTCAGGGTATCTATTTAATGAATAATTGAGATTTTTAATCGCAGATATTGCTTTAGGAGATGCCCCAAGTGGATTTTCATTAGATGCAAGTTTGATAGAGCCTGTTATGCCAAGTTCCCTTTCAAGCTCTTCTATGGGCTTACCCGGTACATACGGATTAATCTTGTCAACATATTTAGGTACAGTTATCAAATATTATCCTTAACTATAATAGATTTAACGAGGAAAATGAACATTATCTAAAAAGGAATCTAAAAATCCACAAGTGGATAAGATCCCAAAACCTTTAAAAATATACAACGTTTCTCAACGTCTGCTATAGCTTTTCTAACCTTTTTATCTTCAATATGTCCAGCCACATCAACAAAAAACACATAATCCCAAGCCTTTTTCTTAGTAGGTCTTGATTCAATTCTAGTCAGGTTTAGCTTCGATTTTTTAAACGGCGTAAGCACTTCATGAAGCGACCCAGGAATGTCCTTTGCTGAAAACATTATTGAAGTTTTATCAGAACCAGTCCTGCCATAAGAATTCTTTGAGATTACGAGAAATCTAGTCACATTGTTTTTATTATCTTCAATATGACGCTCAAGAAAATTGAGATTATATATCTTTGCGGCTAGTTCGCTTGCAATTGCCGCTGTTCCTGTCTCTTCTTGAACCAATGCAGCAGCTGCGGCAGTGCTTGCAGCCTCATATATTTGCACGCCTAACATATTATTTTCAAGCCATAACCTACATTGTGCAATTGGCTGAGGATGTGAATAAATCTTTTTTATCTTTGAAATATCATTTTCTTTAGATAACAAATTTTGTGAAATCTTTAGCATAATCTCTGAATAAATCTTTAAATCACTATCTAAAAACATATCAAGAGTATAATTGACAATCCCTTCATTAGAGTTTTCAATAGGCACAACTCCATAATCAGCCTCTCCTAAATCAACGCTCCTAAAGACCTTACCGATATTATCCATAGGTATGAATTTACAAGTAGAACCAAAATGCCTGATTGCTGCCTGATGCGTAAATGTTGCAGCAGGGCCAAAATAAGAAACATGTCTAACATTAGGCTGCTCTAAGGACAATGATGCGCAAAATATCTCTTTAAAAATTGTCTCAAGTATTTCATTTGGAAAAGGGCCTGTATTTTTAGCCTTTAGCCGATTAAGAATCTCTAATTCTCTTTCAGGTATATGATAATTAAGATTTTGACTTCTCTTTGTCTCAGCAACCTTAAGAACAATCTCAGCCCTTTGATTGAGAAGTTTGAGTATCTCTGAATCAATTACGTCAATGTCTTTTCGTAAATTATTTAGTTCTTCCATAAGATGTTTTATTGCTAGATTTTAAACTTTGATATTTTAACAGTAATATGATGTTATAAGCAAGTGTTGAGTTTTAAAAAAAATCAGAATAACATATTATTATTATTCAATGCCTTGCGGGTTTGGGGCACTTGCCCCAAGGTAACAATTATTAATTTTTTTGATCTTCTTTATGGGATAAAGACCTCTTGGCAGCATTCTTTATAACCTGCCTAAGTTCATTATCTTCAATATTAACCCCTAAGTCATCAATAAATTTAATCTCTGAATCATCTAATTTTTTTACGAGTTTAATTTCCGCTACATTATTAACTTCACGACTTGAAACATTACCTGCACGTAATTTAATTGATTTAACATTAAATGCAGCAAGTTTTTTAAGTATCTTGTCACGTTGATAAAATAATTCCGAAAGCCATAAGTTTGAATTCACGTTTATAACAAGCTGTCTGTCTTCAAGCAATACGGGTTCCGTATGTTGCGAAACAGGATGGTCAAAGAGAGTTGTCCATTGATTTTTTATCCTTAATAATTCAACAGAGCTTGATAATCCAACTTCTTTGGCTATAGACTCAAAAACATATGAGGCTTTCTGTAGATTTGAGTTTTTTTTACGTTTCATAACATATTAATTAAAAACCAATCCTGACAATCATTTTATTGAAACTAAATCGCTTTTTTTACCAGTCCAGATCTCAAACATCTAGTGCAGATATGGATTCTTTTAGTGCCTTGATCTGTGATGGTCTTAACCCTTTGAAGATTAGGCCTGAACCATCTCTTGGACTTATTATGTGCATGACTAACGTTATTACCGACCTCGCGTTTTTTCCCGCATACTTGACAAATTGCCACTTAAAAACCTCCTTAACATTAATAGATTATTATATTACATTAAATAAGATATTATAATATTTAACTTAAGATAAATATTATATATTTAATTGCATAAATTAGTCTACATATGATAACATATTTAAAGGAATGTTACAAGAGCCTGAAAGAACATGTATTTGCTGCCGCTCAAAAAAATCAAAGCATAACCTTTTGCGTCTTGTAATTGATAAAGACAGATTGGTATTTGATAAAGAGCAAAAAAATAATGGCAGAGGTTATTATATATGTAAACAATCAAGCTGTATCAAGAGTTGTTTTGAAGAAAAAGGTAAAAATACGATACGCTTAAAAAAATTTATAAAAAGTTTAAAGATAAAAATTGAAATTACTACTGGACAACTGAGAGAACTTGAAGAACTCTTGATTGAGGAGGTCGCTGATTGATGGGAATTGTGAGAATAAACGAGTTGGCCAGAAGACTTGGCGTTAAAAATAAGGACATAATTAATGAGCTTGATAAACTTGGAATTACAGGCAAAACACATTCTTCTGGAGTATCAGATGATTTAGTTGTCAAGATTGAGGGAGTTTTTAAACCAATCAAACCTGAAACGAGAAATATTATTAAGGTTGAATCAAAGAAAATTGTTACTGCACCACCCATTGCAACCCCCCATATTACAAACCCCCAAATTAAAAACTCAATTACAACAAGTCCAACTGTAACAGATACAAAACCAGCATTTTCTCCAGTTCCTAAAACTAATGAAAATAATTCTATCAATCAACCAAGGCTTGGCAATACAGTAAAAAAAGTTATTCTGCCTACAAAGGTAGATTCAAAAAACCAAAGGCCTTCTATTGATAAAAAGAGTCATTTCACAAGCAGACCTGATAATCGGCCAAAAGAATTTAAACCAGTTCCAGTACAATCTAAAGATGCAAAACCAGGATTTCCCCAATCAAAGGTAACTAAACCTGAGGAGTCACGTTTTAAACGCACTAAACATGAGCAGCCTAAAGGAATAACTGGACTTCCTCAAAAAAATCTGCAAAGAAGAACTCAACCAAAAAAACTGCAATCTAAAAGGTCTAATTCTAATGATACACTTATAAATATAAATAAAATAATTACAGATCCATCAACATTAACTGAATTTGATACAAACTCTAAGGCAAGTATGCAGCGTGTAATGGATTCAATTAGGAAGGTAGATTATAAGAAACCACAATTTAAAAATATTGGAAATAAAGGTCAAAGACAAAGGATTAATTACAAAAATGAACCAATCTCTCAGCCTTTAACTTCAACTGCCCCTCGAAAGAAGAATATAAAATTAGCAGAAGGAATTACAGTAAGGGAATTTGCTGATTCAATAGGTCAAAAACTCCCTGATGTAATAAAAAAATTTATGGAGCTTGGCTTTACTCCAACAATAAATCAACCAATTGACGTTGAGGCATCTATTTTAGTAGCTGATAACTATGGCATAAAGATAGAATTTGCTCCTGTAGAGGATATTGAACTTACAGAAATGGCAGAGGATGTTTCACTTTTATTACCTAGGGCTCCTGTAGTAACTATAATGGGACATGTTGATCATGGCAAGACATCACTCCTTGATACTATCAGAAAGACTAAGGTAACTGAGAGTGAAGCTGGCGGTATAACCCAGCATATTGGGGCTTATAAAATAAATCTAAAGGGCAAAGATATAGTATTTCTTGATACCCCAGGTCATGAGGCATTTACAATGATGAGGGCAAGGGGTGCAAAGGTTACTGATATTGTAGTATTAGTAGTTGCTGCGGATGATGGAGTAATGCCGCAGACTGAAGAGGCAATTAATCACGCAAATGCTGCAAATGTTCCAATAATTGTCGCTGTAAATAAAATAGATAAAGAAAATGCAGATGTAGATCGTGTCAGAAATGAACTTGCTGAAAAAAATGTAATCTCCGAGGCATGGGGAGGCAAGAATATATTTGTTGAGGTTTCGGCAAAGAAAAAGATAGGGATTGATTTACTCCTTGAGATGATTTTGCTTCAGGCTGAGATGATTGAGTTAAAGGCAAATCCAAATAAACCAGCAACAGGGGTAATAATTGAATCCAGACTTGATAAAGGAAAGGGGCCTGTAGCAACAGTGCTTGTTCAGACAGGGACTCTAAGGGTTGGAGATATATTTGTAGCAGGCAATGAATTTGGAAGAGTCAGGGCTTTGCATGATGATATGGAGCGTAAGATAAAGGAGGCAACTCCGTCAACTCCTGTAGAGGTAATAGGATTTACGGCTGTACCAAATGCTGGAGATATATTTACATCAGTCCCTGATGAAAAAAGGGCAAGACAGATTACTATAGCCCGCAAATTAAAGGGATTTAAGGGCATTACATCGCATTCTAAGAAATTAAATCTTGATGATCTCTATGCAATGATAAAAGAAGGAGAGATCAAGGAATTAAATATAATTATAAAGGCAGATGTACAAGGCTCTGCAGAGGCAATAAAATCTTCAGTTGAATCCATAAAACACGACAAGGTAAAGGTAAAGGTAATACATACCTCAGTAGGCGGGATAAATGAATCTGATATAATGCTGGCATCTGCGTCTAATGCGATAATAATCGGTTTCAATGTAAGGGCAGTAGCAAAGGCGACCACTATTGCTGAAAAAGAAGGCGTTGAGATAAAGTTTTATAATGTAATCTATGATGTGTTAAATGATATTAAGAAGGGTTTAGAAGGACTGCTTGAACCGACATTTAAGGAAAAGATATTGGGACTTGCTGAGGTAAGACAGAATTTCTTTATATCAAGGCTTGGAACTATTGCAGGGTGTTATGTAACTTCTGGGGTAATACAGAGGGCAAGCGATGGCGCAAGGGTTATACGAGACAGCATAGTTATATTTGATGGGCATATTGAGACATTAAAGCGTTTTAAGGATGATGTAAAAGAAGTGCATGCTGGATATGAATGCGGATTACTAATTCAGAATTTTAATGACATAAAAGTTGGCGATATTATTGAAAACTATGCAATAGAGAAGATTGCTGGAAAACTATAATCCTTTATTAACATCATGGTTATCGGGTTATTAACTGTAGATCTTCATATACCAGATTCAAATAGTCTAAAATCAAAGAGATTTATTATTAAATCATTAAAAGACAGATTAAGAAATACATTTAATATATCAATATCAGAAGAGCCAAATAATCTTTGGCAGGCAGCGCAGATTTACATAGTAAGCGTAACAACGGATAACAGCCATCTTGACAGCATCTTTGAAAAAATAAAAAACATGATAGATAAAGAGCCGTTGATTGTGGTTATTGATTATAATAGAGAGATTTTATAAATGCAGCCATTTAAAAGATCAACCCGCGTAAGCGATCTAATCAGACAAGAGGTATCTGAGGCTATTTTATATAAGCTGAAAGACCCAAGGCTTGGATTTATTACTGTAACAGAAGTAGACATGCCTGATGATTTAAAGCTGGCAAGGGTATATATAAGCGTATTAGATCGTGAAACCAAAGATGTAACGCTTGAGATATTAAACAAGGCATCCTCATTTATTCGTAAGGAGATAGGAAGACATTTAAAACTGCGAACCGTGCCTAAGATAGAGTTTTTTAATGATAATGCGATTGATTATGGGATGAAGATGGATGCCTTGATAGATAATGTAACTGAAAGGCATAACGAATAATAAATTACTCCTCTAAAAACATCTTAAACATAAAAGAAAACCTCGCATATTGAGTAATACTAAATAATAAAATAGGAAAAAGAAATGTTGGATATTAAAAATATTAAAAAAGATGTTGATACCTTTAATCTTGCTATGAATTACAGACGGCAAGAGATTGATATAACAGAACTGCTTAATAAAGATAACGAAAGACTTATCTTGCTGAAAAATACCGAAGAATTAAAAAACCAAAGAAATACAGTATCTGAAGAAATCGGAAAACTCAAAAAATCTAAGATTGATGCTACAGAAAAAATTAATCTAATGAAGGCAGTCTCTGATAAAATAACACAATGTGACGAGCAATTGCGAAGATTAGAATCTGCGATAAATGATACAATCTTCACTATCCCAAATATCCCTCATTCATCAGTGCCTATAGGATTAGATGAGAGCAAAAATGTAGAAATACGCAGATGGGGCGAACCAGTAAAAAATAATTTCCCATCACTAAATCATTGGGACGTTGCAGAAAGACTTGACATAATAGATTTTGAACGCGCAGCAAAGATATCTGGTGCAAGGTTTGCATTAATGAAGGGAGCAGGTGCGCGCCTTGAAAGGTCATTGATGAACTTTATGCTTGACCACAACACTAAGGCAGGGTTTACTGAAATCTTCCCGCCAATCCTTGTAAATAGAAAATCCATGACTGGCACTGGCCAGCTTCCAAAATTTGAGGCAGACCTTTTTAAAACCTCAGACCCTGAATATTTTCTCATTCCTACAGCCGAAGTACCTGTAACAAATATTCACGCTGACGAAATAATAAATGAAGACAATCTACCAATATATTATACAGCCTATACCCCATGTTTTAGACGAGAGGCTGGGGCATACGGCAAAGACACACGCGGACTAATCAGGCAGCATCAATTTAATAAAGTGGAATTGGTTAAATTCGTTAAACCAGAAAATTCATATAATGAACTTGAAACCCTTACCAATGTAGCTGAAGATATATTAATTCAACTTGGACTGCCATATAGAGTGATGGCATTATGTACAGGGGATTTAGGATTTTCTTCTGCAAAGACATATGACCTTGAGGTGTGGATGGCTGGACAGAATTGTTATAGAGAAATATCGTCATGCTCTAATTTCGAGGATTTTCAAGCCCGCCGCGCAAATATAAGATATAGGCCAAAAGACAAAAAAGGGACTGAATTTGTACATACTCTTAATGGTTCAGGGCTTGCAATTGGTAGGACAGTTGCTGCGATAATAGAAAATTATCAGCAAAGTGATGGGAGCATAATTGTACCAGAAGCGCTGCGTTCTTACATGAAGATTGATAAAATAACCTAAGCATGAGGGCTCTGCCCTCAACCCGCAAGGAGGCTTGCCCCCTTGACCCCATAATTATGAGGTAATAATATTAATAATGAAACTAATAATCGGCACACGTGGCAGTAAATTAGCCCTTTGGCAGGCACAGTGGGTTAAGGCTGAACTTGAAAGATTACATATTGGGCTTAAAATAGAACTTAATATTATAAAGACAACTGGCGATAAAATCCTTGATGTACCTCTTGCAATGGTCGGCGGAAAAGGACTTTTTGTCAAAGAAATAGAAGAGGCTCTGATTTCAGGTGAAGCAGACATTGCTGTACATAGCATAAAAGATGTGCCAGTGGTGTTTCCTACTGGATTGATATTGCCAGTAATATGTAAAAGACACATTCCAAACGATGCATTAATTTTAAAAGGCACGGATAAAATAATCAAAGACGCATTTATTAATCTACCTAAAGGAGCAAGGCTTGGGACAAGCAGTTTACGGCGTTCATGTCAGTTATTAAATATCAGACCTGACCTTAATATCATGCAGTTAAGAGGAAATGTTGATACAAGGTTAAGAAAACTTGATCAAGGCGATTATGATGCGATTATCCTTGCTGGAGCAGGACTAAGCCGTCTTGGCCATGAGGACAGGATAACAGAACTGCTCTCATTTGATACCAGTCTCCCTGCAATTGGACAAGGTGCGATAGGAATTGAATGTAGAGATGGAGATAGTAAAATTCTGGATTTGATAGCGACATTAAATCATTATGAATCTGGAATCTGTGTAAATACAGAGCGCGAATTTTTAAAGAGACTTGAAGGCGGTTGTCAGATACCAATAGCTGCACATGCGGCTTTAGATAATGGTAAAGTAACTATAGACGGTCTTGTAGGCAGTGTTGATGGGAAGACTATTATTCGTGAGCGCATTTCTGGAGATGTTTCAAATCATGAGGAGATTGGAATAAATCTAGCTGAAAGGTTACTTGATAAGGGAGCTGGAGAGATACTCTCATCAATTCTTTTATAATGGGTTCAAAGGGACGAGTCCCTTTGCGGGATTTTTAAGGGCAGAGACCTTAAAGTACATGATTTCCCAGCTAACCATCCTGTAGAAAACGCTGCCTGCAGATTAAATCCTCCAGTTTCAGCGTCAATGTCCAAGGCCTCCCCAGCAAAATACAACCCTTTTACAATCTTTGACTGCATGGTTTTGGGATCTACTTCATCAGTATCAACGCCTCCTGCTGTAATCATTGCCTCATCAAATGTGCGGTAACCAGATACCTTTAATGTTAATGACTTTAACCACAGTCTTAATCGTTTAAGTTCTTTAGCTGAGAGTTGATTTAACATCTTATCGCCAGATATATTTAATTCCTCACAGCATACTTGTATCATTTTTTTGGGAAGGTAATTTATTAAAAGATTATTAAATAGCTGTTTTTTATGGATTGTGATGTAGGATGAAAATTCTCTTTGAATCTGAGGGTGATCAAGATTTGGGAATAGATCAATAGAAATAGTTACGTCGCTTTGAGTTCTTAAGGCATCTACAATAAATCTGCTCAAATTCAAAATCAATGGCCCTGATACTCCATAATGTGTAAAGATTAAATCACCAATTTTTGTCATTGACTTGAGATTATTAATCCAAAGCGTAACCATAACTTGAGGCAAACTTACGCCTTGAAGACGTTTCGTAAGATCTCCTTGCGTTTCAATTGGAACAAGTGCTGGTCTAAGAGGGATTATTGAATGACCAACTGACTTAGCCAGTTCATACCCGTCTCCTGTTGAGCCTGTTTTAGGATATGACTTACCGCCTGTTGCAATTATTACCGAGTCTCCCTGCATTTGCAGAACATTTTTATCTGAATCTACTGCCTCAACGCCTTTAATCATATTATTATCAACTAATAATTTTGTTACTGAGATATTTGGGATTATTTTAACCCCGCAGCTAACTGCCCACTTTGCTAATGCTACAGAGATTTCATGACCATTACTATTAACAGGCAATACCCTGCCATTATCTTCTTCGTGAAAGGAAAACCTTTCGGGTGTCGTCCCACGACCTAATCCCTCAAAAAAATTTATGCAATCAAGATTTGTAAAACTATGCAAGGCATGACGAAGAAAGCGTGAAGAACTATGATAATGTCTTGAAAATTCTGATATTGGTGTTGTATTAGTAATATTGCACCTGCCATTACCAGTCATACTTAGTTTACGGCCATAAACAGGAGTTTTTTCAATTAATCTTACAGCAGCCCCCTGCCCTGCCGCAATCCCTGCAGCCATTAATCCTGATGCTCCTGCTCCAATAACTATAATATTTAATGATGTCTTAGACATATAAATATTATACATAATTAATGCAATACACCTACAATTAAAACAATATTGACTTTACTTTTATCGCTATATAGATTATTTTGATCCCGCTAATTTCTTGACCTGCTATACAATAACTCGAATTCTTTCGTGAATTAACAAGACATAGGCTGATTTTGCTTAAAGTATCCTTAAATTTACTGCGGTCATTAAATACCCAAAAGATGATAGCGTCATCCAGTAATTTAATTTTTATTTAAGTGGTTAGATTTGGTTTTGGCGCTTTACTCTCAATTATTTCAAATTCTTCATGCAATTCTTGATATTTTTTGTATGAGGAATCAATCGCTTTAATCTGATCAAGGTATTGCCTGACAAGATTAGAATTATTTGGACTAATACCTTTCTCTTTGATTAACATTATCAATGCCTGAACTGCATTAGCAAGTATAATCTTATTCCCAGGCATACCTTTAACAGCCTTATTAAATAAGTCTACTGCCTTTGGAAGGTCGCCTTTCATAACGAGTTTAACCCCTTCATTATTTATTGCCTTTGCCTCATTTTTTGTCTGTTCAATGATTGACTTACCCTCATCTTCTAACCCTACATCTTTAAATACACTTGCAGTTTTAGCCATAAGTTCATCGTTATCATAATTATTCTTTATTATTTCTTTCATGATTTCTATGCCGCTGTCTTTATCATTCATCGTCATACATGCCTTGGCAACATCCATTGCAACATTTGCTGGAACTATCCCTTTAAAGGATTTATACATCTCCTTTGTAACCTTTAGAGATTCTTCTGCCTTAGCATCGTTTTTTAAATCCTTATAAACAATTGCAGACATTGATTCAATATGGAGAAAAGACTCGGCTGAATTTTGGGCTTTTTTAAACATTGTCCTTGCGCTGTCAAGCACATGAAGCGCTTCTTCTGGTGATTTATTGATCATATCTACATTGGCAAGGTGAACATAATCTGCCGTGCTTTTAAGAAATGAATGAGTCCCAAGGTCAATAGCTGCCTTGTAGGCTTGTTCAGTAACTGAATAATCCTTATTTTTTAGAGATAAATCACCAAGCGCCCTCCTTCTAAGTATTGCATTCGGAGAACGCTGAACTGCGTCAAGCAATACTGCTTGTGCTGCCTTTGGATTTCCAAGGGCTTCTTCAGTTTTAGCAAGCCAGTCATGAGCCTCAACATAATTAGGGCTGTCTGTGATAATACCTGTAAACAAATCCTTTGCAAATGAATATTTCCTATCGTAATAATGTATCTTGCCCATCTCAAGTCTTGCCCAGAGAAAATTACGCATCTCAAGTATTTTTTCATACAACGTTAGGGCTTCACCGTAATCGCTGAGTTTCACTAAAAGTTCACCCTTTAATCTGAGAAATTCAATGATATTTGGGGGCTTAGCATCTATATGTTTATCACATAATTGTATAGCCTTAAGATATTCATCTCTTTGAATAGCCCTTTCAATATCCTCAAAGTTACTTTTCTTAGCCATGATTTTTTCAAGTCTATTTTGTAGAAACTCCTTTGAAAATGGCTTAGAGATATAATCATCAGGCTTATATTCGAGCGCTCCCATAACGCTTTCCATCAATGCCTCAGCAGTAATCATAAGAAAAATAGTAGAATATTTGATTAATTTCTTATGCTTAACCTCTTCTAAAATCTGCTGCCCATTTGGTTTATCAGGTCCTAAGTTATAATCGCAAAGTATAACATCATAATCGTTATTCGTAATCTTTTCAATCGCTTCATCAGCGCTTGCAACAACATCAATTGTCTTAACTCCAAGTGATTGAATAAGCCTTCTGACAGTATTTCTAAAATCAGGGAAATCGTCTATGGCTAAAAACGCCTTTTTATTGAAATGTATTTTCTGTTTAGTATTTATCATATATATTATTATAAATTATTTTTAACAAAAAAGGAAATTGTATTAAAGAAATAGTTTAATAAATGAGCAAATCTTGTTGATTTAATTAACTGAGTGGAGGATATCTGAGATAAACGATTATAATAAACTAAACAATGCTTTTCCGCCCCTGCAAAGACCTGCTCATTGTTACCTCATCGGCAAATTCTATATCTCCTCCCATAGGCAGACCATAGGCGATTCTGCTGACTGCAATATTAAATGGTTTTAAGACATCCGCTACATATTGAGCAGTCATTTCACCTTTAGTATTTGGATTTGTAGCTAAAATTACCTCTGTGATATTCCCCTTAGCAACGCGCTGTCTTAATTCCTCTATCTTCAATCTATCTGGAGTGATTCCATCAATCGGTGAGAGCGAACCTAAAAGTACATGATATAAACCATCAAAGACACGAGCCCTCTCAATTACCATAATATTACTTGGCTCTTCAACTACGCAAATCTTAGATTGATCACGTGATTGATTTGAGCAAATCTCGCATGTTTCACTTGAAGTTATATTAAAACAAACACTGCAAAAACATGCCTTATTCTTAACATCAATTATAGCAGAAGCAATAGCCTCTGCCTGATCCTTAGGCATAGTTAAGATAAAAAATGCCAGCCGCTGGGCAGTCTTCCTGCCAATACCCGGAAGACTAGTTAAGGCATCTATCAATCTGCCTATAATCCCTTCTGACATATTATTTCCCAAACATACCGCCAAGATCAGGCATCCCAGGAATCTGAAGCCCTCCAGTTAATTTAGACATCTCTGCATTAACCATCTCTTGAGCCCTTTTTATTGCCTCATTAGATGCTGCAATTATAAGATCTTGAAGCATATCTACATCTTCTGGATTAACCACTTCCTTCTCAATCTTAACTGAAATTAACTGTCCAGCTCCATTTGCAATAGCAGTCACCATTCCGCCTCCGGCAGTTGCCTCAGCAGTTTTTTCTCTTGCCTCTTCCTGCATCTTAGTCATTTTTTCTTGAAGTTTCTGAGCCTCACGCATCAGATTACCAAGCATCTTCTTTGTCATTTCATTCTCCATTTTAATAATATTTTCCTTTACTTTCCTTAATACCTTCCAAGTATTAGAGTTTACCCTATAATAATAAGTTATCTGCCTGCCTTATCTCTTGTTTTAACCGTAACAATTCTGCCGTCAAACAAATCAAGTGCATCTATAATTATTGGATCAGACAGCGCTTCTTCCATATTTTTATTTCTCGTAGTTGGAACTACATTCTCTAATGACTCTCCTTTCTTTTTTATAATATTAACAGCCAATTCACTTCCTGTTAATCTCTTTATTATATCCTGAATTGATTTTTTTTGCTTAGAAACTGAATCAAAATGTATATCTTTTTCAGGAAATGTAATATTTACGCACTTATCATCAACCTCTGCTTTCTTATCATTTAGTTTACACCACAGTTTATAATCAGAACTCTCAAGACTCTCTAAAACCAAACTCCATAACCTCCCAAAATCATTGCTTTCTATATTAATCTTAGGATGCAGTGACGTTATTTCTGGCTCATCAACAAGTTTGGGACTATTGTCCAATTCATTTTCAATTGAACAATGCTCTTCTATTTTATTTTCTAAACGTTTTTCTATTATGTTAGGAGATTTTATTTTTTTAACGTCTTCTATGTTTTTAGGTACTTTCTCTAATGAAATCCCTCCTTTAAAAGACTTTAATTCGTCAATAATCTCATTAATTGGACGAATCACATTAATAAAACTTACCCTAATTAATGACATCTCAAGGGCTATTCTTTGTGAATTTGCACCCCTTACTAATGCCTCAGCATTAATCAATTCATTTAGTAATACAGTAAGAGTCTCTGCGCTGTTAGAGTCTGCAAGTTCTTTTATCTCCTTAACCTTTCGTTCATTATAACCAACTAAGGCATCATCTTTTAGGGTTATCTTAGTTACAAGTACATCCCTTATATATTTAACAAGCTCTGAAATAAAATTTCTCAGTTCAATTCCTGATTCATATAACTGTTCAATAATCTTTATAATCATCAATCTATCGCCGTTTATCAACGATTGCGCCATTGACATTATAGGAGTATCATCAGAGATACCAAGCATTGCCCTTACATCAGATTCTGTAATATCCGTAGAAAAAGAACAAATCTGATCTAATAATGTTAAGGAATCACGCATACTGCCATCTGCTGCAACAGAGATTAATTTTAATGCCTCAGGTGTTATCTTAATGCCTTCAGACTCTGAAATTGACCTTATTCGATGCTCTATATCCTCAGAAGAGATTCGTCTAAATGGAAGGTGCTGACATCTTGACAACACGGTTGTTAAAATCTTGCTCGGAGCAGTGGTCGCAAGTATAAATATTACATGAGGCGGAGGCTCTTCAAGGGTCTTTAGTAACGCATTAAATGCAGAAGCAGAAAGCATATGCGCCTCATCTATTATATATACCTTGTATTTTGCGCCAGAAGGAGCGTATTTAACCGTCTCTCGAAGGTCTCTAATATCATCTACACTATTATTAGACGCACCGTCTATCTCAATAACATCTATTGATGAACCCTCTAAGGATGACTTACAATTTGGACATACATTACATGGATTATCAACAGAAATATTAGAACAATTAACTGCCCTTGCTAAAATCCTTGCAGAAGAGGTTTTACCTACGCCCCTTGGACCTGAAAATAAATAGGCATGCGCTATCCTTTTTTCAGAAATCGTATTTTTGAGGATTCGTACAATTGATTCTTGACCAACTAAATCATCAAATAACTTTGGCCTTAATGTGCGGGCTAATACTGTGTATCCCAAGCTATGAACCTCTTTTTTTGAGGGCTCTGCCCTCAAACTCCCGCAAAGGGACTTGTCTCTTTGAACCCATTATAAAAGAAACCATTTTTCTCTGTGCAGCCGGGAAACGACTTGCTGCGGCACATAGTAGGATGCTTATCGCTGCTTCCTTCCGGACCTGACGAGGTTCACAACTTTCTATTGCGCAGGGCCATTTCCCAACTGCACAGAAAAAAATGATTATGGCGGAGAAGGAGGGATTCGAACCCTCGGTGGCTTTAACACCACACATGATTTCCAGTCATGCACCTTCGGCCTCTCGGTCACCTCTCCATTACCACAATGTCTATATTAACAAATTATATATATTTTTTTCTGAAATATTTTATTGTCTTAAAAGTAATTAATTTGCTAATTTTAAACATCTTAACATATAATTAGAATTAAAATATTTGAAAATCTTAGGAGTCTATTATGAAGTATAAAACAACTATAATCGGCGCTGGAAATGTCGGCGCTTCTATTGCTCAACTTATCGCATTTCACGGCATGGGAGATGTAATTTTGCTTGATATTGAAGGAAATATGGCTAAAGGAAAAGCCCTTGATATTGCTGAGGCTTGTCCAATATGGAATTCTGCATCTCAGGTTTCAGGGACAAGTGATTTTTCAGATATTAAGAATTCCAATATAGTTATCATAACTGCTGGAATTGCCCGTAAACCCGGTATGTCACGAGATGACCTATTAAATGTCAATGCTGATATTGTTCGTAATGCTGCCGTTAATATCGCTAAATATTGCCCTGATTCAATAGTCATTGTTGTTACAAACCCAATGGATGTTATGACACAGCTTGTATTTTCTGTAACAGGATTTACCTCAAATAAAGTCTTAGGAATGGGCGGTATACTAGATAGTTCAAGGTTTAAAACCTTTATTGCTATGGAACTAAAGGTCTCGCCTTCTATAGTTAATACAATGGTGCTTGGCGGACATGGCGATCAGATGCTTCCTCTTCCGCGTTTTACAACCGTTGGAGGTATACCACTAACAGAATTGATGTCCGCAGATAAAATTAACGAATTGATCAAAAGAACCGCATCAGGCGGGGCTGAGATTGTTAAATTACTTGAAAAGGGCAGCGCTTTTTACGCTCCTGCAGCATCAGTATTTCAGATGATAAAGGCTATTATATTTGATGAAAAACTGTTAATTCCTGCCGCATGTTATCTAAATGGGGAATATGGATTTAAGGGTGTTTATTCAGGTGTACCTGTTATAATTGGCGCATCAGGTGCTGAACGTATTATTGAGATTGATCTAAACGAAAATGAAAAGAAAGATTTTGCTAATTCCGTAACCTCCGTAAGAGAATCTGTATCAAAGTTAAACCTATGAAATTAATGGGTCAAGGGAACGAGTTCCCTTGCGGGATTTTAAGGGCAGAGCCCTTATGAGAATTAAATAAAGGAGATAATTATGCAGCGAACTTTATCAATTGTAAAACCAGATGGAACAGCAAAAAATGTTATAGGCGATGTTATCAAGCGTTTTGAATCCGCTGGTCTTAAAATCATTGCCCTTAAAAGGATTAAATTATCAAAAGAAGAAGCCAAAGGATTTTATATCGTTCATAAGGCAAGGCCGTTTTACGATAGCCTGACAGATTTTATGTCCGAAGGCCCTGTTGTAGTCATGGCAATAGAAGGCGATGATGCAATCGCTAAGGTAAGAGACTTAATGGGAGCTACCAACCCTAAAGACGCTAAACCGGGTACCATTAGAGCAGACCTCGCTACAGACCTTGAAAGAAATACTGTACACGGTTCTGATTCCCCCGAATCTGCTGCTTTTGAGATTCCTTATTTCTTCTCAGCACTTGAAATAATTTAAAGGCATAAGGGCTCCGCCCTTATAATCCCGCAAGGGGTCTAAGACCCCTTGACCCCTTATACCATTGCGCCGTTCTTTTTACTGAGTCTTCAAGGGTAACCTTTGGTGAATATCCTAATAAAACCGCAGCCTTCTTAATGGAAAAATGATAATCCCTGCCTCCATTTGATATTCTATATCTTGTTAATAACGGGTCTTTTTTTATCTGAAATAACTTATAAATTATCTCCATTAAATATGCAATTATGTATCCTACACGAAATGGAATAGATAGTATAGGAGGTTTTATCCCTAATTCTATACATAATTTCTCAGTAAATGTCCGCCAATCAATCTCCAGCCCATCGGTTATAAAAAATGCCTCGCCTGCTGCCTCTTTTTTGAAACATGCAAGAACAATTCCATCTACCAGATTCTCTACATAAGTAGGCGCTGTCCAAGTCCTTCCGCCTCCAATATACCCGCCCTTCCCTGCGGTCAATGCGTCAGCATATTTTTCTATAAATGTATGATCATTTGGGCCAAATACATTGCCAGGCCTTATTGCCACAATCTCCATCTCTGATGACTTCGCAAGTTCAAATAACCACTTCTCTGCAATCTTTTTAGTCTCACAATATGCAAATATTGTATCAGCCATTGGTTCAGACTCTTCCATATATTGAAACCCCGAAAATCCATACGCAGCAGTTGTGCTGATATGTACAAATCTCTTGACCCCGCCTTGACACGATGCCCTTGCAATGTTTTGAGTTCCCTCTACATTAATCCTATAAAACTTCTCATAACTCCCCCAATCAGAGGCAAAACCAGCAGCATGTATAACTATATCTGCCCCTTTTACAGGTACTGAAAGTGTATCAGTAGAAGTTATATCGCCATAAAAAAGTTCAATATTCATTCCATCAATAAACGATAGATCAGAGGTCTTACGAACAAGTCCCCTGACCTTATGACCATCAGAGATAAATCTCTTGGCAATATTACTTCCTATAAAACCATTTATACCTGTTATTAAGATTACGCTCATTTATCACCTTATCAATAATCTTTTGTAGGGGTAACCCTTGTGGTTACCCAAAGGGCAGGTACAAGACCTGCCCCTACAATTACGATATTAACCTCTAACCAAAAATAATAAATATATCTGTAAGAACTCCGATAACTGCATGCAGAATAAAAACATACCAAATAGATTTAGTACGTAAGGCAATAAGACCAAATATCACACCGACAATAATAGAACCAATAGTTTCACCGGGCGGTTTACCTATGTGAATGAGACAGGATGAAATTGTCTCAATCAATATGGCATTAACCCCGCCAAATTCAACCTTTAATGAAAATAATAGAAATCCTCGAAAATAAAATTCCCATGCAAAATAATAGAAAATAACATAACAAAGTTCATATAAAAAGACAAGGTCTTTCCGCGTATAAAGCATTCTAAATAAAGGATACTCGCCTCTTATATCAGGCATCTTTGAGGCAAAATAGATTATCGGAAGAATTAGACATGGAATAATTACCGCAATAAACTTAATGCCAAATTTTATATCTCCAAGCCCAAGCCCAAACTCAGAGATATTTTTCTTTAGACGGAATCTGATAAATAGTGCAGGAATTACAAACATCAATATAAAAAAACTCATAAATTCAAGGACATATGTGTAGAATTCAGTATTTGAACCATTAGATAAAATCCCGAATATTTGCTTATAAAACCGCGCCTTTCCGAAGTACCAGAAGATTGTTAATAGGACTGGGGAACTTAGGAGGATTAAGTAAATGTTGATTTTATTCTTGTCGTAATTTATGGATTTTAGGAAATTATTCATATCATCTCATTTAATTTAATATTACCACCTAGTATACTATAGAGCATCGCGGGTTCAAGTTTGTAACTTGAACCTAATAGTTCATATTATATAAAAACTGTTTCTCTTTACATTAAATCTAAGGTTCAAGTTACAAACTTGAACCCGCCTAAGATTAATCTCAATCAGGTCTCTTGATATGTTCATCAATATTATGTTTATCATAAACATCAAAGACATCTTTACAAAACTTAATCATATTTAAATCATTATTTGAAACAGCTATTTTATACATTTTGATAAAATACTTCTTTCCTGCCTCAGTTTGTGAATAGTTCTTTTTTATCAGATTATGTTTTGTACATAAGGTCTGACCATTTTCTATAGAGTTATCCCCATTTTTATCTTTTGGTTTGATATGGTCTGCGCAGATCTCAACGCCATCTTTCCTGCCTTGACCACAGACAACGCATTGATAATTATCACGTTTAAATATCTCTTCCTTAATATCAGCTGGAAAATCTAATAATATTGCCTCTTTAATAAAATCAGGGTCATAACGATAAACCCCTTTTTTAACCTTTATAAGTATTCCTTCTTGATGTAATTTACGAATTGCACGCCAAATATCTCTTGGAGGTTCTGGATTTTCCTTTAAATATTCTGCTGTTACCCAATCTACTACTGGAGCGTGATTAATATCTTTTTTAGGAAACATCTCAAAATATTCTAAGACTAAAACACTTATACTCTTACTCATTATCTATCTTAATTTGAATCTTCTTAGTTTCATTTAATATTCGATTCTTTGAGAGTTCACAATACCCCTCATCAATCTCAACCCCTATCCCTACTCGTCCAGTCTCTAAACATGCAAGCAGAGTTGACCCGCTCCCAGCAAATGGGTCAAGCACTCTATCCCCTACATATGTAAATAACTTAATACAACGTCTTGGCAGTTCAACTGGAAATGGCGCAGGATGTCCGATCCTTTTTTTACTCTCTCCGCTAAAATTCCATACCCCATTTGTCCAATCCATAAAATCTTGTTTTGTTATATCAGAAATCCTGCTGCCGCTCCTTTTTTTCCATTCTTTCTTATAAAGAATTACGATTACTTCAACAGGAGCTATAACATATGGGGCAGAAGCCGAAAGCCATGACCCCCATGCAGTTCGTCTTGAAATGTTTCCTTCGTTCCAGATTATTGTTGAATGATATTTGAAGCCAATTTTCTTGGCAATAGTTGTTATATCAGCACAGATACTCTGCTGCCCGCCCTTATTTTTATCTAATGGAATATTTAGACAAAACCTACCATCATCCTTTAATGTTCCATAACATCTATCAAGCCATTCTTCGGTAAATAAAAGATAATCATTATAAGAGGTCTTATCATCATGGGAATTATATTTTATATCCAGATTATAAGGGGGCGAGGTTACTATTAAATCTATTGATCCATCTTCAATAATTCCTGTCTTTAAAATATCCGTATTATATATTGAAATCAAATCAGAAGTATAAAATAGTTCTTGATGAAAATCTTTAGTGCATGTTTGAGTTTTTAGCATGGGTTTAGTTTAACATTTTCATACATGATTTATACTATAAATACAACTGCCCCCATGTCTTAAATGCCTTAACCAATAATGATTATTTTTCTTCCAAAAAGAATTTTATCTGTCTGTCATTAGGATTTATTGCATTAGCAGCAGTAAAAGCCTTTCTTGCCTTTTCCTTATCTCCAAGCTCGCTGTATGCTAATCCAAGCGCCTTCCAAAGCTCAAAATCATTAAATGCCCTTGTTCCAGTCTCTAAACTAACTATCGCTTTATTTACATCCTTCATGGATTGATAACATAGGGCTATAAAATAATATGCAACAGGAGTTGGCGTAACATTAAGCGAATCAGTAAACATCTGAATAGATGTCTGGAAATCACCTTGCTTAAAATGACCGTATGCTGCTGTCAACATGTTTCCAACCTTACTTATTTCAAATAACGTCTCGCCTGCTACCTGATTATTCTTATTAGTTCCAAGATTTTGTCCAGCATTCAACGCCTGTGAGCGTTCATATGTTGCCTCATTTATTGGTACGGTTAGATATATCCTTAAATAAGTATTTGGATCAAGCTGACTATCCAAAACATTATTCTTTGAACGGAAATCGTCAAATGCTGTCTTTGTCTTTGAATCTAATGTTCCTGTTATATCAACATCATATCCATGTAAATTCAAATACCTCTGTGTGCGTGAGATTTGCTCGTTTGGACTTAACCTTTCAAATTCCCGCTTTAGGTTTCTTAAAACATATTCATCAGGCACTGCATCGCTGCCCAACACCCTCCAATAAGGAACAGCAGCATATTTGCCTACTAATTGAAGCATTGAGGATTGAACTAACTGCCTGATAGCATCATGTCTGCCTTGAGTCTTTCTCATGCTGCCATTTGCGCCGTATGTTATTCCTAAAAGACTGATGGCAGTTTCCTTTCCAGCCTGTCCCCTTTGTACTTCCATACTGGTTACAGTTGTCATGCTTGGTATGCTGGTCAGGGTTTTAAAGTCTCTCATATTAAAATCAAGGGTAATACGCGATTTACTCTGACCCGCTGAATCATCCAAAAATGACACACTTTGCCATTGAGATAATGACCTGTCAAATTCTGTAATAGCGCCAGTTACTATAACGTCAGGTATAAGTTTATTCCCAAAATCAGAATATCCTGTTTGCTGCATATTTGCTATAAATTCTGGGTCATATTCTATATATATAACATTTTCACCCATTGAATTCAGGGTGCTTTTGCTAATCTCTGTTATATTTTGTTGAATCTCACCGCCAGTTGATTGAGAGGCGTTTGTCTTATCAGTAACCTCTTTCAGGATAATCTTTGTAGGTTTTGTTAGGTATATCTCAAGCATTAACCCAAAGTCTTTAAGAGGGTCTGTATATTTAGTGACCTTTACTTCTGGGGCAGTCACCTTATCACCCATAGGCACCTTCATTTTTTTTGGATCTGTGGATGAACAGGAAAGGACTGCAATTGATATAAAAACAATAAAAAATATATCTTTCAAATTCTTCATATATCCCCCTTAGACTTACTTCTTTATTTATAAAATAACAGTTAATATAACTGATTGTCCAGTAATTACTGTTTTAATGCAATTTTCTAATATATTAAGGATAAAATCTTTTTTTATCAGTTATAATAACATTATTAAAATGCTAAAAATTTATAGAAATTTAATACAATATAAAGACCTGTTATTGATACTAACTTGGAGAGAGATATCCGTTAGATACCGTCAGACTACAATTGGTATTGCATGGGCAATAATTCAACCTCTTAGTTTAATGCTGGTATTTTCATTTATCTTCACATATCTAATGCCGACAAAGGTTTCAGGGTATCCTAAGATGATATTTTTCTATGCGGCACTCGTGCCGTGGACATTTTTCTCAACTGCCATCAACTATGCAATACCGTGCCTTGTAAACCAATATAATCTTATAACAAAGATATATTTCCCTCGTGAGATTCTTCCGATTTCTCAGATAATTGTGGCATTTGTTGATTTTCTGCTTGCCTCAATATTATTTGTTTTCTTTATGTTTTTTTATAATATCAGCTTAACGTGGTATGTGTTATGGTTTTTCCCTTTGTTTATCCAGTTGATATTATTTACAGTCGCTATGTCTCTAATGCTGTCGTCATTAAATGTCTTTTACAGAGACGTAAATGTGGCATCTGGATTTGTCATGAGACTGTGGTTTTTTATGACCCCTATATTTTATTCAATAGATGCGCTTTCAATAAAGATAAAACTCTTATTATTTTTAAATCCATTGACATTTATTATTGAAAACATGCGAAGATGTCTCATTGAAGGCAGAGGCGTTATCGTATGGCAATTCCTAATTGTATCAGTTATTTTATTGATATATTTCTTTGCAAGTATAGTATATTTCAAAAAAATTGAAAGAAAATTCGCTGACGTAATTTAAATCAATTAAACAATTATGATTACATTAAATGATATTTGGAAGCAATACAAATTAAATAATATTACTCACCGCTCTATCAGAGAGGATGTTGTAAATTTATTCAAACATAAACCAATCTCAAATCAGCCAGACGGAACATTTTGGGCATTAAAAGGTATTAATTTTTCTGTAAAAAAAGGGCAGTGTCTTGGGCTTTATGGGCCAAATGGCTCTGGGAAATCAACAATACTTAAAATCATTGGCAATATTACTAGTCCCACAAGGGGAACGCTGCAGATTAATGGCAGAATTGCCCCAATGATTCAACAAGGCGCAGGATTTCATCTTGATCTAACAGGCAGAGAAAATATATATGTCAATGCCTCCATTCTTGGCATGACTATCAAACAAATAAGAAAAAATATTGACGCAATTATTGAATTTTCTGGCTTAGATAAAGATATGATCGATGTTGCTGTGAAGAAATATTCTACTGGAATGTATGTAAGGCTTGCCTTTTCTGTTGCTGTGCATACTGAGGCGGATATTTTTTTGATTGATGAGATACTTGCAGTTGGAGATGAGGATTTTAAAAAAAAATGTATGAATCAGATTCTTCATCTAAAAAAATCTGGAAGGACGCTTATCGTTGTCACTCACAATATGGATCAGATGGAGGCAGTTTCAGACAGGATTATTTATATCAATAAAGGAGTGATACAATAAACAATGCCTGATGCAGCTAATCAATTTAATAAAAGCTGGAAACTAAGAGAAGAATCTCTCTATAATCATTGGACTCCTAATACTCCAGCAAATCAGATTCAACTTGCTTTTAAAAATCACTGGGATGTATTTAAGGGATTAATTGGGAATAAAAGTGGAATCTGCCTTGAGGTTGGATGCGGAAGGGGTAGTATTTCAAGCTATTTTGCTGAAAACGGCTATGTGTGTCATTTATTAGATTATTCGCAGGAAATTCTTTTAATTGGCAGAGAGATTTTTAAAAAAAATGGACACAAGGGGCTGCCAGTCTGCGGAGATGCCTTAAATCTCCCATATAAGACAAATTCATTTGATGTAGTTGTAAGCATTGGACTGCTTGAACATTTTGAAAACGTATCGCCCATAATCTCTGAACAGTTAAGGGTTCTTAAAAAGAATGGAATTATGCTCGCATATATCGTTCCTGATATGCCAAATAACATACAGAAACATTTTAATTGGATAAATAAGTTATTAAAGATTATATTTTTTGTAATAAGCAAACAATCAAAAAAATCTATAAAACCTGAGATTTATAGAAATAATTATATACCTCAGGTTTATTTAGATATTTTAGATAAATTTAATATTAAGGGTGCATTATGTATTGGAATGTATCCATTGCCAATGATTTCACATTCTCCAGAATTTCCATTTTCTCTTTTGCCTGAAAAGATTGAACTAGCTTTGACAAATATATTTAATCTAGTACTTTGGCTTAGACGCATATTTAAAAATGGTCATCCTTGGAATTGTAAATATGATTATGGACAGGCTTTTTTGATATATTTTACAAAATAATTGTCCTGCAAAAACACTAAGGGGGAAAATGATTCGCACATCAGTACTTAATATTTTAAATAACTCATTAAATCTCATATATCCCTCAAGGTGTCCAATCTGTCAAGGCAATTCGGATAATTTTGAAACATCCCCAATTTGTAAACTGTGCTGGTCAGAGATTACCCAAATTAAAGAGCATTGCTGTAGTATTTGTTCAAAGCCGCTTCCAGCAGTTTATATGGAGATATGTGCTGACTGTATCAAACTTATGCCGTATTATTCAAAGGCAATATCCTATACCACATTTGAAGGAACTATCAGAGAGGCGATTCATTTATTTAAATATTCATCTCTAACCAGATTCGCTGATGCCATAGCCAAACTTATGTCTGATCTACCGCTCCCTGAGGCAGATATAATGATTCCAGTACCAGTGACAAAAAAACGCCTTAAAGAACGTGGATTTAATCAAAGCCTTTTGTTAGCACGTAAACTTGGCAGCAAATACAAAATTCCAGTGCATTTCAACCTATTAGCTAAAATTAAAGAAACAGGACAACAAGCGCTCTTAAAAGGCTCTGAAAGAAGATTGGCTCTCAAAGGTGCATTTATTACAACTGAAAAGATCAATGGACAAATAATTATTTTGGTTGATGATGTTATGACAACAGGCACAACTATAAATGAATGCGCTAAAACATTAATTGCTGGTGGAGCATCCAAGGTATTTGCAGTAGTGGCTGCAAATACAAGAAAAATTTGATATTTTATAAAATAAAGTTAAATTTTATCTAAATAAATCATAATATTTTACTTTAAGTTTGACCTATATTAATAAGATAATTTATGATATATTAATAAATAATTTTTTAAGTGATATCCAGTAGAACTGGGGGGTTGTAATGTTTAAATATTTAAGCATACTGTTGATAAGCATAATATTTCTTGTTAATGTAGCTATTTGTAATGGTGAAGTTTACAAATGGGAAGACAATGAAGGAAATACCCATATAACTGACTATCCTCGCCCTATTTATCCAAATGAAGATATTGATAATACTCAAGATACAGAGCAGCCAACTCCTGCATCAATAAAAAGACAATCACCTCCTGCGCATAACCGCACTCTAAATGAAACTGCTCCAGTACAAGAGTCTACCAATGAACCTAATAAATCAACTGCTGATAATAATTTAACAAAGATACAAGTAATTAATAAATTAATTTCACCAATAATACCAGGATTATCAACTGAAGAAAAGCCTCAAGAAGTTAAACCTGTTCCACCTCCAGAACAAAAAATTGGAAAACCTGCAATAAAACCGACTCTTACACAGCCAGCGTTAAATAAACTTGAATTACCTTTGATAAAACTTCCTAATAAAAAGGATCTGGGAACTAAACAAATTATAATTTTAGCTTTGCTTCTGCTGTCCATTTTATATTTTCAATATACACTGTTTTCCATTGCAAAGAAATTACAATTAGAAAAACCATGGCTTGGTTTAATCCCAATTGCAAGTACTGTTACAATTATAAAGGCTGCTGAGAAGCCTAAATGGTGGCTTGCTCTTTTAGTTGTACCTGTAGTAAATATAGCTGTAGGTGTGCTGCTTTGGATGGAGATATACGAAAAACTAGGGCTTGAGAAAAAAAATGGATTATCATCGTTATTTATTTCGCCTTTAGTCATTCCAGTAATAGCTGTGCTATTTAGTCTTTTTAACCCAACAGGGATAATATTAACCTCATTATTTATTATATATTCTACTGCATTGATGTTTTACGGATCTATGTTAATTCTTCCTGGATATTATCTAACCAGAGTAAATCTAATAACAGACAAGGCAGAGGTATCAAAGATCTTTGAAGAAGGGTCTCTATCAGAGGTGAAATCTAAAAAGGGAAAGGCTGATATTCCTAAAATAAAAACAATGATAGATGAAAATACATTACAACTTGAAGCTGAAGATGCAAATAAAGGCACATTTGATTTATCTGCATTTGAACCAATGCCTGATCCTTCTGAACTGTCAGAAGAACCTTCACCAGATAGCCCTGTTGTCAATGACGGCACTTTTGATCTATCTTCATTTGAACCCGTCCCTGAGACTCAAGAGACATCTGAAGAAACTATACAAAATATTCCTGCAGAAAATGCTGGTACTATAGATCTTACTTCAATCAAACCGTTATCTCAAGAACCAGACATTGAGAAGGTAAATGAAAATGCTGGGACTATAGATCTTTCTAAGATTAATCCTATTCCAGATGAATCAGAATGGCTGCCAAAACCTGAACAAAAAATTGATACCGTTGAAATATCTAGTATAGAACCAGTTGAAGATGTCTCTAATGAACCAAGACCTCCTGTTAGACATGCTGTTACTCCAAGCAAATCAGAAGAAATAGGTACAATTAATCTCTCTACATTTGTAAAAGACACAACCAATGACGATACTGCAAGGCTTTTGATGAAAGATATTGAAGACACAAGTTTTGATATTGCTCCTGAAGTAGAGCCTGAAGAACCAATGAGTAAAATAACTGACAACGTTGATTTAACTGAAGAGCCAATTGCCGATACACAAATGCCGGTTGAAGAAACGATTGAAGGACTTTCTGTGAATATTGACTTAGACGCAGAACCAGAAGGAATAATAGAGGCATCTGCGCCTAAAGTTGAAAATATTGAAGGGATCTCAGTTAATATAGATTTAGATGCTGAACCTGCTGGGATTAAAGAAGCATCTGTTCCAATCGTTGAAAATATTGAAGGGATTTCAGTTAATATAGATTTGGATGCCGAACCCGCTGGAATTATAGAAGCAACCGCTCCTATAGCAGAAAAAATAGAGGGACTTTCAGTTAATATAGATTTTGAATCTGATCAAAAAATACCATCAAAACCAAATTCATTAGATGACTCAATACTGTATGAAAATGACGACTCAATTGAGATTGTCGCTGAAATAGACGATAGCGACATCGTAATTGTAGAACCTGATATAGAAGATAATATAAAAAAGAAATAATGTTTGTCTTGAGGGCTCTGCCCTCAACCCGCAAGGGAGCTCGCCCCCTTGACCCCATAATAGAGAAATATTTACCGACTAGGAAATTATTTACCATATTACACTTATCCACAAACCTTTAAAACATTGCATTAACCTCTTGGAACAAATCTTGCTATATATTCAATGGAGACTAAAAAAGTTCAGGAGGTTAGATTTATGAAAATTAGATTTGTATATTTATTAATAATGATTTCAAGTTTAATGCTTTTGTTAGGATGTACATCAAGGACTACGTCAAAAGGCGAAATAAAGCTTGACCAAAAATTAACAAATGCGCCGCGGTGGGTATTTAAACCTGAATCTGATGATGGTCTTGCATCGTATGGCTACTCAAAAATCACAAAGGCTGGATTGAATTTTGCACGTGTAGAGGCATTATCAAATGCCAGAGATGAGCTTGCAAGGATTCTTAAAGTCAAGGTCAAAAATATGGTAAAGAATTTTACTGAGGCATCTGGTATTGATGATACTGAGGCAATAGACAGGGTTTCAACACAAGTCTCAAAACAAGTAGCCAATGAGATATTACAAGGCTCTAAGCAAAAAGACATGTGGATTTCTCCAGAGAATGAACTCTTTGTGCTTGTGACGATTGATAAAAGTACTGTAAATCAATATGTCAAAAATTCCGTAACAACGAGTTTTAAAAATGAACATGCACTTTGGCAGCAAGTACAGGCTAAAAAGTCTTACGAAGAGCTTCAAAATGAGATTGACAAGGAGATGAATCAGCCTAATAAGATACAATAATAATTACTGAGTCAAGAGAATATTACGGGAGCAAGTGTCCCACAAGGCACCTGCTCCTAAATGTTTTAATATAAGTAAATATAAAAATCTACAACAAATATTAAAATTCACCTCTGAGCCACAGAGAACGCAGAAAAAAGCAAAAAATTATTAAATAATTATTTAAACTCCAATATATTTTTTGAGTCAGAATGGGTCTGTAAATTAAACTGTGTCAAGGGTAATGGCTCATTCATTAGCCACCCTCTTAATATATCATAAAGTCAGTTCCAGATTCAATCTGCCCTCAAAAAATATAGCCATCTGTGAGATCGTCTGCC